>CAVRKH010000007.1:0-30957 GCA_963721655.1 uncultured Chloroflexia bacterium | reverse complement strand
GACCGACAACGGGGACACGTCAGCAGGCATGCGGCCCGACGTTAGGGGCCAGGGCGGTCGCCACGGTTTAGCGAATCCTCCACTCCGTCGGTAGCGCGGCGAACCACATAACGTCGCAGCGCTCATCCCGCCACACGCCGTGGGAGCGCATCGTTCCTTCGTACACAAACCCTGCACGGCGGGCGACCTCGACTGACGGCTCGTTGCCCGCGACAATCGTCAAGAAGACGCGAGCGGCTCCCAGCTCGAACAGCCAGCGCGTCAGCAGGATCACCGCTCGAGTCGCGTAGCCACGTCCTCTCGCCCTTGGCGCAAGCCAGTAGCCGATCTGCACGACGTCCTCGTCTGACCAGTCGTCAACGCCACACATCCCGGCCAATTCGCCCGACCGAGCCTCGGTGATCGCGAAGGTGACCCCCGATGGCCTTCCCGTCGTGGCAGACGCGCGCCATTTCGCCGCGAATGCGTCGATCATTGCCTCGGCATCCGCGATCGTGTGTGGCGGACTTGGGTGGCCACGGCGATCATGCGGGACCGAATAGCGCTGGATCGCGGGGTCGCCGCTTGCGTCGGCGATCAGAGCCTCGGTGATCGCGAAGGTGACCCCCGATGGCCTTCCCGTCGTGGCAGACGCGCGCCATTTCGCCGCCAATGCGTCGATCATTGCCTCGGCATCCGCGATCGAGTGTGGCGGACTTGGGTGGCCACGGCGATCATCCGGGACCGAATAGCGCTGGATCGCGGGGTCGCCGCTTGTGTCGGCGATGAACCCGGCATCATCTCTCGACCAGGGCCGCAGAGTGACGACATCGTCGGAGAGAGACACAACCAATCGTCTCGGGCACGGCTAGGGGGACTTCCGCCAAGGTACTCGATCGCCATCCCGCATACCGGGTCGGTGATCGGACCGGGTGACGTTCGCGCACGCTGGCCGACGACGAGGTGATCTCCGTCGGCACGATTGCTTAGCGGCCGCTCTGGTAGATTGACACGGTGTCAAGGTCCGGCGAGCCGTTCGGAGATCCGCAAACCCGCAGGGGCATTCTCGACGCTGCATGGATTCTGCTTGAGGAGCGGGGGACGGGCATTCGAGTCGCTGATATCGCAGCGAAGGCTGGTGTCTCTCGTCAGGCCGTCTACCTCCACTTCGGAGACCGAGCAAGCCTGTTTGTCGCCCTGGGCGACCACATTGACGTGAGCTTCGGTCGGGACGAGCTGCGTGCCGATGTTTTCGACGCGCCAACCGGCGTCGAATGTTTGCGCCGGTGGGTTCTGACCATGAGTTGGTATACCGCCAAGATCGACTCGGTTTCCCGGATCCTGGAACTGGCGTCGGAATCCGACGAGGCCCTGGCCACCGCGTGGAAGGACCGGATGACGGGCCGGCGAGGCCACGTGCGAAGGATCGCCGAGCGCCTCGGGGCGGAAGGCCAGCTCGTTGATGGATGGACGGCGGAGGCGGCCGCGGACCTAATCTTCACGGTCACTTTGCCGGGACCGTGGCGCGTCCTGACGTTCGTCATGGGCTGGAGCCAAGAACGCTACGCGGACGAGATCACCAAGCTCCTGGAACGAAGCATCGTCCCACACGGGGTCCCGCAAACGTCGGCAACTGACCAGCGCACTTGACACGTTGTCTACTCTAATGGCACACGACTTTACATCGTGTCAACCAAAGGAGGCAGCCATGCCTAGACCGATCGTCTTTGTCGGTACCCACCAGATCCGCGAGGGGAAGGTCGACGTCGCGAAGAAGGCTAGCGCAGGGCTCGCCCAGTTCGTCCGTGACAACCATCCGCGCATCCTGCACTTCGAGATCTACATTGAAGACGAATCGCGCGTGATGACGGTCATCCAGATCCACCCGGATGAAGAGTCGCTGATGTTGCACATGCAGCTTGCCGGGGATCGCCTCGCCCAAGCGTATGAGTTTCTCGACACAGTGGCTGTCAGGGTGTTCGGCGACGCTAGTGAGTCGTTCAAGGCCGCGGCAATGGGCGGGCGCGAGAATTTGAGCTTTGAGCGGCCCTACGCAGGTTTCAGTCGTTTGGCGGCGGTCGCAGTCTGAGCGCCACTGATCGGATGCTCTAGGCGCACGCTGCCTGATGACAGCGCGTGCTGATCGTGGACGCGCTCTCCCTCTTTCAGGTGGCATTGCGCACTCTGACTGACGAAAAGGCGCTCTACCATCCCATTCGGCGGCCGGCGGCCTACGTGGTCTGGGAAGGTGGTCTGTATCCGACCCGGCGCAAGCGTCGGCTCCGCCTTAGCCCCTGGCGTCATTGGCGCATGCTTTGCGAGACGGGAGTCGAGTCGTCCCCTTGCCGAGCTGCCTCGAGATCTTCGCGATCAGGCGGGCAATTTCGCTCCGGCACGGACAACATAGACGAGCGTGGGCTGCGTCTTTCCCTTGAGTTCGAGCCGGCGCAGCTCGAGCGAGCCGGTCTGAAGGTCGGCCCGTTCTGCTGCACGCTCGTTAACGAGGATTTCGCCGGGCCCAGCCGCGGACGCAAGCCGTGCGGTGACATTCACGATGTCGCCGAGGGCCGTCATCGCGGCTGTGTGGGTCTCGCCGACCGACCCCACGAATGCGGTTCCGGTCGCCACGCCGACTCCTACTGGTAGCCAGGGCTCACCGGAACCGCCGTGGCCCGTTGCGTCGAGCAGGGCGCGTGCCGCAGCGATCGCACGCGCAGGGTGCTCGTCGTGGGCGAGCGCCGGGATGAAGATCCCGACCACCTCGTCGCCGACGAACTTGTCGACGATGCCGTCATGGGCGACAAGGGCCGCCGCAGCGACGTCGTAGAAGCGGTCGAGAAGTGTCCGGAATGCCGTCGGTGAGATCCCTTCCGCCAACGTCGTCGAGCCGCGGATGTCCGCGAATAGGAAGGACGAGTCGATCTCGGCGCCGCCGTGGTATCGATCAAGGAGCTGGAAGCAGGCGCCGCAGTAGTCCGGGTTGTTTGGCCACGGCGCTCGACCGCGCCACCGCATCAGCCTGCCGGCCGGACCCGTGAAAGGCGCAGCGCACATCTTGCAACGTGGCGCCCCGGGGAGGTGCTTGAGGCGGCCCCGAGTCCGTGCGTAGATTGGATCCGTGCCCTCGAGGATCGCCCGCCACATCGCCTCATTCGGGTTCGAGGCGGGAACAGGACCCCTGTCCTCGGCTCGAGGATCGGTATCCACGCCTACCGGCTCCCTTTCGGCGAACTCTAGAAGGTCGCACGAGTGTAATGCGACGCGAGGGTACCGAGCTAAAGCGGCCCGACCGAGTGACATTGAGCACGCTCGCCGACAAGGGTGTGACTTCCCCCGACTCAGCCGTGCTCGGGGAGCGCCACCTCGATCATCCCGTCGCGGATGCGGACGGGGTAGTAGCGGAACCGCCGGACCCGGGTGAGGGCCCGCGCCGCGGCCTTCTTGCCGGGCGGATCGACTTTCGGGTCGCGCCCACCGGGCGTCCACGTCGGGTGGTAGCTGCCGTCCGGCTCGAGACCGCCGGTCGTCGGCATCTGAACGACGTTTCCGGAGCGGAGGTCGAAGCGACCTTCGTGGAGCGGGCACGCCACGACGCACCCGTCGAGTTCGCCGATCGACAGCGGCGCGCTCATGTGCGGGCAGCGGTCGTTCGTCGCGACGATGCCGTCGGTCGTGTGCGCCAGCAGGACGTCGAGGTCGCCGCGGGTCACCCGGTGCATCGAGCCTGACGGCAACTCCGCGACGGACAGGAGCGCCTCGAAGGCGGCCTCCGAGACGCCCGAAGCCAGCAGCTCCGGAGGAAACGGCGCGGCTCGGGGTTCGGCGTCGGTCGTTGCACTCATCGCACCGATCCTAGCCCAAACACGCGACGACCCCGGGCGGCGGTGCCGCTCCAGGGTCGTCGGAGGAGGAGGGGAGGATGGGTTGTCAGTCGGTGACCGGCGATTTGCGGAGCGTCGTACGAGGCGCGTCCTCGGTTTCGGCGGCCGCGGGGACCGCCGCCACCTCGGCGTTCGTCTGGCGCAACGGGAGCTCCCGCATGAACAGCGCCGAGACGAAGGCGAGGCCTGCGGTCACGATCCCGATGAGGAACGTGTCGGCGATCGACAGCGACATCGCCTGGTGGAAGGCGGTGTCGAGGTTCGGGATGAACGGCTGCAGCGCGGGCACGACCGCGGCCACGGCCGCGCCGAAGCTCTGGCCGACGCCGGTCAGGTTGTTCGGGTTGACGTTCAGGCTCGCACCCGACCCCAGCATCTGCTGGGCCTGGGTCTGAACCTCGGGTGGCAGGCTGGCCACGATTTCGGTCGGCAGCCGGTTCAGCAGCGAGTTGCCGAACACCGTGCCAGCGATCGCGAGCCCGACCGTACCGCCGATCTGGCGGAAGAACGTCAGGTTGCTGGTTGCCACGCCGAGCACCGAGAACGGCACGGCGTTCTGGACGATGATCGTGAAGACTGACAGCGTCGGGCCGATGCCCACGCCGGTGATGAACATCCACACGAACATCGAGGTGTACTCGGTCGTCGCGGTCAGCTGGTGCATCAACACGAGGCCGACGGCCATGATCGCGATGCCGGACAACACGAGCAGCTTGTAACGGCCGGTCCGCGACACGAGGATCCCGGAGATGATCGAGCTGCCGATGAGGCCGATCAGCAGCGGGAAGAGCAGGTAACCCGAGAGCGTCGCGCTCTCGCCGCGGACGACCTGGAACCAGCGGGGCAGGAAGATGATCGCGCCGAAGAACCCGAAGCTGATCAGGAACGTCGAGATGATGGACGACGCGTAAGTCCGGTCGCGCCACAGGTTGAGCGGGACGATCGGCTCCTTCGCCCGCGACTCGATGACAACGAAGATCACCGACAGGACGAGCGCGATCAGGAGGAAGCCGCCGACGGTGAAGTCGGTCCACTCGTTCGGGATGCCGGCCGAGGTCAGGCCCGACTTGTTGGTCAGCCCGACGAGCAGGAACGAGATCGCGACCGCGAACACGCCGCCGCCGAGGAAGTCGATGTTCCGGTCGGCGTCAGGCCGGCGAACGGTGGGCAGCAGCCGCCAGATGACGACCATGCTGACGATGCCGATCGGGATGTTGACGAAGAACACCCAGTGCCAGCTGGCGTAGTCGGTGAGCAGGCCGCCGATGGCTGGGCCAAGGATGAACGAGAGCCCGAACACGGCGCCGAACAGGCCCTGGTAACGGCCGCGCTCGGCTGGGCTGAACAGGTCGCCGATGACGGCCAGCGAGATCGGGAACAGCGCGCCGGCGCCGATGCCCTGCAGGCCGCGGAAGATGATCAGCTGTTCCATGCTCTGGCTCAGGCCCGAAAGGGCGGAGCCGATCAGGAAGACGCCGATCCCGAACAGCAGGAGGGGCCTGCGGCCGAACAGGTCGGACAGCTTGCCGTAGAACGGGACGGTGATCGTGGACGTCAGCAGGTAGATCGTGACGACCCACGTGTACAGCTCGTTGCCGTTCAGATCGGTGACGATCTGCGGCAGAGCGGTGCCGACGATGGTCTGGTCGAGGGCGCCAAGGAACAGTGCGAGCAGAACGGCGCCGAGGATCTCGAGCTTCTGCCGATGGCTCAGGCCTAGGGCGGGATCCTCGGCGAGCGTCGGGCCGCGGCCCTCGACGCTGGCAGGCATGGATTCCATGAACAAGTCCTTTCGCTGGGTTTGGTCGCTGATGAGGTGGGACCGGTCAGGCGGTCCGGGACGACGCCTCGGGCGAGCCGTGAGCCCGCTGGATGTGCTGGTGGAGCTGGACGGACGGGTCCGAGCTGAGCTCGTCGACGATGGCGGCACGCAGGTCGCTCATCGCCAGGGCCACGCGTCTGAGCTGGCGCTCGTCGAGACGGTTCAGGATCCCGTGGATCATGTCTTCCTTGAACAGCTCGACGTCGTGCAGCGTCTGGCGACCTGCGTCGGTCAGCGAGACGTGGACGACGCGGCGGTCGTTGGGGATGCGGGTTCGCTCGACGAGCCCACGCTCCTCGATCCGGTCGATGAGGCCGGTCGCGTTCGAAACCGACACGCCGAGCAGTTCCGCGATCCGGCTCATCGTCATCGAGCCGTGGCGGTCGAGCATCGACATCAGGTGAAAATGCGACATGCTCATGTCCGCCCGATGCATCCGCTCGCTGCCCAGGCAGCGGAGCTCGGCGAACGCTTCGCGGAAGTTGGCGATGATCTCGTCGTGGAGTTCAATCGTTGGAGTGATAGTTCTCATCGCGTGAAATATTCCTACTTAGTTGACCATTCTGTCAACCCCGAAGATCGTTTCGATCTGGAAGGTCGTCGGTTACAGAACGGTTGCCGCGCCGTGGAGGGACCATGCGTTTCGTCCTGATGACCGAGCCCCAGCAGGGCATGAGCTACCTCGACCAGCTGGCGATCGCCCGCCGAGCCGAGGCAAACGGCTTCGAGGCGTTCTTCCGATCCGACCACTTCCAGAGCTTTCCGGGACCGTCGGGCGAGCCGACGACGGATGCCTGGGCCGTCCTCGCCGGTCTTGCTCGCGAGACCGAACGCATCGGGCTCGGGGCGCTCGTGTCACCGGTGACGTTCCGTCACCCCGGGGTGTTCGCGAAGGTCGTGACGACGGTCGACGAGATGAGCGGCGGTCGGATCGAGGCCGGGGTGGGTGCGGGCTGGAACGACGAGGAGCACCGCCAGCTTGGGTTGGACTTTCCGGATGTCGGCGAACGCTTTGACCTTGTCGAGGACGAGCTGGCGATCCTCCACGGCCTGTGGGGCGAGCCCGACGGCTGGTCGTATCGGGGCCGGCGGGTCAGCGTCGACGACACGCAGTTCTACCCGAAGCCGGTGCAGGTCGCCGGGCGACCATCGACGCCGATCGGGTCGGTGCGGCCGCGGATCGTGATCGGCGGCGACGGGAAGCCGCGATCCGTGCGGTTGGCGGCCCGCTACGCCGACGAGTACAACATCGTCTCGGCCCGCCCCGAGGAGGTGACGCGGGTCTCGGCGGCCCTCGACGAAGCGTGCCGGGCGATCGACCGCGACCCGCGCGAGATCACCCGGTCGGCCATGAGCGGCGTGCTCATCGGGCGCAACCAGGACGAGGTCCGCGAGCGCCAGGCGGCGCTGATGGCGGCCTTCGGCGAGAAGGGAGCCGAGGAGGGCGAGGCCTGGCTCGAGGAACGGCGCACGCGCTGGATCTTCGGGACGCCTGACGAGGCCCGAGCCGCTGTCCGCCGCTTTGCCGAGGTCGGCGTGGAGCGGATCATGCTCCAGGACTTCCTGCCATGGGACCTCGACATGGTCGACGTCATGGGCGAGGAGCTGGTCGGGCGGGTCTAGGTCTCGGCTGCCTCGGCCGCGGCACGGTAGCGCGGGTCGTCGCGGCGGATCGGGTCCGGGTTCGTTCCCCGCGCGCGAGCAAGGCGCTCGGTGATCAGCTGGAGCGGCGCGGCCGAACCGATGAGCGCCGCGACCGGGGCCGGCAAGCCCGGCACGTCCGGGACCAGGAGCCGTCCGGCGGGCGTCAGGTCGTGCGGCAGCTCGGCGTCGAGCGGCTCGGCGAGGATCGCCGCCGCCGGGACGTCGAGCGCTTTCGCTGCCCGCAGCAGGTCCGCCGCCCGCTTGGCGCGGACGGTGCGTTGCTCGCGCTCGGTGAGGATCAGGACCAGCGCAGTCGACGCATCGACGGCGGGCAGGTGCCCATGCAGGAACGTCTCCAGGTCGCGGTACGCGGACGGGATCCACGTTCCTTCCTCGATCTTGAGGACGAGCTCGCGGCCGGCGGGCCGGTCACTCCCCGAGGCCACCACGATGAGCCGGTTTGCGTCCCCGAAGCGTGCCGCGACCCCCTCGGCGGCGGCGGCCTGGTCGACGCCGCGCGCGATGAGATCGGCCGCGGCATCCGGGTCAACGGACCGGCCCGTGAGGTGGGCGCCGACTGCCGCGAACGCGAGGATCGGTGCCAGGTAGCCGATGACGTGGCACCAGTTCTGGTCGAGCTCCTCGGTCGTGACCACGATGTCGGCGAGGGCTGCCCCGGGCGACCGGTCGCTGACCGTCACGATGGCCGTACGCGCGCCGGCGGTGCGGCACGCGGCAAGGGCGGCGTTCGTCGCGGGCGTGCCGCCTTCGTGGGAGACGCCGACCACGAGGCCGCTGCTCACCGGGTCGAGCGACAGCTCGAGCGCCTGGACGCTGGCGAGCGTCGCGGTGGGCAGGCCGGCGGTCCGTAGCGCGTCGCGCAGGATCTCGACGCCGGCGAGCGACCCGTGCTCCGACGTGCCGCAGCCGGTGACCAGGATCGGCTGGCCGGCCGCAGCCGCCTCGCGGATCGCAGCGGCGAGCCCGGCGGCCGGGCCGGACGGAGCCGCCAGCGACGTCAGCAGGCGCCTCGCGACGCCCGGTTCGGCCTCGATCATCTCGGTCATGTGGTACGGCGGCCCGGGGCGCAGCGAGGGCATCCCGGTGCTCGCCCACGGATCGGGCGGCCCGGGCAGCGGTGCGTCAGGATCGAAGGCGACGTCGCTCATGGCGGCCAGCATACGGGCGCCCGGGGACGGCGCGGATGACGACTCAGCCACGGACACGGCACCATGTCCCGGTTGGGGGTGGGATCGAAGGAGGTCTCGATGCAGGTTGGCCTGATGGCGTTGCAGGGTTGGAAGCGCGAGTACGACGGCTGGGATCCGGCGGAAGCCTGGACACGCACGATCGAGCTCGCCGAGCAGGCCGAGACCCTGGGCTTCGAGTCCCTGTGGGCGTTCGACCACTTCCACACCGTGCCCGTCCCGGCCGACGAGATCACGTTCGAGTCGTTCTCGGTGCTCGCGGCGCTGGCGATGGTCACGAAGCGCATGCGCCTCGGCCACATGGTCGTCTGCACGGGCTTTCGGAACCCGGCCCTCACGGCCAAGATGGCCTCGACGATCGACGTCATCTGCGGTGGGCGCTTCGAGCTGGGGATCGGGGCCGGCTGGAAGGAAGACGAGTGGATCGCCTACGGCTACGGCTTCCCGACCCTCGGCGAGCGGATGACGGCCCTCGGCGACCACCTCGAGGTCGTGAAGCGGATGCTCGAGCCGGGTCGCGCCTCGTTCGAGGGCGAGTACGCGGAGGTCCGCGGGGCGATCAACGAGCCGAAGGGCCTCCAGCAGCCGCGGATCCCGATCGTCGTCGGCGGCAACGGCCGCAACGTGACGTTCCGCTACGCCGCGCGCTTCGCCGAGGAGCTGAACCTCGTGTTCCTCGTTCCCGACGAGGTGGCCGAGCTGCTGCCGATCATCCGTCAGCGCTGCGAGGAGGAGGACCGCGACCCCGCGACGCTGCGGGTGTCGCTGTACACCCGCGACCAGGACGTCCGCGAACCCGGCCAGGAACGGGTCGACTTCCTCGGCGCGCTGGCCGCGCTGGGGCTGGATCGGGTCGTCTGCTTCCCGACCCGCTGGAACCCGACGGCCGAGGCGCAGGCAGTGTTCGCTGAGGACTGCTGTCGCGGCTGGACTCAGGCTCCAGCCGCAGTTAGCGGCCAAATATCAGCCCGGGTGATTGAAGGGCACGATCTCGAGCCCCGCTCGGCCTCCAGCACGCCGATAGTGGCCAAACATCAGCCCGGGTGATTGAAGGGCACGATCTCGACGCCCTACAGGGCCGAAATCGACCGAGTTTGTGGCCAAACAGCCATCCTGGCTGTTTTCTGGCCACCAACCAGGCCTCTTCGAGTGCCCAGGCTCTGCCACTCACTACGGGGGCGAATATTTGGCCACTACCTGTCCGCCGGCCAGCCGCCGGATCGGCCCGAACCGTCGTAGTGGCCCGTAGCGGAACCACGCCCGACCGACGAGCAACTCGAGCGGCACCGGGCCGTACTGGCGCGAGTCGATCGGCTCGCCGAAGCCCGCGGCGCGGGTCGTTTCCTCGTCCGCGTCGGACAGGAGCCACGCTTCGTCCTCGGCGAGGATCAGGTAGCCGTCCGCGAACGGCACGCGATCGCCGGGACCGGCCGCCACCCGCTTGATCGCCAGGTCGCCGGAGTCCGGCTCGCGCGACGACCACGACCGACCCTCGTCGCGGCCAATGGCGCGTCGTCGGGTCGACGAGGAGCCAGTCGCCCGGCGCGATCGCCGGCAGCATCGAGGCCTCGGCCACCTCGACCCGCCACGGCCCCCGGAAACGACGAAGCCCCGCCGCCTGGCGGGGCTTCTGGTCGGTCATGGAGGCGGGATCAGCCGGGCCGGCCGGCGACGCGCGTCTTCTCCGCTCCGCCCGTCTTCTTCCAGGCGGCGTCGATCTCGTCGATCGCGGTCAGGAGGGCCTTGCCGTCCGCCGGATCGACCGAGGCCTTCGCCTTCGAAGCGGCCTTGGTCGCGTTCCAGAACAGCTCGTGGAGGTTCGGCACGGCCTCGAGGTGCTCGGGCTTGAAGTAGTCGTGCCACAGCACGTCGAGGTGCTCCTTCACCAGCTCCGCCCGCTCCTCCTTGATGTGGATCGCGCGGGCACGGTAGACCGGGTCCTCGTTGCCCTGGTACTTCTCCTGGATCCGGAACACCGACTCGGCTTCGATGCGGGCCTGCTCGGGATCGTAGACGCCACACGGCAGGTCACAGTGCGCGCGGACGACGGTTGTGGGGGCGAGCCAACGGCCGAAACGGGACATGGGACTCCTTCGGGCACTCGAAGATCTGATTCGGACGGCGGAATGGACCGTCCGATCATCGAAGTGTCCGGGCCTCCAACGTGCCTGTCAAACGGGTCGCGGACGTGCCGGGCGGGTATCATCCGCGCGATGACCGAACGCGGCATGGCCCATGCGGACGGAGCGCCGGCCTGCCCCTTCGTCGCCTTCGAGGACGACCGGGACGAGCGCTCCGACCGACCGGATCACCGTCACCGCTGCTACGCCGAGGTTCATCCGGCGCCGCGCGCCATCGCCCACCAGGAGGCGTACTGCCTGTCGAGCGCGTTTGCGGTATGCCCGACCTTCCAGGAATGGGCTCAGCGCGAGGCAGCTCGAACTCGGGGCGGCGCCGGATCGGCGGTCCCGCCTCCGGGGGCCACCGTCGCGATCTCGCAGGGCGACGACCATCGTCACGACACGCAGGCCGAACGGCCGCCCGAAGGCGAGGACGCCGCGCGGCCGAAGGTCGAACCAGCCGCCGAATGGCAGGGACCGCCGCCGACCAGCCGCGCGGAGCGCGACGACGGCCCCGCGCCCTTGCCGCCGCGGCGGAACCCGCCGCGCGACTGGGCGGCGCCGCCACCGTGGGCAACCGGACCGGGGATGAGCAGCGGAGCGGGCGCGGCCGGAGCGGGCGCGGCCGGCCGACAGCGGCGGCCGGAGCGGCCGGAGGGGTGCCGGGGCCGCCGGAGCCGGGGCGCCACCACCGCCGTTCCTTGCCGAGCCCGAGGCACGCGGGCTCGCCGGCAGCACGGCCGATCGCGTGGCCGGTGGCGAATCGTTCGTCGACCCGCCGCGCCAGCCGCAGGACGAGGCGCCGAGGAGCGACGCGCCGCAGGGTGACCCGTGGCACCCGTCGGCGTCGCCCGAGCGAGCCCAGGAACCCGACGCCGAGCTCGCCGGCCTCGTCGCGGGCCGCCCGCCCGAGCGCCCCGCCGAGCCGTATGTCCCACGGTCGTACGAGGACGATCCCGGCCAGGTGCGGTACGAGGGCGCCCGGCCGCCGTCGAGACCTCCGAACCGCGACCCGCACGGCGCCCCGTCGTGGGAACAGCCGAAGCGTTACGAGGCCTACCCGACGATCAAGACTCGGGCGGCGATCCCCCTGCCGCGGCTCGCCGTCATGGCTGCCGCGCTGGGCATCGCCGCGCTCGCCCTGTTCTTCCTGCCGTCAGTGCTCGACCTGTTCGGCGGCTCCGGTGGCGGGCCGGGTGCCGGCAACGAGTCGCCGGCACCCAGTGCCCTCGAATCGGTCGTCCCGTCGCCGACTGTCCCGCCAGCCCCGACGCCGCAGGTCTACATCGTCAGGTCCGGCGACACGATGTCGAAGATCGCGAAGCGCTTCGATGTCTCGATCGACGACCTGATCGCCGCCAACAAGGACGGGATCAAGGATCCCGACAAGATTTCGATCGGGGACACGGTCATCATCCCGGTGCCGGCCTCGGAAGGGGACAACGGCGGTTTCCTCGGGAGCGAACCGCCCGCGAGCACCGCGCCGTAGCGCAGGCCGCCGGCGCGGCTCGCCGGCCAGACGCCCTAGCGCGGCGCGATGTTGATCGCGGTGATCTTGCCCGCCTCGACGCGGAACGTGGCGTCGATGTGCTGCGTCGGCGCGCCCGGGCGGACGACGAGGACATCGGCCTCGTAGGTGTTGCCGGTGTCGCGCACCTCGCCGGGGATCATGCGCAGGCCCGTGTCCCCGCGCAGGAACCAGCCGCCGACCCGCTCCACGCCGCGCAGCGTCTGCACGCTGTCGCCGACGTGCACGCGCATCTCGGTCATGTCGTCCATCAGCGCGACCGCGCCCTCACGGTCGCCGGCATTCAGCTTTTCGAAGAAGACTTCCATCGTCTCGACAGCACCCATGGGCGGAGTGTACCGTCGCGCTCCCGCGACCACATTTGGAGCCGTCCCGCCCGTGACGCATCCCCTCTGGCCGCTGTTCGACCTGCGCATCCGCAGCGAGCATCTGGTCCTCCGCCTGCCGACCGACGACGAGCTCGTTGACCTTGCCGAGCTGGCACGATCCGGCATCCACGGCGAGGACGAGATGCCGTTCGGCGTGCCGTGGTCGACCCGCCCAAGCCCGGAGTTCGAGATCGGTTTCGTGCAACACCACTGGGGCATGCGCGCCAACTGGACGCCCGAGAAATGGTGGCTCAACCTGGCCGTCGAGCGGGACGGCGAGTTCGTTGCGGCCCAGACGATCGCCGCCGAAGGCTTCGCGGTCCACCGCGTCGTCGACACCGGCTCCTGGGTTGCCCGGCGGTTCCAGCGGCAGGGGATCGGCAAGGAGATGCGGGGCGCGGTCCTGGCGTTCGCCTTCGACCACCTCGGGGCGGAGGTCGCCGAATCCGAGGCGTTCCTCGACAACGCGGCGTCGAACGCGGTCTCGCAAAGCCTGGGCTACGAGCCGAACGGCTTCGGCCGGCTCGCGCCGGAGGGCGTGTCGAGGGAGACCGCGAAATACCGCATGACCCGGGCCCTGTGGGAGGCGCGTCCTCGGCCCACGGTCGAGGTGGACGGCCTGGACCGCTGTCGCGCGCTGTTCGGGATCTGACGAGCTAGAAGCCGCCGCCGGCGCCGCCCCCGCCTCCGCCGCCGCCACCGCCCGAGAACCCGCCGCCGCCGCTGCTCCCCGAGGACGCGGGCGCGTTCCCGATCGTGCCGAGCGCCGCCATCATCCCGCCGAGGTTCGGCACGCCAGAGCTCGAGAAGATGCCGCCACCGCCGCCGGTGTTCGCGAACCCCTGGCCGCCCGACCCGCCGTACCACGCCGGGAAGTACGTTCCGGTCGAGGCGGCACGCCCGTCCTTGACGTCATCGAGACTCCGCTCGAGGACCTTCTCGATCTCGTCCTGCAGTCCGAGCGCCGTGCCCCACACGATCGCCTGGTCGGGCGTGTCGAGCCACTCGAGCCCAGCGTCGGCGACGACCTGGTCCATCGAGCGCGACTGCTCCATGGTCTTCTTGAGCGTCCGCCGGTAGGCGGCGAGCTGCGCCCGGATCATCGCGCCGGCCATGGTCACCGACGGCATCCAGCCGGCCATGATCAGCAGCACGATCCCGCCGACGATCGCCGCCCCGCCCACGAGCACGAGCCCTGCCATCGGGATCAGGAACCCGACCCAGGCGAGGATCGCACCGATCGCCCGCGGCGAGACAGGCCGCGGATCCGCCAGCGATTGGTCGACTTGCTGGGCGCCTCGCGGAACCAGCCGTTGGCCACGACGTGCTTCTCGAGCGCAGCGTCGAAGTCGTCCACGGCTGCGCTGAAGCCGAGCAACTCGTCGGGTTCGATGTAGTTGTCGGCCTTGCCGAGCGGTGTCAGCCGCCGGAGCGCGAGCTGCTCCGCCGGGCCGATCGGACGTCGGCTGTTCCGCTCGCGCTGCGCATCGACGACGGGATCCGCCCCCGCCGGATCGAGCTCGACGCCGACCTTCTTGCCGAGCCCGAGCAGGCCGGACTCTTCGCGGAAGGCGATCAGCCCGCGGCTCGCGAGGTCGAGCATCGCCGTCGTCAGCGCGCGACGCGACGAACCGCCGTCCATGACCATCGCGCCGGATGCGGCGGTCAGGTCGGGCGGCGGGGCCGGGACGTAGATCGAGGGCGAGTCGAGGTAGACCGGGTCCTTGCCGTAGCGCCGCCAGTGGAAGAACCCCCAGCCAACCAGACCCGCGAGGACCAGCGGCGCACCGATCAGGCCAACGACGGCGTTGAGCTGCCGACCCTGCTCGAGCCGCGCGGCGTTCTCCGGGGTGGCCACCTCGTCGATGCGATCCATGGCGGCGAGGATCGCCGCGTCCCAGTCGTCCTCGCGAAGGAGCGGGAGCATGTCGTTCTCGAAGATCTGCTGGCGTTCGCTGTTGGTCAGGAACGTGGCGGCGAACCCCGGCGCCGCGTAGAGCTGGACCTGCCCGCTCGATCGACCCGGCTCGAAGTCGAAGAAGATCGCGAGGCCGTCGTCGAAGCCCTTGCGGCCGACGCCCCACTGGTTGATGAGCGCCAGAGCGTGGCGCTCGGTCTCCTCGGTCGTGGGAGAGTCGACGACCTGCGTGTAGACCACCACCTCGGCCTTCGTGCGCTCCTCGATGCGATCGATCGTCTCCTCGACCGCGGCGATCGTCTCGGGCTCGAAGACGCCGGCGAAGTCGTAGACGGCCCGGTCGATCTCCGGTTCGGGAAACGGCGGCCCCGGCGGTGGCGCATCCGCAGGAGCGCCCGGGTCCGCGGCGGGTCCGCCAGGCAACTCGCCGCTGAGCTCCATCAGCGGGCGGGCGACGGCCACGATCGTCGCTGCGTTGAGGTCGCCGGCGTCGAGCACCGGATCGACGCTGTCGGCGAGGATTTGCTGGAGGGTGTCCTCCGGGACGTGCTGCCTGGAATTCGGGTGTCGCGGCATAGACGATCTCGGTGCGCGAGCCGGACGGGTCCTGTTCGACGAGCACGAGGAGGCCCGGTTCGACGGCGTCGAAGGATCCGCCAGCTCCGCTTCGAGGAGGTCCCTGGCGCGGGCGCCGGTGGTCGATTGCCCAGGATCGTCGGCGTGCTGTGCGTACACGACCAGCCGGCTGCCGGTCAGCTCCGCGATGCGCATCGCCGACGAGCGTGACGGTCCGGATGGTGCCGGCGTCGAGAAGCCCCGCCGTGTCGTGGATGACCTGCTCGGCCTGCGCTTCGGGCGTGGGCGGCGGTTCGGCCGCAACTGCGGGAAGCGCCAGCACGGCGACGAGGATCAGCGCACCGAGGAAAGACAACGCCGTGGTGACGGACTGGCGAAACACGTGTATCAGCGTACTCAGCCGAGGTCCGCCATGCGTCCCCGCCGGCGCGCGAGGCGGAATGAGCCGTCCTCCTCGAGCAGGATCTGCGCCGGGCGCGGCCGGCCGTTGTAGGTCGACCCGAGCGAGGCCGCGTACGCACCCGCGTCGCGGAAAGCGACGAGGTCGCCGCGCCGAAGCGGCGGCAGATCGTGCGTGCCGAGGTGGTCGGTCGACTCGCACACGGGCCCTTCGACGAGGGCGGCGGTGTGGGGCGCCGCGATCGGACCGGCGACAGGACGGCGGAGCGAGGTCAACGCCTCGATCTCGTGGCGGGCGCCGTAGAGCGCAGGTCGGATCAGCTCGGTCATTCCGGCGTCGAGCACGACCTGGCGCTCCACGTCGGCGCCTGGGCGGTCACGGACGTGGAGGACGCGGGCCACGAGCCAACCGGCCCGAGCGACGAGGAAGCGCCCCGGTTCGATGGCGAGCCGTCGTGGCTGCCGGTCGACGGGGATTGCCTCGATGAGCGGTGCGAGCTCCCGGGCGAAGCGTTCGGGGCGGGGACCGGGCTGACCGAGGGGGCCCACCGGAAAACCGCCGCCGAGGTCGAGGGTGTCGAAGCGGTCGAGTCCGCCGCGCACCAGGCCCAGCAGCGCCAGCCCGCGACGCACCGCGTCGCGCCACGCATCGACGGCACCAAGCTGGGATCCGACGTGGAGGTGGATGCCGCGCGGGACAAGCGCGCCATCGGCCTCCGCAGCCACGCGCTCCACCGTGGACGTCAGCTCGGTTTCGGTCATGCCGAACTTCGCGCCCGCCGCCCCGACGGCCAGGCCCGCGGCCGTCTCCGGGGCGACTGCCGGGTTGAGGCGGAACAGCACGTCGAGCGGAGGTCGGTCCGCGGTGCCCAGTCGCGCCCGGCGGGCGATGGCGATCAGCGCATCGGCCTCGTCGGGCGATTCGATCGCCAGCCAGGCCGGACCCGTTCCGGCTCCCGTCTCGCGCACGGCGCGCCGCAGGTCGGCGTCGGTCTTGCCGATCCCCTCGATCGTGATCCGGTCATGTGGGACGCCCGCGCGCCGGGCGATCGCCCATTCTCCGCCCGAGACGACGTTGGCCCCGAGGCCGAACCGGTGAAGGACCGCCACCACCCCGGCGACGTCGTTCGCCTTGACCGAGAACTGGCGGACGATCGGGTCGGGGAACGCGACCGCGAGCTCGGCCGTCGGCGGCTCGCAGGACCGCCACGTCGGTGACGAACAGCGGCGTGCCGAACCGGCGCGCCGCGAGCCGCAGCCCGTCGGCGATGGCCGGGAGGCGGTCGGTCTCGGGCGGTGGGCCCGTCAGGTCAGCCGTCGTCGCGGGCCGTCAGTCCTTGACGACCGTGTGCGCGAGCGAGTTGACCACGCCGAGCACCACCGCGCCGACGATCGCCGCCACGATCGTGTCCGCGTTGAAGTCGGGCGGGTAGTCGCCCACCGTGAAGGTGAGCTCGAGGTTCTGGGCGATCCACGCGACGACGATGAGCAGGATGCCGTTGATGACGAACCCGAACAGGCCGAGCGTCATGAACGAGATCGGCAGCGCGATCAGTCGCACGATCGGTCCGATCAGCCCGTTGATCACGCCGAAGATCAGCGCCAGCACGAGCAATCCGGCAGGTTCGCCCTCGTATGTCAGGAAGTCCAATCCCAGGTACTCGGGGAACACGGACGCGACGACCCAGAACGCGATGGCCGTCGCCACGGTCCCGACGATGAAACCCCTCACGAAGACCTCCGAGCGGCTGGCGGCGCGGATTGGGCCCGGCGCCCTGTGCGCGCCGATGATGGCGGGCGGCGTGCCGCCTCTGCAAGTCAGCGATCGAGCAGCGCGACGAGCCGGGCCTTCACGTCGGGCCAGTCCTCGCGCGTGACGCTGTAGTACGCGGAATGCCGGAGGCGACCCTCGGGCATGACCATGTGGTTGCGGAAGATCCCCTCGAACGTTGCGCCGATCCCCAGCAGCGCGGTGCGCGACTTCTCGTTGAGCGAGTCGGTCTTGAACTCGATCCGGTTCGCGCCGAGCCGCTCGAAGCCGTGCTCGAGCTGGAGAAGCTTGGCCTCGCGGTTCGCGCCGCTTCGCTGGGCGGAACCCGCGATCCAGGTCCAGCCGATCTCGAACCTGCGGTGCTCCGCCACGATGCTCAGGAAGCGGGTGCTGCCGATCGCGCGGCCTGAGTCGCGCTCCACGGTCGCAAAGGGAACCTCGATCCCGGCAGCGGCGTTGTCGAGTGCCGTCTGCAGCCATGCCTCGAGGCCGGCCCGATCCACCGGCCGGGCGAGCGTCCACTGCCACAGGCTCGGGTCGAACGCGATCTCGGCCAGCCCGTCGAGGTGGTCATGGCGCAACGGTTCGAGGCGCACGATGCGCCCTTCGAGCACGACCGGCTGGATCCACGGCACATCGGACATGGCCTCGGATGGTAGCGGGGACGGCTAGACTCGCACCACCGCCCGAGCACCGTGTCGAGGTTCCGCTGTGACCGACTTCCGCGCGCGCACCGACGCGTTCCTGTCCGAGTTCCTGGCGCTCCAGCCGACAGCAGCGACACTCATCGGCGAGCACGCGTACGACGCGCGGTGGCCGGACATGTCGGCGGCCGGTCGGCGCGAGCGGGTCGCCTTCGCAGACCGTTGGTTGGCCGAGTTCCGCGGGTTCACGGACCTGCCAGCCGACGACGCCGTCGATCGCGATCTGCTCGTCCAGCAGCTCGATGCGATGCGCTTCGCGGACCTGGATCTGCGCGAGGAAGCCTGGAGCCCGCTCGAATGGGTCTACCTTCTGGGCGGCGGCCTGTTCGGACTTGTCTCCCGGGAATTCGCACCGCTGGCGGAGCGGCTCGTCTCGATCGCGGGACGGCTCGACGGGTTCGAGGCCGTGGTCGATGCTGCGATCGAGGAGATCGGGCCGGTCGGGGACCGGCCGGTGGCACGCTTCCACACCGAGAAGGCGCTCGAGCAACTGCCAGGTGTGATCGAGCTCGCCGACGAGGCGCTGACGATGGCAGAGGAGGCGGGAGCCGAGGATCCTGCCGTCGCCGCCGTGCTGCCACGGCTGCGTGCCTCGGTCGAGCGTGCGCGGGGAGAGATGGAGCGCTTCGAGCGCCACCTCCGCGAGGAGGTGCTGCCGCGGAGCGAGGGCGAGGGGCGGCTGGGCGCCAGGCTGTTCGCCGAGAGGATGCGCCACACGATGCGCTCGGACGAGCTGACGCCCGAGCGGATCCTCGAACAGGCGGAGCGCGACTATGGCGCCGTCCGTGCCGAGATGGTTCGGATCGCCACGGAGCTGTGGCCGACCTGGTTCCCGGGCACCGAACCGCCCGCCGACGAACAGCGGCTGGTGCGCGGAGTCCTCGACGCGATCGCCGCCGATCACCCGCCGTCCGACGAGCTGCTCGAGTTCTGCCGGGAGGAGCTCGAGCGGGTGGAGGCGTTCTGCCGCGAGCGCGACCTGATCGGGCTGGCTGCGGAACCGCTCGAGATTCGCTGGACGCCGACCTTCATGCGTTCCTTTGGTGGGGCGATGCTCAATTCAGCCGGGCCGCTCGAACCCAACGAGAAGACCTTCTTCGCGATCACCCCGGTACCCGAGGACTGGCCGGACGAGCGCAAGGAGTCGTACCTGCGCGAGGACAACGCCCGAATGCTCCGGCTGCTCACCATCCACGAGGCCGTGCCCGGGCATTACCTGCAGGGCGTCTACTCGAACCGCGCGACGTCGATGCTGCGCACGATCTTCGGCAGCGGCTTGTTCCACGAGGGCTGGGCCGTGTACGTCACGCAGGTGATGATGGACGTCGGGTACGGCGCCGAGGACCCGTCACTGCTCCTCATCCACTGGAAGTTCTACCTGCGCTCGATCACCAACGCGATCATCGACGCACGAATCCACGTGCATGGGATGACCGAGGAGGAGGCGGTCAGCCTGATGGTCGAAGGTGGCTTCCAGGAGGAGGCCGAGGCGCGCGCCAAGTACGACCGGGCGCGCCTGTCATCGACGCAGCTGTCGACGTACTTCACGGGTTCGATGGAGTTCTGGGACATCGAGCGCGAGGTGCGCCGGCGGGCCGCCGCGGCGTCAGGTGATCCGCGTGGGGCCGACGCGGTCCCCGAGCCGCGCGTCGTCGGCGGGCTACGGCGAGACGCCGGGCTTCACCTACCGGCCGCACCTCGAGAACCTGATCGCGCACGGGGCGCCGCCGACGTCACTCCTTCGCCGGATCATCCTGGGCTGAGGCACGGCGGGTTCCCGGCGTGCGGGGCCGGGTTGCGGGCTTCGCTGACGTCTTCCTGGCCGCACCCTTGGTGGCGACCGGAGTGGGCGCCACGCAGCTCACGGAGCGCATCCACCCGGTAGCCGGCCGTCGCCGCGGCCTCGGTCAGCCGCTTGACGTACGGCGGCAGCCGCGTCGGCGGCGCCTTGCCGGCCTCGACCGCGTCGAGGCGAGCCGACCAGCGCAGCATCGCCGCGAAGCGGTCGCGGTCGAGCCAATCGGTGCCCTCCCACGTGTTCACGCCGATCGCGGCACGGAGGTCGTCCCGCGCGAGCCACGCCTCGAGCAGCCGCGCGTCGAGGGTCTTCGCGGTTCCCCGGAGCGTGCCGGGCCGCGGCAGGTCGAGCAGGACCCGGACGAGATCGGCGACGGACCATGCCTGGGCCTCGTCCAGCCCGCGTTCCCGAAGCCCGACCGCGACGACCGGCGAGAGCCGAAGCTCGTCATACCAGGCGCGGCTGGTGGCTGCCGGGTCGGCGCCACTCGGCAACGAGCCGAGCGAGGACAGCAGCGTCCACAGGCGCAGCGCGGCCTCCTCCGCGGGGTCCTTGATCGCCGCGACCGCCTCGTGGGTCGTCGCGGCTCGCTTCGCGACGAGCTCCACCACCGCCGAGCGGTCGCCGGCCGTCCCCGTTGTCTCGGCGAGGGCGCCAACCACGCGCTCGACCGTCGCCAGCGACGGATCCGCGATCGCCGCGAGCAGCGCCCGGTGCACCGGTTCGAGCTGCAGTTCGAGCTGGGCCTCCTCGAGCGACGGCACGCCCCGTCCGGCGAGCATCCCGTTGAGCCGCGCCCACTGGTGCGCCGACCCGTCGTGAAGCTCACGGAACTCCCAGAACACGTGGCCCTGGTAGGCATCGAGCCGCACGAAGAGACCACGCTCGCGGAGCTCACGGACCGAACGCAGGTGCTCCAGCCCGGTGCGGGCGTCGCGGAAGGCGACGAACGCCGCAGGATCGGTCGGCAAGCCCATGCCCTCGGCGAGCGTCCGCCGCACCTGCCGCTTCGAGCCGTCGCCCTGCTTCAGCGCGTACGCCACGGAGTCGCGGATCCAGCCCGACGTTGATCCGAAGCGGTTGTGGTAGACGACCAACGACCGCGCGGGCCCGCTGCCGTTCGAATAGGCGTACACGTTCTCGTCGACGCCGGCGCCCTCGGTCACGAAGTCGTACAGCAGGAAGTCCTCAGCCTCGGCGAACTGTCCGCGCCGGTGGAGCAGCGGAAAGATCTCGCGCTCGTGGCGGGCACCCAGCCACTCGTCGGGCCGCTCGTCCAGGGTCGCGCGTCGGAACTCCATGCCGTACTTCTCGCCGAACCCCTCGATCTGGCCGTGGCCGAGCATCGGCAGCCCCGGCAGGGTCGCGAGCAGCATGGCGACCCCGAAGTACTTGTCGCCCTTCCCGAACTGCTCGACGGCGGTCGCCTCGTCCGGGTTCGACATGAAGTTGACGTAGCGCTTGAGGATCTCGGGATCGAACTCGAGGGTCTCCTTGATGACCCGCCGGTAGCCGGCGTTGTCCTCGTCGCGGAGCATGTGCATGAACGCGCTGTTGTAGACGCGGTGCATGCCCAGCGTCCGGACGAAATAGCCCTCGAGCAGCCAGAAGGCCTCCGCGAGCAGCAGCGTGTCGGGGACCTCGGCCGCGACCCGGTCGACGACCTCGCGCCAGAACTCGGCCGGCATGCGCCGATCGAACTCCGCCTTCGGCATCGAGCCGAACTCGGCACGGGACGGGATCCCGCCACCCGACCCCGGCTCAGGCCACCACAGCCGCTCGATGTGCTTCTTGGCGAGCACCATCGCGGCGTCGAAGCGGATCACCGGGAAGCGTCGAGCGACTGCGAGAATCGCCTGGATGACGGCCTCGCGGACCTCCGGCTTGAGGAAGTCGAGCTGCGCGGTGTCGTTCCACGGGAAGCTCGTGCCGTCGTTGCCGTGGTAGACGTAGCGGGCTTCGCCGCTCGCCCTGTCGAAGCGCTTGAACGTGACCGCCGCGTCGGAATCGTTCCAGTAGTGGTCTTCGAGCACGACCCCGACCCGCGGGTCGTCGGACAGGTCGGCACCCGTGTAGGTGTAGGCGGGGTAGGGTGGCTCCGGGAGCGACAGGAACCAGTCCGGGTGTTCGACGACCCAGCTCGAGTCGATGCCCATGTGGTTCGGGACCATGTCGCTCGCGAGCCGGATCCCGCGCGCCCACGCCCGGTCGCGGAGCCCGGCGTAGGCCGCTTCGCCGCCGATGTCGTCGGCGATCCGGTAGTCGTCGAGCGAGTACGCCGACGCGACCGCGTCGGCGTTGCCGCGCCAGCGCTTGATCTTCTCGGAGGCGCGCGAGCGCTCCCAGAGGCCGATCAGCCACAGCCCGGTGACCCCCCAGCGCGCAAGCTTGTCCAGCTCCTCGTCGGGCACCGCATCGAGCGTCCGGATATCGCGGCCATACGACCGCGATAGCTGGTCGAGCCACACGTAGGTGCTCTTCGCCATGAGCACGATGCGGGGCATCCACGCGGAGTCGCTGCTGAAGCGCTCGGGTTCCTGCTCGGCGCCCGCGAACGACGGTGCGTGGGCGGTGCCCGGCTCCGACCCCCCAGCGAAACTCGCGTAGCTGGAGCGCGCGCTCCTCTTCGGCCAGGACGCCGAGCGTCAGGTCGATCTCGCCCATCAGCCGATCGAGCGCGTCGCCGAGCAGGCCGCGCCAACGCTCCCGGATGTAGCGCAACTGGCCGGACAGCGAGCCAGGAGCGTGGCGCGCGGGCGCGCGCAGGAGTTCGAACAGCGTCTCGCCCTCGGGCCCGAACCCGGGGCCGCCGGCCAGCGACGCTTCGAGCGCCGCGATGGCCTTCTCGTAGGGCGTGGCCGTGGCGAGCGGACGGTCGTCGAACAGGTCGCGGATCGGCATCGCGGCCGGGTTCTCATTCGCGACCCGCGTCAGGAGCAGCTCCTCCACGACTTCGGGCGGCAGCTCCGGCTTCCCATCGCTCGGGAACTCGGTCGCGAAACCGCGCAGGACCTTGCGCGCGTCGGCCCGGAGACGTGCTTCGAGGTCGTCGGCGGCCCCTTCGAGCGTCCCCTTCGCGGCTTCGTCCTCGTAGCGCTCCACGAGCATGTGGAAGATCTCGTGGAGGAGGCCCATCGCCACGATCTCGCCGGGTTGGGCCGGCGGACTGCCCGGCTCGCGGGTCTCGTTCATTCGGGCGGCCAGACGCCGGACCCCGGCCCGATCGAGGACCTTCAGGTGGCCATGCTCGGTGGCGGGCGCGCCGTCGACGCCGAAGCGCGTGCGCGCGGTCCGGGAGAGGGCGAACCCGGCGGGCAGGGTCACGGTTCGAGGAGCTGGGCGATGCCGCGCAGCGGGATCGCGACCCAGTCGGGCCGGTTGTTCAGCTCGTAGCCGAGCTCGTAGAACGCCTTGTGGAAGAGCATCGCGTCGAGGACCGTAGCCCACTCGCCGGCGTCGGAGGGCAGGAAGGCCGCCCCCGCGGTGGCCTCGCGGTATCCGCCGAGGTAGGCCGCGGATGCCCAGCGATACCAGGCGCGAACCCACGGCTCGAGGGCAGGCGCGTCCTCCTCGCGAACGTTCGGGCCGAGGCCCGGATGGAGCAGCGACCCGTACGCGGCGTAGTGGAACGAGCGGATCATGCCCGCTACATCCCGCAGGGCCGATCGCTTGAGGCGGCGCTCGCTCAGCGGTCGGGCCGGCTCGCCCTCGAAGTCGATGATCACGAGGTCGCGGCCGGTATGCAGCACCTGCCCGGCGTGGAAGTCGCCGTGGACGCGGATGCGCTGGCCGCCGAAGCGGTGGCTCAGCAGGGCGCGCAGGCGGGTGTCCACGGTGTCGTGACCGGCGAGGACCACTTTCGCGTCGTGGGCGGCGCCGGGCGGCAGGCTGTCGGCGACTCGTGCGAGCAGCCGCATGTTGTGGCGTGACAGGGTGTGGATCGACTGGTAGACGGAGCGCTGGTAGTGCTCCGTGAACGGCTCGGGCGCGAACGCCGGATCGCGCGTCTCCGAAGCCAGCGCGGCGTGCAACTCACCGGTCCGGAACCCGAGCTGGCGCGCGAGGTCGAGGTACGAGCCGATGGTCCGGTGGGCGATCGGCGGCAGCTCCTCGGTCGACGCGGCCAGCAGCCCGGCAGCCGTGAGGGGTCCGACGGCCGGGGGCGGGCCTTCCGCGAGCACTCGTTCGATGTAGTCGCCGAGGCGATCCAGGGTGTGCGTGAACACGTCGCCCTGGTTGGCGACAAACTCCTGGGCGATCGCGGCCACGCTCCGTGAGCCGTCCGCGGCCACGTACTCGAGCGCGCCGCAGACACGCGGCACCGAGCCCAACCCACGGGCGGTCAGGAACCGCCCGATCTCCAGGTCCGGATTGATCCCGTGCTCCAGCGCCCGGTACAGCTTGAGGATGATCCGGTCGCCGAAGATCACCGAGCTGTTGCTCTGCTCCGAACCGATCGGGATCGCGGGCAACGTCCCGTTCCCGCCGCGCGCGCCCTTGAACGTCCGGTCGGGCACGCCGCGCAGCTCGCCGCGGCGTCCCTTGAAGCGCCGCCGGTCGCCGATGGAGTCGAGCAGGATCGTCATGAACGCCGGGTCCATCGCCGCGTCGACGAGCAGCCCACGGTTGGTCGTCCCATCGGGCCCCCGGAGCTGCGCCAGGACCTGCCCCGGCGTCTCGGCGAGCGTTTGCGCCGCCGCCTCCGGCGATCGAATCGTGAGCGGGAGCAGGTACAGCTCGCCCTCGCCCTCGGTGTAGTCGACGGCCAGCGTCACGACGGTGGCCGCGCATCCGGGCTCGCGCACGTCGATCGAATCGGTGACCTTGGTCGCCTTGATCGTGCGGGCCTTGCCGCGGAACCAGCGCCGGCTGGGCAGGCTGCGGGTGAGCGCCCGCGCCAGCAGTCCCTCGGCATCGTCGGCGGCCAGATCCTCGAGCGAGCGATCGAGGACGAGCGTCGGGATGCCGCCAGGGGAGCCGTCGGCGCCCTGGGCCGGCGCCTCGAGCGAGAACCACAGGAAGGAGTGGGGCGCGAGCGTGAGGAAGTACGGCGCACCGGTGATCGGCGGGAACTCGACCCGCCCGAACATCTCGATCGGCACCCGGCCCTCGAGCTCGGACAGGTCGAGCTCGGTGTGCTGCACGAAGCGCGACAGGTTCGCCACGACGAGGATCGTCTCGTCGTCGAGCCGGCGCAGGAACGCCAGGACCTTCCGGTTCTCCGGGTGGAGGAACTCGAGCGAGCCACGCGAGAACGCCCGGTGTCGCCGGCGCAGGTCGAGCAGCCGCTTCATCCACCACAGCAGCGAGTGCGGGTTGGCCTGCTGGACCTCGACGTTGACCGCCTCGTAGTGGTACTCGGGGTCGGTGATCACCGGCAGGTACAGCTGCTGGCGGTTCGCCGACGAGAAGCCCGCGTTGCGGTCGCCGCTCCACTGCATCGGCGTGCGCACGCCGTTGCGGTCGCCGACGTAGACGTTGTCGCCCATCCCGATCTCGTCGCCGTAGTAGATGACCGGCGTGCCCGGCAGCGACATGAGCAGCCCGTTCATCAGCTCGATGCGCCGCCGGTTGTTGCCGAGCAGCGGGGCGAGCCGCCGGCGGATCCCGAGGTTGATCCGCATCTGCGGATCGCGCGCGTACACGCGGTACATGTAGTCGCGCTCCTCGTCGGTCACCATCTCGAGCGTCAGCTCGTCGTGGTTGCGCAGGAACAGCGCCCACTGGGCGTTCTCGGGGATCGGCGGGGTCTGCTCGAGGATGTCGATGATCGGGAAGCGATCCTCCATCCGGACCGACATGAACAGCCGCGGCATGACCGGGAAGTGGAAGGCCATGTGGCATTCGTCGCCGTCGCCGAAGTACTCGACGGAGTCCTCCGGCCACTGGTTCGCCTCGGCGAGCAGCATCCGTCCGGCGAAGCGCTGGTCGATGTGCGCGCGGAGCTGCTTGAGGAACGCGTGGGTCTCGGGCAGGTTCTCGCAGTTGGTCCCCTCGCGCTCGTACAGGTAGGGGATCGCGTCGAGCCGCAGCCCGTCGACGCCCATCTCGAGCCAGGCGTCCATCGTGCGCATGATCGCGTCGCGGACCTTCGGGTTCTCGAAGTTGAGGTCGGGCTGGTGGGAATAGAAGCGGTGCCAGTAGTACTGCTCGGCGACCGGATCCCACGTCCAGTTCGAGGTCTCGAAGTCCTTGAAGATGATCCGCGCCTCGCGGTACTTGTCGGGATCGTCGGTCCACACGTAGAAGTCGCGCCACGGGCTGCCGCGCGGGGAGTGGCGGGCCCGCTGGAACCACGGATGCTGGTCCGAGGTGTGGTTGCAGACCAGCTCGGTGATCACCCGCAGCCCGCGGCGGTGCGCCTCGCGGATGAACTGGCGGACGTCGCGCATCGTCCCGTAGTCGGGGTGGACGCCGAGGTAGTCGGCGATGTCGTAGCCGTCGTCCTTGAGCGGGGACGGGTAGAACGGCAGCACCCAGATCGCCGTGACCCCGAGGTCGCGCAGGTAGTCGAGCTTCTCGGTCAGGCCCTTGAAGTCGCCGACGCCGTCGCCGTTGCTGTCGCGGAAGGCGCGGACGTGGACCTCGTAGATGACCGCGTCCTTGTACCAGAGCGGATCGTCTGCGAGCGTCGGCGCCGCGAAGAACGACTCGGCGAGGTCTTCCTGCTCGATCGTCGTCATCGCGCGGGCGCCAGCTGCAGGATGCGCGCCTGGCGCTTGCCGGGGACGAGCTCGATACGCGGGTCGTCGCGTCCCCACGTCTCGCGGCCGCCCTCGAGCAGGTCGGTCACCTGGACAGCGCGACCCGGGTCGAGTCCCAGCGCGCCGTGGTGCAGCCGAAGCGTGCCGGCGCGCCGGGCGTTGGGATCGAGGCTGACGACCGTCAGCACGGTGTCGCGCCCATCGGCGGATTGCTTCGTGTACGCGAGCAGCGCGTCGTCGTCGATGTCGTGGAACACGAGACCCTCGTTCGACTGGAGGGCCGGGTGCTCGCGGCGGATCCGGTTGACCTCGCGGATCAGCGGAGCAAGGGAGTCGGGGCGTTCCAGGTCCCAGCTGCGGATCTCGTACTTCTCCGAGTTCAGGTATTCCTCGCTGCCGGGCTCGCGCGGGACGTGCTCGAGCAGCTCGAACGCCGGGCCGTAGATCCCGTACGACGCGGCAAGCGTGGCCGCCATGACGTAGCGCGCCTCGAACATCGGCCGGCCGCCGGTCTGCAGCGTCTCGTGGAGGATGTCCGGGGTGTTCGGCCAGACGTTCGGGCGGAAGAACTCCGACACCGGCGGGCGGGTGAGCTCCTGGAAGTATTCGGTCAGCTCCTGCTTGTGGGTGCGCCACGTGAAGTAGGTGTAGGACTGGCTGAACCCGACCTTGGCCAGGCGGTACATCACCTTCGGCCGGGTGAACGCCTCGGCCAGGAACAGCGCTTCCGGGTGGGCACCCTTGAGCTCGCCGAGGGCCCACTCCCAGAACGGGAATGCCTTCGTGTGCGGGTTGTCGACCCGGAAGATCTCGACGCCGTGTGCCGATCCAGAACTCGAAGATCGAGCACAGCTCGTGCCACAGCGCCTGCCAGTCATCGGACTCGAAGTCGAACGGGTAGATGTCCTGGTATTTCTTCGGCGGGTTCTCGGCGTACTGGACGGTGCCGTCGGGGCGCTGGCGGAACCAGGTCGGGTGCTCACGGACGAACGGGTGGTCGGGCGAGACCTGGAACGCGATGTCGAGCGCGACGCGGATGCCACGGGCTCGCGCGGCTTCGACGAGCGCGTCGAAGTCCTCGATCGTGCCGAGGTCGGGGTGGACGGCCGTGTGTCCGCCATCCGGCCCGCCGATCGCCCAGGGCACGCCCGGGTCGTCGGGCCCGGAGCTCGTCACGTTGTTCGCGCCCTTTGCGGAACGTCGTCCCGATCGGGTGGATCGGCGGCAGGTACAGGACGTCGAAGCCAAGGCCGTGCACGTATGCGAGACGGTCGATGACGTCCCGGAGCGTGCCGTGGCGCCCGGGTTTCGGTGACGTGGAACGGGGGAACAGCTCATACCAGCTCGAGAAGCGGGCATGGACGGGGTCGACCGTGATGTCCGAGCGTCGGCTCGTAGGTCGTGACGTGGTCGCGGTCGGGGTGGCGGCGCATCCGCGCGTCGAGGTCGTCGTCGAGCGCGCCACGCGCGGCCGTGCCTTCGCGGAGGCGGGCCGCCCAGCGTTCGAGCTCCTCCGCGTCCTCGGTCGCGCCGTCGGCGGCGGCGCGTCGGACCGCCTTGTCCACGAGGTTCGCGCCGATCTTGAGGTCAACCGTGACGTCCTGGCCTGCGTCGAGCCGCTTGACGAGGTCCGTGCGCCAGGTGACCCAGTGGTCAGTCCAGGCCGCGACCGTGTACTCGTGGCGGCCGACCTCGTCGACGACGAACGAGGCGCGCCAGCGGTCGTTGCCGAGCGGCTCCATCGGGACCTCGATCCATGGCCCGCCGGGTTCGCGGTGGCGGAGCGCCGCGAGGACGACGTCGTGTCCGTCGGCGAACGCGTCGGCCTCGACGACGACCCGGTCGCCGGCCACGCGCTTGATCGGGAAGCGGCCGCCGTCGACGAGCGGCGTGACCCCCTCGACCACGGCACGACGGCGCCCATCCCCGATGTTGGAGCCGATGTCGGTCAGTGGAGCGCCGCTGATCGTGTCCTCCTCGGCATGGACGCTGGGACGCGGCCGTCGGGCGGCCGCGGGACGAACGTGGGCTCGGCCCATGAACCGTAGGCGCGACCCGTTGAGCGTGTCAAACGGCGACAGGCCCTCTGCCGGGGCTAGGACGCCGGGACCGGCTCCGGGCGGTTCGCGAAGGCGTGCGCGATCGCGCGGCGGAGGAGCTCCAGGCCGGACGGGTCGAACTCGTACGTCCAGTGGCGCAGCCGCTCGGGGCGGTCGAACCGCTTGTCGAGGCCGAGGCGCAGCGCTTCGCGCGAGACGAGGATCACGTCGGCGGTCTCGTTGATCCGGTCGAGCTCGTCGTCGGCGCCTTCGGTCGTGCCCGACACGATCTCGATGCCGGTCGTGCCCGCGAGGGCGAGCGTTTCGCGGATGTTGTCGGCTCCCCGTTCCGAGGCGCACACGAGCCCCACCTTCGAACCCGGGCGCAGCCCGGCGATCTCGTGGACGAGCTCGACATAGCCCGGACCGACGAGCATGGCCACGACCGGCACGCGGCCCGCGACGAGTGCCTGGGCCTCGTCGGCGTGGAACGTCGTCGTCGCCACGAGGTCGTAGTGGAACCGGTCGAGGCGCTCGGGCAGGTCGTCGAGCAGTGCGCCCTCGACCTCGACCACGTCGGGGAACTCGGCGGTGAGCCGCTCGGCGTCGTAGCCGGCGTCGGCGCTGGTGCATTCCGCGAACAGCACCCGCACGAGCGGGCCGGGACGCTTGCGCTCCGTGGCGGCGGCGAACGTCGCCGAGGCCACCTCGTCGGCGGTGAAGCCGGCATGGGCCGCGCGACGCAGCATCTCGGCGACGAGCCCGGCAAGCGCTTCGGCACCACGCCGCTGGGGCGGGCGATCGGCAACGTGTGTCCCGGCGCCGTGGCGGCTGGAGACATAGCCGGCGTCGGATAGCCGTCGATAGACCGCGCGAATGGTGTTCGGGTTGACGCGCAGGGCGGCACCCAGTTCGCGGACCGGGAGCAGGCGCGAGCCGGGCAGCAGCCGGCCGGAGTCGATCTGGTACGCGAGCTGCCAGTAGATCTGGGTGGAGATGGGGACGTCCGAGCCGCGCTCGACGTCCAGATCGCCGCCGATCACGGGCGGCTGATTTCGGGGTAAATCGTCCATTGACATAGTCTGCTAGTCCAACCTAGAATTTGGCCTAGTCCAATATACCAAGCGCTCGCTACGGCTCCTTCAGCCGCCCAGGAAAAGGCAGGTGCTCCATGGATGCGCTGATCGTCCTGATCGCCATCTTGAGTGTCATTGTGACGGTCGATGCGGTGTCCGTGCGCGGCACGGGCGGGCGTCAAGCCTGACCGACCAGGTCCCTTACCGCTCGCCGTTCCTCCAAACGGCGCAGCCCTCGTCAGCCCGTGGAACGCAGGCCACGGGCTGACGGATTCCAGGGGCCGATCAGGCGGAGGCCTGCTCCTGCGAGTCGGTGGCAGCGGGAGACGACTGCCCCACGTCCTGGAGCGCGAGCTGGTAGATCGCCGCGCCGTCCATCCCGCTGCGGGGTGAGCTCAAGAGGGTCAGATCCTCGATCAGGCGCCGCTCCAGGTCCGTGCCCGCGATCCCGTCCGCCAGCTGCGCCGCGCGGGCCGCGAAGCGCAGGACCTGGCGGGTTTCCGGGCGCATCGGGTCGTCCCAGAACCAGCCGTCGCTCGAGAACATCGCCAGCCGCCAACGCTGGGCCTCCATGAGCCGCAGCAGCGTGTGGCGAGCCTCGACCGGCGCCTTGCTGCCGACCCAGTGCGCGGCGAACGAGCCGCTCGGCTCGGCGCCGAGGACGACGTCGATGTAGGCGTCCCGGGCCGCCCACGGGTCGGGCTCGCCCGGCAGTGCGCCGAACTGCGCGACCGTGATTGCGTCGATCCCCGCTGCCAGCCGTTCGAACGCCAGGCGCAGCGGCGCCTTCCAGCGCCCGTCGGGGACGCAGCCGCATTCGCCGCTCCAGCGCAACACGCCGTGGTGGCAGCTCCACGACGTCCGCTCGTTGATGCGGACCATCCGGAACGGCGCGGCCGCGTCAGGCGCGAGAGCCGACGCGAGGTCGACGACGTCGAAGCCGTGGTCCGGCTGGTCGGCGCCGGGCCGGATGAGGCGCTGGAGGAACAGCTCGCGGAACGCCTGGTGATGGCCGTACAGCTCGCCATCGGTCGCGATGACGACGAGCGGCGAGCTGCCACCTGGATCGAACGACCCGCCCAGGCGTGGCGCGATCCGCTCGCGTGCGAACCGGTCGGCGTCGGCCGTCGCCTCCGGCTCGAACGAGACCGCCGACGACAGGCCGGCGTCATAGAACGCGACCACGATGCTCCGTCCGCCGCCCAGCTCCACGCGGTAGGGACGCCTGGTGTCGAGATTCGCCACGGCTGCCTGCCACGGGGCGAGGATCGTGTAGCGGATGCCCTCCTCTGCGGCGATCCGCAGGCTGGCGATGTCGATCGCGGTCTCGGGGAACCACAGGCCCTCTGCGTCGCGCCCGAAGCGGAGCAGGAAGTCGCGCATCCCCCAGCGGATCTCGGTGCGCCGGTCGGCCGCGGAGGC
>CAVRKH010000006.1:0-299865 GCA_963721655.1 uncultured Chloroflexia bacterium | reverse complement strand
AGGAGCAGGTACGCGCCCGTGAGAAGGACGGCGTACGCGACGTAGTCGGCGCCGAGCTCCGGGCGCGTCGACAGGACGAGTGCTCAGCGCCAAGGCGCGATCGCGCCGCGATGAGCGCCGGTGCGAGCGAGCTCCGTGGCCGCCAGAACGGGTCGCGAATCGCGACGACCAGCCAGATCCCGAGCGCGACCGACGAGCGCGACCGTGCGTCGGCAGCCGGAACCAGACCGACGTGATGCCGAAGTAGCCGCCGGCTCCCAGCAGGACGAGGTAGACGAGCCCGATCGCGATGCGAAGCCCACGCCACGACCGTCAGCGAGCATGGCCCATTCGTACCCCTCTGGCGCTCGTCGGGCCCGGTGCTACGCTGCACCGGCCGTGCGTACCCCCGTCATCTTGTACGTGCTCGCCCTCCTCGTCCGGGCCGCCCTCGTCGCAGCGTATCCGGACCCGGGCTATACCGACGCCTACTACTACGTCGATGCTGCGCGATCGCTTGCGCAGGGTAACGGGTTCAACGTCGACGTCGTGTGGATCTTCGCCGAGGTCGGCGGTGCCATCCCGGCCGATCCGACCCTGCCGATCGCGGCCTTCGGCCACTGGATGCCCCTCGCAGCGCTGATCCAGGTTCCGTTCCTCGCCCTGTTCGGCCCGCAGCCATGGGCGTCGGCGGCACCCTTCGTCCTGATCGGGGCGACGGCCGCCCCGCTGACCTGGGCGATCGCCCGCGAAGCGGGGGCGAGCGCTCTCGTCGCAGTGGGTGCCGGCGTCCTCATCGCCATCCCCGCCTTGTCCGTCGCGTTCATGGCGCAGCCCGACAACTTCGCCCTGTTCCAGCCGCTCGTCGCCGGCGCGCTTTGGATGACGGCACGCGGGCTCAAGGGATCACCAAGATCCTTCGTCCTCGCCGGGCTCCTGGCCGGCCTCGCGACACTGTCGCGGACCGACGGCGTGCTCGTGCTCCTCGTCGTCGTCCTCGCGTTCGCCTGGGACCGGACGCGGGGCCGCGGCGTGATCCCCGCGAGCGCGGCGCTCGGTGCCGTCGCGGCGTTCGTCCTCGTGATGGCGCCATGGTGGATCCGCCAGCTCGCGGTGTTCGGGACGCTGTCGCCGTCGATGGCCTCCGGCAAGGTCCTGTTCATCCGCTCGATCGGCGAGTGGGACAGCATCGCGACGCCGGCAACGCTCGACCACCTCCTCGGGATGGGCGCCGGCCCGCTGATCATGAGCCGCATCGGCGGATTCCTGGCCGCCGTCACGATCTACGTCGTGCTGATCGCGGGTCTCGTGCTCGCGCCGTTCATCGTGGTCGGCTCGTGGGCTCGGCGCCGTTCGGTCGACTTCGGGCCGTTCTTCACCTACGCCGCCGTGCTGTTCGGGTTCTCGGCGGTCGTTTCGGCCGTCCACGTTCCGGGTGGCACGTTCATCCACTCCGCCGTGGCGCTCGCGCCGTACAGCTACGTGCTCGCGCTCGAGGGCGTGGCGGTCGTCGTGGCGTGGTTCGGCCGGCGCCGTCCCACCTGGGATCCCGGGCCCGACGACGCGGCTGGCAACGGTGGCTGTCGTGGCCGTCGTCGTGCTCGGCGCGCTGACCTCGGTCGGCGTCGTCCACGCGAGCTGGGCGGACGGACGTGATCGCCTGCTCGCGGTGCGTGACGCGCTGGACGCGGCCGGTGCGCCGGCCACCGACCGGGTCATGTCGATCGACGCGGCGGCGACTCGCTACTGGACCGGCCGCGGAGGCGTCGTCCTCGTCAACGACCCGGTCGCCACGATCGGCGAGGTGGCCGATGCCTACGACATCGACTGGCTCGTGCTCGATCGCGGGGCGGTCGACACGACGACCCCGATCCTCGACGGCGATCGGCCGCCGTGGCTCGGTGCGCCGATCCTCGAGGACGGCGACCCGACCGAGCTCGGGGTCTACCCGGTCGTGCGGGAGACCGGCCGAATGAACCGCCGCGAAGCGATCCTGTCCGCCCTCGGGATCTTCGCTGGTCGCGCTCGTTGCGCGCGTGTACTTCGCCGCGCAGATCGTGTTCCCGAAGCCCGAGGACACGGCCTACTACGTGGCGGTCGCCCGGAACCTGCTCAACGGCCGCGGGCTCGTGTTCGACGCCCTGTGGAGCTACGGCACGCCGCCGCTCGAGGTCCCCCGCGCTGCGTTCGAGGTGTGGCTGCCGCTGCCGACGTTCCTCGACGCGATCCCGATGGCGATCGCCGGTCAGACGTTCGCGGCGGCCCAGGTCTCGTCGATCCTCATCGGGGCGCTCGTCCCGGTCCTGGCCTGGTGGCTGGCGGCCGACGTCGCGCAGGAGCTGGAGCTGCCGGTCGGGCGGGCACGGACCCTGGCGGTTGGAGCCGGCCTCACGACGGCCGTCTATCTCCCGCTGCTGCTCCATTCGTCGCTGCCCGATTCCACGATGCCGTTCACGGTGCTCGCACTGGTCGCGTTCCTGCTGATGACGCGCCTCCTGCGCGTCGACAGGTCGTGCCCGGGATCGTCGACCCGCGCCTCCTCGCGCTCGGCGTGGCCATCGGCCTCGCGGCGCTGACCCGCAACGAGGCGATCTGGCTGGGCGTCGTGTGGGCGGGCCTCGTCTGGTTCACCGGCGACCGTCCGATGGCCGATCGCGTGCGCCTGATCGGTGTCGTGGCCGTCGTGGCGGGGATCGTGTTCGCGCCGTGGGCCGTGCGCAACTGGCAGGCGTTCGGCAGTCCGCTGCCGAGCCAGACCGCGACGAACGCGCTGTCGATCACCGGCCTCGACATCTTCGCGTGGAACGATCCGCCGACGCTCCAGCGCTACCTCGCGTTGGGCTGGCAGGCCCTGCTCGAGATGCGCGTCGTGGGCTTCCTCCACAACCTGCTCAACGTGCTGCTCCTGCTCGGGATCCCGATCTCGATCCTTGGCGTCATCTCGATCCCGCTGGTCTGGCCGAGCCGCTCGCTGCGCCCGCTCGCCTGGTACAGCCTCGTCACCTTCCTGTTCACCTGCCTCGTCTTCCCGGTGTCGACGACGTGGGGCACGTTCCTGCACGCCGCGGGGCCGGTCCACGTGTGGCTCGTCATCGGCGCGCTGCTGCTGCTCGACGCGGTGATCGCGAGGGTCGGCCAGATGCGCGGCTGGACGCGGCCGGTGGCCTGGCTCGGGCCGGCGCTGGCGATCTTCGGATCGGCGCTGTTCTCGCTGGCGCTCCTTTCCACGTTCGGGCGAGGGTCGATCGAGACGCGCGACTACTACGCGCAGCTCGGGGCGCGCATGGCCGAGGCGGGTCACCCGCTGGACGCGTCGGCCGGACCCGTCATCTCCGACTTCCCGATCTGGCTCGCGGACACACAGGGTGCGCGAGCACTGGCACTCCCCGATGAGCCGCCGGTGGACGTGTTCGATCTCGCGCGTGCATTCCCCGGCACGCGCTACGTGGTCCTTTCCGAGGGCGACGACCATAAGCACTGGCCGGAGGACATCGACGCCGGCGCACCGTGGAGCGAGTGCTTCCGCGAGATCGACATCGGCATGGCGCCGACGCGCGTATTCGAGATCGTCTGCCGGTGAAACCCGATCCCTATACTCGAACTCCGATGGACGCAGTTATCGAGGCGCAAGAGGCCGAACGGTCGCGTCTCGCTCGCGAAGTCCATGACGGCCCCGCCCAGGCGTTGTCGAATGCGATCTTTCAGGTGGAGCATGTCGAGCGGATCGTCGAGTCCGATCCAGCGCTGGCTCGCGCCGAGCTGCGCTACCTGCGCGACATGCTGCGGCGCCAGCTCGGGGAGGTCCGCGCGGTCGTGAGTCAGCTCCGGCCGCCGCTGCTCGACGAGCTCGGCCTCAACGCCTCGATCCTCGACACGGTGGAGCACATGCGGACGCTGACCGGGCTGGAGATCGGGACCGAGCTCGACGCCGACTCCGACGCCCTGAGCGGCGGGACCGCCACGGTGGTCCTGCGCGTGGTGCAGGAGGCACTGCAGAATGTCCACAAGCACGCCGCGGCGTCGAGCGCCTCCGTGGCCACGCGCATCGAGGGCGCAGACTGGGTTGTAGAGGTGACCGACGATGGGCGTGGATTCGATCCTGGTGCGATGGCGGCGCATGGGCGCCGCAACTACGGATTGCAGTTCATGCGGGAGCGAGCCGAGCTCATCGGGGCCCGTTTGGACGTGCGATCACGGCCCGACGGCGGTACCGTCGTGCGGTTGGCGATCCCGACTCCGGGCTGAACAGCAAGGACAGGAGAGCGTATGAGCGCGATGGACTACTCCGGACCGGAACGCCGCCGAGGTGGACCGGACCGCCGCAATGTCGGCGAGGTCACGCGAATCCTCATCGTCGACGACCATGCCCTTTTCCGTGTCGGGATCGCGAACATCCTCGGGCGCGAGCCGGACTTCGAGATCGTGGGCGAGGCGGACGACTCGCGGAGCGCGATCGATCGGGCCATCGAGACGTCCCCGAACGTCATCCTGATGGACCTCTCGCTGCCGTCACCGGGCGGGATCGAGACGACCCAGCGGATCAAGCGCGAGCTGCCGTCGACGTCGATCATCGTGCTCGCGGTCAGCGAGGACGAGGACGCCCTGTTCGACGCGATCAAGGCCGGCGCGGCGGCGTTCATCCTCAAGGACGTCGGTCCGGATGACCTCGTCACGATCATCCGCCGCGTCGTCTCCGGCGAGTACCTCATCAACGACAAGGTGTTCGCCAAGCCGTCCGTGGCGTCGCGCGTCCTCAAGGAGTTTCGCGAGCTGGCCGTCTACGGCCAGGAAGCGGCGCCGATCTTCGCGCCGCTCTCGCCGCGCGAGGTCGAGATCCTCGACAACATTGCGCAGGGCATGACCAACAAGCAGGTCGCCTATGCGCTGTCGATCTCGGAGCAGACCGTCAAGAACCACATGAGCTCGATCCTGCGCAAGCTGTCGGTCAACGACCGCACGCAGGCCGTCGTGTACGCGATGCGCCAGGGCTGGATCCGGATGCCCGAGGACTGATGCCCAAGTCCCAGGCTGCCTCGCCACCCGAATCGATCGCGCTCCCGGTCCGGCTGGCGGACGACCTCGACGCGGTCGAGAAGGAGCTCGTCGAGATCGACCTGCTCGTGTCCCAGGCGACGGTGGAGGCAGCCCGTCACGAGAGTCGCCGCGCCCAGGCGGCCGAGAAGGTCTCGACGGGCGGGACCGGCAGCGGCGATCCGGCCGCCGCGCTCGAGCAGTACGCGCAGCTCCTGACGCTGACGCAGCGCGCCGCGCTGATGCAGTCCCAGGTCGAGGTCCTCGACGGCAAGAAGCGGATCCTGACGCGCTACCGCGACGCCCTGGCCGCCTACGTCGAGGCGTCCGGTGGCGGTGCAGACGCCGGCGACGATGACGCCGGTCCCGCCGCGAGCGAGCTCGCTGACCTGTCGCCCGAGGTGTCGCGACTCCTGCTGGCCGCCCAGGAGGACCTCCGCCGCGAGATCTCGCGCGCCATGCACGACGGGCCGGCCCAGAGCCTGACCAACATCGTGCTCCAGGCACAGATCGTCGAGCGGCTGGTGGCTTCGGACCCGGCGAACGCGCGCGGCGAGGTCCGCGAGCTCGTGTCGATGGTCCAGCAGACGCTCGACGCCACCAAGTCGTTCATCTTCGACGTCCGCCCGATGGTGCTGGACGACCTGGGGCTCGTGCCGACGCTACGGCGCGCCGCTCGCGACCGAGGGCAGCGGGTCGGTGTGGCGGTCGAGTTCGACTCGCTCGGCACGGATCGGCGGCTGCCGATGGACCTCGAGAGTGGCCTGTTCCGGATCCTCGACGAGGCGCTCACGGCGTACCTCGCCCAGCATCCCGATCGCGTCGCAATGAAGCTGGACTGGTCGGAGCGGTTCGAGGCGCGCGTCACGGCGTCGCGCGGTGTCGTCGACACCGGCCGGCTCCGAGAGCGGCGCCGGGAAGTCGGCAGCGAAGGACACCCCGCGCAAGAAGGGCGAGGAGCTGCCGCCGGCCCTCGCCGCGATGATCGAGGAGCGCCGGGCGGACGAGCTCGATGCGCTGGAGGCCGCCCGGCGTGAGTCGGTCGTGGCGCTGCCGCGGGGAACGTGGCGTGAGCTCGAGACCCGGGCGGCGATGCTGGGCATCGAGGCCGAGCTGCTGGCCGACGGCGCGGAGCTGCGGCTCGCCGCCGACCTGCCGACGGCCGAGGAGCCCGCCAAGGAATGATCGCCGCCGTGCCGGCCGGCTGGCGCGGGCAGGGGCTGGTCGAGTACGGGCTGATCCTCGCGCTCACCGCGCTGTTCACGGTGCTCATCCTGTTCGTGTTCGGCGGGACGCTCGCCGAGGTGCTCGACGCGATCGGGGACGCGATCGACGCTGCCGGATAGTGCGCGCACGCACATAGACAGGTCCTGCCCGGTCGGGACCATCGACCTAGTGTGCTTCTCTCGTGGGCCCCGCTATGTTGGCCGCGCCCTCATCTGTGGGCGAGTACTCATCCAGGAGGCTGCCTCAATGGCGCTGTTCACCGCTCTTCTCGCCTCGCTTCGCCGGGACGAGGAAGGCCAGGGTCTCGCGGAGTACGCGCTGATCCTCGCCCTCATCGCGATCGTCGCGATCATCGCCCTCCTCTTCCTGGGCGGCCAGATCTCGGGGATCCTGAACACGGTCGGCTCGAGCGTCTAGCACGCTTCCGCTCCGACAATCGAACCGCCGGGCCTTCGGGCCCGGCGGTTTTCTTTGGGTTTGATCGTAAGCACCGAATACGTCATTTGCATGGTTGACACCGGCATCGGCCCCTCCTACGCTGCCGCAGCCTCCGGCGAGCCGGGGAGCCCTGTGGGGAAGGAGGTGCCGAAACTTTATGTCCATGCTTACCGCTCTCATCGCATCGTTCCGCTCTGACGACGAAGGCCAGGGTCTCGCGGAGTACGCGCTGATCCTCGCCCTCATCGCGATCGTCGCGATCATCGCGCTGCTCTTCCTGGGCGGCCAGATCTCGGGGATCCTCAACACCGTCGGCTCGAGCGTCTAGCCAAGCGCAATCGACCGCCGGGCCACCTGGTCGGCGGTCTTGCCGTTTATCGGCCCTCGCACCGACCGAAACCGCCGCGACACTGATCAGCAGGCCGCACTCATTCCGATTCTTCCTGATCCATTGCTGGTCACTCGTGCCGGGTCTGTCGGTGCAATCCAGAGGCCAGCTTGTCTTGAACGCCGTCGTCGACTTGCTGTCGCGGGACTCGCTCTTCGCGAAGGCAGCGGCCGTCTCCATCTCAGGGCTCGCCTGGGTCCTGATGCTTCGCCCACAGGTAGATCCCGACTTCTGGTGGCACCTGCGGGTCGCTGAGTTCGTCCGCGACACGGGCGACGTGCCGCGTACGGACTTCCTGTCGTGGCAAGCGCTCGGCGAGCCATGGGTCGCCCACTCGTGGCTGCACGACTTGGCGATGTGGACTGCGTATTCCATTGGCGGGGCGAGCGGCGTCGGCATGCTCGGCGCGCTGATGGCTGCCGTCGTCGTCCTCCTCGCGTTCCGCCTGTTCGTCGTCGTGCTGCCGGAGTCGGCGCCGCTCGTTTGGGCATTTGGGGCGCTCGGCGTCGCCATCATCGGCGGGCCGGTTTGGTCGCCCAGGGCGCAGATCTGGGACGTCATCTTCCTTCTCGTCGCGGCGATCGGCTGGCTGACCTATCGCTCAACCGGCCGTCGTTTCTGGCTTGTGGCGATGGTGCCGCTCGGCGCCGCTTGGGCGGCCCTGCACGGATCAGGGATCGGCGCATACGTGGTTTCGGCATTCGCGCTGGCGGTGGTCGTCCTGTTCGGATGGCTCCCGGCCGGCCGGAGCCGTCTGGTGCTTGCCGCCTTCGTCGTCGCCACTGTTCTCGCGATGGCTGTCGGACCGTACGGCTTCGGCCTGCTCAGCTATCCCTTCGAAACGATCTTCAGCCCGGCCCAGGCCCGGCTCATCGACGAGTGGGCGGCCCCCGATCTCGGCGACGCCCGCTTCATCGGCCTGCGCATTGCCCTGCTGGTAGCCCCGGTGCTGCTCCTCCTCGGACGGCGATTCCCGGACCCGCTGATCGGGCTGCTCGCGCTTGGCTGGAGCTGGCTCGCGCTCGGGTCGGCCAGATATCTCGCCATCGCCGCACCGTTCGTGGTGGCGGCGGTGTTGCCATCCGCAGAAGCCATCCGCCTGCGCGTGGTTCGCCGGCGGCCCGCCGACCGTTCAATCTCCTCGGGTCGCGGCCGTTGGCAGTGCTCATGCTCGTGCCGCTGTTCGTCCTTGTCGGGTGGGCTCGCATTTCACCGGCGTCGACGGACGCGGCGATTGCCGAGCGCTATCCCGTTCTCGCGACTGCGGCGCTCGTCGACCACGCCTGCACGGGCCGGATCTGGAACCTCTACGACTGGGGTGGCTACATCTCGTACCGCTGGCGACAGCCCGTGGGAGCTTACGGGGCTGCCGACTCCCTCGGTGATACCCGCCTTGAGGCGTACGCGGACCAGGCTCGCGGCGACGACGCGTTCGCACAGGCGTTGGCCGATGAGCAGATCCGTCTGGCGGTCGTTGCTCCGCGGGGCGCACCTGCCCAGCGACTTGCGTCACTCCAGGGCTGGCAACGACTCGCCGGCGATGCTGTCGGCGAGCTCTGGGCGCAACCGGGGGCGTGCGCGTGAGCCGGTCGCAACACCTCCGTCCAGCCGAATCACAACCTTGCGAGCAACCTTGCAGTACGCACGAAATCCTGCCGAATCCTCCCAACGGGTACTAGCCCATTGGTATAGTCGCGCACCGTCTCGCTGCTGCTACAGTGGTGCCACCTGTCACACCTTCTCGGGGAGATCCAACTTTGAAGCGCAGTAATCGTTTGGTCCTGCTCGTCGGGGTATTCCTGGCGGTCATCGCGTTCGTCGGCGTGCATCCTGCTGTCGCAGAATGGCAACGAGCCGCGACCCCCGAGGAGCGCGACGCAGGCCACCGTCGTCATCGCCAACGAGGACATTCCAGCTCGGAACGGTGATCGAAGAGGACATGCTCGAGACGCAGAACGTCCAGTCGACGGCGGCCCTCCCGGGCGCCTACGAGATCCCTCCCAGGTGGTCGGCCAGATCGCCCGCCAGGAGGTCCTCGAGGGCCAGCAGATCACGACGGCGATCACCACCGCGAGCTCGACCGTGACGAACATCGACGTGCCGGCCGGCTACCGCGCGATGTCGGTGATGGTCGACCAGGTGTCCGGCGTCGGCACGCTGATCAAGACCGGCGACTTCGTCGACATGCTCATCCGGATGGACATCAAGCCGGTCGTCGTCAACGAAGACGGCACGAGCGCGACGGCGATCGACGCGATCGACGGCGACACATCCAAGCTGCTGCTGCAGGGCATGCAGGTCCTGGGCACGCTGCTGCCGCCGCCGCCGGCCGCGGCCGGAGGCGCGACGCCGCAGCCGGGAACGGCGCTCACGGAACGCCAGGAGCTCGTGATCCTCGCGGTCACGCCGGCCCAGGCCGAGGTCGTCAAGTGGGCCCAGAACGATGCGCAGGTGTCCACTGTCGCTCGTCCTTCGCTCGCCCGACGACTTCATCGACGCCGAACGGCAACCGCATCACGCCCGAATCGCCATGTCTGACAATCCGGCCGCCTGCAACGCCGACGCCGACGCCGACGACGTCGCCCGAGCCGGGCGCCAGCGCCTCGCCGGAACCGGTCACGCCGTTCCCCTGCGAGATCACGCCGGGCGTCGTGCTCGACACCCTGATCCAGCAGTACGGCGTCCTGGTGGTCGACATCGACGGTGCCGTGATCGGCGGGTCACTGCCGACGCCGGCGCCCGAGCCGACGCCGAGCGAGTCGCCGGCCGAGTCACCGGCACCGTAGGCGACACCCGACGACGGAGACAGGCCCGACGGGCGCGGCGGATCACGATCCGACCCGCGCCCGTCGGCACTCCACCAATCGCAACCCACTCATCCGACCCGTAGCGAGAAAACGAACAACCATCTGATGGACACGATCCGAGTCCTCATCGTCGACGACATCCCGGAGACCCGCGACCACCTCACGAAGCTCCTCGGCTTCGAGGGCGACATGGAGGTGGTCGGCTCCGCCGCGTCCGGTGCTGAAGCGATCGAACTCGCGACGCAACTCTCGCCGGACATCGTCCTCATGGACATCAACATGCCGGACATGGACGGCATCGCCGCGACCGAGAGGCTCGCGACGGCCGCGCCCCTGTGCTCGGTCATCATGATGTCGGTCCAGGGCGAAGCCGATTACCTGCGCCGGTCGATGCTCGCGGGCGCGCGCGAGTTCCTCGTCAAGCCGTTCAGCTCCGACGAGCTCAATGCCTCGATCCGCCAGGTCTACGCCCGCGAGCGTGAGAAGTTCAGCCGCATGACGCCCGTCGCGGCGCCCGGAGGCACGGCACCCACCGCGCAGGGCCGCGAGCCGGCCAGGTGATCGCGGTGTTCAGCCCGAAGGGCGGCGTCGGCCGGACGACGGTCGCGGTCAATCTCGCCGTTGCCGCTGCCACCGACCTGAACAAGAAGGTCGTCCTGGTCGACGCGTCGTTCCAGTTCGGCGACGTCGGCGTCCTGCTCAACCTCAACCCGAAGGGCAAGTCGATCGCCGACCTGCTCCCCGAGCTCGAAGCCGGTGAGCCCGAGTCGCTCGACACGTTCGTCGTCACCCACTCCGCCGGGTTCCGCGTGCTGCTCGCGCCGCCCACCCCCGAGACCGCGGAGCTGATCACCCCGGCTGCGGTTCGCAAGATCATCGAGAAGCTGCGCTACGAAGCCGACGTCGTGATCGTCGACTGCGCGGCGTTCTTCAACGACACGACGCTCGGGATCCTTGACATGGCCGACACGATCCTCACCATGCTCAGTCTCGAGATCACGAGCATCAAGAACATGCGCCTGTTCCTCGAGGTCGCCGACCAGCTCGGCTACGAGAAGGGCAAGGTCCGGCTCGTCCTCAACCGGGGCGATTCGGCCCTCGGCATCCGCGTCACGGACGTCGAGCAGTCGATCGGGCGGAAGGTGAACGACACGATCACGAGCGACGGGCGGAGCGTGGTCTACGCTTTGAACCGCGGCGTACCGTTCTACCTGAGCAACAAGGATGCGCAGGTGTCGCAGGACATCCTCCGACTGGCAAAGGCCGTGATCGGAGAGCAGGCGCAGGTCGCGTCCGCCGATGACGCGGCGAAGGGGCAACAGAAGAAGTCGCTGTTCGCATGGCGTTGACCGTAGCGTTCCCACGGGGCGAGAAGGGGTGTAACCGATGAGTCTCCTGAAGCGGATCGAGAGCGCTCGACCTGGTGCCGGCGGGACCGGGGCGCCGACCGCGCCCGGGACCGGCAGCCCCAACGTGCCGGCACCGACAGGGGCCCCACCCAGTGGTGCGCCGCCGGCCGGCGCGCGCCTCATGGGCTCGTCGCCCACGCGCGAGTCGTTCCGGGACGTCAAGTTCCGGATCCAGAACCGCGTCATCCAGGACCTCGACCCGAAGCTCGACCTGTCGAACCAGGTCGAGGTTCGCCGTCAGATCGAGGAGATCTTCGGCAAGGTCGTCGACGAGGAAGGCCTCGCGCTGACCCGTGCCGAGCGCGTCCGGATGCTCGAGCAGATCACGGACGAGATCATCGGTCTCGGCCCGCTCGAGCCACTCCTCCGCGACGAGTCGATCACGGAAGTCATGGTCAACGGCCCGCGCCAGGTCTACATCGAGCGCTCCGGCAAGCTCGAGCTCACCAACGTCGTCTTCCAGAACGACGACCACGTCATGCGCATCATCGACCGCATCATCGCCCCGATCGGTCGACGCGTCGACGAGTCGAGCCCCATGGTCGACGCCCGCCTCACCGACGGCTCCCGCGTGAACGCCATCATCCCGCCGCTCTCATTGGTCGGCCCCGTCGTCACGATCCGGAAGTTCTCGGCGTCGCCGTTCACGGTCGACGACCTCGTTCGGTTCGGCACCGCCACCGCGGACATGTTCGACTTCCTCAAGGCGTGCGTCGAAGCCCGCCTGAACGTCTTCGTGTCCGGCGGTACCGGCTCGGGCAAGACCACGACCCTCAACGTTCTGTCGTCGTTCATCCCGAACGACGAGCGGATCGTGACGATCGAGGACGCGGCCGAGCTCCAGCTTCGGCAGGAGCACGTCGTGACGCTCGAGTCGCGGCCGCCGAACATCGAGGGCCGCGGCGCGATCCCGATCCGCGAGCTCGTCCGCAACGCCCTCCGCATGCGGCCTGACCGGATCATCGTCGGGGAGTGTCGTTCCGGCGAGGCGCTGGACATGCTCCAGGCGATGAACACCGGCCACGACGGCTCGATGTCGACCGGCCACGCCAACAGCCCGCGCGACATGCTGTCGCGCCTCGAGACGATGGTGCTCATGGCCGGCGTCGACCTGCCGCTGCGGGCCATCCGCGAGCAGGTGGCCTCGGCCGTCGACCTGATCGTCCACCAGAGCCGTCTCAAGGACGGCACGCGCAAGATCACCAACATCACCGAAGTCCAGGGCATGGAAGGCGACGTCATCGTCATGCAGGACGTGTTCGTCTTCGAGCAGACCGGCGTGGTCGAGGGCAAGATCCAGGGCCGCCTGAAGGCGACCGGCATCCGCCCGAAGTTCGTCGAGAAGTTCGAGGTCATGGGCATCAACCTGCCGCCAGGCCTCTTCGGGTTCACGTACTAGCCGGGAAGGAGGGTCCCGATCCATGGACACCATGACGCTCGTCGTCGCCGGGCTTGCGGCTGCCGCGATCATCGTGATCGCGATCGGCGTCGCGACGTCCGGAAGCGGCTCGGGCATGTCCGAGCGGCTCCAGCGCTACGCCTCGACCCCGAAGCCGGAGGCGGCGAAGGGCGGCGGGCAGGGCCCGATCAGCGACATGATCGCGCAGAGCCAGACGCTCGCCCAGCTCAACAAGGGCCTCGAGCAGCGCGACTTCGGCGCGAACCTCGCGCGCGATCTGGCGCGCGCCGACCTGCGCCTGAAGCCATCCGAGTTCCTGGCGATCTGGGGCGCGTCGATCGTCGGCATCCCGCTGATCATGGTCGTCCTGTCGGTCATCCTTCCGACGCTCGGGAACCCGCTGTTCCTGCTGATCGGCGCATTCATCGGGTTCTTCCTTCCGCGCTTCTGGCTGAACCGCCGCAAGGGCAGCCGCCTCAACGCGTTCAACAAGCAGCTGCCGGACACGATCACGCTGCTTGCCAACGCCCTGCGGGCGGGTTCCTCGTTCCTGCAGGCGATCGAGCTGGTCGTGCGCGAGTCACGGCCGCCGATCTCCACCGAGTTCGCGCGGGTCATCCGCGAGGTCAACCTCGGCCTGCCGTTCGAGCAGGCGATGGAGAACATGGTTCGCCGCGTGAAGTCCGAAGACCTCGAGCTCATGGCGACCGCGATCACGATCCAGCACCAGGTCGGTGGCAACCTCGCCGAGATCCTCGACTCGATCGCGTTCACGATCCGGGAGCGGGTCCGGATCAAGGGCGAGATCAATACCCTCACCGCCCAGCAGCGGATGTCGGGTTACGTCGTCGGTTTCCTGCCGATCGGCCTGGCCGGCTTCCTGTTCATTGCCGCACCTGGCTTCACAGAGCCCATGTTCGACAACCGCGCGTCGCTGATCGGCCTGCCTGCCGGCGTCATCCTGCTGGCGATCGGCGGGTTCATGATGTTCATCGGGTTCATGCTCATCCGGCGCATCGTGGATATCGAGGTCTGACCGTGGAACCCGTCACGCTCCTCATCGCGCTCGTCGCCGGCGGCGCCGTGCTTCTGATCGTCTATCGCCCTGAGCAGCGGCTCCGCGATCGATCCCGTCCAGGCCCGGCTGACGCAGCTGGGGACGATGGAGGCCAAGAACCTCGAAGAGCTCGAGCTGCAGGCGCCGTTCATCGAGCGGACGCTGCGACCGCTCGGCGCGGCCCTCTCCGGCAGGCTGAGTCGCTCGACCAACCAGTCGTTCACCGACCGAACCGAGAAGCGGCTGGCGCTCGCCGGCAACCCGGGCGAGATCCGCACCGCGGACTGGCTTGCCGTCAAGGTCGTCGGCGCGGTCGTCGGCGCGATCGTGTTCTTCCTGCTGTTCGTGATCGTCGGGTTCGGCGGGGTCTCGTTCCCCATCAACCTGCTGCTGATCGCGGTGGGCGGCTACCTCGGCTACGCGCTGCCTGAGTTCTGGCTCGGTGGCCGGATCCGCAAGCGCCAGAAGGCGATCCTGCTGATGATCCCGGACACGCTCGACCTGCTCACGATCTCCGTCCGCGCAGGCCTCGGCTTCGATGCCGCGCTGTCGAAGGTCGTGGAGAAGCTCAAGGGCCCACTCACCGAGGAGTTCCGCCGGGCGCTGGCCGAGGTCCGCGTCGGCAAGGCGCGCCGTGAGGCGCTGCGCGACATCGTGCCGCGGACCGAGGTCGGGCCGCTGACCAACTTCATCGGCGCGATCATCCAGGCCGAGCAGCTCGGCGTGTCGATCTCGAAGGTGCTCCAGGTCCAGTCCGAGCAGCTCCGGATCGAGCGCCGTCAGCGGGCCGAGGCCGAGGCCGCCCGGGCGCCGATCAAGATGCTGTTCCCGCTCGTCGGGTGCATCTTCCCCTCGCTGTTCATCGTCATCCTCGGGCCGGCGATCATCTCGATCATGATCAACCTCAAGACTTGACGGACGGTCCCACCGAGGCCACTCCCCGGGGAACTGCCCGGAACCTGACGCGAAGCACGATCCTCGCCGCCGACCTCGAAACCGCGGCCGGCCTGTGGGGCAAGTTCAAGGGACTCATGGGCCGGCGCTCCCTCGCGTCCGGCGCGGGCCTCTGGCTGCCCGATTCGAACGGCATCCACATGATGTTCATGCGCTTCCCGATCGACGCCGTGTTCGTTGCCGGCCCCTCCGCCGACGGTTCGCGCCCCGTCCTGTCGATCCACCGCTCCCTGCCGGCCTGGCGCGGCCTCGTGCCGCTGGTCCGCGGCGCGAAGGGCGTGCTGGAGCTCCCGGTCGGCACCATCGACGCGACCGCCACGTCGGTCGGCGACCTGGTCCTGATCGAAGACGCCCGCCGCTCCTGACTGGCCTGGTAAGGCCGCGCGAAGGGCTCGACGGCACGATCCGCGGATGCGCGGCCTCCTCACTCGGGCGCTCGATCTTGCCCTGCCCGCGCGCTGCGTTGGTTGCGGGCGGGAGGGGCCGCCGCTGTGCGGTCGCTGCGAGCCGGCGCTCGATGCCCGCCTCGACGCTCCCGGCCGGCATCCCGATCGGGCTCCCGGCGGACATCCCGGAACCGCTCCTCCAGCTCGAGTGGTGCGCGCCGTTCGCCGGTTCCGTCCGGCGGGCCCTCCACGAGCTGAAGTACGGCGGCGAGCGCCGGCTTGCTGAACCCCTCGGGCGGGCCATCGCCCGGCGCTGGCGGCGCGCCGGCGCGGGCGGCGACGTCCTCGTCCCGGTGCCCGTGCACGCCGAGCGCGCCAGGAAGCGCGGCTACGACCAGGCCGCCCTGATCGCGGCCGTCGCCGCGCGCGAGCTCCGCCTCCCGATGGCGCCGATCCTCGAGCGCGGCCGCGCCACCATCGCCCAGTTCGATCTCGACCGTCAGCACCGCGCGACGAACGTCGCGGGCGCCTTCCGTCTCCGTCCGGGCGCCACCGGGACCTGCTCCCCTCGCGGGCCGCTGGGTCGTCCTCGTCGACGACGTCGTGACCACCGGGGCGACGCTCGCGGCCTGCGCCGAACCCCTGCTCCGAGCCGGCGCGATCGGCGTCTCGGCGGTCACCGTGGCGCGCGAGCGGTAGCGGCCCCGGGGCTATACTCGACCTCCGACGGCCGACCCGAGACCGGCCGGCCCGAACGGTTCCGCAGCTCGTGCCAGTGGGGCGCATCGCCTCAGGGGAGGTCACGCGTGAGGACGATCGTCAAGGGCAAGAACGTCGAGGTCCCCGATCGAGTCCGCGAATACGCGGAGCGCAAGCTGCAGCGCATCGGACGCCTGACGGACGATCGAACCGATGCCATCGTCGAGCTCTCGAACGAGAAGCACAAGAGCGCCTCGGACGCCCATCGCGCCGAGGTCACGCTGATCGTCGACGGCGCGACGCTGCACAGCCACGCGACCGGCGGGACCTACCAGGCGGCGCTCGACACGGTCCTCGACAAGGCCGAACGCCAGGCGGTCGACTACAAGCGCAAGCCCCGCCTCAAGGCCCGTCCCGAGCAGGAGAAGCAGATCCTCCGGCGCCTCGCCGACGGGACGGCGGATGCCTCGACCGAACGGCGCGTGGTCAAGACGAAGCGATTCGGCATCGAGCCGATGTTCGAGGAGGACGCGATCGCCGAGATGGAGGACCTCGGCCACCAGTTCTTCGTCTTCGTCAACGCCGAGACCGAACACGTGGCGATCCTCTACGCCCGGCGCGACGGCAACTTCGGGCTCATCGAACCGGTCGTCGGCGGCGACTACACGCGCGGCGGCTCGAACGGGAGCGGGCGGAGCAACAGCGCTTCCTAGCCGTCGTCCGCTCGGCGGTACTCGCCGGCCGAGCGTGTCACCAGCCCGGCATCGACCATGTAGCGGCGCAGCGCCGCGACGTCGCGGTTGAACAGCGCCAGCCGCTGGTTCACCTCCGCCTCGGGGTACGCGCGGTCCTCGGTGAACACCCGGTCGCGCAGGTAGCGCAGGACGACGAGGCGCTTGCGCTCCCGCGCCGGGATCGTCACGAGCCGGTCGTCCTTGAAGAACGCGCTGAGCACCTTCGCCACGTCGTACGGGAGCTCCTCGCCGGCCGGACCGGTCAGCGGCCGCGACGGCCGCGTCGGCTGCCTCGGTTCACCGGCTGGGCGATCCATCGTGCGGGCATCGTACGATGCCGCGAATGCTGCCTGACGGTCGACGCCTCGGTGCCCACCTTCCGCTCGGCACCGGGATGGTGAAGGCCGTCGAGCGGGCGCACGAGATCGGCGCGGACGCGATCCAGATCTTCTCCGACAACCCGACCGCGTGGCGCCGCCGAACGGCTCCCCCGAAGGAGCTGCCCGCGTTTCGCAGCCGGCTGGCGGCGTACGGGATCGAACCGGTCGCGATCCACGCCGCGTACCTCGTGAACCTGGCCGGGCCCGAGCCGACGTTCTGGGAGCGCTCCGTGGAGATCCTTGCCCACGAGCTGCGGACCGGACGAGGCTTCGGGGCGCGCTACGTCAACGTGCACATCGGGTCGCATCGTGGGACCGGCGTCGAAGCGGGCATCGACCGCCTCACCGACGGCGTGGCGCGGGCGCTCGCCGAGGTGGAGGAGACCGCGGAGACCCCGATGATCGTCCTCGAGAACTCCTCGGGCGGCGGGTTCGGGCTGGGCACGACCGTGGAGCAGCTTGCCGCCCTGGCGGAGGCGATCGCGCGCTCGCGGCATCGGCGAGGAGCGTGTCGGCTTCTGCCTCGACGTCGCCCATGCCTGGGGCGCGGGGTACGACCTCTCCAACCCGGGCGTGACCGACGAGCTCCTGGCCGGCGTTCGATCGCGAGATCGGGATCCGCCGGCTGGTGATGGTCCACCTGAACGACTCGAAATCGGAGCTCGGCTCGCGCACCGACCGCCACGAGCACGTGGGCGCGGGGCGGATCGGCGAGGCGGGCATGGCCCACCTGCTCTGCCATCCCCTGCTGGCACACGCGACCTACTACCTCGAGACGCCGGGCATGGACGAGGGCTACGACGCGATCAACCTGCAGCGCGCCCGTGATCTCGCCGCCGGGCGACCGCTCGAACCGCTGCCGCCGGGTGCGATGCACGTGCGGGGCAGCCGTTCCCGGACCGCGCCGGGCCCGGCCGACGACGAGGAGCTCGAGTGAGCGCTCGGACCCGGGACCTGCTCGCGCTCGTCGGCCTGCTGGCGCTCGCAGCCATCCTGCGGCTGCCGAACCTGGCCACCCGCGGCACGTGGGACGGCGACCAGGGCCACGACATGCTCGTCGTCCGGGCCCTGCTCCGCGATGGCGTGGTGCCGCTGCTCGGTCCGCCGACCTCGATCGGCGACTTCCACCACGGGGCGCTCTACTACTACCTCCTTGCCCCATCGGCCCTCCCGAACGGCGGCGACTCGCCGCTCGCGGTCGTGGCCTTCATCGCGCTTGCGGGGATCGCCGCCGTCGGCGTCACGTGGTGGCTCGCCCGCTCGATCGGCGGCCCGCTCGCGGGGTTCGCCGCGGGCCTCCTCATGGCCGTCTCGATCGCCTCGATCGACGAGGCGACGTTCATCTGGAACCCGAACCTCATCGCGCTGAGCAGCGCGCTGGCGCTGGCCGGCGCGTGGCGTGCCTGGTCCACGGGGCGTGCCCGCTGGTGGCTGCTGGCCGCGGCCGCCACCGCGGTCACGATCCAGCTCCACGTCCTCGCGCTCGCCTTCGTCCCGGTCGTCGCGGCGCTGCTCGTCGCCGACATCCGGCGTGCCCCGAGCGGGTCCGAGCAACGACGCGGCCTGCTGAAGGTCGCGGTCGCCGGGGCCGCCATCCTCGCGCTGAGTTACCTCCCGCTCGTGGCCAACGAGCTGACGGCGAACTTCTCGGAAACGAAGGCCGTGCTCGACTACCTGTTCGGCGGCGGCCGCGAGGCATCGGACGTGAACCCGCTCGCCCGGCTCGTGATCGCCGGGCTGCGCATCGTGACGTGGCCGCTGGTGGGCCTCGTCGTCGACGCCGGCGGCGGTCGCGCTCCTGGCCGCGCTGGCGGTGATCGCCCTGGCCGTCTGGCTCGCCCGCGGACCGGCCGGCGATGTCCGCACCGCCGCCCGCTGGCTGGGCCTCGGGCTGCTCTGGTCGACGATCGCCCTCGGGATCGCGGCCCCCAGCCTCGCGAGCGTCGTCCGGGGCCTCCCCAATGACCACTACCACGCCTTCGCGGACCCGATGGTGTTCACGCTCGTCGGGCTCGGCGTCGCGCGCCTGTGGGCATGGCGCGGGCGGCTGCCGAGCCGCCGGCCCGAAGGCGGACCGGCACTCCCTGCCTGGTCGGGCCCGGCGCTCGCCATCGTCCTCCTTGGCGGGCTCGTCGCCTGGAACCTGACGCACCTCCCGCCCGCCGTCGCCCGTGACCTCGGTTTCCCCGGCGCGGAGGCCGCCGCCGCGCGCATCGGGGACGACGATCGGCGACCGGCCGACGGCGCTGCGCTCGATCCCGGACTTCAAGTCGACCGAGGCGTATGCCTACCCGCTCGTCCGGGACGGCCGGCACCTGGTCTCGATCCCGGCGCAGGGCGACGACGACGAGGCCGGGCGAGCCGCCCGCGACGCCGCCGAGGCCGACGCCACGGCGCTGGTCGTCATCTGCGACGACCTGTTCGAGACCGTGACCGGCGCGCCGTGCGGGGGTCCGGCGGAGGATGCGCGAGATCCCGCCCGGCGGCCGCTTCGGTTCCGCGGTCGATCGGTGGGAGGCGTCACCGGGCCGCTGGATCTCGGTCTACCTCGCCGAATTCGGGCCCGTAACCGGCCCGAAATTGCGAACGCCGGTGCCCCAGCACCGGCGTTCGCTGTCCCCGAAGACCCGGTCGTGGAGGGCGACCGGGCCGTGCCCTGGTGTGTGCTCTAGTAGCGCCCCGGCTCGCGCGAGGACGAGCGGGCGACGGGTCGGACGGTGGCGATCGTCGAGATCGCGGAGCCGGTCGTCCGAGCTTCCACCCCTCCGGCGAAGGGTCGCGAGGACCCCGTCGCCGGATGGGCGGATGTAACGGAGGTCGTGACCGACGAGGTCGGCCGCAAGGCGTGGTCGGTGCGTGCGCTCGGCGGTCTGGCCGTTTGCGGTTGCCCCATTCTCGCCCTGGTAGGAGGAGCGGCCGTAGCGGCGCATCCGGACGGCGAGGTAGTACTCCATGATCTGACGGACCTGCGGCTCGCTGAGCAGGTCGTCGGCCCGGAGCGCGTACTCGACGCGGGCAACCGGGTTGGTCGTGCCCGACGACACCAGCCCGAGGTAGGCCGGGGTGTCGGCGTCGTCGCGGAGCTCGCGCAGGCCGCGAGCCAGCTTCGTGGCGGTGCCGAGCGACGGCATTCGATCCCCGCGGATCAGTCGCGAGATCGTCGAGTGATCGACGCCGGACTGCTGGGCGAGCTGCCGCTGGGACATCTTCTTGGCCTTGAGTTGACCTCGCAGCCATTCGTTGAACGCTCGGCCGTTCTGGCTCGTCATTGGGGTATGCGCGCTCCGTTGGAACGTTGCGGCCCGTTGCCGCGATGCCCCAACTATCCCGGAGGCGCCGATCAGGTCAGTATCACCCGTTCGTCATGCCCCTTGGGACCTCCAGCGCCGAGGTCCGCTGGGGATGAGTGCGGTCCGCTGCCGTCAGGCCTCGGCAGCCTGCTGTTTTGTCGCCGTGCGCCCTTCCCCGCGAGGCTTGCCGGAGATCGCGTGCACGATCGATCCGAACAGGATGATCGAGAACACGCTGATCACGCGATCCAGCAGCGCGATCGCCGTCGCCTCGGGCAACGGCACGCCGTAGGCCACGGTCAGGACGAACACGATCCCGGCATCGGCGATCCCGAGCCCGGCCGGGCTCAACGGCACCGCGGTGAGGAGCGAGCCGATGAGCGCCACGAAGACGGCCCCGGACAGGCCGATCGTGACATCGTCGAAGCCGAACGAGGCGATCACGAAGTACAGGCGCAGGCCCTCCGTCGCCCAGATGAGCGCGGTCAGGAAGAGGAGCAGCGGCAGGCCGCGCAGGGCGACCGCGCCGAACACGCCCTCCTCGAAGCGGTTGTACAGGTCGAGGACCTGGTGCGGTGTCGGCAGGGCGTTCAGGATCCGGCGCCCGAAGTTGCGCATGGTCAGGAGACCGACGGCCAGGACGCCCACGACGATGACGCCGATCAGGAACACGACCTGGATTTCCGGCGGCAAGTCCGCTCCGGAAGCTCCAGAACCCGGCGGCCATGCCGAGGACCGCGATGGCGATGACATCGAGCACGCGCTCGATGAAGACCGTGCCGAACGTGCGGCTGAGCGAAACGTCGCGGTTGAGCTTGAGCAGGTAGGCGCGATACACGTCCCCGAGCTTGGCCGGGACGATGCAGTTCACGAGCCACGACAGGAAGATGATCTCGGTCGAGTCGCGCGTCGACACGTCGACGCCGGTGCCGCGCAGCAGGAGCTTCCAGCGATAGCCGCGCAGGGGGAAGCCCAGGTAGAAGATCCCGACCGCGAGCGCCACGTAGCGTGGGTCGGCCTGCAGCAGGAGCTTCGGGACCTCGACGAGGCGATCGCCGTTCAGCCAGAAGAAGATCGCGATGATGATCAGCGGGACGGAGATCGACAGGATCGTCCGCGGCTGGAGGAGGCGTCGGCGGATCGACAGCTGGTCCGGTCGGACAGGAGTCGTCGTCGTCGGCTGGCGGGGCGGGGACGGCCGGGATCGCGGGGTTGGGTGCGGTGAGGTCCATCTGGTCGGACGCTACGCCCGTCGGCTGCCCATCCTCCATCGGTCGATGGTCCTGTGTCGGGCCGCTCACAGCGGGCCACCCGCGGCGACCGGGCGGCGATGGCCGCGCAACCGCTGCACGACCTTGGCCATCGGCGTGATGAGGCGCACGTAGTAGCTGGCGCGGCCCGTGACGAGCTCGGCGGTCGGCAGGGCCGCCATGAGCCCTGCCGGCGTGCCTGGATCCCCGTCGAGCGCCGTGTACGCGACGCCGACCTCGATCACGCTGTGCGCGTCCGACACGGCGACCCCGGGCAGACCGTGCTTGGCGGCATAGGCGGCGGCCCGGGCATTGCCGTCGCCGACCATCACGCGCGCGTTGTGGACCTCGATCCAGTCCACCGGTGATTCGAGGGGGCTCCCGGCCAGGGCTTGCAGCAGCGATCCGCGATAGCGGTCGAATGGATGCGGGATGCCGATCAGGCCGCCCTGCTCGCGCACGGCAGCGATCGTCTCGGTCACCGACAGCCCGCGCGGCACGGCGCGCTCGATGTACAGCGCGATGAGATCACCCTCGAGCGTCCGGACCTCCTCGCCGACGATCACCGTGAGGTCCGGAGCGTCAGTCCGTGCCGCCTCGCGGGCCTCCAGCGCTCCGTCGACCGTCTCGTGGTCGGTGATGGCCAGGTGCGTCAAGCCGCGCGATGCCGCGGCGCGGACGACGGCCGCCGGCGCGGACAGGCAGTCGAAGCTCGCGCTGGTGTGGCAATGGAGGTCAATGAAGGCGCGTCCGCCGCCCTGACCGCCGGCGACCGCCATCCGGCTAGATCGCTTGCACCAGGGACTTCTTGAAGAAGTCGAAGTGCTCCAGGGCGAGGCCGGTACCGAGTGCGACGCAGTTCAGCGAGTTCTCCGCCACGTGGCACGGCACGCCGGTCACCTGGGTGAGCAGCTTGTCGGCGTTGCGCAGCAGCGAGCCGCCGCCCGACATGACCATGCCCTTGTCGATGATGTCCGAGGACAGCTCCGGCGGGGTCTGCTCGAGCACGGTCCGCACGGCAGCGACGAGCTGCTGGAGCGGGGCCTCGATCGCCTCCATGACCTCGGACGAGGTGATCGGGATCGTGCGCGGCAGGCCCGCGATCAGGTCGCGGCCGCGGACCTCCATCGTCAGCTCGCGCTCGAGCGGCAGCGCGGTGCCGATCTGGATCTTGACCTCTTCGGCCGTGCGCTCGCCGACCATGAGGTTGTACTTCTTGCGGATGTAGGTGGCGATCGACTCGTCGAACTTGTTGCCGCCCACCCGCAGCGAGTGCGACACGACGATCCCGCCGAGCGCGATGACCGCGATCTCGCTGGTCCCGCCGCCGATATCGATGATCATGTTCCCGGAGGGACCGCTGATCGGGACGTTCGCGCCGATGGCGGCCGCGAGCGGCTCCTCGATGAGGTACGCCTCCTTGGCGCCGGCCTTGAGGGCGGCGTCGCGGACCGCGCGCTTCTCGACCGAGGTGACTCCGGCCGGCACGGAGATCATCACCTCCGGGCGCGAGATCCCGATGCGGCCCTTGGTGGCCTTGGCGATGAAGAAGCGGAGCATCGCCTCGGTGATGACGTAGTCGGCGATGACCCCGTCCTTCATCGGGCGGATGGCCTGGATGTTGCCCGGTGTGCGCCCGATCATCTCGCGCGCTTCCTCGCCGACCGCGACGATCCGGTTGTCGTCGCTGACGGCCACGACGGAGGGCTCGGTGATGACGATGCCCTTGCCCTTGACGTAGACGAGGACGTTGGCGGTGCCGAGGTCGATGCCGATCTTCATGAGGTGGTGACTGGTGTCCCTTCTGCCCGGCGCTCGATTCGCGCACCAAGGTCCTGGAATTTCCGCTGGATGTTCTCATAGCCCCGGTGGACGTGGTGTGCACCGTGGATCGTCGTCGTGCCGCTGGCCGCAAGTGCGGCCAGGATGAGCGAGGCACCGGCGCGCAGGTCGCCGATCTCGACCTCCGCCCCGTGGAGCCGCGACGGGCCGGCGATGGCGGCATGGTGCTCGTCGATCAGCCGCACGTCGGCGCCCATCTTGCGCAGCTCGCCGAGCCATTCGAGGCGGTCCTCGAAGATCGTCTCATGGACGTTCGAGGTTCCGGTGGCCTGGCTGAGCAGGACGCCCGTGGGCGGCTGGAGGTCCGTGGCGAGTCCCGGGTACGGAGCGGTCTCCACGTCGGAGGCGCGGTACCCGCCGGCGAGCAGCGGCGTGCCGTCGACGTCGATCGTATCCGTCCCGCAGGTGATCCCCACGCCGACACGTTCGGCGATCTCGAGGAACGCCCCGAGGTGGTCGCACGGGGCGCGTTCGAGACGGACGGTTCCGCCCGTGACGGCGGCCGCCACCACGAACGTGCCCGCCTCGATCCGGTCCGGGATGACCTGGTGCTCGGCCCCGCGCAGGCGCCGCTTGCCGTTGACCTCGACCGTGTCCGGGTACGTGCGCTCGACCTCGGCGCCCATCTTGCGCAGGAACGCGATCAGGTCGTCGGTCTCGGGCTCGAGGGCGGCGGGACGGATCACCGTGTGGCCCTCCGCCAGCGTGGCCGCAAGGATCGCGTTCTCCGTGCCCATGACGGTGACGGTCGGGAAGCGGATCTCGGTGCCGCGCAGACGTCCCGGCGCGGTCGCGAAGAAGTAGCCGTTGCGGTAGTCGATCTGGGCACCCAGCGCGCGCATCGCGTCGACGTGGAGGTCGACGGGGCGCCGGCCGATGCGGTCGCCGCCCGGGTTGCTGATGATCACTCGCCCGAACCGCGACAGGAGCGGGCCGAGGAGCATGAAGCTGGCGCGCATCTTGGCCGCCGCTTCGAGCGGCACGAACAGCCACTCGACGTCGCCTGACGCGACCTCGTACACGTTCGGCTCCGGATGGTCGACGACGACCCCGAGATCACGCAGCGTCTCGGCCATCACGCGCACGTCCTCGATCTCCGGGACGTTCGTGAACCGGCAACGCTCACCGGTCAGGGTCGCGGCGGCCATCAGCTTGAGGGCGGCATTCTTGGCGCCGCTGATCGGCACGGTCCCGGACAGCGGCCGGCCACCCTCGATCGTGAAGACCTCGGGGGCGACGGGCTCTGGGCGATCCTCCCAGTAGAAGGGCTTCGCGTCGGCCATGCCTAGCCGCGGTGCCGCGGCCCTTCGCGGTGCCGCCGCTCCGCGACGCGGATGCGCATGAGGGCCGTCTGGAGCGCCGCGCGCGCCGCGGACAGGTCGGCGCCTTCGCTGTAGCCCGTCTCGAGCGCCCGCTCGGCCTCGCGACGCGCCTCCTGGGCCTTCTCGAGGTCGATCTCGGCCGCCAGGTCGGCCGTCTCGGCCATGACGACCACCTTGTCGGGCCGCACCTGGACGAAGCCGCCGACGATCGCGAACGACTCCTCGGCGCCGCCCTTCCGGATGCGCAGCTCCCCGAAGCCGAGGATCGACAGCAGCGGGGCGTGGTGCGGCAGGATGCCGAGCTCGCCCTCGATGCCCGGGACGTTGACCGAATCGACCTCGTCCTCGTAGACGAGGCGTTCGGGCGTCACGATCTCGAGCTGGATGGGCACGCTCAGCCTTCCTCGAGCTTCTTCGCGTTCTCGCGGACGTCGTCGATCGTGCCGGCGAGGAAGAAGGCCTGCTCCGGCAGCGTGTCGGTCTTGCCCTCGAGGATGTCCTTGAACGAGGCGACCGTGTCCTTGATCGCGACGTACTTGCCGCTGCGGCCGGTGAACACCTCGGCGACGAAGAACGGCTGGCTCATGAACCGCTGCAGACGGCGCGCCCGGGCGACCGTGGCCTTGTCCTCCTCGGACAGCTCGTCGATGCCGAGGATCGCGATGATGTCCTGCAGGTCGCGATAGCGCTGCAGCACGCGCTTCGTCTCCTGGGCGATGTCGTAGTGCTCGGTCCCGACCACCTTCGGGTCGAGGACCGTCGAGGTCGAGGTGAGCGGATCGACCGCCGGGTAGATGCCGAGCTCGGCGATCGAGCGCTCGAGGCGGATCGTCGAGTCGAGGTGGGCGAACGTCGTCGCCGGAGCCGGGTCGGTGTAGTCGTCGGCGGGGACGAACACCGCCTGGAGCGAGGTGATCGAGCCCTTCTTGGTCGACGTGATGCGCTCCTGGAGCGCGGCCATCTCGGTGGCGAGGTTGGGCTGGTAGCCGACCGCCGAAGGCATGCGCCCGAGCAGCGCCGACACTTCGGAGCCCGCCTGCGTGAAGCGGAAGATGTTGTCGATGAACAGGAGGACGTCGCGGCCCTCCTCGTCGCGGAAGTACTCGGCCATCGTCAGGCCGGTCAGCCCGACCCGCAGGCGCGCGCCCGGCGGCTCGTTCATCTGGCCGAACACGAACGCGGTCTTCTCGATGACGCCCGACTCGGTCATCTCGCGGATGAGGTCGTTGCCCTCGCGGCTCCGCTCACCGACGCCGGAGAACACCGACACGCCGGCGTGCTCCTGGGCGACGTTCCGGATCAGCTCCTGGATGATGACCGTCTTGCCGACACCGGCGCCGCCGAAGATGCCGACCTTGCCGCCCTTGCGGAACGGGCAGATCAGGTCGATGACCTTGAGGCCGGTCTCGAACACCTCGACCTCGGTCGACTGCTCGTCGAACGGCGGCGCGTCGCGGTGGATCGGAAGCATCTTGTCGGCCTTGACCGGGCCCTTGAGGTCGATCGGCTTGCCGAGGACGTCGAAGACGCGGCCGAGGGTCACCTCCCCGACCGGGACGCTGATCGGTCCGCCGGTGTCACGGACTCGAACGCCGCGCGCCAGGCCGTCGGTCGTCGTCATGGCCACCGCTCGCACCCAGCTGTTGCCGAGGTGCTGCTGCACCTCGCAGGTGAGTGGATCCTGGCCCTTCCGCTCGATCTCGACGGCGTTGTAGATGGCCGGCAGGTGACCGGCGGGAAACTCGATGTCGACGACCGGTCCGGTGATCTGGATCACCTGGCCGGTGGCCTGCTCGGCCTTGGGGGCGGCGGTCGCCATGGTCTGTGGTGCCTCCTAGTGCGTCAGCGTGCCTGGGCGCCGGACGCGATCTCGATCATCTCGCGGGTGATGTTGGTCTGACGGACCTTGTTGTAGGACAGCGTCAGGTCGTCGATGAGGTCTTCGGCGTTCTCGGTCGCGTTCTTCATGGCGACCATCCGGCTGGACTCCTCGCTGGCCTTCGACTCCAGCACGGCCTGGAACAGGCGCGTGGCCACGTAGCGCGGCAGGAGCTGCTCGAGGACGGCGGCGGGGCTGGGTTCGAAGATGAACTGGCCGCCCGGGATCCCGTCGACGTCCTCCGTCGGCTCGATCGGCAGCAGCCGTGCCAATTCGGGGCGCTGGGTCAGCGTCGAGACGAAGCGGCTGTAGACGATGTCGATCCGGCCGTATTCGCCCGACAGGAAGTCGTCGGTGACGAGGCGTGCCAGCGGGATCACGTCGGCGAACGCCGGCCGATCCCCGAAGCCCGCGAAGTGGGCCTCGAGCGGGACCCGCGCCCGGCGCATCGCGTCGCGCCCCTTGCGGCCGACCGTCACGACGGCGAGATCCCCCTCGTGCTGCGTGATCTCGCGCGCGGCGGAGCGGATCGTGTTCGTGTTGAGCGGGCCGGCCAGGCCGCGGTCGGTGGTGATGAGGATGATCAGGCGCTTGCCGCCCTCGCGCTCGGCGAGCAGCGGATGGTCCTCGGCGCTGAGAACCGCGGCCAGATCGGCGAGGACCTCGTCGAGCTTCTCGGCGTACGGCCGCGAGGCGAGCGTCGCCTCCTGGGCTCGCCGGAGCTTCGAGGCGGCCACGAACTGCATCGCCCGCGTGATCTGCTTGATGTTGCGGACGGCACCGATTCGGCGCCGGATATCCCGCTGACTAGCCACGGAACAACGTCATGCGAGGAACGACTGCCGGAAGGCGTCGATGGCTTCGTCGAGCGTTGCACGAAGCTCGTCGGTGAGGTTGGACTCGCTGGCGATCTCGGTCAGGATGTCGGGGCGCTCGGTCTCGAGGAAGCGGTAGAACTGCGCTTCGAACTCGCGGACGCGGGGTGTCGGCACATCGTCGAGCTTGCCCTTCGTGGCCGTGTACAGGATCGCGACCTGCTTCTCGACGGCCAGCGGCTCGAACTGCGGCTGCTTGGTGATCTCCGACAGCTTCTCGCCGCGGGTCAGCTGGTCGCGCGTTGCCTTGTCGAGGTCCGACGCGAACTGGGCGAACGCTGCGAGCGAGCGGTACTGGGCGAGGTCGAGCTTGAGCGGGGCGGCCACCTGGCGCATGGCCTTGACCTGGGCGGCCGAACCGACCCGCGACACCGAGATGCCGATGTTCAGCGCGGGCCGCTGGCCGGCGTTGAACAGGTCGGTCTCGAGGAAGATCTGGCCGTCGGTGATCGAGATGACGTTGGTCGGGATGTACGCCGACACGTCGCCTGCCTGCGTCTCGATGATCGGCAACGCGGTCAGTGACCCGCCGCCGTTCTCGTCGTTGAGCCTGTGCGGCCCGCTCGAGCAGCCGGGAGTGGAGGTAGAAGACGTCGCCGGGATATGCCTCGCGGCCCGGCGGGCGGCGGAGCAGCAGGGCCATCTCGCGGTACGCCCAGGCGTGCTTGGAGAGGTCGTCGTAGACGTTCAGGGCGTCCTTGACGAGGCCCTGGCCGGGCACCTCGACCCCGTTCTCCATGACCTCCTCGCCGATCGCGGCCCCCGCGTACGGAGCGAGGTACTGGAGCGGGGCCGGATCCTCGGCGCCGGCCACGACCACGACCGTGTGCTCCATGGCGCCGTGCTGCTCGAGGATCGCGACCGTGTTGGCGACCGTCGACAGCTTCTGGCCGATCGCCACGTAGATGCAGACGAGGTTCTTGCCCTTCTGGTTGATGATCGTGTCGAGGGCGATCGCGGTCTTGCCGGTCTGCCGGTCGCCGATGATCAGCTCGCGCTGGCCACGGCCGATCGGGATCAGCGCGTCGATCGCCTTGATGCCGGTCTGGACCGGCGTGTCGACCGACTGGCGGACGATGACGCCCGGGGCGATGCGCTCGACCGGGCGGGTCTTGGTCGCCTGGATCGGGCCCTTGTCGTCCAGCGGACGGCCGAGCGGATCGACGACGCGGCCGAGCAATGCGGCGCCCACCGGCACCTCGACGACGCGGCCGGTCGTCTTGACGGTGTCGCCCTCCTTGATCGCGCTGGCGTCACCGAGGATGACCGCGCCGACCGTCTCCTCGTCGAGGTTGAGCGCCAGGCCCATGACCCCGCCCGGGAACTCGAGCATCTCCGACGCCAGCGCGTCGGCGAGCCCGTAGATCTGGGCGATGCCGTCGCCGACCTCGACCACGGTTCCGACGCTGCGCGTCTCGGTCGTCGCATCGAACTGGTCGATCGCGGACTTGATGATGCTGGTGATCTCGTCGGATCGGATGGCCATGTATGGAATCTCCTAGAGGGCGCCCGAGGCGAGCTGGTTCCGCAGCCGCTCGAGGCGGCCCCGGACGCTCCCGTCGATGAGCCGGTCGCCGACGCGCACGACGAGGCCGCCCAGCAGGCTGGGATCGACCGACACGTCGAGCTCGACGCGACCACCGGTGAGTTGTTCGAGTTTGCTCGGTGAGGGCCTCGACCTCGGCCGGCGTCAGCTCCGCGGCGGAGGTCGCCCTCGCCTGGGTGATGCCCTTGCGCTGGTTGTCGAGCCGGCGGAACTCCGCCGCGACCCGTGGCAACTGGTCGATCCGTCGCCGCTTCAACATGAGCAGGATCAGGTTGAGCACATGGCGGCTGACCGCCTTCGAGAGTGCCTTCTCGACGAGCGCTTCGCGCTGCTCGAGCGCGATCGCCGGGTTGGACAGCATTCGCGAAACCCGCTCGTCTCCGAGCGCGTCGGCGGCCCCCTCCAACTCGGAGCGCCAGGTGTCGACGTTCTCGTCGCGCAGGGCGATCTCGAAGGCCGCCTCGGCGTACCGACGCGCGGCGGTCTCTCGGCCGGCCATCAGCGGGTCGCCATCAGTTGTTCGACCCGCTCACGCCGGAGCCACTCAGGAACTCCTCGACGAGCCGCCGCTCGCGCGGTTCGGACATCGTCTCGCCGACGACCTTGCCGGCGGCGCGGAGGGCCAGATCCGCCACTTCGGTCCGCACGTCGGCGATCGCACGGACCTTTTCGGCCTCGATCTCGGCGGCGGCCCGGACGCGCATCCGCTCGAGCTCCTCCCTGGTCGCAGCGATGTCCGCGTCACGGGTCTCCTGGGCGACCTTCTGGGCGCGGGTCAGGATGTCGTTCGCCTCGCGGCGCGCTTCGCCGAGCGTCGCCACCCGCTCGGCCTCCGCGTTCTCGCGATCGCGGCGGGCCTGCTCGGCGTCCTTGAGTCCCTCTTCGATCCGTGACTTCCGGTCGGCGAGCATCGCCGAGACCGGCTTGAACGCGAACGTCCAGATGATCACGAAGAACAGGATGAAGTTGAGCGCGCTGACGATCACCCAGAACAGGTTGATCTGGAACAGCGCCCCCTCGCTCTCCTCCGCGGCGGCGAGCTGGATGGCGTGGCGGCCCGCCTCGGTGGCGATGGCCAGGATGTCCACGGTGGACTACGCCGGCTGGATGAAGATCGCGAGCAGGCCGACGACGATCGCCAGCACGCCGAGGCCTTCGGCGAACGCCGCGAGGATGATCGCGATGCCGCGGATCTGGCCGGCCGCGTCGGGGTTGCGACCGATTGCCTGCGCGGACAGGCCACCGATGATGCCGACCCCGATACCGGGGCCGATCACCCCGAGGGCGGCGAGTCCGGCGCCGAAGTACTCCATCGTGTGTGTTCCTCCTACTTCCCGGGCGGGCGGCCCGGGTGATATCTGGGACCGTGGATCAGGGCTGGGCGGGCTCGCCCATCAGTGGGCCGGCTGGAGCGTCGATGGCTCCGTGTCGTGGATGGTCTCCATCGCCTCGTCGGCGACGTGGCCCTCCTCGTGTTCGTGACTCTCGATCGCGAGCGTGATGAAGATGAGCGTCAGGACGCTGAAGATCAGCGCCTGGATCGCGTTGAGCATGACCTCGAGGCCGAGCAGGCCGACCGGGATGAACGCGATCGTCAGGGCGGTGATGACGCCGAGGGCGACCTCGCCTCCGTAGATGTTGCCGAAGAGTCGCATCGACAGCGTGACCGGCTTGACGAACTCGAGCATGAGCTCGACCAGGCCGACGAAGAGCGCGATACCGCCGGCGGCGATCCCCTTCCGGAACTCGTACAGCGGGAAGAACTTGCCGAGGTAGCCACCGATCCCGAGGCGCTTGAAGCCCTGGAACTCGAAGTACAGGAAGCTCACGAGGGCCAGCCCGATCGTGACGTTGACGTCGCTGGTCGGCGCGCGCAGCTCCTCGATCCGTCCGACGGGCGGAATCAGGCCGCTCCAGTTGCAGAACAGGATGAGGATGAAGAACGCGGCGAAGAGCGGGACGTACGGGCGCGCGGCAGCCCCGGCGATGCTCACGCCGAAGTCGCTCAGGAACTCGTAGAAGAACTCGAAGGCGTTCTGGGCGCCGCCCGGCACGAGCGACCGGCGACGCGTCATCAGGATCACGACCACCAGCACGATCGCCATGACGATCCACATCGTCAGGATGGTGGAGCTGATGCTCGGGTAGAAGACGATCAGGTCGGCCGGCGGCTGCTCGGCACCGGGCGGCGCCCAGACCACGTGCGGCGCCGGGAACTCGAGCGTGCCGTTGATGTAGCAGACCGGATAGGCGCACTCGTCACCGGGATTGCCGCCCTTCGGGAACGGCGGGACGAGGATCAGGGCGACGATGTTGAAGACGATGATCGCGCCGATGAGGTAGAACCAGCGCGACGACAACCCACGCCGCGACCGTGGGGTCGGGGTCTCGGCGTCCTGGGGAGGCGCGACCTGCTCGCTCGACACGCTTGCTCCACACACAGGAGCGCGGCTGGACGCCGCGCTCGAATCTTCCCTGGCCGGTCGTCAGGAGGCCGGCGGATCGAATGACTTGAGGAACCGGTTGACCAGCCTCGCGATCAACACGGTCCCGGACCCGGCGCCGACGAGAAAGCCGACGATCAGGAACACGGGCAATGTCCCCAGTTGCTCGTCGACCCAGTAGCCGGCGAGCACACCGACCAGTGTCGTGACCAGGAGTGAGATGCCGATCTCCGAGAAGAGGGCTACGTAGGCCCAAGCTCGGCCGGACTCTGTCATGGGCGACCTGACACGGCCGCGGCGAGTATAGCAGCGCCACTTCCCCATCGCCACGAGCCGGTCCGGTCTCAGGGTGGCGGCGGCGACTCGGGCGGCGGCGTCGGTCCGGCTCGGGGGTCGGGGTCGGGTCCGGCGGCGGCGGCGTGGGCGTCGGGTCCGGCGGCGGTGGCGTGGGCGTCGGGTCCGGCGGCGGCGGCGTCGGCGTCGGCGCCGGCTTCTTCGTCGGCGTCGGGCCCGGCCGGCGCGTCGGCGTCGGTGCGGAGTTCGGGTTCCTCGCCGGCGTCGGGGTCGGCGCCGCGGCCGCACCGCCAGGGTTCGGCGTCGGCCGCGGGCCCGGGGTCGCCGGCACACCGGGATCAGGCGTCGGCGACGGCGCTGGTGCGACGAGGCTCGGGATCGCCTCGCCGTCGAGCGGCCCGCTGCCGGGCGGCGCCTCCGCGGCCGGGGACGCTCCGAGCTCGCCGGACGGGAAGGCCGCACCTTCCGGGGGCGACGTCTCGCCGAGCACGGCGCCCGTTCGGCTGGCGAAGATCGTCGGCCCGATCAGGAGCACGACGATGATCGCGATCCCCACCGCCGACGCGTCGCGGATCAGCTGGACACGTGGCGGTTCCGGCTCATCCACGCCGTCCGCGGCGGCCCCGCCGATGGGCGCCCGCTCCCCGGCGACCACGATCCGCGTGGGACCAACCGGTGCCGGGCGACCTTCGAGCCGGCGCTCCACCAGGTCCGCATCCATCGTGGCTGCACCGAGCGCCGCGGTCCGGCTGACGCGATGCGCCTGCTGCTGCCGGCCGGAGCGATCGCGCACGTTGCGCACGATGATCGCCACGACGACCATCACGGCGACCAGGACAATCGGCGGTCGCCAGTTCGGGAGTCACGGTCGCAGTTCTCGGCGTGCGGGTTCGGTCGGGTGGGGGTCCGCGGGCGAATCTAGCATCGTCACGCGGTCGAAGCCGGTCATCGGCTCGCCCCGCCGCCGTTCTCGTAGGCGTCCGCCTCGAGCTCCTCGGCGCGGAGCGACCCGCGGGTCGGCACGAACAGGATCAGCCCGAACGCGATGAACACGCCGATGAACGCGTAGAGCTGGTTGACGCCCGACAGGAGCAGCGAGAGCAGTCCGAGAGCGATGCAGATCCCGTAGATCATCAGCACGGTCTGGCGGTGCGACAACCCCAGGTCGAGCATGCGGTGGTGGATATGCGAGCGGTCCGGGCTGAACGGTGAACGCCGCGCGGCCAGCCGCCGCACGATGATCCAGAACGTGTCGATGATCGGCACACCCAGGACCAGCAGCGCCACGGCGACCTTGGCCGAGCCGAGGATCGACAGGACCGCGATCGAGTAGCCGATGAACTGGACGCCGCTGGTGCCCGCGAAGATCACGGCCGGGTAGAAGTTCCAGCGCAGGAATCCGAGCAGCGCGCCGGCGAGGGCGAAGCACAGGACCGCGATCAACGGCTGGGCGACCTGCGTGGTCAGGCTGATGAGCGCGAGCGTGACCGCCGCGATCAGCGCGATGCCGGACGACAGGCCGTCGAGCCCGTCGATCCAGTTGATGCTGTTCATCATCCCGACGATCCAGAACATCGTGAACCCTGCGGCGACGATGCCCTCGAAGCGAATGACGCCGGGTCCGAACGGGTTGTTGATGACCTCGATCCCGATGCCGAGGGCCACGGCGAACGCCGCCAGCCCGATCTGCATCAGCAGCTGCCAGCGCGCGCGCAGGTCGAAGTAGTCGTCGAGGGCGCCGAGGGCGGCCGCACCCGCCCCGCCGAGCAGCAGGGCGGCCAGTTCACCGTCGCTGAGCTGGAACGGGACCGGGACCCAGTGCTGTTGTTCGTTGAGGAACAGGAACACCGCCGCGACCAGCAGGAACGCGGCGGCGACTGCGAGCCCGCCGGCACGCGGGATGGGAACGACGTTGACGCGGCGCGCCTCGGGCCGATCGATCATGTCGTGACGCATCACGAGCCGGCGGACGGCCGGGGTGAGCACGAGGGCCAGGACGGCGGCGGCCACGAACGCGAGCACCATCCACGGGAGTGCGTCCGCCGTGCCGGTGATGAACCTCATCTCGACCGGTCGATCGGGGCGGCGGAGGGGCCGATCACGCCGCGGGCAGCCCCGGAACGGGGAACCGATCCACGATCTCGCGCACTTCGCCCGCGAGGCGTGCCTGCGTCACCGGCTCGTCGCGCTCGCGGATCGCCTCGACCATGATCCGCGCGATCCTGCGCATCTCGTCGACGCCGAACCCGCGCGACGTGGTCGCGGGCGTCCCGATCCGGATGCCCGACGACGTGTTCGCGGGCAGCGGATCGAACGGGATCTGGTTCTTGTTGACCGTGATGCCGAGCTTGTCGAGCAGCGTCTCGGCCTCGATGCCGGTCACGCCGAGCGGCGTCACGTCGACGAGCGCCAGGTGGTTGTCGGTGCCGCCCGAAACCAGCCGGCAGCCGAGCCCGGCGAGCTCGTCGGCCAGGACGCGCGCGTTCTCGATCGTGCGCCGCTGGTCCTCCTGGAACGCGGGCTCCGCGGCCAGCTTGAGCGCGACGGCCTTGCCCGCGATCACGTGCATCAGCGGCCCGCCCTGGATGCCCGGGAAGACCGTCTTGTCGACGGCCGCCGCAAGCGAGCCCTTGACGGCCGGGAAGTCGCCCGCGTCCACCGTCGCGGGGAGCTCGCGCCGGCTGAAGATCAGGCCGCCGCGCGGTCCGCGGAGCGTCTTGTGGGTGGTCGTCGTGACGAGGTCGGCATGCGGGAACGGGCTCGGGTGCAGCCCGGCCGCGACGAGCCCCGCGATGTGGGCCATGTCCACGAACAGCAACGCGCCGACGTCGTGCGCGATCGCCGCGAACCGCTCGAAGTCGATGATCCGCGGGTAGGCGGACGCGCCGGCGACGATCACCTTCGGCCGCACCTCGCGGGCCAGGCGCGCGAGCTGGTCCTCGTCGATCCGTTCGGTGTCCTTTCGGACGCCGTAGGCGTGGACCTCGTACAGGCGGCCGCTGAAGTTGAGCTTCATGCCATGCGTCAGGTGGCCGCCCTGGTCCAGGCGCATCCCGAGGATCCGGTCGCCCGGCTGGAGGACGCTGAAGTAGGCGGCCATGTTCGCCTGGGCACCCGAGTGCGGCTGGACATTGACGTGCTCCGCGCCCGGGAACAGGGCGAGCGCACGTTGCTGCGCGAGCGTCTCGACGATGTCCACGTACTCGCAGCCGCCGTAGTAGCGCTTGCCCGGCAGGCCCTCGGCGTACTTGTTCGTGAGCCAGCTGCCCTGCGCCTCGAGCACGGCCGCCGAGACGTAGTTCTCGCTGGCGATGAGCTCGATGTTGTCGCGCTGGCGGCGCCGCTCGGCGACCATCGCGTCCCAGAGGTCCGGATCCGCCTCGGCCAGGGTTTCCATGCCCGGCGTGGACACTCCCGGGATGCTCATCGTCACGTCGACTCCTCGTTGGGCCATTGCCGCGGGCCGCCCTCGCCGGCGCGCGCCACCTCGCGGCTATCTTCCCACGCTCACCCGATCCGGGCGCCGCGGTCCGGCTCGGCCTCGATCGCATGCGGCAGGCCGGCCGCATCGAGGATCTCCACGATCCGCTCGGACGGGATCGCGCCGACACGGAGGATGCGCGCCTCCTCCGCGCTGCAATCGACGACGGTCGACGGCGGGCCGCCGTGCGCCTCGCCGCCGTCGAGCACGAGGTCGACGGCATCGCCGAGCTGCTCGAGGATGCCCGCAGCCGTCCGCGCCTCGGGCAGGCCCGAGATGTTCGCGGAGGTCGTCGGGAGCGGCCCGACCCCGGCTGCCAGGGCCCGCGGCGCGGGGTGGTCCGGCACGCGCAGGCCGATGGTTCGTGCGCCGCCGGTGAGCTCCTCGGGCAGGGTCACGTCCGCGCGCTGGGGCACGACCACGGTGAGACCGCCCGGCCAGCACGCCGTTGCGAGGGCCGCGGCCGCGGCCGTCATCCGGCCGATCTCCCCCGCCTGGGCGATGTCGGCGAGGAGCAGCATGATCGCCTTGTCCGGCGGCCGGCGCTTCGCCGCGAACAACCGCCCGATCCCGCCCGGCACGTCGAGCGCGACCGCGATGCCGTACACCGTGTCGGTGGGGAGGGCCACGAGGCCGCCGCTGCGCAGCACCTCGACGGCCGCCGCGCGGCCTTGCGTCGTCGTCCCGGACGATCCGGTCCCCCGTCACCCGGCGGCCTCCGCGGCAGCGGCCTTGCTGCGTTCGCGGGCGTCCACCGCGTCCGACGGCTCGAGCGCCCGGCGCGCCTCGTCGGCCAGGCGGTCGGCCGCGCGCCGGGCGACCGACGGCTCGGGCAGGACCAGTGCCTCGATCATCGCGGCGACGCCCTCGTCGGCGACCGGCGGTGCGACATAGCGGGCCACGGAACGGACGGCGAGCGGGGCGGTTGGCATCGCCGCGCCGTGACCCACCTCGGCGAGCATCTCGAGGTCGTTCCACTGGTCGCCGATGGCCATCGTCGCGGCGAGTGGCACGCCGAGCCGCCGGGACAGGTAGCGGATGGCGCGACCCTTGGAAACGCCGGGCGCCACGAACTCCAGGAAGCGCGGGTGGCTGATGGTCACGTCCGCCCTGCCCGCGAAGCGTGCCCGCGCCGGCCGCGCGAGCTCCAGCGGAAGCGGCGGCTCGCCGACCGCGAGGATCTTCGTCACGGGGTGGGTCGTGGCCTCGACGATGTCCGGGACGAGCTCCGCGCGGGCACCCATGAACGACGAGTAGTCGTCGGCCCGCGGATCGTCGGCGCGCAGGATGAACCGCTCGAGGTGGTTCACGTGCGGGTCGAGGCCGTGCTCGCGGGCCCACACCAGGACGTCGCGCGCGACGGCCGCCGCGAGTGGTGTGTGCACGAGCAGCCGGCCGAGTCGCGTTGAACCCGGCGGCGGAATCTCGCGGATGAGGCCGCCCTGGTAGCCCACGATCGGTGCGGTCAGCTCGAGCTCGCGGGCGAAACGCATGGCGCTCGACACCATCCGGCCGGTCACGAGCGACACGGCAACACCCCGCGCGGACGCCGCAAGCACCGCCCGCTTTGTACGCGGGCCGATGACGAGCTCGTCGCCGACCAGCGTGCCGTCGATGTCCAGGGCAACCAGCCGGATCGGGAAGGCCGGTTCGACGCGCGGGGGCAGGTTCGACGGGATGTCCATCAGCCCCCGTTGCCCGCGGGCGGCGCGATCCGCGCCACGCGTGGCAAGCCCGCGAGATCCGGCTCCACGCGGCAGCTCCAACCGGGCAGGACCTCGGCGACGGCCTCGCCGATCGCCCGCTCCTGGTCGGCGCCGATCTCGAGCAGGGCCTCGCCGTCCTCGGCGAGGGCGCCGTCACGCAGCCGCTCGAGGAGCTGGCGGATCACCGCCAGCCCGTCCGGCCCGCCGTCGAGCGCCATCCGCGGCTCGAACGAGGCGGCCACCGGCAGCGTCGGGACGACGTCGCTGCGCACGTAGGGCAGGTTCGCGAGGATGAGGTCGAACGGCGTCTCGATGTATGGCGGCAGGAGGTCCGCCTCCAGGAAGCGCACGCGATCCGCCGTTGCGTGCCCCACGGCGTTCTCCCGCGCGAGGTTCAACGCTTCGGGCGAGAGCTCCGTCGCCAGCACCATGAACTCGTCGCGCACCCCGTGCTTGCGCAGGACGACGGCGAGCGCCACGGCGACCGCCCCGCTCCCCGTCCCGACGTCGGCGATCCGGATCGGCGGCGCGCCGGCATCCCGTGGCTTCGAGGTCAGCCGGCGGATGACCTCGGCCGCTGCGACCTCGACGAGGCGCTCGGTTTCCGGTCGCGGGATCAGGGCCCGCTCGTCGACGGCAAAGGCAAGCCCGTAGAACTCCTTGATCCCGCGGATGTAGGCCACCGGCTCGCCGGTGGCCCGCCGGTCGACGGCTTCCCCGAACCGAGCGCCCTGGTCGGTGCTGAGCACCGCCTCCGGGTGGGCGAGGATCGCCGTCCGGTCGACGCCCAGGATGTAGCCGAGGAGCAGCTCGGCGTCCAGCCGCGGCGACGGCGACCCCGAGGCGAGCAACCGGTCCGTCCCGGCGCGCAGGACCTCCTCGACCGTCAAGGCGCGGGGCTTCGGGTCACAGCCGGATCGTGACGTTGACGTCGCCGACCTTGCGCAGGACCTCCGCGCTCGTCGTGCCGCGCCAGCTGTGGAACAGCAGGTCCACCGCTCCCTCGCCGACCTGCAGGTTGCGCAGCGTGACCTTGTTGACCCACGCCGGCAGGTGCGGGTGCCACAGCTCGAGCTCGTTGCGGTCGGCATGGGCCTGCAGGCCGAGCATCGTCTTGAGGAACAGGAACGGCGCGCCGGCTGACCACGCCTGCGGCGAGCACGCCACCGGATACGGCACCGGATCCGGGTTCTCCTCGCGCGCGAAGCCGCAGAACAGCTCGGGCAGCCGGAACGCCGGGAAACGCTGGGCCGCCTCGAGGATGTCCCCCACCAGGCGGTTCGACTCCTCGTCGAACCCGTAGCGCTTCAGCCCGGCCGCGATCAGCGAGCTGTCGTGCGGCCACACCGTGCCGGTGTGGTAGCCGAGCGGGTTGTAGCCCGGTTGATCGACGGCGTACGTGCGCACGCCCCAGCCCGAGAACATCGACGGCGACATCAGCCGGGTCGCGACCTTTCGCGCCCGGGCCGGCGCGACGATCCCGCTCCACAGGCAGTGCCCGGCATTCGACCCGATCGCATCCGCCGGCCGCTTGTCGCGGTCGAGTGCCATGGCGTAGTAGCCCTGGTCCTCGACCCAGAACGCGGCCTCGAAGCGTTCGCGCAGCTGCTCGGCGTCCTGCTCGAGGCGCTCCGCCAGCGCCTGGTCGCCGCGGACACGGGCCAGACCGGCCATCCGGCGCTTGGCGTCGAACACGTAGCCCTGCACCTCGGCCAGCGCGATCGGGGGACGCACCTCGCGGCCCTGCCGGTCCCGGATCGCGTCGCTCGAGTCCTTCCAGCCCTGGTTGAGCAGACCGTGATCGGTGCGCCGCTCGTACTCGACAAAGCCGTCGCCGTCCCGGTCGCCGTACCGGTCGATCCAGTCGAGGGCGGCGAGCGCGTTCGGCCACAGGCGGTCCACGAGCTCGCGGTCGCCGGTCCAGTCGTAGACCTCGCCGAGGAGGATGAGCCACAGCGGCGTGGCGTCGACGCTGCCGTAGTACGGGCTATGCGGAAGCTCCTTTGTCGCCGCCATCTCGCCGACGCGCAGCTCGTGCAGGATCTTGCCCGGCTCAGCGTCCCGCCACTCGTCGAGCTCGGTCGCCTGGCGTGCCGCCAGCACGGCCAGCGTCTCCATGCCGAGCTGCGGGCGGAACGGGACCGTCTGGAGCGACGTGATCAGCGAATCCCGCCCGAACAGCGTGCTGAACCACGGCACGCCCGCGGCGAGATAGCGCTCGCCCTCACCCGGCGTCTCGTTGATCAGCAGCCGGAGGTCGGCCACGGAGCGCGACACCGTGAGGTTGAACAGCTCGTGGTCGGTGTCAACCTCGGCGGTGCTCCGCGACCAGGCGTGGTAGGCGCCGCTCGGCTCGCCCTCGTCGATCCGGGGCGCGTCCGGGAACAGCTCGGCCGGACTGTCGCCCGCGGTTTCGGCGTCGGTCACGGACGCCCAGACGACCCAGCGCAGCTCACGTCGCTGGCCGGGCGCGAGGGGCCAGGTCCAGCGGAGGCGCAACCAGGCCCCGGACTCGGAGCCTTCCCGAGGCGCTTCGACCGGTTCGATCTCGTCTGCCGGACCGCTGAAGCGCAGGTACGTCGAGCGCCGGCGACCGTCGAGGCCGTCGTAGCGGAAGGTTGCCCGCGCCGGTAGCACGGCCGCCGGGTGGAGCGTCCCGCGCCGGTCGCGCACCCGCCCGCGGACCTCGAAGATGTCGGCGCCGTCGATCCCGAGCTCGAGCTCCATCGTGACCGTCTCGGGGTGCTCCGCGTAGTTCTCCACGGTGAGCCGCTCTTCGAGACCCTCGAGCGACAGCATCCGGTCGCGCGCGATCCCGATCTTTCGCCCGGAGAGGTCGTCGAGCGGGTTCACCTTGGACTCGATGTTGCGGTCGATCGTCGGGTTGGTGAGCTGGATCGTGGCCCGGAAGTTTCCGCCGGCCGAGCCCTGCAGCAGCACCGGCCGGGCGCCGTTGACGCGCAGCTGCGAGCAGGACAGCAGGCGAGTGTCCCGGTCGTACAGGCCGAGCCCGCGGGAGTCGACGTGGACGTCGCCGAAGGGATCGGTCAGCAGGAACAGGTCGCCGTGCTTGATGACCTGGACCGAGCCGAGGTCGGTCGCCCGCGCGATCGGCATGGTGACCGGGTCGAACCAGCGGATCGCGGCCGCGTCGACGTCGTCCGCGGGTGCCGCGTGGGTGGCGCTGCGAGCCTCCTCGGCACGAGCCATCGGGTCAGCGATCCCCGTTCTGGCCGGTGACCGCGGCGAGCAGCTCTGCCTGCTCGGCCATGTTCAGGGCGTCGATCAGGTCGTCGATCTCGCCGTCCATGACCGCCGGCAGGTTGTGGACCGTCTTCCCGATCCGGTGGTCCGTCACCCGATCCTGGGGGAAGTTGTAGGTGCGGACCTTGTCCGAGCGATCGCCCGAACCGACCATCGAACGGCGCGTCGCGGAATCGGCGTCGCGCTGCTCGGCGAGCTTGCGCTCGAGCAGGCGCGAGCGGAGCACCGACATCGCCTTCGCCTTGTTCTTGTGCTGGCTCTTCTCGTCCTGGATCTCGACCACCAACCCGGTCGGCAGGTGGGTGATCCGCACCGCGGAGTCCGTCGTGTTGACGGACTGTCCGCCGGGGCCGGACGAGCGCTTGACCTCGATGCGGAGGTCCCTGTCCTCGTCGATCTCGACCTCGACCTCGTCCGCCTCGGGCATGACGATCACGGTGGCGGTCGAGGTGTGGATCCGGCCGGAGGATTCCGTCGCCGGGATGCGCTGGACGCGATGAACGCCGCCCTCGAACTTGAGGCGGCTGTACGCGCCGTCGCCGTGGATCGAGACGATCGCCTCCTTGACCCCGCCGATCCCGGTCTCGTTGAGGCTCATCAGCTCCGGCGTGAAGCGGTGGCGATCCGCGTACCGGGCGTACATCCGGTAGAGCTCCGCAGCGAAGAGCGCGGCCTCCTCACCGCCGGCGCCGGCACGGATCTCGAGGATCACGTCACGATCGTCGTTCGGGTCGCGCGGCAGCAGCAGCACGCGCAGATCCTCGAGCAGGCGCGCCTCGAGGGCTTCGAGCCGGTCGATCTCGTCGCGGGCCATCTGCTTGAGCTCGTCGTCGGACTCGGCGTCGCGCATCTCGCGGGCTCCGCTCAGTTCGCGCCGTGCCTCCTCGAGCTGGCGGTACGCGGCGACGACCGGTTCCAGCCTCGCGAGCTCGCGGCCGAGGCGCCGCAACGCGTCGGGGTCCGCCGAGGTCTCGGGGAGCGAGAACCGGGCCTGCAGGTCGTCGTACTGGTCGGCGACCTCGGCGAGCTTGGCGTCCAGGCCGGTCATGACCGGCTGGGCGGCTCGCCTGGCGAAGCCGCCGTGGGCTGCGGCGGGACGGGAACGCTGGAGTCGGCGGGCTCGACGGTGGCCGGGCCGAGGCGCATCGGGTCGTGTTCGAGCTGCTCGGAGTTGGCAGGGATGGTCTCGCCATCCGCGCTGAGCGCCTCCTGCATCGACACGATCGCCACCTCGATCATGTCGTCGGTCGGTCGCTTGGTCGTGATCATCTGGACCAGGATCCCGGGATACATCAGCACCTTGATCGCCGGATTGCCGCGATGGCGCGCGCCGAAGCGGAGGATCTCGTAGCCGACGGCGGCGATGATCGGGATCAGCAGCAGCCGGCTGGCAATCATGATCAGCGGCGGCTGCCGTCCGACCAGCGAGAACGCGAAGATCGACAGGATGATCACGACGACCAGGAACTCGGTGCCGCAGCGCTGGTGGGCCGTCGGGTACTTGCGAACCGCCTCGACCGTCAGCGGGTCGTCCGCCTCGAGCGCGTGGATCGTCATGTGCTCGGCGCCGTGGTACTGGAAGACGCGCTTGATGTCCCCCATCTGCGAGATCAGCACCAGGTAGCCGAGGAAGATCCCGACCCGGACGAGCCCCTCGATCATGTGCTGGATGAGGTCGTTCTCGATGTCGCCCGCCGTGAAGGTCGCGATGAACAGCGGCAGCAGGAAGAAGACTCCGATGCCGAGGGTGAGCGTGATCCCGAGCATGAGCGTGATCGCGCCCTTGCCGAGCTCGACGCCGTCCTCCGCGGCCTGCACGTTGGCGCTCCGGACCAGCCAGCGCGTGCCGACGACCAGCGTCTCGTACAGGACGACGAGCCCTCGCAGGAACGGCAGCTTCGAATAGCGGGTGCCGTGGACGCCCGAATCGAGCCGCTCGGTCGCGTACACGATCCGGCCGTCCGGATGGCGCAGGGCGACGGCGATCGCGTCGCGGCCGCGCATCAGCACACCCTCGATCAGGGCCTGGCCGCCGTAGGTGAAGCGGGACATGCGAGGAAGTCTACCGGCTTCGGCGACGGGTCCTGCCCAAACGGTCGTCACGTATCCATGCCGGACGATCAGCGCTCGCCAATCGACCCGTCCGAACGACGCGATGGCGCCCGCGTACCTGTCGTGGAACGCCGAGCGATCAATCCGACGGCCGATTTGCCGCAAGGGTCCTCCGGCGTTCCGCCCGGCGGCAGCCGAGGCTCCGCAACCGCGGAATGGAGCAGCCGGCGTTCCATCTGGACCTGTTTGCCGCTGGAAGGAACGTCCAGCGACCCACGACGCGAGGCCGGACGGAATCGAAACGGCCGGCCCGTGGGGCCGGCCGTGGGATTTCGGTGTTCGAAGGGTCAGCTGGTCCGGACCTGGCGCTCCAGGCGCTTCTGGAAGCGCTCGACCTGGCCGGCCGTATCGATGATCGTCTGCTTCCCGGTGAAGAACGGGTGGCAGTTGCTGCACACGTCGACGCGGAGCTCGGGGCGGGTGGAGCCAACGGTCCACTCGGTGCCACACGAGCCGCAGTGCACCTTCGCTTCGTAGTACTTGGGGTGGATGTCGGCCTTCACGGTTGTTCGGTTACTCCTCCAACGCCTTCCGTGCGGGCATCGCCCGCCGGTGGTCGCCGGCTTGTGGGTCTAGGCCGACGCGACGGCGTCGGCGGGCTGAGCCGCCTCGGCCGCGTCGCCGGCGATGACCCGGATGCGCTTCTTCGATTTTGTGGCGTGCTCGAACTTGACCGTCCCGTCGACCATGGCGAACACGGTGTAGTCACCGCCGAGCCCGGTGCCCGGGCCCGCCAGGAACGTCATCCCGCGCTGGCGCACGATGATCGAGCCGGCGGTCACGGTCTGTCCGTCACCGGCCTTCACGCCGAGTCGCTGGCCAACGCTGTCGCGGCCGTTCTTCGAGCTGGAGCCAGCCTTCTTGTGGGCCATGCTGCTACTCGTCCTTCTTCGTGGTGCGGGTGCGCTTCGGCTTGGGCTTTGCCTCTGCCTCTGCCTCGGCCGCAGGAGCCGCATCGGTTCCGCTGGCCTTCGCGCGCGTCCGCTTCGGCTTCGTCTCGGTCGCTTCGGCGCTGGTCTCCGCCGCGGTGGCCGTGGTCGCCTCGGGCTCGGCCGGAGCCTCGGCCGCCTTCGCGCGACCGCGCTTCGGCTTCTCGGCCGTCTCTTCCGTCTTGGTTCGAGCGGCAAGCTTGGCCGCGAGCTCGGCGTCGGCGGCAGCCTGCTCGGCCGCAGCCGCCTCGAGCCGCGCTCGCTCGGTCCTGGCCTCGTCGCTGGCCTTCTTCTCGGTCTTCGCCGCGCTCTTGGTGCCGAGCGTGATGTCGCTGATGCGCAGGACCGTCAGATCCTGCCGGTGCCCTTTCTTGACGCGGCGGCGCGCCTTCGGGCGGTACTTGAAGGCGATGACCTTGTCGCCGCGGGTCTGACGGAGGACCTCGGCGCTGACGGCCGCATTCGCGACGAGCGGCTGACCGACCGACGCGTCGTCGCCGTCGGCGACGAGCAGGACGCGATCGAGCGTGATCGTGTTGCCCGGCTCGACGTCGAGGAGCTCGACCTCGAGCTCGGTGCCGACCTCGACGCGGTACTGCTTCCCGCCGGTCTCGATGACTGCGTACATGGATCCTCAGGAGTGGGCGGCGGTCGCACGGAACGACCGCGACGTGGACAGGGAAATGCGCTCGGCAGGACCGAGGCGCGAACGAGAAGTGTACGGCGGAGCGCCGCCTCGGTCAATCGTGCGTGGCGGCGGGCGGACCGGGCGCGTCCGGGTCGTCGGCGAGGATCAGCCGCTCGCGGACGATCGCCTCGGCGGCTCAGGGGTTGACCCGCTGCCTCGGCGAGCGCGGCGAGGACCTCCTCGGGACGTCCCGTGCCGAGCTCGGGATGGAAGCGCGTGCGCGTGCGGACGACAACGGGCGGCCCGGCGTCCACCCTGAGATCGACGATCAGTGGCCGGAGGTCATAGCGGACCGTCTCCGTTCCCCGGGAACGATCGCGCGGCAACGTTCGTGACCCGAGCATGACCCTGGCGGCGTCATCCACGATCTCGCCCCGGGCGTCTCCCGCCAGCACGATGCGGTAGTCGGCCGCGACGACCCTCCCGGGGAGCGGCGGTCCGGCCGGCCACACGTCATAGAGGTCCACGAGCGACCAGCCTTCGGGGAGCAGGGCGGTCAGCTCCTCGCGGACCCGCCACGCGGGCAGTCGTTCCACGAGCACCAGGTCGATCAGCTCGGCGTCCGCAGCGATCCCGAGCGGGAGCGGGGCTCCGAACGACAGGCGAGGTCGCGGCCGGGCGGCGTCCGTGAATGCGACCGGAAGGCCGCTCGCGATGACCGCCGCCTCCCAGCCGTCGGCCACCTCGCGGTGGCTCAGCGAGGGGGCATCGGCGGAGCGGCGCACGACAAGACGCCAGCGTTGGCGGGACTCGGATCGGGGGCGGTCGGGCGGGCCGTCCACGTCTGGTAGTCTGCGGCACGTGGACGAGCCCGCGCGCAACGATCCGTCCCCGCGCAGCGAGCCCCACGATCCGACCTCCGAACCGGCGGAGCCTGCAGCCGACACTGCCCCCCCTTCCGAGCCTGTGGCCGATGCGGAGCTGGGAGGCCGGGACCCCGTCGCGGCGGCGGCGGCAGCGCACTGGTCCGCGGCTCTCCCGCCAGCTCCATTCGTGGAGATCGACGCGTCGGGACGGCGGCGCATGGCGCCCCTGTCGCCGCGTGTGGCAGTGCTCATCGGCGCCGCGGTGGTGGTTGGGCTCGTGCTCTGGATGGCCCGCGACGCGGTCCGACCGTTCATCGTCGGCCTGCTGCTCGTGTACCTGCTCGATCCACCGGTGCGCTGGCTTACCCGGGCGCGCGTCCCGCGCCTGCTGGCGATCCTGTTCGTCTACGTGGTCGCGATCATCGCGATCGTGGAGTTCCTCAACCTGACGCTTCAGCCGCTGATCAACGAGGCGACCCAGTTCGTCGAGGACTTTCCTGCCCTCATGGAGCAGTTCAACGAACAGCTCAAGCGCCTCGCCGAGATCTACGCGGGGCTCGACATTCCGCCTGCCCTGCGCGAATACATCGACGCGGCGATCGAGGCGCTCACGACCGGCGAGTCGAGCTTCAACCCCGCGGTCCTGCTGCCGCTGGTCACCGGGGCGACGACCTTCCTCGGCGGGATCTTTGCCTACTTCCTGATCCCGGTGTGGGCCTTCTACATCCTCAAGGACCGCGTCCGGCTGCTCGAGGTCTTCGACCGCTCGCTGCCCGCCGCCTGGAGACCGGACACCTGGGCCACGCTCCGGATCGTCGAGCGGGTGTTCGGCCAATGGGTCCGCGGACAGCTGCTGCTCGGGCTCACGGTCGGCGTGATGACGTTCGTCGGGCTCATGCTCCTGAGCGTCACGGTCGACCCGATCTTCGGCAGGTACGCCGTCCTGCTCTCGATCATCGCTGGGATCCTCGAGTTGCTGCCGGTCATCGGACCGATCATCGCCGCCGTTCCGGCGATCCTCCTCGCGGCGACGGCCGGTCTCGAGGCGGTTGTCGCCGCGTTCTTCCTGTACCTGGCGGTGCAGCAACTCGAGAACTACCTGCTGGTGCCGAAGATCCAGGGCGATGCCGTCAAGCTCCACCCGGCCGTCATCCTCTTCGCGCTGATCATCGGTGGATCGCTCGCCGGGCTGCTCGGCGCGATCCTCGCCCTGCCGGTGACGGCAGCCGGGCGAGACGTCGTGCGCTACCTGTTCCGCCGGCTCAGTCCGCCCGGAGGAGGCGGGCTCGCTCGAGGAGCTCGGGCGTGACCTCGGGATCGAGCCGCCACCACCCGGCACGCCGGACGTGCTCAGCGCCGGCTAGCTGGGTCGCTCCACGGAGTCGGGCGGATCACCATTCAGCCCGTGTGTTCTGGCGAATGTTGATGCTCTGCATGATCCCGAGCCCGATGGCCATGCTCACGAGCGAAGCGCCACCATGGGTCACGAACGGAAGGGGGATGCCCGTGATCGGTGCGACGCCGAGGACCATGCCCACGTTCACCACGACCTGGAACAGGATCATCGACGCCATTCCGGCCGCGAACATCGTGCCGAACGGGTCCTTCGATCGCCAGCCTCCGACGAGGAGCCGCCAGATCAGCAACCCGAACAGGACGAACAGCACGATCGCGCCGATGAAGCCGAGCTCCTCGGCCAGCACCGCGAACACGAAGTCGGTGGTCTGGACGGGGAGATAGTCACCCTGGCCCTGGGTCCCGTTCGTCAGCCCCTTTCCGATCCAGCCGCCGGATCCGACGGCGATCTGCGCCTGGTAGAGCTGATAGCCCGACCCCTGCACGTCGACCTGGGGGTTGAGGAACGATTCGAGTCGCGCCTTCTGGTAGTCGCGCAGCAGGTTGTTCCACGCGAACGGGATCAACGCGACCCCGATCGCGCCGAGCGTCAGCAGCCACTTCAGGCTCGCCCCGGACATCCAGAGCATGCCCGCGAGGATCGCCGCGAAGACGAGGGACGTTCCGAGGTCCGGCTGCATCATCACGAGCGCCAGCGGCGGCCCGACGAGGAGGCACGCCCCGAGGACGGCCGGCAGTGAATCGAGTTTGCCCTGGCGGCTGCCCAGGTAGTTCGCCAGGACGATGATCATCAGGACCTTGGCCAGCTCGCTGAACTGGAACGTGATGTCACCGATGCGCACCCAGCGGGCGGCGCCGCTGACCCCATCGCCGATGGCCAGGGTCAGCAGCAGCAGGCCGATCTGGAAGCCGTACAGCGGCCAGGCGAAGGTCTTGAGCCACTTGTAGTCGAATGCGGTCGCGATCAGGAACATCACGATTGCGATCCCCGCCCACATCAGACCGCGCGAGAACGTGGTCCCCGCCTGAAGCGACAGGCGCCCGTTCTCGAGGCTGTTCGTGTAGGCCATCACGAGGCCGATCGCGACCAGCAGTCCGGCATACGTGACGAGCTGGAGGTCGAACGCGCGCCACACCGACCCGGCCGAGCGGCCGGCCCAGTCCGTCACGCGCACCGAATCCGCGCGGATCACGCCCATCGGTGCTGCCCTGCCCTGGAGTTCGTCGGCCGGCATCTCAGTTGCTCTGGTAGAAGTTGCCGCGCTGGAGGAGGCCGTGGTTGCGGTAATCCTTCTTGATGCCGTAGTGGAGCATGTAGTAGTACTTGACGATCTCGGTGGCCACGTTTCCGACGGTGCGCGAGTCGTACGCGAACGCCAGGCAGATGAGCTCCGAGGTGGGCTTCGCGAAGCTGCCCTTCTTGGGATCCTTGGGGACGAACCCGACAAACCACTGGCTGTAGGGCAGTCGTCCCTTGCTGTCGCGGACCCCGAACTCGGCGGTACCCGATTTGCCCGCGATCCGGATCGGCATGTCGACGAGGTTGTACGTGTGCCGGACCGTCACCACGCTGCGAGCGGCCTTGCGCATCGTCGTCAGGACGCTCTTGGGCACGTCCAGCTTGTGGATGAGCTTTTTCTTGAATGGGCGGACGACCTCGCCGTCCGGCCCGATGATCTCGCGCACCACCTGTGGCTTGTACAGCTTCCCGCCATTGGCGAGGGCCGCGTAGGCGTTGATCAGCTGGATCGGCGTGACGACGTCGTAGCCCTGTCCGATCCCCGACTGGTAGACCTCACCGCCGAACATCGGTGCGCCGAGTGCGTCCTGCTTCCACTTGTTCGAGGGCACGATGCCGGACACCTCGTTCGGCAGGTCGATCCCGGTCGGTTTGCCGAACCCGTACTGGTGTCCGTACTTGGCGAGGCGATCGGCGCCGAGCTTGCCGGCCATCTGGAAGAAGAACGTGTCGCTCGAGTGCCCGAACCCGCAGAAGATGTTGCATGGACCGAAGCCGCGATGGTTCCAGTCGTAGAAGCGTGTGCCGCCCAGCGTCAGGAACGGCCGTGTCATGACCAGGGTGCTGGGGGTGATCTCCTTCTCGGCCAGCACCCCGGTCCCCGTCACGAGCTTGTACGTCGATCCGGGCGGGTAGTGCGCCTGGACGGCGTGGTTGGTGAGCGGCTTGTCCTTGTTCTTCAACAGCTTCGCGTAGTCCGCGTTGCTGATCCCGCGGGCGAAGTCGTTGTTGTCGTAGGTCGGGAGGCTGACCAGGGCGAGGACTTCACCCGTCTGCGGGTTCATCACGATGACGACGCCTCGCGTCATGCCCACCGACTTCATGGCCCACTTCAGGGCGCGCTCCGCCAGTTTCTGCTCGCGGACGTCGATGGTGAGCGTCAGCGAGTTGCCCGGGCGGACATTGCGCACCGTCTGGAGCACGTCGCCGCGGCGGCCCGATGCGTTCCGGGCGACTGATTCGATCCCGTACACGCCGCGAAGGTCGGTTTCGTACGTCGCCTCGACTCCGGCTTTGCCGATCCAGTCGTCGCGAAGGTAGCCGTCCCCTCGCATGTCCTTGTACTGCTCGGGCGAGATCGGGCCCGTGTACCCGAGGATCTGCGACACGAGTCGGCCCTTCCGGGTACTCGCGGACCGCCTCGACAGCCACCTCGACCCCCGGGAGCTCTGATCGGGACTCCGCGATGATCCCGGCGGTCGATTCGTTGACGTTCTCGGCGATCCTCACGAGGTCGAACCGGGAGCCGGGGTTCGTGTCGATGGCAGTGTTGATCTCGGTGACGTCCGTATTGAGCAATGCTGCGAGGCGCCCGACCACCTCGTCTCGGCGCTCTTCGGGGATATCGGCTGCGCGGACCTTCACGCTGTACATGGCGGCGTTCGTTACGAGCGGTCGGCCCTTGCGGTCGAAGATCAAGCCGCGCGGCGCCGGGACCGATTGCAGCGCCGTTCGGTTCTGCTCAGCGAGCGCGCTGTATTCGACCCCGTTGGTGATCTGCAGGTAGAACAGGCGCGCCGTCAGCGAGCTCAGGGCCAGGATCGCGGCGAGCGCGAAAACGAGGAAGCGCGACAACCGCCGCGCCGGCTCCACGCGCCGGTCGAGGTACTCGGTTACCACTCGGGTCGCTCGGCCTCGGCTCGACGATCTGCGAACGACACCAGCAACGGACCAAGCAGGGCGGCGAGCACGACGTCATACGCGATCGACGGCAGAAACAGGCTCACGGCGTTGCTCGATGCGGCGGCCCCTTGGAGCGCTGAGTAAGTGACGAACAGTGACATCGAGTACACAAGGCTCAACAAGGCGGTCGCAACGATCGGGACGAGCGGTCGGGCCCGCGACATGACCCGACTGAGTAGTGCGACACCGCCAACGGAGAGCAGCAGCGCGAATGCTGAGATCCCGAGCGGTCGCTGTGTAAAGACATCGAGGAAGAGTCCGCCCACGAAGGCAAAGACGAGCCCGCGGTCGAACCCCCCGACCACGGTGACGATGATGGCTAGAACGAAGAGAAGGTGCGGTTGGGCGTCGCCGATCCGCAGATAAGGGATGACCGTAGACTCCAGGAGCGCGGCGACGATCCCGCCAAACGCCGCGAAGAGCAGGGTCATAGAGCGGTCGATCCTCGGCGTTCGCCAGGGTCGCTCGCTCGCTTGGTGCCTTCCACCTCGGTCGACTACGGCGGCGACGTCGGGCGGAGTATCCCACGGAGAGGTGCGCCCCGGCAACGAGGAGCGGCCGTACCTTCGAACCACGGACAGATGGGTCCAATGCGCCGGCCGGTCGGACCGGCCGGACCGTTTCACGTGAAACACACGAGGCAGCGGTCCCGCCACCAGGGTTCGCTGTTTCACGTGAAACAAGACGCCTGATCGAATTCGCAGCTAAGCGCTGGGTGAGCTCCTTCCGATACCGTCCGTGGAAGGAGGAAACCGGCCTGAAATGCTAGAATTACGTTCCGTGAGTGCGTTCCGGTTGGGCGACTGAGTGGGGCAGGTCATCGCCTGCGCGAACCAGAAGGGGGGCGTCGGCAAGACCACGACCGTGGTCAACCTGGCGAGCTACTTAGCCAACTCCGGCACGCGGGTTCTCGTCATCGATCTCGATCCGCAGGGCAATGCCACGAGCGGGTTGGGGTTGGACCGAAACGCACTCGATCGTTCGATCTACGACGCGGTCATCGATGATGTTCGGCTCCAGGATTTGCTGGTCGCCGGACCCGTCGAAGGACTCACGGTCGTACCGTCGTCGATCGCGCTTGCAGGGGCGGAGATCGAACTGGCGCCGCTCGAGCAGCGCGAGCGACGGTTGTCCCGTCTCGTTCGGGAAATCGCTCCGGAATACGACTACATCCTGGTCGACTCGCCGCCATCGCTCGGCCTGTTGACCGTCAACGCACTGACCGCCGCGGACTCGGTACTCATCCCGATCCAGTGTGAGTACTACGCACTCGAAGGACTGACCCAGCTGATCGCCACCATCAACCTCGTTCGAGACCATCTGAACCCCGCGCTCGCGATCAAGGGCGTCGTGCTCACGATGTACGACGCCCGCACGAACCTCTCCGCCGACGTCGCGGCCGAGGTTCGCCGGCATCTCGGCCGCGCGGTCTACGAGACGGTCATCCCGCGGAGCGTTCGGCTCTCCGAAGCGCCGAGTCACGGGCTACCGATCTCGATGTACCGGCCCGACTCGCGTGGAGCGGAGGCGTATGAGGCGCTCGCGACGGAGATCCGAGCACAGGATGGGCTCAACGTCGGGGGCGTACCGGCAGTGAGGGTGGCATGACCGTTCGACCAGAGCGAGCCCAGGGCCTCGGCCGTGGTCTCGCCGCACTGATCCCGCAGCGACCGTCCTCGCAACCGGGCATCACCGAGATCCCGCTCGCGCGGATCCGTCCCAATCCGTACCAGCCCCGGCAGCGGATGGACGAGGCGGAGCTGGCGACGCTCACCGCGAGCATCGCCGAACACGGCGTGATCCAGCCCATCCTCGTCAGCGAGACGCTCGACGGCTATGAGCTGGTGGCTGGTCAGCGCCGTCTCCGTGCCGCGCAGGCGGCCGGCCTGGAGCGGATCCCGGCCGTGATCCGCCAGGTCAGCGACCCGGCACGCCTCGAGCTTGCGCTCGTCGAGAACCTGCAGCGCTCGGACCTGGACCCGATCGAGACTGCCATGGCCTACCGCCAGCTGATCGAGCAGTTCGGCTTCTCGCAGGAGACCATCGCCGAGCGCGTGGGCCGTGCTCGATCCACCGTCGCCAACACGCTTCGGCTGCTCGATCTCGCGCCGGCAGTCCAGCTGGCTGTCGCAGAGGGGCGCCTGACCGAAGGTCATGCCCGCGCGCTCGGCGGCCTCGCTGCCGAGTTCCAGGACCGCGTCCTTGATTCGGTCGTCGGCCAGGAGCTCTCCGTCCGCCAGACCGAGGAGCTGGTGCGCCGCCTGCGCGCCCCGAAGCCGGAACCACACGGCGAGCCGCGCGCGCGCCGGCTCGACCCGGACCTCGAGCGCGTCGAGGAGGACCTGCGCAGGTCCCTCGGCACGAAGGTCAGCCTGGCGAAGTCCCGCAAGGGCGGGCGGATCGTGATCGAGTACTACAGCGACGAAGAGCTGGGACGGCTCTATGACCGACTGACCGGAGGAACCGCGTGACCCACGAAGCCACCCGCCAACCACCCGCGACCGCGACGAACGGTCGACGGGCGAAGCGCGGTGCCGGTTCCGATTACACGGCGGCCAGTATCCAGGTCCTCGAGGGCCTCGAGGCCGTTCGTCGCCGCCCCGGCATGTACATCGGCTCGACCGACGAACGCGGTCTCCACCACCTGGTGTGGGAGGTCGTCGACAACTCGATCGACGAGGCGATGGCCGGGTTCGCGACCGAGATCACGGTGACGATGCAGAAGGACGGCACCGTGATCGTGCAGGACGACGGCCGCGGCGTGCCGGTCGGCAAGCACCAGACCGGCAAGGACGCGCTCGAGGTCGTCCACACGGTCCTCCATGCCGGCGGCAAGTTCGGCGGCGGCGGCTACAAGGTTTCCGGCGGCCTCCATGGCGTCGGCGTGAGCGTCGTCAACGCGCTGTCCGAGTGGCTGCGCGTCGAGTCGGCGCGCGACGGGTACGTCTGGATGCAGGAGTACGAGCGCGGCAAGCCGAAGAAGAACGTCTCAAAGCTCGGCCCCCAGGCCCAGCGGCGCGGCACGCGGACGGCGTTCCGTGCCGATCCCCAGATGTTCGAGACCACCGACTACTCGTTCGACATGGTGGCCGAGCGGCTGCGCGAGTCGGCCTACCTCACGAAACGCGTCTGGATCACGCTCATCGACGAGCGCTCGGACCGGGAGCGCTCCTTCTACTTCGAGGGCGGACTCCAGTCGTTCGTACGCCACATGAACCGCAACAAGGAGGTCCTCCACAACCGCCCGATCTATGTCGAGCGCAAGGAGGGCACCGCTGCGGTCGAGGTCGCGCTGCAGTACAACGACACGTACACCGAGAACGTGCTGGCGTTCGCCAACAACATCAACACGGTTGACGGTGGCACGCACGTGACCGGCTTCCGGGCAGCGCTGACGAGCTCGCTCAACGACTGGGCCCGCCGGGCGGCCATCCTCAAGGACTCGGACACCAACCTCTCGGGCGACGACGTCCGCGAGGGCCTGACCGCCGTGATCAGCGTCAAGCTGACCGATCCCCAGTTCGAGGGGCAGACCAAGGCGAAGCTCGGCAACGCCGAGGTCAAGGGCCAGGTCCAGACGGCGGTTGCCGACAGCCTCGGTCAGTACCTCGACGAGAACCCGTCCGACGGCCGCCGGATCATCGAGAAGTGCCTCACGGCCGCCCGCGCCCGCGAGGCCGCCCGCAAGGCGCGCGATCTCGTGATCCGCAAGGGCGCGCTCGAGGGGCTGTCCCTGCCCGGCAAGCTCGCGGACTGCCAGGAGCGCGAGCCGTCGAAGAGCGAGCTGTTCATCGTCGAGGGCGACTCGGCCGGGGGCTCGGCCAAGGCCGGCCGCGACCGCCGCTTCCAGGCGATCCTCCCGATGTTCGGCAAGATGCTCAACGTCGAGAAGGCACGGCTCGACAAGGTCCTCTCGAGCGAGAAGATCCGCCCCCTGATCATTGCCCTGGGAGCCGGGATCGGCGAGGGCTTCGACATCTCGAAGCTGCGCTACCACCGGATCATCCTCATGAGCGATGCCGACGTCGACGGAGCGCACATCCGGACGCTGCTGCTGACCTTCTTCTACCGGCACATGCCGGAGGTCCTCGAAGCCGGCTACCTGTACATCGCCCAGCCGCCGCTGTATCGCGTCAGCACGGGCAAGGTGACCCGCTACGCGCAGTCCGAGAAGGACCGCGACCGGATCATCAAGGAGATGAACGTCAAGAACCTGACGGTGCAGCGGTTCAAGGGCCTCGGCGAGATGAACGCCGACCAGCTCTGGGAAACGACGATGAACCCGGAAACGCGCACGCTGCTCCGGATCGACCTCGAGAATGCCGCCCTCGCCGACGAGATCTTCACGATGCTCATGGGCGAGAAGGTCGGGCCGCGCAAGGACTTCATCAAGGCCGAGGCCCGCAAGGTCCAGAACCTTGACATCTGAGGCCACGGCGACGGCGGTCGTGCGCGCGCCCGGGACGACCTTCGAGTTCTCGCCCCACAACTGCTTCGCCTGCGGGACGCTCAACACGCACGGCATGCAGCTCGAGATCCACATCGAGGAGGGGCGATCCTGGACGGAGCTCCGCCTCGAGCGGCGCTTTGAGGGCTGGGAGGGCATCGCCCACGGCGGCATCCTGTGCACGATCCTGGACGAGGTCATGGCCTGGTCGCTCGTCGGCGCCGACAACTGGGGTGTGACGGCTCGCCTCGCGGTCGACTTCAAGCGTCCCGTGCCGGTTGACCGGATCATCCGGGCCGAAGGCTGGGTCACCGAGATGCGCCGGCGGCTGGTCACCACGGCCGGCTCGATCGTCGATGTTGCCGACGGCACGCTCCTCGCGTCCGCCGACGCCCTGTACGTCGCCGCGACCCAGGAGCGCAAGCGTGAGCTCCAGGAGCGATACGGCTTCCGGGCCGGCAGCGATGTGCCCGGCACGGGGGCACGCCGTTGACCATGACTGCCGATCCGCCGCGCAGCGAGACGACGGCCCGGGCGGTGGCCTTCGTGGCGGAGCGCCGCGAAGAGGCCGAACAGCTCGGACACGCGCTTGCCGACCTGGTCCACGATCCCGACGGCTTCGCCCGGGAGCTGGAGGCCGGCTTCGCCCGCCTCGCCGACCCCGAATACCTCGAGGGCGAGCGGCGCATCGCGCCCGGTCTGGGACCGGTGCTCGGCGTCCGCTGGCCGCTGAACGCGGCGGTCGCTCGCGGCTTCCGCGCCGAGATCCGCGGCGTGTCCCCGTCCGCCCTCCTGTTCATCGCGGATCGGCTCTATCGCAGCACGCCCCTCGAGATCCGCTGGTTCGCCTTCGGCATCCTCGAGCAGCTCGTGAAGGACGAGCCGGAGCGCACCTGGCAGCTGCTCCGCCGCGGCAGCCGCGAGGCAGGCGACTGGATCACGGTCGACACCCTGGCCCACCCGTACGGGCGCGGCATCCTGCTCGAGTCGTACCGCTGGGCCGAGCTCGAGCAGCTCGTGTTCAGCCCGTCGCGCTGGGAGCGCCGCCTGGTCGGCTCGACCATCGCCACGATGCCGTTCGTGGACCGGCGGCGAGGCCGCGAGCCGGACGTCGCCGACCACGGCCTGGGGCTCATCGCCGACCTGATGGGCGATGCCGAGCCCGACGTCCAGAAGGCACTTGCCTGGGCGCTCCGCTCGCTGACCCTCGTGGACCAGGCTGCCGTCGCGGCGTTCGTGACCGACGAGGCCGAGACCGCGCACGCGACGGCCGACGGCCATCGTGCCTGGGTCGTCCGCGACACGCTGCACAAGCTGCCGGCCGCCAGCGCGGCCGATCTTCGTGCCCGCCTCGACGGCATCCGCCGCCGGCCGGGCGCTCCATCCACCTCACGGGCTGCCGCGACCGCCGCGCAGTTCGCCGGCATGGGCCTCGGCCGCGACATGCCGGAGCCACCGCTGACGTGACCGCAGGAGACGCTTCGTGACCGACAACATGGGCAACGTCCGCGCAACGCGCATCGAAGACGAGATGCGCGTGAGCTACCTCGACTACGCGATGAGCGTGATCGTGGCGCGCGCCCTGCCCGACGTCCGTGACGGGCTCAAGCCGGTCCACCGCCGGATCCTCTACACGATGGGGGAGATGGGGCTGTCCTCGACGAGCTCGTTCCGCAAGTGCGCGGCGATCGTCGGCGAGGTCATGGGCAAGTACCACCCGCACGGCGACGTGGCCCTCTACGACGCGCTCGTGCGGCTGGCCCAGGACTTCTCGATGCGCTACCCGCTCGTCGACGGCCAGGGCAACTTCGGCTCGGTCGACGGCGACTCGCCGGCCGCCATGCGCTACACGGAGGCGCGCCTCACGGCGATCTCGTCCGAGCTGCTCGCCGACATCGACAAGGAGACGGTCGATTTCGAGGACAACTACGACGGCACGCAGCAGCAGCCGTCGGTCCTGCCCGCAAAGCTGCCGAACCTGCTCATCAACGGCAGCTCGGGCATCGCGGTCGGGATGGCGACGAACATCCCGCCGCACCACCTCGGCGAGATCGTCGACGCGACGGTCGCGCTGATCGACGATCCCGACCTCACGAACGACGTGCTCGCCGGCTTCGTCAACGGCCCCGACTTCCCGACCGGCGGCACGATCTTCCGCTACGAGAAGCAGCGCAACACCCTCACCGGCGAGTGGGAGACGGTCGACGCGATCCGCCAGATGTACGCCCACGGCCGCGGTCGCGTGATCATGCGCGCGCAGGTCGCCTTCGAGGAGGTCCGCGGCGACCGCACCGCGATCATCGTCAGCGAATTGCCCTACCAGGTGAACAAGGCCTCGCTCCTCGAGAAGATGGCCGATCTCGTGAAGGACAAGAAGGTCGACGGCATCGCCGACCTGCGCGACGAGTCCGACCGCGACGGGATGCGGATCTACATCGAGATCAAGCGCGACGCGAACCCGCACAAGGTGCTGAACAACCTGTTCAAGCACACCCCGATGCAGCTCGCGTTCAACATGAACATGCTCGCGCTGGTCGACGGCCAGCCGCAGACGCTGCCGCTCAAGTCGGTGCTGCAGCACTACGTCGACCACCGCCGCGAGATCGTCCGGCGGCGCACGGAGTTCGACCTCGGCAAGGCGCGTGCCCGGGCGCACATCCTCGAGGGCCTCAAGAAGGCGCTCGACAACCTCGACAAGGTGATCAGCACGATCCGCGAGTCGGCCGACGTCGAGCTGGCGCGCAAGAACCTGATGGAGCGCTTCGACCTGTCCGAGCTGCAGGCCCAGGCGATCCTCGACATGCGCCTCGCCCGGCTGGCCGCGCTCGAGCGCAAGAAGATCGAGGACGAGTATCTCCAGGTCATCCAGCTCATCGCCGAGCTCGAGGACATCCTCGCCAACACGGCGCGGGTGCTGGCGATCATCAAGGACGAGCTCGGCGAGCTGAAGCAGAAGTACGCCGGCGAACGGCGCACGCGCGTGGAGGACGACGCGAGCCGGGAGATGACCGACGAGGACCTCATCGCCGACGAGGACGTCGTCATCACCATCTCGGGTCGGGGCTACATCAAGCGCCAGCCGGTCGACACCTACCGCCGCCAGCACCGCGGCGGGAAGGGGATCATCGGCCACGTCACCCGTGAGGAGGATGCGGTCGAGCACCTGATCGTGGCCAACACCCACGACTGGGCGCTGTTCTTCACGAACCGCGGCCGCGTCTTCTCGGCCAAGGTCCACGCGATCCCCGACGCGAGTCGCCAGGCGAAGGGCATCCCGATCATCAACCTGCCGGGGGTGCAGGTCGAAACCGGCGAGGTCCCGATGGCCACCATCGTGCTGCCGAACTTCGAGCCGGGCCACTTCCTCGTGATGGCGACCCGGCGGGGACACATCAAGAAGACGCCGCTCGAGCAGTTCGAGCGCGTCCGCGCGACCGGCATCCGGGCGGTCACGATCCACGACAACGACGAGCTCGCCTGGGTGGACGTGTCGAGCGGCAGCGACGACATCATCATCGCCACCGCCGAAGGGATGATTGCCCGCTTCGCCGAGGACGAGGTGCGGCCGATGGGCCGCGACGCGGCCGGGGTGATCGGCATCCGCCTGCTGAAGAAGGCCGGCGACAGCGTGGTCGCGATGACGGTCGTCGAACCGGAGGCCGACCTGCTCGTGCTCACCGAGACCGGCTACGGCAAGCGGGTCGCATTGACCGAGTTCCGCCGCAAGCACCGCGGCGGCCAGGGCGTGCGGCTGATCGCCCTCGAGGGCAAGAAGACCGGTGTCGTGGCGGCCGTGCAGCAGGTCACCGAGGAGGACGATGAGCTCCTCCTGATCTCGGCAGGCGGCCAGGTGATCCGGACCGAGACGAACACGATCAACCGCTACTCGTCCGGGGCGCGCGGCGTGATCGTCATGCGCCTCGCCGAGGGCGACCGGGTCGTGGCCATCGCTGCGTTCCGGGCCGGGCTTGCGGACCGGGAGGGCATCGGCGACGATGAGGCCCCTGAGCCGGGTGCCCCAAGCCCGGCCGGACCGAGCGGCGCGTGATCGGCTCGTGAGGACGTTCGGCGATCGGGAGACGGCGCCCTTGTACGCGGACCAGTTCGAGATCTACCACGGCAACGCCAACCCGGAGCTGACCCGGAAGATCTGCCGCTACCTCGGGGTTGAGCCCGGGCGGGCCGAGGTCTTCCAGTTCGCGAACGAGAACATCTTCGTCAAGATCCTCGACAACGTCCGCGAGAAGGACGTGTTCCTCGTCCAGCCGACGTCCCACCCGGTCAACCAGTCGATCATGGAACTGCTGATCATGATCGACGCCTTCAAGCGGGCGAGCGCCGGGCGCATCACGGCGGTCATCCCGTTCTACGCGTACGGCCGATCGGACAAGAAGGACCAGCCGCGCGTGCCGATCACGGCCCGCCTGATCGCCGACATGATCACGGTCGCGGGCGCGGACCGGGTCCTGACGATGGACCTCCACCAGGGCCAGATCCAGGGCTTCTTCAACATCCCGGTCGACGAGCTGACCGCGGTCCATCTGCTCTCGAACTACATCCGCCACAAGAACCTCGAGAACATCGTGGTCGTGACGGACCTCGGGTTCGCCAAGCGGGCCAGGGCGTTCGCCGAGCTGCTCGACGCGCCACTCGCGATCATCGAGAAGCGGCGCATCGGCAACCTCGACCGGGCCGAGCTGATGAACGTCATCGGCGAGGTGCGCGGCCGTCGCGCAGTGATCGTCGACGACGAGATCGACACCGCCGGCACGCTCATGGAGACGGTCCGCGCGCTCGAACGGGAGGGCGTCACCGAGATCTACGCGTGCTCGACGCACGGCGTGCTGAGCGACCCGGCCATCGACCGGATCCGCGACAGCGCGCTGCTCGAGCTCGTCCTGACCGACTCGATCCCCCTGCCGCCGGCCAAGCGGCTGCGCCAGATCACGACCCTGTCGGTGGCGCCGCTCATCGGCGAGGCGATCCGGCGCATCCACCGCGGTGAGTCCGTCGGCGCGCTGTTCTCGAGCGAGCTGTCGTTCACCCAGGAGATGCTCCTCTGGGAGGACGGCCACGAGGGCCGCCTGGACACCCGCGGGGAAGACGACCAGGCCGAGGTCGGCGAGGCCGGCACGATCGGCGGCGTCGGCGCCCGCAGCCGGCCGGGCTGAGCCGGACCGCGAGGGAGACGCATGTCACTCCAGCTCCACCGACCCGACGGCCAGGGCGGCCTCGAGCCGCGCGCGGGCAGCCAGAAGGACTGGCGCCGCCAGCTGCGTTCCCCGCGCTGGGGGTCGGGTCTGCGCGGCGAGCGGCTGCCGGAGCACAAGAACACCGAGATGGAGCCGACGTCGAAGGCACGCTCGGTGCTCTTCTGGCTGGCCCTTGCCACGGCCACGTTCGTGCTCCTCGTGGCAGGCTACGCGTCGGGGTTCTGGGGCACCGAGCCGGCCGCCGCGCCCGCCCCGGCGGCGCACGTCCTCCGCCTCGGCTGAGCCCTGAACCGGGCCCGAACCGCCCGGCGCCTATACTTTCCGCGCCATGAAGCTGCTTTCCCGATTCATCGATTCAAACGACCGTGAGCTGCGCCGGATCCAGCCGCAGGTCGACGCCGCCAACGCACTCGAGTCCGAATACGAGGCGCTGTCCGACGACGAGATCCGCGCGACGTTCGCGGAGATCCGCGACGACATCCGCGAGCTCGCGGCCGGCGAGGAGCCGAGCGACGACGAGCTGAACCACCCCGATCGCGAGCGCCGCAACGACCTCCGCAAGGAGCGCCGCAAGCGCGAGAACGAGCGCCTCAACAAGGCTCTCGACGACGTCCTCCCCGAAGTCTTCGCGATGACCCGCGAGGCGATGAAGCGGACGCTGGACATGCGTCACTTCGACGTCCAGTTCATCGGCGGCGCCGTCCTCCACCAGGGCAAGATCGCGGAGATGCGGACCGGCGAGGGCAAGACGCTCGTCGCTCCCCTCGCCGCGATCCTCAACTCGCTCACCGGGCGCGGCGTCCACGTCGTCACCGTCAACGACTACCTCGCGCGACGCGACCCGCAGTGGATGGGGCCGATCTTCCAGTTCCTCGGCGTCAGCGTCGGGATGATCACGCACGAGGCGTCGTACGTCTTCGAGCCGGGCTATCCGACCAACGACGAGCGCCTCGTCAACCTGCGGCCGGTCTCGCGCCGCGAGGCCTACGCGGCGGACGTCACGTACGGCACGAACAACGAATTCGGCTTCGACTACCTGCGCGACAACATGGTGGCGGAGCTCGACCAGCGCGTGCAGCGCGAACGCTCCTTCGCGATCGTCGACGAGGTCGACAACATCCTCATCGACGAGGCGCGGACCCCGCTGATCATCAGCGGCCAGGCCGAGGAGTCGGCCGACCTGTACTTCACGTTCGCCCGGCTCGTGCCGCGCATGAAGGCCCGCCCCGAGGGCGCCGAGGAGGGCGGCGACTACTTCGTCGACCTCAAGGACCGCGCCGTCAGCCCGACCGAAGAGGGCATCAACAAGATGGAGGGCTGGCTCGGCGTCGAGAACATGTACGACGCCGACCCGCGGCTGGCCCGCCACTTCGATCAGGCGCTCAAGGCCCACGCGCTCTACAAGCGCGACCGCGACTACATCGTCAAGGAAGGCGAGATCGTCATCGTCGACGAGTTCACCGGGCGCCAGATGCCCGGCCGGCGCTGGAGCGAGGGCCTGCACCAGGCGATCGAGGCCAAGGAGGGGCTGCGCGTCCAGCGCGAGAGCGTGACGCTCGCGACGATCACGTTCCAGAACTACTTCCGGCTCTACGACAAGCTGTCCGGCATGACCGGCACGGCGATGACCGAGGCCGAGGAGTTCTACAAGATCTACGAGCTCGACGTGACGGCCATCCCGACCCACCGGCCGATGATCCGGGAGGACGGGTCCGACCTCGTCTTCCGCCACGAGATGCGGCAAGTTCAATTCCCTGATCGACGAGATCGAGGAGATGACGGAGGCCGGGCGACCGGTCCTCGTCGGCACGGTCTCGGTCGAGAAATCCGAGATCCTCGCGACGCTCATGAAGCAGCGCGGGGTCAAGCACGAGGTCCTCAACGCCAAGTTCCACGAGAAGGAGTCGGGCATCGTCGCCCAGGCGGGCCGTTCCGGCGCCGTGACGATCGCCACGAACATGGCCGGTCGCGGCACCGACATCCTGCTCGGCGGCAACCCGGCCGGACTCGCCTCGGACATCCTCCACAAGCAGGGCCTCAACCCGGCCGAAGTGGACAAGGCCACCTACGACGCGGCGCTCGCCGAGGCCCGGCGCACCACCGACGAGGACCACGAGCGCGTGGTCCAGGCCGGCGGCCTGCACATCATCGGCACCGAGCGGCACGACTCGCGACGCATCGACAACCAGCTCCGCGGCCGCGCCGGTCGGCAGGGCGATCCGGGCTCGTCACGCTTCTACCTGTCGCTCGACGACGACCTCATGAAGCGCTTCGCGAGCGAGCGCGTGGCCGGCCTCATGGAGCGGCTCGGTCTCGACGACGAGACGGCGATCGAATCCGGCCTCGTGTCGAAGACGATCGAGTCCGCCCAGAGCCGGGTCGAGGGCTACAACTTCGACATCCGCAAGCGCGTCGTCGAGTACGACGACGTCATCAACAAGCAGCGTGAGACGACCTACGCCGAGCGGGACAAGGTCCTCCGCAACGAGGACCTCACCGAGACCGTCCGGGCGTTCCTGGACGAGGAGATGGACGTCCTCGGCGACACCTACGTCGGTTCCGACGCCAACCAGGAATGGAACCTCGACGGGCTGTCGAACGCGCTCCACGCGATGGGCCTCGACGGCGAGGGCACGACGGCCGACGAGCTCTGGGAGCTCGGCTCGCGCGAGGGGATCGTCGAGCACCTGCGCGATCTCGCGGACGAGAAGCTCGAGGCGCGAGCCGAGGAGGTCGGCGCGGCCGACTGGTCGATGGTCGAGCGGGTCGTGCTGCTGCGCACGATCGACTCGCTGTGGGTCGAGCACCTGACCGAGCTCGACGACATGCGCCGGGGCATCGGCCTCCGCGGCTACGCCCAGCAGGACCCGATCAACGAGTACCGCCGCGAGGCGTTCCAGATGTACGACGAGTTCCGGGACCTGATCCGCCACCAGGTCGCCTCGACGATCTTCCGCGTGACCGTCCAGAAGCAGCCCGCCCCGGCAGTCGGCGGAGACCCCGACGGCGCGGCGGCGATGGCGGCAGGCGTCGCCGCCCTGACCGGTGCCCGCGCAGGGGCCCCGCGGGTGCCGCCGCCGGGACCGCGGCACGGGCCGCCTCGGCGGCACTGCCGCCGGCGCGGCCGCGACGTCCGGTGCCGGCCGGCGTCCGCAACGTCCAGGAGCGGCTCGGCGACAGTCCTGCCACGAACGGTTCGGGGGCCGGCGGCGCGGAGGGAGCGCCGGGCCAGGCACGGCCGGGCTACACGCCGACCGGCGAGCGCATCGGCCGCAACGACCCGTGCTGGTGTGGGTCCGGCGCGAAGTACAAGAAGTGCCACGGCCGCTGAAGCCCGAATCGCTCGAAAATCATCAAGATTCAGGACCCCCGGACCGCTTCTCCCTCTTGGCGATAGGAGATCGGCCCCGTATACTTGGTCAACCCGCGGTGCAGAACCGCAACGACGTCGGTGGCGTCACTGCCCAGCCATCGGTGCGCGTTCCGTCCACGCAGAGAGGGAGCCGTGAAGCAGGCCGAGGAAGCATCCTTCGTCGATCTGATCGCCTGCGAGCGTGATTGCCGGAACTGCAGCTATGCCGCCGCCCTCGATTGCGACGGCAACTGCGGAGTTTGTCCCCACAACTCGTACTGTCCCTGTGTCAACCCCGTCGTCGCCCGAAGCAAGACCGCGCTTCGGATGATCGAGCTCAGGCCGATCCTGCTCCAGGATCTCCGGGACCGGAACTAGGTGGACGCCTCCGCCATCCGCGACCTGGCCGAGCGGATCCGCGCGACCTCGGGGAGGCTTTGACCTTCCGGCCAAGAACGCTCGAGTCGCCGAACTCGAGGAGCTGACCCAGGAGCCGGGCTTCTGGGACGATCAGCGCTCCGCACAGAAGGTCCTTCGCGAGGCCGACGGGCTGCGCGAGGAGATCGCCCTGTGGGAGGGCCTCCTCGGACGCGTCGACGACCTCCTCGCCGCCGTCGACCTGCTCTCCGAGGCCCCGGACGCCGAGCTCGAGGCCGAGCTGGAACGCGACGCCGCGGCCCTCGAGGCGAACTTCGCCCGCGAACGGACCACGCTGTTGTTCGCCGGCGAATACGACGAGCGTCCCGCGCTGCTCACGATCAGCGCCGGCGCCGGTGGGACCGAGGCGACCGACTGGGCCGAGATGCTGCTGCGGATGTACCTGCGCTGGGCCGAGCGGCATCGCTTCGCGACCGAGATCATCGACCAGCAGGAGGGCGAGCAGGCGGGCCTCAAGAGCGTGACCGTCGCGGTCGACGGGCGGCGTGCGTACGGCTGGCTCCGCCCGGAGCGCGGCGTCCACCGCCTCGTCCGGATCAGCCCGTTCGACGCCCAGAAGCGACGCCAGACCACGTTCGCGCTGGTCGAGGTGCTGCCCGAGGTCGAGGACGACATCGAGATCGAGCTCGACTGGGACGAGATCCGGGTCGATACCTACCGCTCGCAGGGTGCCGGCGGGCAGCACGTCAACAAGACCGATTCGGCCGTGCGCCTGACGCACCAGCCGACCGGGATCGTCGTGCAGAGCCAGAACGAGCGCTCCCAGGTGCAGAACAAGGAGAACGCGACCAAGGTCCTCAAGGCGCGCCTGCTCGAACGCGCCCTCGAGGAGAAGGAGGCCGAGCTCCGGGCCATCCGCGGCGAGCACGTCGAGGCCGGTTGGGGCAACCAGATCCGGAGCTACGTGCTCCACCCCTACCAGATGGTCAAGGACCTCCGGTCCGGCTACGAGACCGGCAACACCGGCGCGGTCCTCGACGGCGACCTTGACGCGTTCATGCAGGCGGAGCTCGAACGGCTGGCGACCGGCGGGGAGTTGGACCGCGACACGCGCAGCGGCGACGACGCCGCGTGACCGCCCCGACCGGGCGGCGCCAGGACCGCTCGTCGATCCGGTTCCGGCCCGCGACCGACGACGACATCCCGGTCTGCGCAGAGGTCTGGCGCGTCTCGATCAACGACTACATCGTGCCGCTCAACCAGCCGGAGGTCCCGGACGACCTCGCGATCATGCAGCGCCACTACCGCCACCTGCATTCCACGGACCCGGAGCGCTTCGTGGTCGCCACCCAGGACGACCCCGAGGCGTCGGGCGGGGAGCGGATCGTTGGCTTCACGGTCGCGACCGTCCGTCAGCGCGTGTGGTTCCTGTCGATGCTGTTCGTGCTGCCCGAGGTGCAGGCCCAGGGGCTGGGGCGCGATCTGCTGCGCCGCGTGCTGCCCGCCGACGGCGACGGGATGGCGCGCGCCACCGCGACGGACAGCGCACAGCCGATCTCGAATGCGCTCTACGCCCTGCACGGGATCGTGCCCCGGACACCGCTGCTCGAGCCTGATCGGCCACGTCCAGCGACCGGAGGCGTTTGCCGAACTCCCGAGCGGCGTGTCCGCCGTGCCCGTTCGAGGAGATCGTGGCGCGGTCGAATGGCGACGGCCATCGCCGGCTCGCGAGCACGGTCGAGGCGCTCGACCGCGAGCTGCTGGGCTTCGAGCGTCCGCACGACCACCGCTTCCTGCGCGAGCAGGATCGCCACGGATGGCTGTACCTCGGCCCGGATGGCGGCGCGCTCGGATACGGCTACAGCAGTGCCAGCGGGCGGGTTGGGCCGGTCCTCGTCCGGGACGAGGCGCTGCTCGATCCCGTGCTCGGCCACCTGCTGGCGGCGGTGGAGCCGCGTGGGGCCTTCATCACGTGGATCCCGGGGACCGCGGATCGTGCGCTCGTCCCGGCGCTGCGCTCGGGCCTCCGCCTCGAGCCGTTCCCGCTGCTCCTGTGCTGGGACCGCCCGCCGACCGACTTCGCGCGATACCTGCCGATCTCGCCCGGGCTCCTGTAGGACCGTGGCGGCGCGTGGCGTGGATCGCCATGGGGTGGTAGCCTCGACCGACGTGGCTCCCTCTCGCACCCCTCGGACGGAGTACACCGGCACCCCGACCGTCATGCAACGGTCGTCCCCGACGACCGCGGAGCCGAATGTGACCCTGACCGACGCACCGCCCGCGGTGCGCTCCCTCCGTCAACGCCTCAGAAGCCGCCCCGAGGTCCCTCCCGACCGCGATCGAGCCGTCCTCGTCATGCACGACGTGACGATGGAGTATCCCAACGGCAACGTGGCCCTGCGCGACGTGGACCTGGTCATCCCCGAGGGCGACTTCGTGTTCATCGTCGGCCCGTCCGGCGCCGGCAAGTCCACGTTGATGCGGCTCATCATCCGCGACGAGGTGCCGACCCGCGGCCAGGTGATCCTCGACGGGGCGGATCTCGCGAGGCTGCCACGCCGCGGCGTCCCGAAGGTGCGCCGCAAGATCGGCACGATCTTCCAGGACTTCAAGCTGCTCCCGCGCAAGACGGTCTGGGAGAACGTCGCGTTCGCGCTCGAGGTGACCGGCACCCCGCGCCGCCGGATCCGGCCGGCGGTCGACCGCGTGCTCGCGCTCGTGGGACTGACCGCCCAGGCGAAGCAGGTCCCGACGCAGCTCTCCGGGGGCGAGCAGCAGCGGACCGCGATCGCGCGGGCCCTCGTCCACGACCCGCGGATCATCATCGCCGACGAGCCGACCGGCAACCTCGACCCGCTCATCAGCTGGGAGATCCTGCAGCTGCTGCTGCGCATCAACGAGCTCGGAGTGACGGTGCTGATGGCCACCCACAACGCGGAGGTCGTGACGGCCCTGCGGCGCCGGGTGGTCGCGCTCGAGGAGGGCCGGATCATCCGTGACGAGGTGGGCGGTGCCTACCATCGCGAGGACTGATCCGTGATCGGGTTCATCGCCTTCAGCCTCAAGCGTGCCTGGCAGGGCTTCTGGCGCAACGCGGTCATGAGCTTCGCAGCCACCGCGACGATGGTGCTGATGCTCCTCCTGCTGGCCGGTTTCTGGATCGTCCAGACCGGCCTGCTTGCGGGCCTCCAGTTCACCGAGCAGAAGGTCGAGGTCGTCGCCTACCTGCACACCAACGCCAGCCCGCTCCAGGTGGACCTGCTGACGAAGCGGATCGAGGCGCTGCCCGAAGTGCGCTCGGTGACCTTCGTCAGTCGCGACCAGGCGCTCGCGAACTTCCGCGACTCACTCGAGGCGCAGGGTCGCGAGGACCTGACCAAGTACCTGGATTCGAACCCGCTGTACGCCAGCCTCGAGGTGAAGCTGACGGACCCGATCCACATCCGGAAGGTCAATGCGGCCCTCGAGGACGAGGTCCTCGTGCGCAACGTGCTCAACGTCGAGGACCTGGTCGAGCGCGTGCTCACCGTCACGGGCATCCTGCGGACGGCGGGCACCGTGCTGCTCATCGTGGTCGGCCTCATCGTGCTGTTCATCATCGTCAACACGATCCGGCTGGCGGTCTTCGCACGCGCCGAGGAGATCGAGATCATGCGCCTCGTCGGCGCATCGGATGCGTTCATCCGCTGGCCGTTCGTGTTCGAGGGCGCGTTCGTCGGCCTGCTCGGGTCGCTGCTCACGCTGGGGATCCTGTTCGCGGCAAGCGATCCGCTGACCGCGTTCATGACCGACTTCTTCCGCGTCCTGCCGCTGCAGTTCGGGACGCTGACCCGCGACATCGTGCTCCTGGTGACCGGCGCGGGGGTCGGCCTGGGCGTGGTCGGGTCGTGGCTCTCGGTACGAACGTACCTCATCCGCTGACTCAGCCGGCCCGGCGGCCAGTCGGGCAGGCCCGGTGTACCCTAGCGGCCCGTACGACCCCTCGAAGGACGCTGACCCCTCCATGCTCCCCGATGATCCGAACCGGCCTGCCGGTCCAACGCCTCCGGCCGACCCCGAGCCGGCCTTCCGGCTGAACCCCACGACGATCACCCCGAACGCCCCGTTCATCCCGCCGCCCCCGAAGCGCCGGCTGCCGGTCCTGCCGCTGGCGATTGCCCTGGTGGCGCTCCTCGCCGGCGGCGCGCTGTTCATGTCGGGCTACACGATGGGCCGCCAGATGGCGCTCGAGCCGGGCACCCCGGCGACCGCGAGCGACGCCTTCGAGCCGTTCTGGGACACGTACCGGACCATCACCCAGCGTTACGCGGGCGGCGAGGTCGACGAGGACGCCCTGATCCAGGGCGCGATCCGCGGCATGATCGATTCGCTCGGCGATCCGTACTCGTCCTATCTCACGTCCGACGAGTACCACCAGAGCCTGCAGGGGATCTCCGGCCAGTTCGAGGGGATCGGCGCCGAGATGGCGACCGAGGCTCCCGACGGGACGCAGGGCTGCTCGACGCTTGGGCCCGCCTGCACCCTGGTGGTCGTTTCCCCGCTCGAGGGCTCGCCGGCCGAGAAGGCCGGCCTGCGCCCCGGCGACTTCGTGATCGCCGCCGACGGCGCTGGCTTCGACGGGCTGACGGTCGACGGCGCGCTCGATCGCGTCCGCGGCCCGAAGGGCACCAAGGTCGCGCTGACCGTCAGGCGCGGCGAAGACGATCCGTTCGTGCTGGAGATCACCCGTGACGTGATCCAGCAGCGCGAGGTCCGCAGCGAGCTGCTCGACGGCAACGTCGGCTATGTCCGGCTGGCCGCGTTCTCCGATGCCAGCGCCGCGCAGCTCGAGGACGAGATCCGCAAGCACCTCGACGCCGGGTCGAAGAAGCTGATCCTCGACCTGCGCGGCAACCCCGGTGGCTACGTCACGGCGGCGCGCGACATCGCCAGCGAGTTCATCGCCGATGGCGTCCTGTTCTACGAAGAGGACGCGACCGGTGATCAGGTCGCGACCGACGCGGTGCCCGGCGGCATCGCGACGGACCCGGCAATCAAGCTCGTCGTCCTGATCGACGAGGGCAGCGCCTCCGCGAGCGAGATCGTTGCCGGCGCCCTGCAGGACCGCGGGCGGGCGACGCTGGTCGGCACGACGAGCTTCGGCAAGGGCACCGTCCAGCAGTGGCAGGAGCTGCCGGGCGAGGGCGGCGCGTTCCGCCTCACGATCGCGCGCTGGCTCACCCCCAACAAGACGTGGATCCACGACAAGGGCATCAGCCCGGACGTCGCGGTGACCGTCCCCGAGGACCCGCCGCCCGACAGCGATCCGATCCTGGACCGCGCCCTCGAGGTGCTGAGCGGAACCTCGCTGCGACACGTCCTCCGCGCCGCGGCCTGACGCACGCGACACCACCCTTGCACGCTCAGCGGGCGTCGGCTAATGTGCACGGGAACGAAAGGAGGTGATGTGCAGTGAGCGAACATCGTAGCTGCACCACCTCGCAGGAGATGGCCGTCTAATCGGACACCCCTGTGGGTGGTTGAGCTTTCGGACGCCGGCCCGAAACGGGCCGGCGTTCGTGCGCATCCTCGGTCGGATGGCCTCCCGGAGGACCAGCCTCCGACCTCGGAGGGTTCGCCGCAAGACCGCTCCGATTCCCCGATGCCTGAAGTAACGATCGCCCTCAATCGAAAAGCCCGCCACGAGTTCTCGATCGACGAGACGTTCGAGGCCGGGATCGTGCTGACCGGCTCGGAGATCAAGTCGATCCGGGCCCACAAGGTCCAACTGGCCGATGCCTACGCGCGCGTCGAACGCGGCGAGGCATGGCTGATCGGCGCGCACATCGCGCCGTTCGAGCAGGCGAACCGCAACAACCACGAGCCGAAGCGGCAGCGCAAGTTGCTGCTCCACCGCCGCCAGATCGATGAGCTGCTCGGGCGGGCGAAGGCGAAGGGCCAGACGATCGTGCCGCTCCGGCTGTACCTCAACGACAAGGGCCGTGCCAAGGTCGAGCTCGGCCTCGCCCGCGGCAAGCAGCTCCACGACCGCCGCCGCGACATCGCGGAGCGCGACGCCCGACGCGACGTGGAGCGCCAGCTGGCCGACGCGCAGCGCGGTCGCTGACGGCGGACCGTCAGCCGTCCGGGCGGGGTCGGGTCTTGGCGCGACTGCCCGCCTCGTGGTAGCATTTTCATGTGCGTCGAACAGACGTTCGGTCCTGGGGATGTGTGGATTCGACAGGGCTCGGACGTCGAGGAGCGCGAGCCGAGGTGCCGTCAGGCCTCGTTAAACAGGCGGCAAAACGAAGTACCTGGCAACCGCCAGTCGACTCTCGCCCTCGCCGCGTAAGCGGTAGAAGAGTGAGCGTGGAAGCCATCTCCTCCCCGCGGATGGTGGAAGCGTCATGCAGCGGGGATGCGTCTCGGATCAGCGTCGCGTAGTCCGAGCTCAAGCCCGATCTAGGGGCACGTGACTGGACCGTCCGGCAGGGTGCCGATGTCCGTCCGGGCGGTCGACGACAAACCATCGGACACGCTCGTAGTGGTCTTCGACAAAGGGTTCTGGACGGGGAGTTCGACTCTCCCCCATCTCCACCACGTTTTCGATGCGCCCGTCCCGGATACGTGACACCGGTTGACCGCAGTCCCGGGCTAGACTCGGGCCATGTCCCTCACGCTCCTGGACTGGCGCCGTCAGGTCTTCGCGGCGATGTACGCAGCGGTTCGCGAGGGCGCCGAGCGCGATCCCGAAGCCACCCTCGCGACGTTCCGGACCGGCCGCGAACGCTTGATCCGGGAGCACCCGCAGTCGCCGATCAGGCCGGAGAACCGGGGCGCGTTCAATGGCCTCGACCACTGGCCGCGCGACCCCGCACTGCGGTTCGAGGCCGTCGTCGAGCCGGCGGAGCCCGAACGGCTGATCGCGCACAGCCTCGACGGCGACCCGTACCCGCTCGACCGCATCGGCCGGGTGCGGCTGCCGGTCGGCGAGCTCGAGGTGTACTGGATCGAGGTCTACGGCGGCGGGGTGTTCGTGCCGTTCCGCGACGCCACGTCAGGCCGCGAGAGCTACGGCGCCGGGCGCTACCTGCTCGACACGATCAAGGGCGCCGACCTGGGCGGGGAGGGGGACCGCCTGATCCTCGACTTCAACTACGCCTACAACCCGTCATGCGCCTACGACCCGCGCTGGAGCTGCCCGCTCGCACCGGCGGCCAACTGGCTGCAGGTGCCGATCCGGGCGGGTGAGCGTTACACGACCCACGAGTGAAGGAGGACCCCATGGACCGATCGGCTGCCCAGGCCTGGCTCGATGCCTATGTCGAAGCGTGGAAGACCTACGACCGCGACCAGGTGGCGGCGCTGTTCGCGGAGGATGCGACGTACCGCTACCACCCGTTCGACTCGGGCGACGACGTGCTCCACGGGCGCGAGGCGATCGTCTCGAACTGGATCGAACCGGAAGGCAACGCGAGCGGGCGCGATCCCGAGGGAACCTACGAGGCCCATTACGAGCCGTTCGCGGTCGACGGGGAGCGGGTCGTGGCAGTCGGCACGAGCACGTACTACCCGGACGCGACCCGATCGCGGCCCGATCGCGTCTACCACAACGTGTTCCTGATCGAGTTCGACGGGGCGGGCCGCTGCCGCGACTTCAACGAGTTCTTCATGAAGGAACCCGACGCGGAGGCCTGATCGCCGCTCCGTCCTAGCGACCGACCAGCGTGACCCCGTCGACCCGCGCGTAGTTCGAGAAGTAGGTCTCCTTGTGGATGACCTTGCCGCCCTTGCGGACGGTCCGGGTGACCCAGACCTGCTTGCCGTCGGCCGGGTACTCGAACCGCTCCGATGCGCCCTTCGGCAGTGACGACGTGTACTGGATCGTGTCGCTGGCGGGCCGGAAGTTCTTCACGATGGGCCGGCTGAACGAGACCTTGCGACCGGTCGGCACGCTGTACAGCGCGAACTTCACGTAGCCCGCGCTTCCGTTGCGGATCTTGTAGGCCCGGATCAGGACCGGGTAGCGGGTGTCGTTGGTGAACTCCATCGTCTGGGTCGACGAGCCGCTCTTGAACACGGTCGCGTCCAGGCCGAGCGGGTAGCGGTCGATGTAGTAGTAGTGGTTGCGCCGGGCGCCCATCTCGTAGCCGGCGCGCAGCGCAGCGTTGAACAGCGTGGTGGACGTCGAGCAGATCCCGCCGGCGAGCGCGCCCTGCAGCTCGGTGTGCCCGTTGATGATCGCGCCGCCGATGCGGTAACCGCGAGCGCGCGTCACCGGCCCGATCGAATTCCAGAAGTCGAACGTGTCGCCCGGGGCAACGACGTGACCGTCGAGATCCATGGCGGGGATCCAGATGTTCGCGCCGAACGCCGTTCTTCTCGGCGATCGGGAAGTACGTGGTCCACTCGGAGACCTTGCGCATCTTGGGGATGACCTGGCGCGCCTGCGATGTGGTCAGCTTCGGCCTGATGACGGTCATGACCGCCTTCATCTTCTCGGCGTCCGCGCTGCCCGCGGCCCGACCCGCGAGGAGCTCCTCGATCTGGGCGGCGGTCGCGTCGACGTCCATCGCCTTGCCCTCGCGGCTCGGGAGGACGCCGGTGATCTTCGCCCCGCTCGTCTTGAAGCTGGCGCTGCGGGCCGCGACGTTGACCTTCTTGGCGAGCTTCTTGAGCTCCTTCGGCAGCGTGCTCGTGTCGACCTGCGGCGCGTATGTCCCGCTCTCGTCGACCCCGAAGCTGACCCACTTCCGGATCCGGGCGCCGTTGAGCCTGACGCTCTTCTTGTCACGGGTGAGCACGATCCCGGTCGCGATGCGCTCGGCGGTGGCCTTGGCCTCCTGGGCCTCGGCGGTGGTGATCGCCGGCTCGACGGGCGCGGTCTGCAGGTCGACCTCGACGGTCTCCGGTGCGTCGAGCTCGCCGACGACGGCCAGCGCGGCCTCGATCGCCGGCCCGGCGTCGGACGTGCGTCCATCGGAGCCCTCGCTGAGCTCGAAGCCGTCCTCGGTCGTGGTGACGAACGCGTCGACCGGGTCGCGGTCGAGCGAGCGCGCCAGGCGCTCGATGTTGCGGGCGACCGATTCCACGTCGAAGCTCACGCTCGGTTCGACGCTCGCGCCGCGCAGCGCCGTCCGTGCCCCGGCAATCACGCGGTCGACCGTGGTCCCGGAGCGCCCCACGCCGAGCGCCGCATCCACGAGCGCATCGGCGTCGACGTGGCGCTCGATGAGCTCGTACGGGACCTGCAGCGGCCCGTCCGGCGTGTTCAACTGGATGGCGCCCTCGCCGACCGAGCTGATATTCGTCGGCGACGCGCTCGACCGCCTGCTCGCGAGTGAGGCCGGCCAGCTCGATGTTGCCAACCCGCACGCCCGGCAGGATCCGGCCCGTGTACTGCTGGTCGTAGGCGTACAGGGCACCCGCACCAAGGGCCAGCGCGGCGATCAGGCCGACAAGGAACGCGACGCCGAAGCGAACTGCGGCGCGCGGCCGGCGGGGGGCGGGCGTGGGCTCATAGGTTTCGAAGGTCATGTGGAGCGGCAATCCTAGCAGGCGACGCGGCGCGAACCGTCGGGGCTCCTTGTCGCGCGTTCGGCGTGGCTTGTGACGGGTGGTATGGGCTGCCCTGTGACGGCGCCTCAGCCCAGGTCGCGCGGCACGAGCACCACGCGGCGGTTGGGCTCTTCGCCGATCGACTGGGTTGCGACGCTCGGATGGTCGCGCAGCGTGAGGTGGACCCAGCGCCGCTCGAGGGCCGGCATCGGCTCAAGCTGCAGCATCTTGCCGGTCTCCACCACGCGCGCTGCGGCGCGCTGAGCGAGGTCCCGCAGCTGGCGCTCACGCCGGCCGCGGTAGTCCTCGACGTCCACGAGCACGCGGGTCCACGTGCCGATCTGCTTCGACAGCATCAGGTTGACGAGGTGCTGGAGCGCGGACAGGCGCTCCCCCTTGCGCCCGATGAGCGCTCCGAGGGCCTCCTTCTCGTCGCCGGTGCCGACCACGTTGAGGCGGCTCGTCTCGCCCGAATCGACCTCGACCGTCGCGTCGAAACCGAGATGCACCATCAACTGCTCGAGGATCGCCTTGCCGGCCGCGAGGGCCTCCGGCGAGGCCTCCGCTGCTTCCAGCTCGGCGCGTTCGGAGGCCAGGGACCCGCGCGCGGCGGCTACTTCGGCCTGCTCCGATGCGGTCAGGGTTCCGCCGCCTCCGTTCGGGCTCGGGGCCTGCTCGTCGCGGCGCGGGCCGCGGTCACGATCGCCACTGCGCGGCCGGTCGTCGCGGCGCGGGCCGCGCGAACGGTCGTCGCGGCGCGGGCCGCGGTCACGATCGCCACTGCGCGGCCGGTCGTCGCGGCGCGGTGGGCGGTCGTCGTCGCGTTCCACGTGGGTCGGCGCCGGCAACGGCGTCGCGGCCGCAGCCTCGCGCTTCGGCGCCGCGCCGCCCAGTGCGGATCGCGGGGCGGCCACGATCCGGGCGGGTTCGGCGCCCATGCCGAGGACGCCCCGGCTGCCCGGGGTGAGGATCTCGAAGTCCAGGTCGTTGAGCTCGGCACCGAAGGCTTCGCGCGCCTCGCGCAGCGCCTCTTCCACGGTCTTGCCGGTGAACTCGCGATATTCGCTCATGTCAGCGTCGTCTCCCTCGTCGGCTCTGGCGTCCGCGGCGTCCCTGGCGGATCGTCTTGTCAGCCGATGATTTCTTGTCGGTATCCGTCAGGATCGCCGCACGTTTGCTCGGATCAGGGGGTGGTGGCATTTGCACGGGGAAGCGCGGGGTGTGGTCTCGGGCGAACGCCGGCGCACGGCCGAGGATCGGGAACATCCCGCCCCACCCGACGATCAGGTACTGCTGGATGATCGAGAAGAGCGTTGCCACGATCCAGTAGATGAACAAGCCGGCCGGCAGGAATCCCCCGTAGAAGATCGAGATCGCGGGTAAGAACAGCATCATCTGGCGTTGGATCCGGACGTTCGGGTCGGTGTTCTCCGGATCCGGCGGCGGGAGCATCATCCGCGACTGGATGAGTTGCAGCAGGGCAGACGTGATCGCAAGGATGCTGATCCCGACGCCGACGATCGTGAACAGGACCTGCGGCTTGCTGACGTCGCCGAGGATCGGCACGTGCGTGTCCATGCACGGCTCGTACGGATCGACGACGCCCTCCGCGTTGACGTTCTGGCAGTCGATCGTCACGACCTGGACACCCAGCACGTTGAGCATCGCGTTCGGATCCTGGTTGGTGATGCCGTTCTGGATGACCGAATACATGATGAACAGCAGCGGCAGCTGGAGGAGGAGGGGCAGGCAGCCGGAGAGGGGGTTGATCCCGCGCTCCTTGTACAGCTCCTGCTGGGCCTGCTGGGCTTTGACGCGGTCGCCCTTGAAGCGCTTCTGGATCTCGCGCATCTCCGGCTGGAGCATCTGGATCCGCCGCTGCGACACCAGTTGCAGCCGGAAGAGCGGGATCAGGACCCCGCGCACCACGAGCGTCAGCGCGACGATCGCCCAGCCGACCGCGCCCGGGAAGCCGAGGCCCCAGAAGAGGTTGTAGACCGCGGCCAGGATGATGAACAGGAACTTGAAGATCGGCGTGAACAGCCAGGCCAACAGGCTGATCGGGTCCGCGCCGGGCTGGGCGGGCTCCAGCGGCGGGTGAGGCGACGGGGGGATCGGGTTGCCCGACGCGTCGACGCCGCCGCCGCCGCCCGGCGCGCACGCGGCGACCAGGATCACGATCGCGGCGATCAGGAGGATCGGCCCGATCCAGGACCGCCGGGGGGTAATCGTCACGCGATGCGAGCCTCGTCAGCGAACAGGGTCATAGCCGCCCGGATTCCACGGATGGCAGCGTGCGATCCGCTTGGCACCCATCCAGCTGCCGCGCAGGAGGCCGTACTTCTCGATGGCCTGCTCGGTGTAGTGGGAGCACGTCGGCTCGAACCGACAGCTCTGAGGGCAGCCACGCGAACACGATCCGGTAGAGCTTGATCAACCCGATCCCGATGTGCTTCACGTGGCCGAAGGCCCTCCGAGTACGCCGCCCCGGACAAGCGTCCGGCGCAATCCCCCGACCAGTGCGTCGTGGTCGGCCTCGACGATGGCGGGCCGGGCGATGATGAGGACGTCCCAGCCGGGCTGGAACGAGGGCGCCATCACCCTGAGCGCCCCGCGGAGCCGGCGCCGAACCCGGTTCCGGACGACGGCGTTGCCGAGCTTGCGCCCGGTCGCCAACCCGAAACGGGTTGTCCCCAGATCGGTCCGCAGAAAACGGGCGGTGAGGAGCTGATTGGACCTGGTGGTCCCTGCCTCGAACGCCGCGAACTCCCTTGGACGGGAGAGCATCACGAGCCGCGGCTCTTGCGTGCCGCGACGATCCGTCAGACCGCGAGCCGTTTGCGACCGCGAGCGCGCCGAGCGGCGAGCACGCGACGTCCCGGCGTCGTCTTCATCCGGGCGCGGAAGCCGTGTTCCTTGGCGCGGTGGCGCTTTTTGGGCTGGTAGGTCTGCTTGGTCATCGGGACTGTTCGGGATCCTCTCCATCCGGCCTCGGGGACTTGGGTCGTCTGCACCCCGCAGAGGCACGCAAACGCGCCGGCGCCCGAGAGCGCGTGGCGCGTCGTCGTCCGGCGGATGATATGACGGCCCTGAAAAGGGTGTCAAACCTCCGAGGCCGTCCGAGGCCCGTCGCCCAACAGGAGCGGGCGCGCGCGAGGGCCGGCGAGACCGGCCGCGAGGGCGCTCACTCGCTCATGCTCGGATACCCCCTGGGGGTATACCAGAATCGCCTTGCGACGGCCGCGCGGGCGGTGCTATCCTCTCCGAGCCCTCGGCGCCGGGACGCACGAGAGTCGACCTCGGACACGCCCCCAACGGGATACCCGGAGCCGTCACTCCCGGTGCGCCGGACGTACCTCGAGTTCTCCGCGGCCAGGGTCTCCTTCGCGTTTTCGCGGTCATGGTCGCCATCATCAGCCCACCTTTCTTCAAGGTCAGTTGTATCGAATGGACGCGAAGCAGGTCTGGCGGGCCGCCCTGGGCGAGCTCCAGGTGTCGCTCTCACCCGCCAATTACGAGACGTGGCTCAAGGAAACCCAGCTCGTCGATGTCGACGAGCAGCGCTTCCGGATTGGCGTCCCGAACGGCTTTGCGAAGGACTGGCTCGAAACCCGCTACCGCTCGCTGATCAGCCAGACCCTGGCGCGGATCGTCGGCTACAGCGTTCAGGTCGAGTTCGTCGTGATCGCCGCTGAGCCCGCCACGACGAACGGCGCCGACGCGCCGGCCGCGCCCGCATCGGCGCCCCAGGTCCGCCTCGAGCCGACGCGCGTCGGCGGTGAAGGTGGGGCGACGAACATCAACCCCCGCTACACCTTCTCGACGTTCATCGTCGGCTCGGCCAACCGGCTCGCTCACGCCGCGAGCCTGTCGGTCGCGGAGCGCCCCGGTCACGCCTACAACCCGCTCTTCCTGTACGGCGGCGTCGGCCTCGGCAAGACCCACCTGATGCACGCGATCGGCAACCAGGTCGTGGCCAAGTTCCCGCGCAAGCGCGTCGTCTACGCCACCAGCGAGAAGTTCACGAACGAGTTCATCACGTCGATCCAGCAGGGCAAGATCGACGAGTTCCGGGCGCGCTACCGGCGGATCGACCTGCTGCTCATCGACGACATCCAGTTCATCGCCGACAAGGAGCGGACGCAGGAAGAGTTCTTCCACACGTTCAACGCGATCCACGACGACGGCAAGCAGATCGTGCTGTCGTCGGACCGCCCGCCGAAGGCGATCCTGACGCTCGAGGAGCGGCTCCGCAGCCGCTTCGAATGGGGCCTCATCGCCGATCTCACGGCGCCCGATCTGGAGACGCGCATCGCGATCCTCCGGGCCAAGGCCGAGGAAGGCGCCGTTCCGATCACCTCCGACGTCGTCGAGTTCATCGCCCGCAAGGTCGTCAGCAACATCCGGGAGCTCGAGGGCGCGCTCAACCGGATCGTGGCCTACGCCTCGATGGGCGCGATGCCCATCTCGATCGAGCTTGCCCAGGCCGTCCTCTCGAACGTCCTGTACAACCCGAAGAAGCGCCAGGTGACGCCCGAGCGGATCGCCAAGGCCGTGTCGGACTACTACAGCGTCCCGATGGACGCCCTGCAGGGCCAGAAACGCGACAAGGCGATCGTCGTGCCCCGCCAGATCGCGATGTTCCTGATGCGCGAGGAGACCGACGTGTCGCTGCTGCGCATCGGTGCCGAGCTCGGCGGACGGGACCATTCGACGGTCCTGCACGCGTGCGACAAGATCAACCGCGAAGTGGCCGTGAACGACGAGCTCCGACGCGAGATCGCGGCAGTCCGCGAGCTGATCTACGCCGACTGAACCTCGGGCCGGATGGGCTCGCGGGAGCGTCACCAGGCCCGATTGTGTGGATAACCATCGCGAATCGGTGGAAAACCATGCCCGCATGTGGACATATCCGGCCTTGGGACGCGGATGGAACCGCCTCCAGGGTGGACGGAATCCCGGAATTCCGGCAAACCTGTGACGCCCCGCCGTCAGCCGTCCCCAACGCGTCCCGCGCTCGTCCCCGAAGCGACGGCGCCCGTCCACCGTGGTACCGGGTTCGTCAACCGTCGCTTCATGTACGGCCCGTGCACGGCGTCCACCGGGTCCACACCGTTATGACGGTGATGACGGGGTTTAGAGTAAGAGAGAAGATACCCACACACCACGTAACGCCCACGGCCGAAGCATTGGCGAAAGCGCTGCGGGAGCGCCGCCGGCCTGAGCGGAGAAGTCCGTCGCCTGAGTTGGAGTCGCCCACGTGAAGCTGTCCGTCATGCAGGAAAACCTCGCCCGCGGTCTGGCCGTCGTCAGCCGGGCCGTCAGCAGCCGGAGCACGCTGCCGGTGCTCGCCAACGTGCTGCTGAAGACCGAGGACGCAGGCCTGAAGCTGACCGCGACGAACCTCGAGATCGGCATCACGTACTGGGTGCCGGGCAAGATCGAGTCCGACGGGTCGACCACCGTTCCGGCGCGCCTCCTCACCGATCTCGTCGCGTCGCTGCCCGCGGGCGACCGCGTCGACCTGGAGCTCCAGCCCGGCGACACGCTGCACCTCCGCTCAGGACGGTTCGAGACCAATATCAAGGGGATCGACGCCGACGAGTTCCCCGCCATCCAGGCCGCCGGCGAGCGGCCGACGACCCGCATCGCGCAGAACGTCCTCCGGCGCGCCCTCGCCGAAGTCACGTTTGCGGCCGCCAGCGACGAGGCCCGTCCGATCCTGACCGGCGTCCTTGCGCGGTTCGAGGGCGATCAGCTGACGCTCGCCGCCGCCGACAACTACCGGATTGCAGTCCGCACGATCCCGGTCCTCGACGCCGTGCCCGAGACGAGCGTCGTGATCCCGGCACGGGCCCTCAACGAGCTCGCGCGGGTCCTCGCCGACGTCGACGACCCGGTCGAAGTGGTCCTCGCCGCGGCCAAGAACCAGGTCCTCTTCCACCTCGAAGGGGTCGACCTCGTCAGCCGGCTGATCGACGGCCAGTTCCCGAACTACCAGCAGGTGCTGCCGCAGAGTCACAACACGCGGGCGGTCCTCGATCGCGAGGAGCTCCTCCGGGCGGTGCGGCCGGCGGCGTTGATCGCCCACGAGTCGGCGAACATCGTCAAGCTTCAGATCGGCGGCAACGGCGATCCGGGCATCACCGTCAGCGCCAACGCCGAGGTCGGCGACCACGTCGGGGCAGTCGAGGCGGCCGTCGAGGGCGACGAGACGACGATCGCGTTCAACGCCCGCTACCTGGCCGACGTGCTGACGAACGTCGACGCCGAGCAGTTCGCGCTCGAGCTCAACGGGCCGTTGTCGCCCGGCGTGTTCAAGCCGGTCGGTGACGACCGCTATGTCCACGTCGTCATGCCGGTCCGCACCACGTCGTAAGGGAATCCTCGGGCTGATGGCTAGCGCAGCGTCGCCTCGCCCTCGGAGCGTTCCGTGCCACGTCGGCGGGGAGACCTTCGCTGATCGACTCACTGCGCCTCCCCGACTTTCGGGGATACCACTCGCTCGAAGTCGAGTTCGGGCCGGGACCGCAGCTGGTCTGGGGGCCGAATGCCGCGGGCAAGACGAGCCTCCTCGAGGCGATCGCCCTGATCGCGTGGGGCCGCTCGCACCGGACCACGTCGGACGGCGAGCTGATCCGCTGGGCCACCGACGTCGCGCGGGTCGAGGGCACCCTCGGCAGCGACGTCATCGAGGTGGGCGTCGTCCGGTCCGGGGCCACCGGCAGCGGGGGCCGCAAGCGGATCCGCGTCAACGGCGTCGGGCGGCGCGCGACGAGCCTCGCAAGCCTGCTCCGGGTCGTCGTCTTTGCACCGGAGGAGATGCTCCTGGTCGTCGGTTCGCCCAGCCTGCGGCGGGCAGCGATCGACCAGCTCGCGTCCAGCCGCTCGGCCATCTACGCCGACGCGCTCGCGACCTACGGACGGGTCCTCCAGCAACGCAACGGCCTGCTCCGGTCGATCCGCGAGGAAGCTGCGTCGCGCGACGAGCTGCGCTTCTGGGACGGTGCGTTCCTCGACGCGGGCGGCATCATCGTGGCCGAGCGCCTGCGCCTCCTCGAGGCGCTTGCCGAGCCCCTGGCTGCCGCCCATGCCGAGATCGCTCCCGACGAGGGCGCCGAGGCGGCCCTCGGGGTGCGCTACGTCACCAACGCTCCGCCACTCCCCGGGGAGACGCCACGGGACGCGCTCGAGCGACGGCTCGTCGAGACGAACGAGAAGGAGATCTGGAACGGCTCCACGCTCGTCGGGCCGCACCGTGACGACATCTCGTTCGAGCTCGCCGGCCGCGACCTGGCGGCATTCGCGTCGCGCGGCCAGCAACGCACCGCGATCCTCGCCTTCAAGCTCGCCGAGCTGGACCTCCTGACGGCCCTCGACGGGCGCCCTCCGCTGCTCCTGCTCGACGACGTGTTCTCGGAGCTGGACCCGGAGCGCCGTTCGCATCTCGTGCGGCGGATCGCCGCCCTGCCCCAGGCGTTCGTGACCACCACCACCCTCGACGACCTCGACCAGGGCCTCCGCGCGATCGCCCACCACTGGGAGGTCCGGGCCGAGCCCGATGGCGCCGGCCTGATTGGCGGCGCGGGCGTGGCCTCGTGACGAGCCGGCGGCGGCCGATGGTGCGGATCGGCGACCTGATGCCCGCCACGGCGCGTGCCCTCGGGCTCGAGGACGAGCTGCGGCTGTCGCGCGCGATCGCGACCTTCGAGGCGATCGTCGCGGAACGCGTCCCCGCGGCGGCCGGCTCGTGCCGGGTGATCCAGCTCGAGGGGTTCGCGCTCGACGTCGAGGCGGACGCGCCGATCGTGGCCCAGGAGCTGCGCCTGCGGGGGCCCGAATTGCTGGCGGCATTTGCCAACGCGCCGGGCGGCGTCGGCGTGCGAGAGCTGCGCGTTCGAGTCCGCCGTGACGCGCCCCGCGTATAATGCCCGTCGCCTGCCAGCCATCTCGGAACGAACCCTGTTGATCGAACCGGGATCAGCATCGATCGTCCAAATCTGGCCGTCCCGTCCCGGGTAGCCCGTCAACGAGAGGCACATGGCCGTCCGCCTCCATATGAAGCTCGGTGTCGTCGCCGAGCACGATCGCCTCCCCGACTCGCCGGACACGGTCGTCGTCGTCGAGCCCAGCGTCGGCTCGGTGGCGCGCTCGAAGGGGCACCTCTACCTGCTCGTCACCTCGCAGGTCAGCACGCGGCACGCCCTCGAAGCGACGCGCCTGACCGCCGAGACGATCCGCAACGAGTACTACTACGACGAGTCGGCCGGCATCCGGGTCTGCCTCCAGAAGGCGATCGCGACCGCCAACAAGCGGCTCGCCCACCAGAGCGACCGGCTCGGCCTGCGCAGCCCGGGCGGCAACGGCCCGATCGGCGTCGGCGTCGCGGTCGTCCGCGGCAGCGAGATGTACGTCGCGACGGTCGGCCCGGCGGAGGCATACCTCATCCGCCAGGCGCGCCTCTCGACGCTGCCCGACCCGCACCGCGAACGCGGCCTGCCGTCCGGGGAGCTCGAGCCCGACGTGTGGCGCGGCGAGATCTCCTTCGGCGACTCGCTCGTGCTGGTGAGCCCGAACGTCGTCGCGCGCCTCGGCCCCGAGGAGCTCAAGGACGCCATGCTGACGCTCCACCCGCAGTCCGCGATGGAGCACCTCCACCACCGTTTCGTCGCCGCGGAGGGCAGCGGCAGCGACGGCGCGATCGCGTTCGAGGCGACCGAGGTGAGCGCCACGGCCCGCCAGCGGACGCTCGTCCCGGTCAGGCCCGCGGAGCCGCTCGCCGGCGCGCCCGACCGCTCGCCGATCCCGCTCGCCGACAACGTCCAGGCGGCCGGGACGGCCGTCCGTGCGGCCTCGGCCAACGCGAAGACCGCGGCCGGTAGTGCGTTCGAACGGGTCGTCGTCCGGGCCCAGGATCTCCTGCCCAGGCGACGACCGGCATACCGGCGGGTGACGCCGCTGGCATCGCGGCGCGAGACGCAGCGCCGCGCGGCCGTGGCGCTCCTCGCGTTCCTCGTCGTCTTCGGTGGCCTGGGACTGGGCGTGTGGGCGTTCGCTCCCGGGTGGCACCGGCACGCAGGCGATCAGCTCGATCGATGCCGGCCAGCGGGCGCTCGAGGTGATCCGCGCCAACCTGAACGAGGTGACCGGGCCGGGCATCGACCTGGTCGAGGCCGAGCCCGAGCACGCCAGCGAGCTGCTGACGGAGGCCTACGAGCAGCTGTCGGTGGCGAGCCGGAACGGGATCCGGGCTTCGACCATCGAGCCCCTCCGGGAGCAGACGATCGAAGGCCTCGACCGGCTGTCCGGCGTGGTCCCGGTGAGCTCGCGCGACCTGTACACGTTCAAGCCGAAGGAGGGCAAGCCGCCGATCGACCTGAAGGCGGCGGTGCGCGGGCCGGACGGCGCGACGTTCGTGCTCGATGCCTCGACCAAGACCGTGTGGCGTGTCGACCTCAAGAACAAGAAGGCGACGGCCGCCGTCAAGTCGGGCCAGAAGGCGCGTGGCGGAACCGTCGCCACGCCGACGCCTCATCGCGGTCGGTGGGCGCGACCTGCTCGTGCTCGATTCGAAGAACGCGCTGTGGCGCTGGCGCGCTGCCAACAAGGACGGCAAGGGCACCGTCACGAAGATCCGGGTCCAGGGCGCGGGCTCGTGGGGCGACGACATCCTGTCGATCGGCACGTTCGTGCGGATCGCCAGCGAGGGCCTCTACAACCTGTACGTCGTCGACCCGTCGGAGAAACAGATCAAGGCGTACTCGCCCGCCCGTGACGGCAGCGGTTTCCCGGGCAAGCATACGAACTGGCTCGCGACCGACCGGGCGACCGACACGATGACCGCCCTGCTCATCGACGGCGACCTGTTCACCCTCGAGAACGGCGCGATCACGCGCTTCGTGTCGGGCAAGAACGACGGCTGGGAGGGCGCCGTGCCCAACGACACGCTCCTGCGGTCGGCGCCCAGCTACACCCTCATGGCAGGCGGCGGCGAGCGCCGCGAGGGCGTCGTGTACGGCTACGACCGGCGCAACGCGCGGCTGATCGCGATCAGCAAGGGCGACGGCCACTACATCGCCCAGTACCGTCTGGCCGATGGCGCCGACGGCTGGGAGGACATGCGCGGCTTCTACGTCGCGCCGCCCGGCGACGATCCGGAGGCCCCGCCGGTGATCGTCTGGATCTCGCGCGACGGCGTCCACCAGGCCACGCTCGAGGCCGTGACCGACGAACCCGGGGCTTCGCCCGGCCCTTCCGCGGGTACATCCGCAGCTCCGTCCTCCACGCCCTAGCGGGGCGGAGCGAGCATGATCCCGCTCCGCGACTCGAACCCGACGCGGCGCACGCCCGTCGTCACCCTCGCGATCATCCTCGTCTGCTTCGTCGTGTTCGCCTGGGAGCTCGGGTTGCAGGCGACGTCGGAGGCCAGCCTCGACGCGTTCGTGACCGCGTGGGGCGTGGTCCCGGCCGAGCTGCTTGCCGCCTGGGGCGCCGGCCAGTTCTTCTCCCAGGAGACGGCCACGCTCGTCACCAGCCAGTTCCTGCACGGCGGCTGGCTGCACCTCCTCGGCAACCTGCTCTACCTGTGGATCTTCGGGAACAACATCGAGGATCGCCTGGGCCGCGTGCTGTTCGTGCTGTTCTACCTCGGCGGGGGCGTCATTGCCGGCCTGACCCAGACCGCTCATCGACCCCGACTCGACGATCCCGCTGATCGGGGCTTCCGGTGCGATCGCCGCGACGCTTGGCGCGTATTTCGTGCTCTTTCCCGGTGCGCGCATCACGACCCTCGTCTTCCTCGGCTTCTTCTACCAGCTCATCGAGGTCCCGGCGATCGTCGTCCTCGGCTTCTGGTTCGTGCTCCAGCTGCTCGACGCGATCGGCTCGCTCGGCATGGAGGTCGGGGCGGGCGTGGCGTTCTTCGCCCACATCGGCGGCTTCGCCGCAGGCGCCCTCGTGGCGTGGCTGATGATCGTCAGCGGCCGGGTCCCGGCGCGGGGGAGCCGCGTGGGATAATCCGGCCATGCCGGACGGACTGATCGAGATGGTCGTCGAGAGCGTGCGCGTCCACATGCTGTCCAACCGCCACGTGGTGATCCTCAAGGAGCGCGAGCGCGAGCGATACCTGCCCATCTGGATCGGGCCATGGGAGGCCAGCTCGATCGCGATGCGCCTCCAGGGCCTGACGCCCGAACGCCCGCTGACCCACGACCTGTTCGCGACGACGCTCGAGCAGCTCGGCGCGAACGTCGAGCGGGTCGTGATCTCGGAGCTTGCCGAGGAGACCTACCACGCACGGATCTTCCTGGAGCTCGGCGGTCGGGTCGTCGAGATCGATTCGCGCCCGTCCGATGCGCTCGCCCTGGCGGTCCGTGTCAGCGTGCCGGTGTTCGCGGCAGAGGACGTCCTCGATCAGGCCGGCCTCGGCGCCGACGGCGGCCTCGGCGAGGACGGCGAGGCGACCGGGGTCGCCCTCGAGACGACCGGCGAGCAGATCGTCGACCCGCGGCTTGACGTGTTCCGCGACTTCGTCAACTCGCTCGACGTCGAGCCCGGCGAGCCCGAGAGCCCGCCCGACAGCTAGGCGACCGGCGGTTCCTGGCCGAGGATCGGCTGCCCCTCTCCGCAACGCGAGCGAGCGGTTGGCCCACATCCGCAGGCGGAGCAGCCAGAAGTCCTTGACCGCCCGGAACACGACCGACGGCTTCGCGCCCGTCGGCGAGCCCGCGGTCCGCGGGTAGTGCGGCACGCCGACCTCGACCACCGAGCGTCCGGCGGCCCGCAGCTTGATCAGCAGCTCGGCCGAGAAGAAGGCACCGCCGGACTCGACGCGCAGGCTCTCCAGCGCGTCGCGCCGGAACAGCTTGCAGGCGCAATCGACGTCGGTGATCTTCAGGCCGAAGAAGATGCGGTTGGCAAGGCGGTACAGCCGCGCGTAGATCGTGCGGACCAGGGGGTCGGCGCGCTTGATGCGAAAGCCCACGACGACATCCGGCTGGTCGCCCCCGGCGAGCCGCTCGGTCAGGCGGCCGAGATCCGCGACACGGAACTGCCGGTCGCCGTCGGTGAAGGCGACGAGCTCGTAGCGGGCGGCCCCGAGGCCCGAGCGGAGCGCGGCGCCGTAGCCCAGGTTCGTCGGGTGGTGGACGACGCGCACGAGGTCGGGGTGCGCCGCGGCCAGCTCGTCGGCGATCGCCCGCTGTGCGGTCGCGCGAACCGTCGTCGACGGCGATGATCTCGAAGGTGTCCGCCAGCCCGGGCAACGTTTCGAGCGCCTCCTCGACGAGCCCGGCGAGGTTGGCCTCCTCGTTGTGGGCCGGGAAGAAGTACGACAGGCGCGGGACGCGCGCGGTCACGTGGCGTCCTCGCGTCGCCCGACGACGCGCCACAGGCTGTCGGGCATGGGCATCGGCACGGGCTCGATGACGAATTCCTCCTCAAGATCCTGCCAGTCGTCGAGGCGGATCACGTAGACCGGACGCTCGCCGAGATAGCGGTTGACGACGTCCGTGGGGCTCCCAAGATCCTCGTCGAGGCGCGTCCGATCATCGATGATGTCGACGCCCGGGAGCCGCCCCTCGATGTGCTTTCCATACCATAGCGGGGTCGAGTAGCTCCACCAGCTCACGACCACCGCGTTCGGCTCGAGCACGTCGACCACCCGGTCGAGCCAGCGCTGGGCGATCGTGTCATGGCTGCGGTCCGCGGCGCGGGCGCGATGGGTGAAGTCGATCAGCGCCGGACCGAGGAGGATGCCGGTCGCGAGCACCCCGACGGCGATGGGTCGGATCAGGGGGTGCAGGTTGCCGCACGCGTCGGAGAACCGGCGCCCGGGCGAGGATGTCGACGACGGCCGCGACCAGGATGGCCAGCCAGGTCCAGCAGATGAGGATCGGGCCGAGGTAGTAGCGCTCGATCGCCGCGTTGTCGTAGGACGCGGCGAAGAACACCGTCAGCCCGAGCGCGATGCCGGTGAGCAGCGCGTAGCGCGGGCGCCGGATTGCAGTGGCGATGAACCCGAACGGAACGAGCACGGCGAGCAGGCCGAACTCCCTGGCGGTTCGTCCGACGAGATCGACCAGCTTGGTGTCGAGGTTGCCGAACGGGCTGTCGACGCTGCCCCGGAACTGCTCGGCGAGGACGATGTAGCGGAACCCGTCCCAGGTGTCCGGTTGGCCGTAGACGAGCGGCGCGCGGAACGGGCCGGCGCGCAGGGGCAGCTCGAGGTACACGACCAGCAGCGTCACGGCGAGTGCCCCGAGACAGGTCGCGACGAGCCGCACGCGCCGCACGATCCCCGGCTCCACCGCGATCACGTAGGCCGCGATGGCGGGTGCGAGGAGCAGTGTCAGCGAGTGGTTGCCGACCGCGAGGGCGAACACGACGGTCGCGGCCACGAGCCAGCGGTCGGCGCGTTCGCGGCGAGGATCGTCGGGTGGCGCGCGCCGCCGATCCTCCCACCCGACGAGCAGACGGAGCAGGATGGCGAGGAGCGCGAGGTGCAGCGAGTGCGCCTCGGCGTGCGTGCCGATCACCCAGACCTGCGGTGTCAGCACGAGCCCGAGCCCGGCCACGGCGCCGATCCAGCGCGAGCGCGTCAGCACGCGGACGAGGTCCACCGTCACGCCGGCGGCAACCGCGACGCAGATCGCCGAGAACAGGTTCATGCGGAAGGCCGGTTCGCCGAACGGCTGGAGGAGGACCGATGCGAGCCAGCCGAGGAGCACGTAGGTCGGGAAGCCGGTCGGATGGGCGGTGCCCATCAGCGGGGCGACGACCTGCAGCTCGGCCGTGTCCCAGAACGCGAGGCCCGGCTGGAGCCCGCGCGCCACGAGCGCGAACGCGATCAGGCCGACCGCGATCGGGGGTCCGATCGTGATCAGCCTCACCATCCGAGCAGATTGCCCCACGCGACTCCCCAGGCGTTGACGAGGATCGAGGCGACGACGAGGCCGCCGACGACGGCGCCCGCCCCCCGCCGGGCAACCGCCTCGGCACCGAGTGCCACGAGGATGACGGCCCACGGGACGAAATCGTTGCTGAAGCGGTAGCCGAACTGCACCCAGCCCTGGCTGAAATGCATGAGGTTGACGATCGCCACGAGCAGGACCGCGATGGTAGCGCCTGCGACGATCCGGCTCGTGCGGAACCGGCCGAAGCGCCGGGATCGCCAGCAGGTAGGCGGGGCTGGTGAGCAGCACGCTCATCCCGATGTCGTTGGGGACGGCGAGCGGGCACGAGACGTCGAACAGGCCGCGCGCGGCGCCCGCCTCCGTGCAGAACGCATCGGTCGTGACGCGGAGCGAATCGGGCCACGTGTCCGGCGCGAAGAGGGGCAGGCTGAAGAGCATGATCCCGAGGTTCTGCGGGATGTAGCGCGGATCCTCGATGGCCCAGTCGAGGTTGTAGCCGAGCGTCGGGTAGTAGGTGGCCTCGGCCTGGTAGAGGAACTCGTAGGCCGGGTGGAGGACGTTGCCGGCCGTGACCAGGTTGTACGCGAACAGGACGATCACCGGCAGCGCCGCGCCGAGGCCGGCCGACCAGCCGCGCCGCCACCAGCTGCCGCCGCTCCCGACGAGCACGAAGAACGGCGCCGCGAACAGCATCGTGAGGCGGGCGGTGCACGCCAGCCCGAACAGCAGGCCGATCAGGAACTGGCGCCCGTCGACCGCGAGGCCGTCACGGCGGATCGTCGCGAGGAGGTCGCGGCTCGACGTCGGTGCCTCCTCGGTGTCGACCGCCGCCCGGTCCGCGCCGATCGCGAACCCCGTGGCGAGCATCGCGAGGCCGATCGCTGCGACGTGGGCCTGGTACCAGGTCGTGTTGAGCTGCGCGGCGTACCAGAAGACCGTGCCGAACGCGAAGAAGGCGGTTCCCGCGATCCGCACCCAGAAGCGCAGCGGCAGCCGCCCGAGCAGCCACCAGCAGATCCCGACATCGAGCGCGGCGAGGCCCACGAACACGACCTGGCCGCTCGTGGCGAGCCCGCCGAGCGCGACGAACGGCATGAGGATGACGGCGGGCAGCGGCGGGAAGGGGATCAGCCCGCGCGGGATGCCGTCGATCGGGGCGACCGGCAGCACGTCCTGGTAGTACTCGTTGCCCGGGACCGGGTAGCGGATCGCGGCCTGGCCCTCGAGGAACGCGGCCGCCTGCCAGACGAAGTGGTCGTACGGGCGGTCGATGAGGGTCCGCGTGTACACCGCCAGGGCGACGATGACGAAACCGACGCCAACCGCGGCCGCGAGCCACGGTACGGACCGCACGTCCGACCAGCCATCCGTCCGGGGGTCCGCAGGGCGACCCTGTGCTACGCTCCGATCCACTTTCACGCTCGTGCAGGAGCCGATCCCCCGGTGACTGGCCCCGCCAGAGGCGGGACCGAGCGAGGCACGCGCCCGCCGCAACGGTCAACCGGGATTCCAGGGGCCGTTGGCGCGATCGCGCTCGTGCTCGCGCTCGGGCTCGCCCTCCGTTTCATCATCGCATACGTCCTCCTGCCGGGATCAGGGTTCGGGACCGACATCATCTCGTTCCAGGGGTGGGCGAGCCGCCTGGCGACCGAGGGTCCCGGAACGCTCTACCAGAGCGGGTTCATCGACTACACCCCGGGCTACATGTACGTCCTGTGGCTCATCGGCTCGGTCGCTCCGTGGCTGGGCGGCATCGGCGACCTGATCAAGCTCCCGCCGATCCTGGCCGATGCGGCGATCGGCTACCTCGCCTGGTCGATGGCCCGCGAGCTCGGAGCGCGCCAGTCGGTGGCGCTGCTCGCGGCCCTGTTCTTCGTCCTCAACCCGGTCAGCTGGTTCGACAGCGCCGTGTGGGGCCAGGTCGACTCGTTCGGCGTCGTGTTCCTGCTGCTCGGCCTGCGCGAGCTGTGGCGCGACCGCCCGGAGCGGGCCGCGATCTTCACGATGCTCGCGGCGGTCATCAAGCCGCAGCTCGGCATCCTCGTGCCGCTCGTCGCCATCATCACGATCCGCCGGGCGCTGTGGCCGGCCGGCGGGTACGGCGACGATCCGCCGCCGGACCCGATCGAGCCGCGAGCGGGCCTCCTCGGGCGGTTCCTGGCCTGGGAGCGCGAGACCGGCCGTCCGATCCGGATCCTGACCACGGGCCTCGCCGGGCTGATCACGGCGGTCATCCTCGCGGCCCCGTTCAACCTGTCGGTGGTGGAGCTGACCCCGCAGGCGCCATTCGTGCGCTCCGGGCTCCTCGAGCAGGTCGGGCGGGCGGCGGGAGGCTACCCGTACGTCACCGTCAACGCCTACAACCCCTGGGCGCTCGTCCCCGGCGACAGCGGCCTGACGCTCGCCCACGACGGGCTGTGGATGTGCGACACGACGGGCATCGGTCCGAACACTCAGCGGCGGCGACCGCTGCAGCACCGGCACCGCGTTCATCGGCCCGCTGCCGGCGGTCGCCGTGGGGAGCGCGTTGCTGCTCGCGTCCATCGTGCTGATCGTGATCATCGCCGCGCGCCACCCGGACAGACGCACGCTGCTCGTGGCGCTCGCCGTGCTCGCGCTCGTGTTCTTCGTCGTGCCGACGCGCGTCCACGAACGCTACCTGTTCCCGTTCTACGCCCTTGCCGCGATCCTCGCCGCGGTGTCGATCCGCTGGCGGGTGGCGTACGTCGCGCTGTCGGTCGCGACGTTCCTGAACATGTACGTCGTCCTCACCACGATCTACGACAACAGTCGCTTCAGGATCAGCGACTGGCTCGGGATCGGCGGGTCGATCAACGACGAGCTGTGGGTCGCGATCATCGCCATGGTCCACCTGCTCGGGCTGGTCTGGGCGTTCGTCCAGCTGCGCGCCGACGGCCGCGAACGGCTGGCCGACGAGTTCGCCGAGGCAGGCGTCATCGACGCGGACCAGGAGGAGCTCCTGCCCATCCCGGAGGCGGCCCCGGAACCCATCGCGTCCGGCGCGGCGTTCGCCGGCCCCGCGGTCGCCGGCCCCGCGGTCGTGTATCGGGCCGCGGATGCGACCGGGCCGGACGAAGCCGAGCCGCAGCAGCCGTCGCCGGTGTGGAGCCCGAGCGCGATCCTCGGCGAGAGCGCGCTGGGCCTGTGGTTCCGCGAACGGTTCGACCAGCGGCCCGTCGTGCCCGACCGGAGCGCCGCGCTTGCCCACGAGCGAGGCGGTCGCCTCGACAAGCTCGACCTGTGGCTGCTCGTGGTGCTGGTCGTGGCCACGCTCGTGCTGCGCACGTTCCGGCTCGGGGAGCCGCTGAACATGCACTTCGACGAGGTCTACCACGCGCGCACCGCGACCGAGTTCCTCCAGGACTGGCGCTACGGCGACGAGAGCAACATCTACGAGTGGACCCACCCGCACCTCGGCAAGTACCTGATCGCGGCCGGGATCACCGCGTTCGGCGACGACAAGGTCAGCGCCACGGGCTCGCTCGGTGCCCCGGTCAACGACGCGCTGGTCGAGCCGCGCCACACGGACATCGCGACCGGCGACCAGACGGGCGCACGGCTGTGGCTCGCGACGGACACGGGGATTCGCGGCTACGACCTCGGCTCGCGCGCCGAGGTCGCGCGGTACGACCTCGGCCCGACGGGCGCCCTGGCCCACGATCCGACCGCGAGCCAGCTGTTCGCCGCAACCGAGGCCGGGGAGCTGTACACCCTCGACCTCGCCCAGCTCGACATCGGCGGGGCGGAGAGCGTCGAGCCGTTCCAGGTCGCCGACCTCGGAGTTCCCGTCGACCGCCTCGCCGTCGCAGAGGACGGCACCACGGTCCTCGCGACTGCCGGCGACCGGCTCCTCGTGGTCGATTCGGTGACCGGCGAGGTCACGCTCGACACGGAGCGACCGGGCCTCGTCGAGGCCGCCGACGTCGGCTCCGGCTCGGCCGTCGTCGCGACTCCGGCCTCGATCGACGACCCGGCCGCGGTCGCCGGGCGGCTGGCCGAGCTGCTCGGCGGGGACGCAGCGAGTGATCGAAGCGCAACTCGCGTCCGGGGAGGAGCGCGTCACGATCGGCGGGCTCGGCAACGGCGAGCAGACGGACGTCGAGGACGCGATCGACGCCGGTGAGCTGCCGGGCATCGAGATCGTCCCCGTCGAGCAGGTGCTGGTGGCCGACGGGGACGGGGTCGCCTTCCTCGACCGGGCGACCGGCGACGAGCTCTGGGCGTTCCCGCTCGAGGGTGGCGCCCACGGCCTTGCCTCGATCACCAACATCGACGACGAGAAGTACTACGCGACGGCGGGCACCGCGGACAAGCCGACGTACGCCGTCGTCGACCTCGGGCAGGACTCCGAGGACAAGGGCCCGAGCATCGCCAACACGTACCCGCTGCCCGGCCTCGGCAGCCGCATCGGCTACGACGTGCCGACGCGTCAGGTGCACATCCTCGGCCGGACGCCGGACGGGAGCGGATCCACGGTCTACGTCGTCGAGCCGCACGCGAACGCCGTGTACGCCGACGCGCGCCTGCCGTTCGACCCCTCGGCGTGGGCCTTCGACATCGACGAGGGGCGTCCGGGCGGCGATCGCCAGCAGCTCCTGGCGTTCGCTGCGGACGGGAGCGGGGCGACCGTCGAGATCGGTCAGCACGCGTTCAGCTGGCGGATGCCCGGGGTGATCGCCGGCGCGCTGATGGCGGGCCTCCTGTACGTGCTCGCGCGCATCCTCTTCCGGCGGCGGGAGGTGGCGCTGCTCGCCGGCCTGTTCGCGCTGGTCGACGGCATGCTCTTCGCGCAGTCGCGGATCGCGATGAACGACGCGTTCGTCGGGCTCTTCATCATCGCCGCGTACACGCTGTTCGCCGCGATCTGGACAGGCTTCTGGAAGAGCCGCTGGGCGTTCTGGCTCGCCATGCCGGTCATCGGCCTGCTGCTGGGCCTTGCCCTGGCCTCGAAATGGGTGGCGGCCTACGCGATCGGCGCGCTGATCCTGCTGATCCTCGTTCGAAGCGCGCTCGGCCGCGTGCTCGCCATCGGCGGGCTCATCGCCCTGACCGCCGTGCTCGGCTACATCGCGATCAGCGTGCCCGAGGGCAGCGCCTCGCCGTTCGGCAACGTGACGTTCCTGCTGATCATGATCGGGCTCACGCTCCTGGCGGTCCTGGCCTCGGTGCTCCATCCGGTCGCCTGGTCCGACGAGGAGTTCCGGCTGGCGGTGCTCGGGCCGGCCGGCCTCGGCACCCTCGTCTTCTTCGGCGCCCTCGCGACGGGTCGGCTGTCGACCGAGTACGCGCTCGGTCCGATCCTCGTGCGGCCGCTGGACCTCGCGATCGCCCTCGCCCTCGGCTCACTGGTCGTGTACGGCCTGTTCTGGCTCGGGCGGCAGTACGGCTTCGGGCCGCTGGCCGCGCCGCCGGCAGCCGACGACCCCGCGCGCTTCCTCGAACCGCCGGCGCGGCCGCCCGCCGGCTGGCTGCGGCCCGGCTGGCTGTTCGGAATCCCCATCGTGTGGGCCACCGCGAGCCTCGTCGTCCTGCCGGTCGTCGTCTACGTCATCTCGTACCTGCCGTGGGCCGCCCTCGACGGCTACCAGATCGTGCCGGGCTGGCCGCCCGGGCACACCGGCCAGACCCTGCTCGAGCTGACCGGCCAGATGTATCGCTACCACAACGAGCTCACGTCGGCCCACGCCGCGTCGTCGCCGTGGTGGGCGTGGCCGTTCGACCTCAAGCCGGTCTGGTTCTACCAGGGCGGCTTCGGTGACGGCACGTCGGCGGCGATCTATGACGCCGGCAACCTCGCCATCTGGTGGTTCGGCGTCCCGGCGATGGCGTTCGTCGCGTACCAGTCGTTCAAGCGGCGCAGCCTCGGTCTGGCGCTCATCGCGGTGGGCTTCGCCGCGCAGTGGATCCCGTGGGGGCGCATCGACCGGGCCGCGTTCCAGTACCACTACTACACGGCGCTGCCGTTCGTGATCCTGGCCCTCGCCTACTTCGTGGCCGAGCTGTGGCACGGGGCGTCGCGTCGGACCTGGTTCCTCGCCAAGGCCGTGGCCGCGCTGGCGATCGTCGCGCCAGCCCTCATGCACGTGTTCTCCCGGCCGCTGTGCGGGTTCGTGGACGTGCTCGCGGTTCACAACCCGTCCGCGGCCTGCCCGCCGTACATCCCGCAGTTCGTGCTGACGTGGCGGACGCTGGGCCTGGCCCTCGCGGTCGGGATCGGCGTGCTGTTGTTCCTCCTCGCGCTCGGCGGCCGCTGGACGCTGCCCCGCGTCGCGCAGGATCGCTCGGTGCGCTGGTGGGTCGGCGTCGGGGCCGTCGTGCTTGCCGGGGCGGCCGTCCCGCTGCTGGCGATCCAGCGCGATCGCCGACACGCCGTTCCTGGTGCTCGACAACATTCCCGTCGAACCCATCGCGCTGCTCGTCGCGATCCCGCTCGGCTACCTCGCGCTGCAGGTCCTGGCGACTCGCGACGCGCGCCGGTTCGTGGGCGGGCTGGTGATCGCGATCGTCGTCACGTTCATCGTGTTCTACCCGAACATCTCGGCGCTGCCCCTGCCGTCGTCGATGGTCAACGCGTACCAGGGCCTGTTGCCGACGTACCTGTACGACTTCCAGTTCCCGGTGAGCACGATCGCCCGAAGCTCCACGACGAACTTCGCCACGCCGGTCATGGCCGTGCTCGTCCTCGGCCTGCTCGTGACGTGCCTCGTGGTGGCCTATTCGGCCTGGACCTGGCGACTCGCCGCCGTGGAGCGGCGACTGTACGAGGAGGGCCCGCCGGACAAGGGCAAGGAGGCTCGCGCAGGAAGCCCGAGCTAGCGAGCGACGCCCACGCTCGATCCCGTGCCGTCCCCGGCGTTCACGTCGACGGCTGGCGGCGGCGGCGGCTCCTGCGCCGCGTGGCGAGTGGGGATCGGCCCGGAATAGCCCTCGGGCAGCTGGCCGCCGGCGGCCAGGCGGCGGATCACGAAGTTGTAGTACGACTCCACGCGTGCGGTCACCTGCGGCCAGCTGAAGTCCTCGGCGCGGGCACGGCCGGCCTCGCCCATCGCGATCCGGGCGGCGTCGTCGTTGAGCAGCGTGGCAATCGCGCCGGCCAGGGCCTTCGGGCTGCGCGGCGGGACGAGCAGCGCCTCGCGCCCGCGCCGCACGACGCCCTTGTAGCCGTGGATGTCCGAGCACACGATCGGCGCACCGGCGGCCATCGCCTCGAGCAGCACGATCCCGAACGACTCGCCGCCGGTGGCCGGCGAGACGTACACGTCGGCGTTCTTGAACAGCTGCGCCTTCGCGCGGTCGCTCACCCGGCCGAGGAACTCGACGCCGCTGAGCCGCCGGATCGCCACGTAGCGCCGGGCTTCGCGCTCCTGCGGCCCGGAGCCCACGACGAGGAGCCGGCAGTCGCAGCCGGTCTTGCGCAGCAGGCGGTACGCCTTGAGCAGGTCGAGCAGGCCCTTGCGCGGCTCGTGCCGCCCGACGAACAGCAGGTTGCGCGTCCCGTCCTGCCAGCGCGCGATCGGGACGGCACGATCGAAGCGGCTGATGTCGACGCCGTTGGGGATCAGCTTGTAGTCGCCGGGGAAGTAGCGGTCGATGAAGTGGCGGGCCGCGGCCGATACCGCGATCCGGCCATGCAGGCGCTCGGCGTACCCGCCGAGGAACCGACTGCCGAACTCGTACGACGGCGAAAAGCCGGCGTAGGCGTGGAACGTGGCCACGTTCACGCTCGTCGACTCGCGCAGCAGGAACAGCGACAGGAACGGCACGAACGGCTCGTGGAAATGGAGGACGTCGAAGCGCTCCCGTTCGAGCATCGCGCTTGATCTGGCCGAGGTAGCGCGGCGAGAACGTCAGCGTCCCCATCGATCCGTTGGTCGGGACCGAGAAGCCGACGCCCAGCCGGATCACGTCGCCCTCCGACGAGCGCTGCGGGCCGTGGCTGGCGGTGATGATCCGCACGTCGTGGCCGCGCAGGCGGAGGTTCTCGTAGAGGTACCCGACGTGCTGCGCGACGCCGCCGCCGTCGGGGTAGATGTACGGACAGACGAGGCCGATCTTCATCGCCGCGCCTCGTCGAGCGGGCCGTGCTCGGCCGGATAGCCGAGGTCGCGACCGGAGCCATCGCGCCGGATCCGGCCCTTGACCCCCGCGTGCGCATCGCGGCCGTACTTCGCGAGCTGGCGCCCGAACGTGCGGACCTGGCCCGACGTCCCGTGGAACGACCCGTGGAAGACCGTCTCGTGGGCGACGATCGCGGCGCGCAGGTCGGCCGCGGTCCGGCCCGGGAATTCGGTCCACCCGGCGCCGATCGCGCCGAGCGCGTGCGCGTCGCTGTTGCCGACCATGGCCAGGCCATTGTCCTCGGCGAAGCGGACCACCTTCGAGTGCCACGGCCGGCCGAGCATCGTCGGGTTGAAGGTCTCCAGGGCGTCGGGGTGGAACCGCTCGTCGGAGCGGTCGAGCAGCCCGCGGATGACCCAGCCCTGGGCGCACAGCGGGTACGGGACCAGCGGATGCGCCGGGATCGCCACGCCGCCCGCGTCGTGGATCTCGGCAACCGTGGCGCTCAGCGTGCGGAGGGGGCGGATCCGCGTGTCCACGAACAGCGCGAGGACGTGGCCGCCCAGGCTCGAGACCTCCTCACCGACGATCACCTCGGCGCGCATGCCGCGATCGGCGGCAATCGCCCGGGCTGCCAGGGCCGCGTCGATGCGGTCGTGGTCGGTGATCGCGATGACGTCGAGGTTCGTCTCCGCCTCGACGTGCTCGAGGATCTCGAGGACGCCCGCCGTCCCGTCGGACGCGAGCGTGTGGAGGTGCAGGTCCGCGCGACCCGTCGGGGTCGGCTCGGTGTCGCCGTCGTGGCTCATGCGGTCCGCCCGACGGACACCGGCTCCTGGACCTCGGGCGCCGCCTCGAGGTCCGGCCAGATCGGAAAGAAGACCGCCCACCATTGTTCCGGGGCGTCGGCGATGATCCGCTCGAAGGCTGCCGCGACCGATGCCGTCGCCGTCATCACCCGCTCGCGGCGCGGACCCTCGGGCGGCATCGGGATCGCTTCGAGCCGTCCCCGGTAGCGACCGCGCCCGGCCCGCCGAACGCCGACGACGTACATCGGGGCGCCACTCTCGATCGACAGCAGCGCCGGACCGAGCGGCAGGGTCGCCGGCGCGCCGAAGAGGGTCACCCCGACGCCGCCGCCGGTCAGGTCGCGGTCCCCGACGAGGCCCACCGAGACACCGTCACGCAGCGCGCCGAGCAGCTCGCGGCGCGCCTCGCGCAGGCCGACGATCCGCACGCCGTTCGCCCCGCGCGTCCGCTCGAAGTACGCCTGGAGGGCCGGATCGCCGATCGTCTCCATCGGCGCGACGGCCTGTCCGACGTGCGCGGCCAGCATCCGCGAGGGCAGCTCGAGGTCCCCGAAATGGAGGCCGACGAAGATCACGGGCTCGCCGGCGCTGAACGCAGCCGCCACGACCTCCGGCGTCTCCACGAGAATCCGCTCGTCGACGTCCCGCGGGCGGAGCGAGGGCGCGCGCACCACCTCGAGGTAGTAGCGGGCGTTGTGGCGGAAGGCCGCCCGGACGAGGCGCTCCAGCGCAGCCGGGTCGTGGGCGGCGGCACGAACCGGGGCCGACCCGAGTCCGCGTTCGTCGAGCGCCTGCGCGACGCGACGCAGGTTGCGCCGGGCCTGTGCGGCCCGCTCCGGAGCTGCCCGGTACCACGCCGAGCCGGCCAGCTCCGCCAGGCGGATCAACGGTCCCTCGGGCAGCCGCCCGGCGACCCACGCCAGCGCGCCGAGCAACCGCGCGCGGACCTCCTGCACGAATGTCCCGCGGCGGCGCTTCGGCCGGGCCGTCGTCATCGGCGCCCGGGACCCGGGTCCGGCTGGCCTGCCTGCATGACCAGGGCCCGCCGCTCGAGGTCGGCCGCCTCTGCGGCCGACGCCGGCCACATCGGCTTGAAGTTGTACCACTGCTCCGGCGCCGCGCTGACGATCGCGGTGAGCTCGTCGGCCATGGCCTGTGTGGCGCGCTGGAGCTCGGCCGGGTCGGTGGACGCCACCACGATCGGCTCGCTCCACGACAGGTGGAACCTGCCGTCGCTCCTGCGCTTGATGTGGACGGAGACGATCCACGAGCGCGTCTTCGCGGCGAGCGTGGCGGGACCGGCCGGCAGCGTGGTCCAGTCGCCGAAGAGGCGGACCGGGATCCCGTCCGCGCGGTAGCCCCAGTCGACGAGGAGCCCGAGCATCTCGCGCTTGCGCAGCACATCGAAGATGCCGCGCAGGTTGCGCCACTTGATCAGCGTCACGCTCCATTGCTCGCGCTCCCTGCGAAGGTGCTCGAACAGCTCGGGGAACGAGGAGTCGTCGGCCACGACGCTGATTGGCAGGCCGTGATCGGCGATCGACACCGCGACCGCTTCGTTGCTGCCCATGTGCGACGCTGCCAGGATCAGCCCACCGGGCGACTCCTCGCGCAGCCGCTTGACGGCCTCGACGTCGATGTCGCCCGCAAGTTGGTCGACCTCGGCAGCCGTGCGGGACGGCAGGCGCATCGAGCTCGACCAGGTAGCGGCCGTACTCGGCGTAGGCCTGGAGGGCCAGCCGGCGGACACGCGGGTCGTCGGGCGACAGCCCCAGGACGTGCCCGAAGTTGCGATTCGACCAGCGTCGCTTCTGCGGCCAGAGCAGGTACGAGGCCTGCGCGACGCGGCTGGCCACGAATCGACTGGGTCCCGGAGGCAGGATGCCGAGCAGGCGCTCGGCCGCCTTGTAGCCGACGACGGCCGCCTTCTCGACGATGCGCGGTCCGGGCTCGAGACGCCGGTGGGGCGCCTCGAGCTCCCGCTCGCGCGCCGTCACTTCGCCGCGGTCGGCGTCTTGGTCGTTGCCCCCCCGGCGGACGCCTTGCTGGCCGCGAGCTTGCGGAAGGTCCGCTTGGCCGGGGTCTCCGTCCCGACGAGCACCTCGTTGTCCTCGCCGCGGATGAAGGCCTCGACCCGGTTGAACGCGATGTCGTCGTGGATCTGCTGCGGCGGGCTCTTCATGAAGTAGCTCGACGGCGCGACCAGCGTGCCGGCAAGGCCGCGATCGAGCCCGAGCTTCGCGCAGCGGATGGCGTCGGTGATGACGCCGGCGCTGTTCGGGCTGTCCCAGACCTCCAGCTTGAGCTCTGCGTTGAGCGGCACGTCGCCGAAGGTCGTGCCCTCCATGCGGATGTAGCACCACTTGCGATCCTGCAGCCACGGGACGTGGTCGCTCGGGCCGACATGGACGTTGTCGTCGTCGAGCTCGTAGTCGAGCATCGAGGTGACCGCGTTGGTCTTCGAGATCTTCTTGGACTCGAGGCGCTCGCGCTCGAGCATGTTCAGGAAGTCGGTGTTGCCGCCGAAGTTCAGCTGGTACGTGCGGTCGAGGCGGACGCCGCGGTCCATGAACAGGCGGGTCAGCACGCGGTGGCTGATCGTCGCGCCGACCTGGCTCTTGATGTCGTCACCGATGACCGGCAGACCTTCCTCCGCGAAGCGGCGCTGCCAGTACGGCTCGCGGCCGATGAACACGGGGATCGCGTTGACGAACGCCACGCCTGCCTTGAGGGCCTGCTCGACGTACCACTTGGTCGCCTCCTCGGAGCCGACCGGCAGGTACGACACCATGACGTCGACCTCGCGCTCCTTGAGGATGCCGACGACGTCGGCGGTGGGCCCGGGTGCCTTCTCGATGATCTGGCTGAGGTACTTGCCGAGGCCGTCGTGGGTCATGCCCCGCTCGACGGTCACGCCGATGTTCGGGACCTTCTGGAAGACGTACGTGTTGTTCGGCTTCGTGTAGATCGCCTCGGACAGGTCCTTGCCGACCTTGTTCTTGTCGACGTCGAACGCCGCCACGAACTCGATGTCGCGGACGTGGTATCCGCCGAGGTTCACGTGCATGAGACCGGGGACGAAGTCGGTCTCCGTGGCGTCCTCGTAGTAGTAGCGTCCCTGGACGAGGCTGCTCGCGCAGTTGCCGACGCCCACGATCGCGACGCGGATCTTGCCGTCCTTGCGGCGGCCTGCACCGGCCCACGTGTTGCTGGGCGTCGCGCCGTTGGTGCCGTTCCCGTTCTTGCTCACTGGTTCTCCTGCTTCCTGTTCTGGTTCACGACGTGAAGGATTCGTTGGATGACGGTGATCGTGGCGAGGATCGTGATGAGTCCGAGGCTCGCCGCGAGCGGCCCGAGGCCTCCGGCGAGGCCGGTCCACAGCAGCCCGATCGTGAGGATGACGAGCCGGATCTCGCGTGGCGCCAGGCCGACCGCGGCCATACCGGTGCCCTCGGTGAAGCCGAGGCCCTCCGACTTGGCGCGCGCATAGCTGACCATGAACGCCGAGGTCATGGCGGCGGCGGCCAGGATCGCGCCCTCCTGGTAGTCGGCGGCGACGCAGCCCGCGACGATGCCGACGTAGACGATCCCTTCGCCCCAGCGGTCGAAGACGGAGTCCAGGAACGCGCCCAGCTTCGAGGCCCTGCCGGTTGCCCGCGCGAGGGTGCCGTCGAACATGTCGAAGGCGCCGAACACGAGCACGAGGATCCCGGCGGGGAGCCACGCCTGGACGGCGGCGAGGATCGCTGCCGCACACGTGCCGGCGAACCCGATCAGGGTCAGGGCGTTCGGGGTGAGGCCGACGCGACCCATGGCGAGAGCGACCGGCGTGGCAATGCCGCGCACGCGGTCGCGCAGGCTCGGCGTGACCACGCTCACGATGCGGCGCTCCGGGCCGTGCCGCTGTGGGCCAGGCCGAGGATCTCTCGCTCGCGGTCGAGGAACGCCTCGAAGGCGGCCGGCAGGAGCCGGCAGATCGTCTCGCGGCCGACCCGCCGGGTCTCGACGAGGCCGGCGGCGCGGAGGCGGCCGACGTGCCACGAGACGAGCGGCTGCGACAGGCCGACGTGGTCGATGAGCTCGGTGACCGACGCCTCGGCGCGGGCGAGCCGCTGAACGATCCGCAGCCGGTTCACGTCAGCGAGGGTCTTGTGGAAGGCCCGCAGGGCGCGCAGCTCCTCGGGCTGGTCGACGATCGACGCGACGGTGCTGCGGACGCGGGCAGGTGAGGGGGACAGTGGGCCCTCCATTCGGGGCAATGTCGCTGATGCATCAACGACGGTTTATATCAATCTACGTTGATGCGACGGGCCTGTCAAGACCCCGAGGTCGCTGACGCAGCCCCTCGTCTCCACACGTCTCCGCCATTTACGCACGGGATGCGTGTTAGGCGGCATTTGGTCCTCCCGAACCCAGCGAATTAGCCGCCATGGGCTTACCAGGAGCAGTTCGGCGACGCTGTTCGCGCCTTGTACGCGCTCCACGCGTAAGTGGCAGGAACGCTCCGCGTACGCTGGACGCCATGCCGACCGAGACCGAGATCCTGGCCGTGTCCGCCGCGTGGGACGCTGCCCTGGTCGCCAACGACGCCGGCGCCGTGGCGTCGTTCATGGCTGACGAGTGGGTGTTCGTGAGCCCGAGCGGCATCACCCCGAAAGCCGAGCTCATCGGGTGGATCGCGATCGGCCGTCTTGTGCATCACGCGATGGAGACCGTCGGGCCGCCGCGCGTCGCCATGCATGGCGACATGGCGATCCTGACCGCGCGGAAGGCGAGCAGCGGTACGTTCGATGGCGTGTCGTACACCGCCGACGAGTGGATCAGCGAGGTCTTCGTCCGGCGCGACGAGCGCTGGACCTGCGTCCTGAGCCACAAGGCGGCCGCGGAGTAGGACTTCGGCCCTTCAGATCGTGTAGACCGCCGCTTCAGTCGTTTCGGACTCCTCGATCTCCCGGCTCGTGCGGACGCGGTACGTGGCCAGTCGTTCGAGGCCGGGCGGCAGGTAGGCGCGGCCCGGGTCTCCGAGAAGCACGCGTGTGCCGTGATCGGCAGCCGCATGGAGCCAGACCGCCATCCGGACCGCCATCGGCTCCTCGTACGACACGTCCCCGGCGAGCAGGACCTGGTCCGCAGGTGGCGGGTCGTCGAGGGGATCGCGGCCGCTGAACGCGATCCGCACGTGGTTCGCCCGCGCGTTCAGATCGACGGCCGCCGCCGAGAGAGGGTCCACGTCGACGGCGTGGACGGACGCCGCGCCGAGCCGGGCGGCGACGATGGCGCACAGGCCGGAACCCGAGGCGACGTCCAGGACCCGCCGCCCGGCGACCTCGTCGGGATGATCGAGCAGGTAGCGCGCCACTGCCAGGCCACCCGACCAGGCGAATGCCCAGAACGGCAGCGGCGGGTCCGCCTGATCGAGAAACTCGCCGCTGCGCCCCCAGACCGCGGTGACATCGTCGCCGAGGTGGAGGCGCAGGCCGGGCACCTCCGGCACGTCCTGCAACCGGGTGTGCCGCCGAACGAATGCCCGTCTCGCGGCTGGGCCAGGGATCGCCATGGCGCCAAGCCTAGCGCCGCCCCGCCGGTAGACTGGCGCGATGGATCGCCGTTCGGCGCTGGTGCTCCTCGTCGTCTTCGGGATCGGCGTGTTCCTGGCCGGCCTCGAGCTGATCGTCACGGCCGTCGCGCTCCCGTCGATCCTCGTGGACCTGGTCGATCCGACCGGTGGGTCAGTCTGGATCGAGCTCCGCAAGGCGAGCTGGATCATCAACGCCTACCTGCTGGCGTACGTGGTGACGATGCCCCTGGCCGGCCGGCTCGCCGACCTGTGGGGTGCGCGGCGCCTGTTCATGGGCGCGCTCACGGTATTCGTCGTGGGTTCGGCGCTGGCCGGGGCGTCGCAGAACCTCGACCAGCTCATCGCGGCGCGCTTCGTGCAGGGCGTCGGCGGCGGGGTGCTCGTGCCGGTCGCCACGGCCGCCGCGTCGCATCTCTTCGAGGGCCACGAGCGACCGCGCGCGCTCGGCGTCATCGGTGCCCTGACGTTCCTGGGGATGGCCGCCGGGCCGTTCGTCGGGGCGGCGATCCTGGGCGGGGTCCACGTCGAAGGCACCGTCGAGCGGCTCGGACTGGAAGGGACCACGCTGGCCGCCGTCCTCGCGCCGGCCTGGCGCTGGATCTTCTACGTGAACGTGCCGATCGGGATCGTGGCGATCGCACTGGCCTGGGCTGCATCGGCCGGCTGGGAGACGCCGCGCCGCGCCGGCCGCGTGGACGTCGTCGGCGCCTCGCTGTTCACCGTTGCCCTCGCGAGCGGGCTGATCGGGCTGACGCTCCTGGGGAGCAGCGATATCGCCGGGCTCGGCGTCGACCCGGCGGTCGTCAGCGCCGTCCTGTTCGCGGTCGCGGCGATCGCCACGGTCCTCACGATCCTGCGCGACCTCCGCCAGGAGACGCCGTTCCTCGAAGTGCGCCTCTTCCGGAGCGTGTCGTTCAGCTCCGCGGCCCTGGTCTCGCTGCTGACCGGCTACGCGTTCGCGACCGCGATCATCGGTGGCGCCGTGTTCGTCGACCGCGTGCTGTACGGCGGCCCCGACGACCAGCGGCTCGCGCTCGGGGCGCTCGCCGGATTGACGGCCGTGGGGGCACTCGTGTCGGGTTTCGCCGTGCGTCTCCTGTCGTTGCGGCTCGTGACGCTCGTCGGCCTCGTCGCGAGCGCCGGGGCGCTGCTGGTGATGTCGACGTGGACCGCATCGATCACCATCGAGCAGGTGGCCCTGGCGCTGGGGGTCTTCGGCTTCGGCTTCGGGCTGACCGTCACGCCACGCTCCACGGCGGCCGTGGAGTCGGCCGGCCGTGGCTCGTTCGGGATCGCCTCGGCCGTCGTCACGGTGTCACGCATGATCGGCATGGCGATCGGTCTCGCCATCCTGACGGCATACGGGTCGACGACGATCGACCGGTTGTACGACCAGCTGTACGCGACGCCGGAGTCGTACCTGGCGATCATCCCCGAGGACCTCCGCGACCGGCCGCTGCGCGACCCGTTCGTCGTGGAGGCACTCGAGGACTGGGCATCGCGCGAGGCGGCCGGGATCATGGTCGGGCTGTTCGTGGTCGCGGCCGGGGTCACCATCGCGGCGATCCCGCCCGGTCTCGCGCTCGGCAGCCGTCGACGGCGCCTCGAGACCGACGAAGCCGCGGCTGCGCCGCCATCCGGGGAAGCCGCCGCTGGCAGTCCGCCGGGCAGCACACGCGAGGGGATCGAACGTGGCGAGCCAACCGTCGTCCTCTGAGCGTTCGGAGGAACCACCCGCGAACGGGACCGCTCCGTTGGGGCGCGGCCACGGCGAGCCGATGACCCGCCGCCGACCCGCAGCGACGCCGGACGCAGGCGTCCTCCTCGTGACGTGGTACGCAGACGGAGCGGTCCAGGAGCGGTCGGGCGACGACGGCGCTCGAAGGCCTGCCGGCGCTGGTCCGCGCCGAGGGCGCGGCCGTGTGGGTGGATCTCGCATCGCCGTCGCCACGGCAGGTGGAACGGGTCGGGGCGACCCTGGGGCTCCACGAGCTGATCGTCGAGGATGTGCTCGAGGGCAACCAGCGACCGAAGGTCGAGGTGACGGCCGGGCTGATCCACCTCGTCCTGTTCCACCTCGACTACGGGGACGAAGGACTGGTGTCGGTCGAGATCGACTTTGTCCTCGGGCCCGGGTTCCTGCTGTCGGTCCACGATCGAGCCTGGGACCCGCGCACGGCGCATCACCTGCGGGGCGGTGTCGAACCGCTGCTCGCCCGCGGCCCGGACCACCTGCTGTGGGCGCTATGCGATGACCTCGTCGACAGCTATTTCCCGCTGGCCGACCGCCTCGGCGACGCCGTCGACGCGGTGCAGGACGACGTCATCCGGGCGCCCGGTCCCACGGCACTCGAGCGGGTGTTCCGCCTCAAGCGCGAGCTCCACGAGGTCCGCCGCTACATCGCGCCGGTGCGCGAGGTCTTCAACCAGCTCACGAACCGCGACTCCGAGCTGATCGACGACAACGAGCTGGTCTGGTTCCGCGACGTGTACGACCACCTGATCCGGCTGGCGGACGAGATCGACAGCTATCGCGAGCTGCTCTCGGCGACGCTCGAGGTCTACCTGTCCGAGGTGAACAACAACCTGTCGGTGATCATGAAGCGGCTGACCGGGGTCACCGTCATCCTCGCCGGGATCGCCGCCGTGGCCGGGATCTTCGGCATGAGCGAGGCGGGCAACGCGATCACCGGGCACCGAGGCCACGGGGTTCTGGCTCGTCACGCTCATCACGATCGCCATCGCGGTCGGGGCGGCAGCCTTCCTGCGCCGGATCGGCTGGATCTAGCCGGGCGAACTACTCGCAGTTCACCGGCTTCGGCGTCGGGTTCGCCTGCGCGTGGACGGCCCGCTCGACGGACAACAACCGCGCGCGGACCTGCGTCTTGCCGACCGTGCCGCGCGGACCCTCGGAGGTCTGCAGCCAGAGCTCGTCGCGCTTCACCTTGGCCGGGCTCGTCGAGGTTCGTCTGATGGCGGCGCACCTCGATGATCTCGTACAGGAACTTGAGGTCGTCGTTCGTCCAGACCTCGGCGATCATCCCGAGCTGCTTGCTCGCGCGCGTGCGCAGGAGCGGCTCGAACATGCCGGGCCGGGCGTGGGCGTAGAGGTACGTCGCCCCGCCGTTGCCCGGCTGGCTGAGCCGCTCGATGTACATCGCCACGTTGCACAGCGGGTACTCGTTGTTGCCCTTGACGACCGGCAGATCGATGTCGAGGGCGGCGATCCGGACGCGGGTGGCCACGCGGTCCTCGTTCGGCTCCACGGTCAGCGGCCCGACGGGCGCCTGCGACTCCGGCGCGGCGGTTCCGAGCGGCGGGAGCGTGACCGACGGCTCGTCGGACGGCGGCAGGTCGCTCGCGACGGCCCCGTCGTCGGGTGGTGACGGTGGCGGACCGGCCTCGACCGGCACCGTCCAGGTCAGGAGGCCGGCGGCAAGGAAGGTCACTCCCAGCGCCGTCAGGACGGCCGGGAGGATCCGGTCCTGCACTCGATCGCGGCGCGGTTCCATTGGGCGCGCATCGTAGCAGTGGCACGTTCGAGGCGCCGCGCACCGGTCGTACTGGTACGCTCCGCCCTCATGTGGCCCCGCGTGGCGATCGTCATCGGCCTGCTGGCCGGCGTCGCGACGGCAGCCGTGATCCTGGGGGGAATCCTCGCCTTCGCCCCGGACCCGGTGCCGACCCCGACCCCGGTGCCGACGTTCGTGCCCACTGCACCCCCGTCGCCGACCCCGACGCCAACGCCCGTGCCGAGCTCCCCGCCACCGTCCGGGCCGGCGGCCAGCCCGTCCGAGGCGCCGGTCGGCGGCGAGGGGCGGGTCGAGGACGCCACGCCCCCCATCGGCCCATCGTGACGAGCGGCCGCGTGAGCCGCGGCCTGGATCCGGAGGTCGAGGCCCTGGTCCGCGACCTCGTGGCCGGTCGCACGCCGCTGCTGATCGTGACCGACTTCGACGGCACGCTCTCGCCGATCGTCCTCGAGCCGACCGCGGCGCGGCTCGTTCCGGGGGCCCGTTCCGCTCTCCGCCGCCTCGCACGTCGCGCCGACGCGCAGCCCGATCGGCTGCGCATCGTCGTCCTGTCCGGGCGCGCCGCGCTCGACGTCGCCGGCCGCGTCCGGGTGGGCGGCGTCGCATACCACGGCAACCACGGGATCGAGGCCGGGACGCTGGCGCGCGGCACCCCTGCCGAGCGGCTGGAGGTCGCGTCCGACGACGGCCTGGCCCCCTACGTGCCGGGTGCTGCCGCCCTCGGCCGCGCCGTGGCCCGTCAGCTCGCCGACCCAACCTGGCTGTTCGTCGAGGACAAGGGCCCGAGCGTGGCGTTCCATTTCCGCCAGGCACCGGACCCCGATCGAGCGCGGACCGCCGTGCTCGAAGCGATCGACGCGGTCGAGTCCGAGGTGGGGGACCACGGGCTGGCTGCCTTCGAGGGTCGCCGGGTGATCGAGTTCCGCCCGGCCGAGGCCGGTGGCAAGGGCACGTCCGTCGAGCGCCTCATCGAACGCGAGCGGCCCGGTGCGGTGCTCGTGATGGGCGACGATCGGACCGACGCCGAGGCCTTCGCGGTCGTCCGTGCCGCGCGCGAGGCGGGCCGGCTCGACGGCCTCGTCCTTGCAGTCCTCGGTGCGCGCGAGACGCCGCCCGAGGTCCGCGCGACGGCCGACGCCATGCTGCCCGACCCGGTCGCCGCGGCACGGGTCCTGGGCCTCGTCGCCCGGTTGCTCGAAGACGAGCCGACCCCGCGTCCGCTAGGCCGGTTCGGCCTCCACCCGACGGACGGTGTCGCGCAGCCGGCGGGACGGCGCCAGGGCGCCGCTTCGGACGGCCGCAATGTCGCGCACCTGGCGACGCAGCCACCACGCCAGGTCCTGCTCGCGCACGGCGGCCCGCAGCCGGCGCAGGCGCGCGCGCCGTTCCTCCGCGGGCATCGCCAGCGCACGCTCGAGCATGTCGGCGGTGCCGGCCACGTCGGCCGGGGCGATCGTCAGCGAATCCGCGGCGAGCTGCTCAGCGGCTCCGGCCGTCTCCGACAGCACGAGGACCGGCAGGCGCTCCCCGACGAGGACCGCCTCCTTGGCCACCAGGTTCATGCCATCGACGATCGGGTTCACGAGGATGACGTCGGCGCGGCGCATCGCCGCGATGGCCATCGCGTAGTCCGAGCCGTCGTAGATCCAGATCGGCTGGTCGTCCGGCTCGGCCAGCCCGTTGACGCGGGCGACCACCTCGCGGACCGCCGCGGCGTATTCGGCGTACTCGCGGATGGACGTTCGCGTCGGGGCGTGGACCGCGACGAAGCGGACCTCGCGGCGGAGCTCGGGATGGCTGTGCAGGAGCGCCTCGAATGCGAGGAACCCGCGGAGCGCGTTCTTCGAGGGCTCGATCCGGTCGGCACGCACGATCACCCGCGGGTTACCGGCCCGCCGCAGGCGCGACTCGAGCCGTTCGAGGCGATCCGTCACCCCGTCGGATCGAGCGAACCGGGCGAGGCCGTCGGGATCGATCGAGATCGGATACGTCGCGACGCGGATCCGCCGGTCGCGCCAGCGGATCGAGCGACCGTCGCGGTCGACCCGGGCATCGCGCACGAAGCTCGCCACCGTGTCCAGGAACTGGTCGGCGTAGCGGTCGGTCTGGAGGCCGATGATGTCGCTGCCGAGCAGGCCCTCACAGATCGCGCGGCGGATGCCCTGGGGCAGCATCTGCCAGATGCTCGCCGGCGGCCACGGGATGTGGTTGAAGTGGAGGATCGTGGCGTCCGGCCGCAGCTCACGAAGCTGCGCGGCGGCCAGGTACAGGTGGTAGTCCTGGAGGAGCACGATCGGGCGCTCGACGCCCTTCGCCGCCTCGACGACGGCTTCTGCGAGCGCCTGGTTGGCGGGCCGGTAGCCGTTCCGCCACGCGTCGATCAGCGCACCGTCGACGTTCGGCCCGTACGGCAGCGCGTACATCTGGTGCTGCAGGAACCACAGGAACGGGTTCGAGACGGTCTCGTAGAAGGCGTTGTACATGTCGCGCGGCAGGTCCACGTAATCGAGCCGCAGATCCTGGCCGGGCAGCAGGTCGTCGAGCAGCTCGCGCACGCGCCGGGCCGACCGGCCGCTCGCGCGGCGGGATCGATTCGAGCGGGACATGGCTCCGCCGCAATTCGGGCGCGGCGATCCGGTCGCCGTCCGTTGAGGCGGTCGCGACCCAGGTGATCGGCGCGTAGCGCCCCACCTCGGCGAGGGCCGTGACCAGGCCGCCCGAGCCACGCGACGCCGTGAGGCCGCGTGCGTCGAACGGCACGCGCTCGCCGTTGTCGAGATCGGTCGCCTGGCGGAACCGTGGAGCGGTCTCGAACGTGACGGGGCCGCGATTCGAGACGACGAACAGCCGCGCGCCGTCGGGGAGAAGCTCGTCGAGCAGCGTCGGACGGGGGTTGGGCATGCGCCGAACTCTAGTCCGCCGCTCCGGCGGCCGTCTCGCCGGGCGCGGACAGCGCCTCAGTTCGACGCCTGCGTGACCTCGATCGGCGGCAGCGCCTGCGCTGCCTCGCTCACCGCCTCGAAGACGGTCGTGGGAAACAATCCGAGCACGATCACGAGCACGGTGGTGACCGCCAGCCCGGACCACAGCAGGCGGCCGTGGCGGAGTGGCGCCTGCTCGGTACGCGGCTCGCGCATGTACATGTACACGACGACGCGCAGGTAGTAGAAGGCAGCGATCGCGGCGTTGATGACCATGATCACGGCCAGAATCGTGAGCGGTCCGCCCACCTCGACCGCGGCGATGATCACGTAGGCCTTGGCAAAGAAGCCGGCCGTCGGCGGGATTCCGATCAGCGACAGCAGGAACAGCACCATCAGGCCGCCGAGCAGCGGCTCGCGCCTGCCGAGGCCTGCGAACGTCTCGAGCTGCGAGGTCACGCCTGACCGCTTCTGGAGCGCCGCGACGACGGCGAACGCCCCGAGGTTCATCGCGGCGTACGCCGCGGTGTAGTAGAGGAGCCCTTCGAGGCCCTGCAGCTCGCCTGCCGCGTAGGCCGCGAGCCCGACCAGCATGTAGCCGGTGTGCGCGATCGAGCTGTACCCCAGCATCCGCTTGACGTTGTCCTGGGTCAGGGCGACGAGATTGCCGAGCGTCATGGTCAGCGTCGAGAGCACGAGGATGACCGGGAGCCACCACTCGGCCAGCGGGTAGAGCCCGTCGGCAAACAGCCGCAGGATCAGCGCGAACGCGCCGACCTTCGGGCCCACCGACAGGTAGCCGGTCACCGGTGTCGGCGAGCCCTGGTAGGCGTCCGGCGTCCAGTAGTGGAACGGCACCGCGGCGATCTTGAACGCGACGCCGGTCGTCATCAGCGCGAGGCCCATCGCCAGCCCCGGCGACAGCTCGCTCGACCCGGCCACGATCGCGCTGAGCGCCTCGGCCACCCCGGCCGTGCTGGTGGTGCCCGTCATGCCCCACACGAACGCAAGGCCGAACAGGAAGATGGCCGAGCTGAACGAGCCCAGCAGGAAGTACTTGATCGCGCCCTCGGTCGAGTAGGCGTCGGACTTGTGGTAGGCCGCCAGCAGGTACCCGGGCAGCACCATCAGCTCGAGGGCGATGAACAGGATCAGCAGGTCGGCCGAGGCGGCGATCAACATCGCGCCCGTGAGCGCGAACACGAGCACGGTTGCGAACTCGGCGGTCGGCAGGTTGCGCGGCCCGAGGTAATCCGGACCGAACACGATCGACAGTGCGACCACGCCGATCAGCAGCAACTGGAGGAACGTGGTGAGGGCGTCCACTTCGTAGGTGCCGCCGAACGCGAACTGGGCGGTGGTGCCGGAGCCGCCGACGAGGATGACCAGCCCGGCCGTGATGGCCAGCCCGATCAGGGCGGTGCCGACCGCGAGCGCGGACCGGTTCGGCCAGGCCAGGTCCACGAGCATGATCGCGATTGCCGTGAGAACAGCGGCAACGAAGGGTGCGACGGTGGTGAGCTCCTGGAACGTCATCCGGCCCCACCCGCGCCCCGCGCCGGCTCGGCCGCCGGCTCGTGGTCGAGAACCGCGACGTACACGATCCGGCCGACGACGAAGGCCAGGAGCAGGCCGAGGGCCGCCAGCACGATCTCGGTCGGGATCGCGATCACCTGGCCGGCGTCCGCGCTCTCGACCGTGGCGGCGACGGTCAGCGGGATCAGGTCGAGCAGGAGGCCCGGGAACAGGCCGAAGGCGACCACGAGCCCGGCAAGCGGCACGAGGGTCGCCACCTCGATCGGGCGTCATGTCGGTCAGGTGGTGCCCGAGGTCACGGAAGAACGGCGAGACCTCGCCGAAGGCGATGCGCTGGAACATCCACAGCAGGTACGCGGCCCCGAGGATCATCACGAACGCCGCGATCGCCGCGACCCACGGGTTGGCGACGAACGCGCCGACGAGCGTCAGGAACTCCCCGACGAAGCCGCTGAGGCCCGGCAGCCCGGCCGACGCGAACGCGAAGAAGCCGAACGTCAGCACGTAGACAGGCATCAGCGCGGCGAGCCCGCCCATCTTCGAGATCGTCCGGTCGTGGGTCCGCTCGTAGATCACGCCGACGAGCAGGAACAGGGCGCCCGTGATCAGGCCGTGGTTGATCATCTGGAGGATCGCGCCCTGCACGCCCTGCTCGTTGAACACGAACAGGCCGAGCGTGACGAAGCCCATGTGGCTGACCGACGAGTAGGCGACGAGGCGCTTGAGGTCCGGTTGGACCAGGGCGACGATCGCGCCGTAGATGATCCCGATCAGCGACAGCGCGATGACCACCGGCGCGAACGTCTGTGCCGCGTCGGGGAACAGCGGGATGGCGAACCGCAGCAGACCGTAGCCGCCGAGCTTGAGCATGACGCCGGCGAGGATCACCGAGCCGGCCGTTGGCGCCTCGGTGTGCGCGTCGGGCAGCCACGTATGGAACGGGAACATCGGGACCTTGATCGCGAACGCCAGGAAGAACGCGATGAACGCGGCGACCTGGAGCTCCGGCGCGAACCCGCCGGCCGGGTCGAGCGCGAAGGCGCGCAGCGTCTCGTAGTCGAAGGCGTTCACCCAGCTGCCGGTCGCGGACTGGTAGGCGAACGCGGTGGCGAGGATCGCCACGAGCATCAGCAGCGACCCGACGAGGGTGTACAGGACGAACTTGATCGTGGCGTAGATCCGGTTCGATCCGCCCCAGATCCCGATGATCAGGTACATCGGGACGAGGACGATCTCCCAGAAGATGTAGAACAGGAACAGGTCCAGTGCCAGGAACACGCCGAGCATGCCGAGCTCGAGCACGAGGAACGAGACCATGTACTCCTTGATCCGGGTCTGGATCGGGACGAAGCTCGCGAGGATCGAGATCCAGGTCAGGGTCGTCGTGAGGACGACGAGCGCCGCCGACACCCCGTCGACGCCGAGCTTGTACTGGATCCCGAACAGCGGGATCCAGTCGAGCGTCTCCGTGTACTGGAAGCCCGGCGAGGTCGGCGCGTAGCCGACCAGCAGGAGCAGGGACACCACCCACGTCAGCAGCGCCGTGCCGAGTGCCACGGGGCGCGTCATCGTCGTCGGCAGGACGGCCAGCACGATCGAGCCGAGCAGCGGCAGGAAGATCAGGATCGACAGGATCGGGATGTCGGTGACGTTCATCGTCAGCGGCCCGCCAGGATCAGGTACGAGCCGGCCATCACGATCAGCCCGAAGGCGATCCCGAGCGCGTAGTTCTGGACCCGACCCGTCTGCACCAGGCGCAGCTCACGGCCTGCCCCGACGGTCAGTCTGCCGATGCCGTTGACGGTCCCATCGACGACCTCACGGTCGAACCACCACAGGAACGCGGCGATCCGCCCGCCGATCACGATGAACAGCAGGTGATAGAGGTCGTCGAACCACCACTTGTTGAGCGATGCGCGGTACAGGAACGGCACCCGGGCGGTCATGCTCCGGACAGCCTCGGGGCGGCTGGACAGCCGCACGGGGCCGATGTCGACGCCGAAGAACCGCCAGGCAAGCGCAACGCCGACGGACGCGACGGCCACGCTCGCGACGATGAGCACGCCGTCGATGCCGAACAGCTGGTACTGGGCCTCCGGAAGGGCGAGCAGCTCCTCGGCCTCCTGGAACACCGGCGCGAGCCACTGGTGGATCGTGCTGTCGCCCAGGGGCAAGCCGAGCAGCAGGCCGAGGAACACCGACGGAATGGCGAGCAGGATCAGCGGGATCGTCATGATCCTCGGCGACTCGTGGATCCTGTCCCACAGCTCCCGCGGGCCACGGAAGTCACCCCAGAAGGTCAGGCCCATGAGCCGGAACATGTAGAACGCCGTCAGCAGGGCGACGAACAGGCCGATCCCCCAGACCCAGTAGAAGCCGAGCTTGTAGGCCTCGCCGAGGACTTCGTCCTTCGAGAAGAACCCGGCCAGTGGCGGGATGCCCGCGATGGCGAACGACCCGATCAGCATCGTCACGTACGTGATCGGGATCTTCTTCGACAGCCCGCCCATCTGGCGCATGTCCTGCTCGTCCTCGACCGAGTGGATGACCGAGCCGGAGCCGAGGAACAGCAGGCCCTTGAAGAAGCCGTGGGTCATGAGGTGGAAGATCGCCGCGGTAAACGCGCCGACGCCGAGCGCCGCGAACATGTAGCCGAGCTGGCTGAGCGTCGAATAGGCGAGCACGCGCTTGATGTCGGTCTGGGTCATCGCGATCGTCGCCGCGAGGATGGCCGTGAAGATGCCGATGGCGGCCACGATGACCATCGCGCTCGGGGCGCCGGCGAACAACAGGTTCGCCCGGGCCACCAGGTAGACGCCGGCGTTGACCATCGTCGCCGCGTGGATCAGCGCCGACACCGGGGTCGGGCCTTCCATCGCGTCGGGCAGCCACACGTGGAGCGGGAACTGGGCGCTCTTGCCCATCGCGCCGGCCAGGATGAGCAGCGCGATGACCGTGATCGGGATCGTCAGATCGGCAGCGTGAACGGTCAGGAGCTCGATCGACGCGCGAATGTTGAGCGTCGGCTCACCGATCGCGAGCGTGGTCGCGAAGATCGCCATGATCCCGAGCGCGAAGCCGACGTCGCCCACGCGGTTCACCAGGAACGCCTTCTTGGCGGCGAGGGCCGCCGAGTGCCTGCGGAACCAGAAGCCGATCAGCAGGTAGCTGCACAGGCCGACCAGCTCCCAGGCCACGAACACGACCAGCCAGCTGTCCGCGAGGACCAGCAGGAGCATCGAGAACATGAACAGGTTCAGGTACGCGAAGAAGCGCCAGTACCCCGGGTCGTGGCCCATGTACCCGATCGAGTAGATGTGCACCAGCAGGCCGATCGTCGTGACGACGATCAGGAGGCAGGCGGTCAGCGGGTCGACGAAGAACCCGACCTCGACCTGGAACGCGCCGGCCGGGATCCACTCGTAGATGGGCACGACGTACGCGTGCAGGTCCTCGGAGCCCGCGGCCAGCGGCGCCGCACCGCTCAGCACGTAATACGACGCGAGCATCGAGATGACCCACGCCGCGAAGACGGCGAGGACCGGGATCCAGTGCGCCTGCTTGCCCAGCCGCCGACCGATCAGGGCGGTGATCGCGAAGCCTGCAAACGGCAGGACCGGGATGAGGGGGATCAGCGTGTCCAACGTCGATCAGCCTTGCCTGCCGACGCGTGAGCCGCGCTCGCTCATTGGCGCATGGAGTCGTACTCGTCAACGAGCGGCGTTCGCCGGTTCCGGTAGATGGCGATGATGATCGCGAGGCCGACCGTCGCCTCGGCCGCAGCGACCGAGATGACCATCAGTGCGATCACGGACCCGCGCGACACGCCCTCGGGCGTCGCTCCGAACGCCCCGAACGCGGCGAAGGCGACGATCGCCAGGTTGACCGCGTTGAGCATGAGCTCGATCGACATGAGCATGCTGATCGCGTTCCGCCGGGCGAGGAACCCGAACGTGCCGATCGAGAAGAGGAGCGTCGACAGGATCAGGTAGGCGTCGAGCGAATTGCTCACGCCGGTCCGCCCGGCTCGCGCTTTGCCAGGTACACGCCGCCGATCACGGCCGCCAGCAGCAGCACCCCGATCACCTCGAACGGGAGCAGGTTGCCTGCGTCGGTGAACAGGATGCGCGACAGCTCGTTCGTCGCGAGCCGGACTCGCGCCGGCAGCTCACCCCAGTCCGTCGCCGTGATCGACAGCGCCAGGAGGACTGCGATGATGATCGAGGCAACGGCCGCCGCTGCCGACTGGGTCTGGAAGACCAGCACGCGCGGCGCGTCCTTGGTCTGGGTGAGCATGATCGCGAACAGGATCAGCACGCTGATCGCGCCGATGTACACGATCACCTGCGCGGCGCCGATGAGCGGTGCCCCGAGGAGCACGTAGATCCCGGCGAGGGCCCCGAAGCACACGATCATCGCGAGGCCGCAGCGGATGATGTCGCGCATCGTCACGACGAGCAGCGCCGAGCCGATCATCACCGCCGACAGCAGCCACAGGAGGGCGTCCTCCCAGTCCTGCCCCAGCAGCACGATCATCAACGCGGCGATACCGGTGACCATGCCGAGGATCGCGGCCGCGATCAGGATCGGCACGAGCTTGCGGAGCATGGCTACTTCGGGTGGGCGTGGCCGCCGCCGGCGCCATGCCCGCCGTTTCCGTGTCCGCTGCCCAGCGCCGCGTGGCCGTTGCCGTTGGCGCCATGGCCGTTCCCCGACGGCAGGCCGGTGGTCGTCGCCGGGAGCACCGGCAGCAGCCGCCCGGCGTCGATGATGCGGCCCTCGGCTGCGGCCCGCGTCGCCCAGTCGGCCTCGCGCCGGATGTAGGTCACCTCGGTCTCGCGGTCGATCGCCGCGATCGCCATGAGGTCGATCATCGGCTCCTCGCGGCTGGTCTGGGCGAGCTCGATGTCGGCGCCGTCGCGGAGCGCGTCGTACGGGCACGCGTCGACGCAGATGCCGCACAGGATGCAGCGGCTCTCGTCGACCTCGTACTTCTCGAGCACGCGCGGCTTCGGCATCAGCGCCCCGGTCGGGCACGTCTCGGCGCAGCGGCCGCACGACACGCACGGGGTGTCGTTGAGGCTCATGTCGAGCGGTGTCGTCACGAGCGTGTCGAAGCCGATCCGCATGAAGTCGTAGCAGGCGGCCCCGACGACCTCGGCGCACACGTTGGCGCAGCGCCCGCAGTCGATGCAGCGCGACGGCTCGCGCAGGATGAACGCGTGGGAGTCGTCGCGGATGTAGTCGTGGTTCGTGCCGGTGAAGCGGTTCTCGGTGACGCTGCGGTAGCCGGCGCCCTGGTGGTACTGCGGCTCGAGCGTCTTGAGCGTCGTGCCGTACTCGATGCCGAGCCGGCGCAGGTCGCAGAAGCCGATCGCCTCGCACGTGCACTGCAGGCAGCGCGTCGATTCGGCCATCGCGGCCTCGGGCGTGTACGGCAGCTCGTACTCGACGTAGCTCTGGTTGCGGACCTCGGCGGGCATCGCCGTCATCCGGTAGCGCGATTCCTTCACCTCGCTCGTGAAGGGCACGATCGACAGGAACTCGGGCTGCGGTTCGGCGAGCGTCTGGCGCGTGCGGATCGCCGACAGGTCGAGCCCGCGAAGGTGGGCGTCGACCGCGTACGCGGCGCGCCGGCCCTCGGCGATTGCCTGGACCACCGTCGCGGCACCGATCCGCACGTCCCCGGTGCCGAACACGCCGGTCCGGCCGGTCTCGAACGTCACCGCGTCGGCGGCCAGCCTGGCGCGCTTCGCGGTCACGCCCTCGTTGCCGGGCTGCTCGATCCAGTCGAGCTCCGGCCCCTGGCCGATCGCGAGCAGGACACGATCGCAGGGGATCGTGAACTCGGTCCCCGGGGCGGGCTCGGGCCGGCGCCGGCCCGAGGCATCGGGCTCGCCCGGGCGCATCCGGATGAACTCGACGCCGGTCACGTTGCCGGCCTTGTCGGTGACGACGCGTACCGGGCCCGCCTGGAAGATGGTGGTCACACCTTCCTCGATCGCCTCGTGCACTTCGTTGGCAGCGGGCATGTCCTTCATGTCGCGGCGGTACACGAGCGTCACCTCGGCGGCGCCCTGGCGGACCGAGGTCCGCGAGCAGTCCATCGAGGTGAACCCGCCGCCGATGACGACGACGCGCTTGCCGGCGTGCTCCGGGTACGGCAGCCCGAGCGTCGCGGTCCGCAGGTACTCGAGGCCGTCGAGCACCTCGGCCGCGTCCTCGCCGGGGACTCCGAGCTTGTTCACTTCGTAGCAGCCGATCGCCACGAGGACGGCGCCGAAGCCCTGGTTGGTCAGGTCGTCGAGGGTGAAGTCCCGTCCGAGGCCCGCATCGCACACGACCGTGCCGCCCAGCCGCGTGACCGATTCGTACTCGGCCTCGAGCACCTCGACCTTCGGCAGCCGGTACTGCGGGAATGCCGTAGCGGAGCATCCCTCCGGGCGCCGGGTCGCGCTCGAAGACCGTCACCTCGTGGCCCGCGAGCAGCAGGTAGTAGGCGGCGGCCATGCCGGCAGGACCTGATCCGATCACCGCCGCCTTGCGGCCGGTCGGCGCCTGGCGCTCGTACGGGAGCGGCGGATCGACGCCCTCGTCGAGCATCGACATGATCACCTGGTCGCCCGCGTAGCGGTGGCTGTCGCGGATCGCGATCGCCTCGTCGACCTCGTCCCGGCGGCAGTGCTCCTCGCACGGGGCGGGGCACACCCGGCCGAGCACGCTGGGGAAGGGGATCGTGCGCTTGAAGATGCGCGTCGACTCGCGCCAGTCCGCCTCGGCGTTGGCCTTGAGGAAGCCCGGGATGTCGATGTGGCTCGGGCACTTGTTCTGGCACGGCGGCAGGCAGTACGCGTTGTGGTCGCTGAAGATCAGCTCGAGGTTCGTGCGGCGCAACCGACGGATCTCGTCGGTCTGCGTCTCGACCTTCATGCCCGGCTCGCACGTCCGGGAGCAGCTGATCGGCGGGTGCTCCTCGCCCTCGACCTCGACGACGCACATCCGGCAGGCACCGAACCCGGGCAGCTTCGGCTCGTAGCACAGCGTCGGGATCTCGATCCCGTTGTCGCGGCAGACCTCGAGGATCGTCTGGCCCTCGAAGCCCTCCACGACTCGCCCGTCCACCTCGATCCGGATGCGCGGCGTCGACTGCGGACGCTGCGGCGCCTGCGTGTCGAGCAGGCGCTCGGCAAGCGATTCGGGCGACGCGGCAGGTGCGCGATCGGGGCGGCTGTCAGGGCGCGTGATCAGGTCTGCCATTCAGGATGCCTTCACTGGGGTCTTGCCGGCGGCGATCTTGATGGGCTGGCAGACACGCGCCGGGCAGGAGCTGCGGAGGAGATGATCGTCGAGCTCTGCCCTGAAGTATCGCATTCCGCTCCCCCACGGAAGCGTTGCAAGACGCTCGTGGTCGCACAGGGCGGAGCCGACGATGTCCGCCGACAGGTCGGCGAGGATGCCGAGGTCGTTCTGGCGTGGCCGGCCTTCGACGATCCGGTCGCCGATCTCCGCGATCCGGCGCGTGCCGATGCGGCACGGGATCGACTTGCCGCACGCTTCGCTCGAGCAGAACCGGGTCAGCAGGCGAGCGAGGTCCACGACGCACGCACGGTCGTCGGCGATCACCACCGACCCGGAGCCGAGGTGGGCCCCTGCCGCGCGCAGCGACTCGAAGTCGTAGGGAGTGTCGAGCAGGTCCGGCGGGAGCAGGCCCCCGGACGGCCCGCCGACGAGCAGTGCCTTGACCTTTCGGCCCCTCGGCAGCTTGCCGGCCAGGGCCACGATCTCGCGAAGCGGCGTGGCCAGCGGAACCTCGGCGATGCCCTCGGTACCCGGTCCGCGGACCTGGACGAGGACCGTGCCCGGGCTGCTCTTGCCGCCGATCGCGGTGAACGCCGCGGGCCCGTTGCGCACGATCCACGGGATCGCGGCCAGCGTCTGCACGTTCTGGACGACCGTCGGCATGTCGAACAGGCCGCGCTCGGTGGGATACGGCGGACGCTGCTCCGGCTGGCCGCGCTTCCCCTCAAGGGCCTTCAGCAGGACGGTCTCCTCGCCGAGCATGTACGCGCCCTGGACCGGCCGAAGACGCACGTCGATGTCATGGCCGGAGCCGTGCACGTCGCTGCCGAGAAAGCCGGCTTCCTCCGCGGCCGCGATGGCCGCCTCGAGGCGCCGGATGGCCTCGATCTGCTCCGCGCGGACCGCGATGAACGCCTCGCTCGCGCCGATCGCGTAGGCCGCGATCGCGGTCCCCTCGACCACCGAATACGGGTCGAGCTCGAGCAGCGCGCGATCGGTGAACGTCGCGGGATCTGCGCCATAGCCGTTGGCGACGACATACCGGCGGGGTGCCTCGACCGACGCGGCGGCACGCCACTTCTCGCCCGTCGGGAAGCCCGCGCCACCCCGGCCGCGCAACCCGGACGCCGCAACGGTCGCGATCGTGCCCGTCGGGCCGAGATCGCGGATCGCGCGGCGCATGCCCTCGAACGCACCAGCGGCGACGGCCGCATCGAGGTCGGTCGGATCCGGGGCGTCGGCGCGCTCCAGCAGGATCGCCGGCCAGCCGGACGGCGTGGACAGCCGGTTGACCATGGTCAGGCCGCCGGCGGAGCGCCGCGCGGGACGCCTGCAAGTGAGGCCCCGAGCGCAGCGACATACGACGCTTCGGGTGGACGGTTCCGGTCGATCGCAGCGGCCTGCTCCGTGTCCTCGGCCGGTTCGAAGCGGAGGTGCCCGTAGTACGTGGCCGTGCCGTAGATCATCGCGTACCACGCCCCGGTCTTCTGGCTGATCCGCTTCAGCGCCGCGACCGGCAGGTAGCCGTAGACACCCTGCGTGGCCTCGAGGATCTCGAGCATCCGCTTCGGGTCGTAGTCGACGTCGTCGAGGATCTCGTCGACGGCGGCCAGGTCGACGGGCTGGAAATGGCGGTAGGCCGCGTCAGGGACGGGCCGGCCCGAGCGGCGCAGCGCCGATTCCTCGCGCCGCTCCCCGTACGTCTCGGGCGGACCCCAGTGGACGTGGTAGCGACCGCGCGAGTCGACGCCGCCCATGTCGATGCACTCGATCGGGCACGCCTGGGCGCACTGGAAGCAGGTCTCGCACTTGAGCGTGCCCCACTCGTCGTACAGCAGCTGCAGCCGTCCGCGGAACTTCGGCGCGACCACGTACCGCTCCTCGGGGTACTTGACCGTCACCTTCGGCTCGAAGAAGCGACGCAGCGTCAGCGCCATGCCCTTCACGATGCCGAGTCCAGGTACGAAGCTCACGGGCGCCTCAGGTACTCGATGAGGATGATCGCGCCTGCCGTCACGAAGATGTTGATGAACGCGAGCTCCATCAACCACTTCCAGGCGAAGTTCATCAGCTGGTCGATGCGGACACGCGGCAGGGTCCCACGCATCCACACGAAGGTGAACACGAAGAAGTACGTCTTGAGGAGGAACCAGAGCAGGCCGGCCACCCAGGCGAGGCCGATGTAGGCGATCCCGAAGATGACCCCGATCACGAACAGGTTGGCGAGCACGAAGCCGCCGAGCAGCGCCTGCCAGGTCTTGATGCGCGAGCTGATGAGCCACAGTGGCGTCGCGAACACGAGCGTCAGGACGAGCGGGACGATCAGCACGATGAGCAGCAGGGCGATCCCGAGCGACCCGGGATTGATCGACAAGGTGATCGCCCACTCCGCGGGCCACGCGATTGGCGCGTTCCAGCCGCCGAAGAACAGCGTCACGATCAGGGCCGAGATGATGAAGACGTTCACGTACTCGGCGAAGAAGAAGAACCCGAAGCGCATCCCGGAGTACTCGGTGGCGAAGCCGGCGACGATCTCGGAGTCCGCCTCGGTCAGGTCGAATGGGGTGCGGTTCGCTTCGGCGGTCGCGGCGATGAAGAAGATGAGGAATGCCAGCGGCTGCTGCCAGATGTACCAGTCGGTGAACCAGCCCGCCTGGTTCCGGACGATGACCGTCAGGTCCATCGTGCCGGCGATCAGGATCACGCCCACGACGGACAGCACGAGCGGGATCTCGTAGCTCACGACCGACGCCGCCGAGCGCAGGCCGCCGAGCAGCGAGTACTTGTTGAAGCTCGACCAGCCGCCCATCAGCAGCCCGACGACCGACAGCCCACTGATCGCGAAGAAGTACAGCAGCCCCAGGTTGAAGCTCGCGCCGACCACGCCGTCCGGCGCGAACGGGATGACGAGCAGGGTCATCACGCTGGTCAGGTAGACCACGACCGGCGCCCACGTGAACACGATCGCGTCCGCGCCGGTCGGGGTGAAGTCCTCCTTCGCCAGGACCTTGAGGCCCGGCACGACCGACAGCAGCGAGCCGAATGGCCCGACGCGATCCGGGCCGATCCGCAGGTTCATCTGGGCGATGACCTTCAGCTCGAGGTAGATGATCAGGAAGGCCGTCGGCACTGTCATGAGCAGGATGATCGTGGCGGCCACGACGAACCGCGCGATCGCCAGGTTCGCCACGATGATGTCGATGACCGGTTGGGCGACCAGCGCGATGGCGAAGGCGCCCGCGATCGTCAGGACCGCGAGCAGCGGAACGACCGTGAAGACGACCTTCCCCGGCAGCGTCAGCCGGCTCCACGTCCTCCCAACGACCGTCATTTGTCGACCCCGCCCATGATCGGGTCGAGGCTCGCCATGATCGCCATCGTGTCTGCGATGAGATTCCCTTCATCAACAGACCAACTGACTGCAGATGAATGTACGAGGGATCATGGATTCTGCATCCGGAAGGGTTGGTCGGTGCCGTCGCTGACGACGTACGTGGCGTACTGGCCGCGCGGGCTCTCGACCGCCGCGTAGGCACGGCCGGGGCGGGGCCGAAGCAGGCGCGGCAGCTTGGCGATCACCGGGCCATCCGGCATCTGGTGCAAGCACTGGTCGATGATCCGCAGGCTCTGCTTGACCTCCTCCATCCGAAGCAGGTAGCGCGCCAGGCTGTCGCCCTCGTCCCGGGTCGGGATGTCGAAGTCGAGCTCGGGGTAGACCGAGTACGGATGGGCGCGGCGGATGTCGAACGGGACGCCGGTGGCGCGCAGGTTCGGCCCCGTGAAGCACATCCGCAGCGCCGTCGCCGTATCGATCGTACCGAGGCCGCGCATCCGCCGGACGAAGATCTCGTTCTCGTTCAGGAGGCCCTGGCCGGCCTCGATCTGCTCGGTCGCGTGGCTCATCCAGTTGCCGAGCCGGCTCATGAAGTCGTGGTTGAGGTCGCCGTTGACGCCGCCGATGCGGAAATAGTTGAAGAGCATCCGCTGGCCGGTCAGCGAGGCGAGCATCTCGACGATCTCGTCTCGCTCGATGAACGACCACAGGATCGGCGTCAGGCCGCCGAGATCGAGCGCCATCCAGCCCAGGAACAGGGAGTGGCTGGCGATCCGGTTGAGCTCCGCGGAGAGCACCCGGATGTACTCGGCGCGGCGCGGGACCTCGACGTCGAGCAGCTTCTCGAAGCTCAGGACCGCGCCCCACTCGTTGAACAGCGAGCTGACGTATTCGAGCGGGTCAACCTGGCTGATGACCTGGTGGTAGTCGGCGTTCTCGGCGAGCTTCTCGACGCCACGGTGGAGATAGCCGAGGACCGGGTCGAGGTCGACGACGTTCTCGCCCTGGATCTTGAGCACCACCCGAAGCACGCCGTGGGTCGACGGATGCTGGGGCCCCATGTTGAGGAACATCTCGCCGTCCCCGAGCGTGTAGAACTCGGCCTCGCGTTCGGTTCGCGGCGGGTAGGGCGGGACGGGCTCGAAGACGCCGGCCTCCTGGTCGAGCAGGATGCGCGGATCGTCGGCCGACGGCCGTTGGGTCGTCGTCATGGCTTCGCCGGCAGCTGCCGCGAGCCGGGCAGGCGGCGGACAGCCGCGCTCGGGTTGTTCGTCGGCAGGTGCGTCTGCTCCATGTGGCGCGAGCCGGCACCCGGCGAGCGGGCTGCGTCGTCCGGCAGGTGGAAGTCCTTGCGCAGCGGGAAGCTCGTGTACTCGGGTGGCATGTAGATCCGACGGAGGTCGCGGTTGCCCTCGAAGATCATGCCGAACATGTCGTACGCCTCGCGCTCCATCCACTCGGCGCCCGGCCACAGGAAGGTGAGCGACGGGACCCGCGGATCGTCGCGCGACAGGCCGTCGACGATCACCCGCAGCCAGTCCGGCGTGGTGTCGCTCCACAGGTGGTAGACCGCTTGCATCGCCTCGCCCGTATCCACGCCGGCAAGGTCGGCGAGGAACTCGAAGCGGAACTCGGGATCGTCGTGGAGCTCGGTCATGACCGGCACGACGTCGCCGGGCCGGATCCGGATCTCGGTCTCGTCATGGCGCTGCCGGACCGGGCCGGTCAGGCGATCCTCGAAGCGCGCTTCGAGTCGCGTCTTGAAGCGTCGATCCACTAGACGTCCTGCGGAACGGTGGGCCCGATCGCCCGCTCCGGCCAGTGGCCCCGGCGCTGCTTGACGAGCTGCTGGAGCTTCATCATCCCGTACATCAGCCCCTCGGGCCGCGGCGGGCAGCCGGGGATGTAGACGTCAACCGGCATGACCCGGTCGATGCCCTCCACGGTCGAATAGCTGCGCTTGTAGCGGCCACCCGAGCAGGTGCAGTCGCCGAGCGCGACGCACCACTTGGGCTCGGGCATCTGCTCCCAGAGCCGGATCAACGGGCCGGCCATCTTCGTGGTCAGCGTCCCGGCAACGATCAGCACGTCGGCCTGGCGAGGGCTGGCGCGGAACGGGAAGTGGCCCCATCGGTCGAGGTCGTTGCGCGACGTGGCGGTCGACATCATCTCGATCGCGCAGCACGCCAGCCCGGACAGCAGCGGCCACAGCGAGTTCATCCGGATCAGGTCGAGGACATAGTCGGCCTTGGTCGGGATGATCTCGAGCGGGCCGCTCCAGCGCGCGTTGTCGCGGCGCGAGGCCTCGTCGGTCTCGAGCTGCGCGAGGTGCGTGTGGTCGGGCTCGTGGCCGCCCACGTACGCGCCGGGTGCGCTCGAGGTCCAGAAGGTGTTGGGGACGATGAGCGGCTCGACGACGTCGGCCGGCTCCGGAACGACGAGGGCGCTCGCAGCGCCCGGCGTCTTGTCGCTCAGTGCCATGTGAGGGCACCCTTGCGGACCGCATAGAACAGCCCGAGCAGGACGACGACGACAAAGATCAGCATGCTGACGAACCCACCGAGGAGCAACTCCCTGAACGTGAGCGCCCACACGAAGATGAAGACCACCTCGATGTCGAACGCCACGAACAGCAGTGCGTAGATGTAGAAGGAGAGGCCGAATCGGCCGTGGGTGTCGCCGTACGTGTCGATGCCCGACTCGTACGGGAGGCCCTTGTGGACGTCACCCCGGTTGCGGTGCGTAACCAGCCAGGCCGCGCCGATCGTCAGGAACACGAAGGAAACCCCGGCGAAGGCGAAGCCCAAGATGTACCAGAGCGCTTCCAACTGAACTCCCCTGGAGCGACGTGGGACTCAGTCGGTTCGGAACGCTGTCGCGCGGGCAGGCACGCCCCGATCGAGAGGCACCACGAAACAAGCTCATTCTAGCAGTGGGCCGCGGTTGGGCTGCTGGCCGGTGCGGGCGCCCGGAAGCCGGGCGGGCAGGTGGCCTCAGGCGCGTCTGGCGCCCGTGGGAAAAGGCTCCGGAGCGGAGCGCGTCGAGCGCGCGTGCCGGGATCGCCCTCCGCTCCTCGAGCCGTGGTCGCAGCGACCGAGGGGAGCGTCGCAACATCGGATGGGCTCCGCAATAGGGCAGGTGCCGTAGTGCGGTCCCGATGGTTGCGGTGGCGTCCACCCGTCAGCGGCGCGGTCCTCGGTACGCGAACCCGGCGAGCGGCGGACCGGCGGGCCAGGCACGACCGAAGGCCGTCACGCGGAACCCGCCCATGCCGGCCGGGTCGATGAGGCGCATCAACGCGGATCGCAGCTCGACATAAGCGGCGAGGGTCGTCTCCGGATCTGCCTGCACCTCCTGCAGCAGGGCCTCCGCGCCGTTGCCGATCAGGAACTCCGCCTGCGAGGTCTCGCCGACAGGCGCCAGCCCGACGGCCCTCGCGGCTGCGCCCAGCGCCGTCAGATCGACGTGCGCGGTCAGGTCCTGGCGGCCGATGTGGCCGTAGAGATCGTCGCTGACGCGGTGCCTGATGAACGCGCGGACCGTGCCCTGCGGCCGCCGCACGGCGTCGTACAGCTCCGAGGCAAGGGCCCCGTAATCGATCAGCAGCAGGAGACCACGCTCCAGCGACTGCACCGCATCCGCGATCCAGCGGTCGAGCGCGAGGCAGACCTCGCCCGACTGGCCTTCGGCAAGCCGCACGCCGTCGGCCTGCAGCCGTTCGCCGAGCGCCGCCGTCGAGGGCGGGCCCCAGGCGTCGACCAGTTGGCCGTCGGCGCCCACTGCCACGAAGCGTTCGGCCAGCGAGCCATCCCGGACCCCAATGCGGTGGACGGGCAGCGCATCGAGGACCTCGTTCGCGAGCACGACACCCGTGAACGGGCGATCGTCGCCGCGCCGGCGCGATGCGGTCCGCGAAGCCCGCCGCGGACAGCCGCTCGCCGAACGCTTCGACGCGCCGCGTATCGATCTCGACGGGCACGTAGCGCAGGACGGCAAGCAGCTCCGGCCGCGCCCGCTCGAGCCGGCGCAGGATGGCCTCGGCGAGGGTCCCGGCGCCGGCTCCGTGTTCGCGGACGACGAAGGGCGCGGGGCGATCGAGTCGTTCCCAGACCTCGACCAGCTGGTTGGCCACCGCCTGTCCGAAGATCGGGTGCGCCTCGGGTGCGGTCAGGAAATCGCCGCTCCGCCCCGGTCGCGGCTCCGCTCCGCGGTAGTAGCCGCCATCCGGGTCGTACAGCGCGAGCTCCATGAAGCGCGCGAACGTCATCGGGCCGGCTGCTTCAATCTCCGCGCGGATCCGGGCAGCCAGGACCTCGTTCTCGCCGACCTCCTCGAGATCGATGGGCGGCTCGCGTCGCAGCCCCGCGCTCAGGTCCATCGGCGCTTCCCAAGCAGGAGGCGCAGGCCCACGCCCACGAGCGTGTGCCCGCCGAGTGCGACCGGGATCCGCGCGCCCACGACCGACGCGGTCAGGTCGCGCAGCCACGGATCGGCGACGCGGTCGGGGAGCAGCAGGTCCGACGCGAAGCGGTCCTCTGCAGGCGGCCAGTCTCGCTCGTCGGCACCGAACCGGTGCGCGAGGAGCACCCGGCTATCGACCACGGCGGCATCGCCCAGCCGTTCGAGATGGCCGCCGAGGGACGCCGGGCCGTCACGATCGAGGAGCAGGCCGAGCACGGACGCCGGGCCGCGTCCGGGCCGTGACTGGTCGCCGGCCTGTGCAAGGACGCTGGCTGCACGCATGCCGCGTTCCTCGACAAGCGCGCGGACGCGTGCATGGGCGGCTGTCTCCAGCCAGCGCAGGGTCGCGGCCGACGTGCGCCCCGCCACGACCAGCTCGGCCCGCCGATCGGCGGCGACCGACGCCACGGCGCCGAGGCGTGCCCGAGCCGTTTCGACGTCGCCGGCGGCCGAACCGCCCGCGCGACCCATGAGCAGCAGGTCGAGTGGCCCGTCGACGTCGAACGCGAGCCGCCATCGGTGCCGCAGGTCGTCGACCTGGTACCCGGCCACCTCCTCCAGCCAGCGCGGGAGCGCGTTGTCGGCGGGCAGGTCGGGCAGCGCGAGGAGCGATTCGACGCAGGCGATCGAGACGACGTCGGCCGAGTAGCGGTTGTTGGCGAGCGCCGTGGGTGTCGCCGCGGCAGCGGTCGCAACGAAGGACCGCCGATCGCGGATCGTCGCCAGCGGAACCGCGCCGGAGCCCAGCACGATCGCCCCGCTCGGGCGGGGTCGCGCCTCCTCGACCAGCCCGCGGAGCCGCGCTCCGAACGATGTATCGTCGGGCGGACCGGAGACGATCCGGGCCGTCGCAGCGCCGGCGCGCAGAAAGCCGTCGCGGTGGCGCTCCGCGATCCGGGACCGCTCGGCGGCGACCCACCGCTCGAGCGGGCCCGCGCCGGCACCCGGTTCCGGGTGGAGGATCCAGACCGCGACGTCGCGCATCGCCACGGAGTCTATCGAGCGCACCATGGAGGGCTCGTGAGCGCGAGGACTGTCCGAGCCTACGTCGGGCTCGGGGCGAACGTCGGCGACGCCGAGCGGACGCTGGCCGAGGCGATCGACGCGCTCGCCGCGCTCCCGGGCGTACGGCTTCGGGGCGTCTCCCTCCTGTACGCGACTGCCCCGGTCGGCGTCACCGATCAGCCCGATTTTCGCAACGCGGTCGTGGCACTCGACGTTCCGGCCGGCCCGGACCCGGCGGTCGGTGCGACCGAGCTCCTCGCGGCGCTGAAGGGCCTCGAGCGCGACTTCGGGCGCCGGCGTCGGCGGCGCTGGGGTCCGCGCGAGCTCGACCTCGACCTGCTCGTCTTCGGCCGAGCCAGGCTTGCGATCGACCGTCCGCCCGAAGCCCGGTCGGTCGAGGCCGAGACCGATCCGGCGAAGGCGGCGCGGCTGCTCGAGGTCCCGCATCGGGACGCCGGGGAGCGGCTGTTCGTCCTCGCGCCGCTGGCCGATCTCGCGCCGGGACTCGTTCCTCCGGGCTGGCACGAGACGGTCGAGACGCGCCGGCTCGAGCGTGCCGCCGTCGAAGGTCCCGACGCGGTCCGGCCGATCGCGCGGTGGGACGCGGACCGTCGCCGGTGGCTTCGGATCCAGCCGAGGACGCGCGGGTAGCGCGATCGCCCGGCCGGTCATCGCGCCGGTGATGCTACGCTCGCGCCATCGCCGCTGCCCAACGGAGATCACGCGAATGACCAGAATCGGCTACGCCGCGATGCTCGAGCAGTTCCACCCCACCGAGCTCCTCGACTGGTGCGCGCAGGCCGAGGAGGCCGGCTTCGAGGCCGGGTTCATGGTCAGCGAGCATTTCCACCCGTGGTTGCCGCAGCAGGGCCACAGCGCGTTCGCGTGGTCGTTCATGGGCGCGCTCGGGACGCGCACGAGCCTCCCGTTCGGGGTCGGCGTCACGTGCCCGGGGTTCCGCTACCACCCCGCCGTCATCGCGCACGCCGCCGCGACCCTCGGGGCGATGTTCCCCGGCAGGTTCTGGCTGGGACTCGGGGCCGGCGAGGCGCTCAACGAGCACGTCGTCGGCGGATACTGGCCGGAGATCGGCGTGCGCAGCGCGATGATGTTCGAAGCCATCGAGATCATGTCGAAGCTGTTCAGCGGCGAGGTGGTCAAGCACCAGGGGAAGTACTTCACCCTGGAGAGCGCCAAGCTGTACACACGCCCCGATGAGCCGGTCCCCATCTACGTCGCCACGGCCGGTCCGTTCAACGCAAAGCGGACCGGCAAGTACGCCGACGGCATGATCACGGTCGGTGCCGCCGACGAGAAGATCGTGATGCTCTGGGACAAGTTCGACGAGGGGGCCCGCGAGGCCGGCAAGGACCCGATCGGGAAACCGAAGGTGCTCCAGCTGCACGTCTCGTGGGCGCGGAACGACCGGGACGCGATCCACAACGCGCTCCTCGAATGGCCGAACGGCGGGATGCCCTTCCCCAAGCAGGACATCAGGACTCCGGAAGACTTTGCCGCGATCGCAAAGATGGTCCAGCCGGAGGACTTCGCGAACCGCGTCCTCATGACCGCCGATCTCGAGATGCACGCCGCACTCATCCAGCACTACGTCAACATGGGCTTCGACGAGATCCACCTGCACAACGTCGGCCGCAACCAGGCCGAGTTCATCGAGGTGTTCGGGCGCGAGGTGCTGCCGAAGCTGCGCCTGGCGCCGAACGGCGGCGCCAGTCGCGGCGACGGCGAAGCGCGGGCCGCATCAGCGCGGAGCTAGAGCCGCACGCTTGGGGGGCGGTCGCGGTCGAACATGTGGACCGTGTCGATGAAGCGCACCTGCTTCGTCTGGTAGGCCATCGACAGCGAGTGCGTTCGGGCGCCACCGCCGAAGTAGCGCACTCCCTGGAGCAGGTCGCCGGTCGTCACGCCGGTTGCGGCGAACACGAGGTTCTCACCGGATGCGAGCTCCTCGGTCGTGTAGACACGCGTCTCGTCGCCGTGGCCCATGCGTGCGCCACGGGCGCGCTCCTCATCGCTTCGATAGCGGAAGCGGGCCTGGATCTCGCCACCGAGGCAGCGCAGCGCAGCCGCCGTGAGCACGCCCTCCGGCGCCCCGCCGATGCCCATGACGGCGTGCACGCCGGTACCCATGACGGCGCACGAGATTGCCGCCGACAGGTCGCCGTCGCCGATCAGCTTGATCCGGGCGCCGGCTCCGCGGACCTCGTCGATCAACGCGTCGTGACGCGGCCGCTCGAGGATCACGACCGTGATGTCGGCGACTTGCCGTCCGAGCGCCTCGGCAATCCGACCGAGGTTCTCGCTCGGACGCTCGCGGATATCGACCTTGCCCGCGGCGACCGGCCCGACGCACAGCTTCTCCATGTACGTGTCGGGCGCGTGGACCAGGCCGCCGGCCTCCGACGCCGCGAGGACCGTGATCGCGCCGGCCTGGCCGTGGGCGACCAGGTTCGTGCCCTCGAGCGGGTCCACCGCGATGTCGATCGACTGGACGTCCGCGTCCGGCTCGTGCCGCCCGACGGCCTCGCCGATGAACAGCATCGGGGCCTCGTCGCGCTCGCCCTCGCCGATCACGATCCTGCCGGCGAACTCGATCTCGTCCATCGTCCGGCGCATCGCCTCGGTGGCGGCCGCGTCGGCCTCGTCCGTCTCGCCGCGGCCCATGAACCGGGCGGACGCCAGCGCCGCAGCTTCGGTGACCCGAACCATCTCCAGCGCGAGCAGTTCTTCCATCAATCCTCCGGCGGATGGCTAGCAGGAGCGTCGCCTCCGCCGTCGGAGCACTCCGTGCCAGCACTAATGTCTGAAGTGCCGTCTCCCTGTGAACACCATCGCCAGGTGATGGCGATCGGCGACCTCGATTGCCATCTCGTCGCGGATCGAGCCGCCCGGCTGGATGATCGCGGTGATGCCGGCCACGGCCGCGGCCTGGATGCCGTCGGGGAACGGGAAGTAGGCGTCCGACGCCATGACCGCTGTCTTGGCCCGATCTCCGGCGCGGCGCAACGCGATCTCGACCGACACCTGGCGGCTGCCCTGCGCAGGCCCGATCCCGATCGTCATGCCGTTGCGGGCGAGGACGATCGCGTTCGAGCGCACGTGGCGGACCGCCCGCCACGCGAACAGCAGGTCGGTCAGCTCCTCGAGGGTGGGCCGGCGCTTGGTCACGACCTGGAGCCGGCTTCGATCGAGGGCCGGATCGTCGAGGGTCTCGACGAGCAGGCCGCCGGCGACGCGCTTGAAGTCGAGGTTCGCGATGCCGTAGTCGCGCATGCCCTCGATCGGGTTCGGTGGGACGGAGAACAGCTCCAGGCCGATCTTCGGGCGAAGGATGCCGATGGCCGCCTCGCTGTAGCCCGGCGCGATGACCGCCTCGTACGAGTTCGCCGCGATCTCGCGCGCGGTCGCTCCGTCGAGCTCGCGGTTCACCCCGACGATCCCGCCGAACGACGCGACCGGGTCCGTCTCCAGCGCATGGCGATAGGCCTCGACGAGCTCGTCGTGCGAGGCAAGCCCGACCGGATCGGTGTGCTTCACGATCGCCACCGTCGGCGCCGTGTAGTCGGACGCGATGCGATACGCCGCGTCGAGGTCGAGCAGGTTGTTGAACGAGGGCCGGCTGCCCTGCAGCTGGACCGCGTCGGCGAGGGTCGAGGAGCGGTGGGTCGTCTCGCGATAGAACGCCGCGCGCTGGTGCGGGTTCTCGCCGTAGCCGAGGTCGGAGACCTTCTCGAGAACCATCGCGAGGCGCGGCGGGAAGGTCGTTCCGGCGAGCTGGTTGAGGTAGGCCGCGATCTCGGCGTGGTAGGCAGCGACCGCCCCGAACGCCTCGGCCGCGAGCTGGGCGCGGAACTCGGCGGACACCATGCCGTGCTCGCGCAGCTCGGCGATCACCTGGGGGTAGTGGGCCGGTTTGGCGACGGCCGCGACGCCGGCTGCGTTTCGGGCGGCAGCCCCGAGCAGGGCCGCGCCGCCCACGTCGATCAGCTCGATCGCCTCGTCGATCCCGACGTGCCGGCGGCCGACCTCCGGGGCGAACGGCTTCACGTTGACGACGACGAGGTCGATCGTGCCGATGCCGTGCTCACGCAGCTCGTCGAGCTGGCTCTGGACATCGCGCCTGGCGAGAATCCCGGCATAGACCGCCGGGTGGAAGGTCTTGACCTGCCCGCCGATGAGCGACGCGACCTGCGTCAGGTCCGAGACCGGCGCTACCTCGATGCCCTCGCCGGCAAGGTGCTCGCGTGTGCCGTCGGTGGCGTAGACCTCGACGCCCAGCTCACGCAACTCGCGGGCAAACGTCGAGATCCCTTCACGGTCGGCGACTGACAGCAGGGCTCGCAATCGCGTCCACCTCCCGTTTCCCGTTGTGGGTCGCCAGGATTCGGTCCGTTCGGTGACTGGTTGCTGGGCGCCGAACGACTGACTCGCGGCAGCAGCGCACCACGACCGGGTTCTGGGGGCCGAGTATAGCGGCTGCCGTGGCATACTCCGTGGCGCTGGAGCCAGCGCGGCCATCGTCGCGGGCTCCGGAACACGGCCCCACCCGATCCTTAGTCGACTTCGAGGTTCTCCGTGACGCGTGCCCCCTGGGAATACCTGTTCGAGGCCTTCAACGCGTTTTTCTTCCCGGACCTGTTCTACCAGACGGCGGTCGCGTCGATCGTCGGTCTCGTCGTCCTCATCGTCCTGTACAACGTTCGCACGCGGCAGCTCCACCGCCACCGCCCGTACCTCGACCTGTGGGAGTGGCTGTTGTGGACCGGCCTCATCACCTTCTCGCTGCTGCTGGTCGGCGCGGTCTTTGCGTTCGACTTCTTCCTGGTCCTCACCACGGCGGTGGCCGGCGTGGCCACGCTGGTCTGGATCCGCTTCCGGCGCTTCCCGCCGATCATCCTCGCGTACGAGCGGCAGCTCGCACGGCAGCGCTACGTGAGCCGCCAGAAGGCGAGCGATCCCGAGGCCACGATCCGGCGGCGCGGCGGCGGGCGGCGCTCGCGCCGCCGTCGCTGATCGCGTCGCTGAACCGCCGATGCCGATCGAGATCCGCCGGTTCGGCGTCGGCAACCGCCGGCCGGAGAGCCCGCCCGGCACGAGCGGCGTCCAGTCGCAGGTGATCCACAGCGACGCTCGCGGAACGATCTCGGAGCTGGCGCTGGCGCGTGGTGCCCGCATCGAGCCGCACTCGAATCCGAATTCGGCGTGGTTCATCGTGATCGAGGGCGGCGGCTGGGTGCTCGTCGGCGACGAGAAGACGCGGATCGCGGCCGGGGAGGCGGCCGTCTGGCCGGCCGACGAGGTCCACGCCGCGTGGACCGAGCACGGGCACATGCGCGCGATCGTCGTCGAGCTGGCCGGCGCCGACGACAGTCAGGTCCAGGGCATCCTCGACGGCCTCGCCGTGGCATCGGGGCCCGGGCTCCCGGCGGTGGCCGCCGGCCAGGGTGCGCTCGTCGAACCGGACCGCCCGATCGCCCACGACCCGGAAGCGGGGGAGCCGCTCTAGCCGGTCCGCCGCCTGGACCTGCTGGCCGCTATTCGGCGACGATCGCGCCGAGCTGGCTGAGGATTCGTGCCGTCGCGCCCCACACGGCCAGACCGTCGATCGGGTACGCGCCGAACCGGATCGGCCAATCCCCGATCTGCCGCTCGATCACCTCCACCGGCGCACCTGGCAGGAACGCGTCGAGCGGCGCGTGGACGATTCGGGCAACCTCGGCCTCGGACGGGTGGAGCGCCGGCATCCGATCGGCGACGGCGACGATCGGCGTGATGTCGAAGTTGCTCACCGGGATCCACACCCGGTCGAGCTGGCCGAGCACGCGCACGCCGGACGCGACGGCATCGAGCGCGACCTCCTCCTCGGCCTCGCGCAGCGCCGTCTCGGTCGGACCGCGATCGGTCTCCTCGGCGCGACCGCCGGGAAAGCTCACCTCGCCGCTGTGATGGCCATCACGCGTCGCCCGCTCGGTGAGCACGACGCGCGCTTCGCCGTCGTCATCGGGGTGGATCAGCACCAGCACGGCCGCCGCTCGAGGGACGACCCCGGCCGGCGGCGCGACGTTCCGGCGCACCCGTTCGTCGAGCAGCACCGCCGTCAGGACGTCGGCAGGTGGCGGGAGCCTCGTCGGAAACGGCGTCAGGCGTTCGGCGACGTGCTCGAACCTCACGTCGCCGAGCCGGCCTAGTTGATCAGGTCGCCGCTGCCGCCACGCTTCGTCGGCGGCAGGTCGAGGGGCGATTCCTGTGCCGTGCCCCCGGCGGGCACGCGCTCGCGCGTGCGAGCATCGCGGCGTCCGGCGGCGTCGGCGACGACCGTCTGACCCTCCGTCGAGAACACGAGCGTGCCCGATGCGAGGTCCGCATCGGCCGTCACCCGGTCGCCCGGCTTGAACTGACCCTGCAGCAGCGCTCGGGCGAACGGGTTCTCCACGAGCCGCTGGATGGTCCGCTTGAGCGGTCGAGCTCCGTAGGCCGGGTCCGTGCCCTCGCGGACGATCAGCGCCCGGGCCGTCGGGGTGAGCTCGAGCGTCAGCTCCTGGTCGGCGATCCGCTGCTGCAGATCGGCGATCAACAGGTCCACGATCCGGGCCAGGTCGTCGTCGGTCAGCGGGTGGAACACGATGACTTCGTCGACGCGGTTGAGGAACTCCGGGCGGAACTGACCGCGCAGCAACTCGGTGACCTGGCGCTTCATGTCCTCGTACGCCTCGTCACCGGAGCGGCCGCTGGCCGCGGCGATCGCCGAGGAGCCCACGTTGCTCGTCATGATCACGACCGTGTTGCGGAAGTCGACCGTGCGGCCCTGGCCGTCGGTCAGGCGGCCGTCGTCGAGGACCTGGAGGAGCACGTTGAAGACGTCCGGGTGGGCCTTCTCGATCTCGTCGAGCAGCACCACCTGGTACGGCCGGCGGCGGACCGCCTCGGTCAGCTGCCCGCCCTCGTCGTAGCCGACATAGCCGGGTGGCGCACCGACGAGCCGGGAGACCGTGAACTTCTCCATGTATTCGCTCATGTCGATGCGGACCAGCGCCTGCTCGTCATCGAACAGGAACTGGGCGAGGGCCCTGGCGAGCTCGGTCTTGCCGACACCGGTCGGGCCGAGGAACAGGAACGAGCCGATCGGCCGGCGAGGGTCCTTGAGCCCGGCGCGGGCGCGGCGGACCGCATCGGACACGGCCTCGATCGCCTCGTCCTGGCCGACGACCCGCTCGTGGAGGCGATCCTCCATCTGGATCAGCTTCGCCTGCTCGCCCTCCATCAGCCGGGTGACCGGGATGCCGGTCCAGGACGCCACGATCCCGGCGACGTCGTCGGCCGTGACCTCCTCCTTGAGCATCGAGCCCGTTCCCTGGAGTGCGGTCAGCGCCGCCTCCTGCTCCTGGAGCCGTGCCTGGAGCTCCGGCAGCGTCGCGTAGCGCAGCTTCGCCGCGGTCTCGTAGTCGGTCTCGCGCTGGGCCTGGTCGATACGCAGCTGGGTCTGCTCAAGCTCGCTCTTCGTCTCGCGGATGGCCGCGATCGCGGCCTTCTCGGCCTCCCAGCGCTGCTTCATCCCGCCCGACTGCTCCTCGAGATCGGCGAGCTCCCGCTCGAGCGCCTCGAGCCGGGCCTTCGACGCGTCGTCGGTCTCCTTGCGCAGCGCCTCGCGCTCGATCTCGAGCTGGATCCGACGCCGCTCGAGCTCGTCGAGCTCGACCGGCATGGAGTCGATCTCCATGCGCAGCCGCGACGCCGCCTCGTCGACGAGGTCGATCGCCTTGTCGGGCAGGAAGCGCTCGGTGATGTAGCGGTTCGACAGGGTCGCCGCCGCCACGAGCGCCGAGTCGGTGATTCGGACGCCGTGGTGGACCTCGTAACGCTCACGCAGGCCGCGCAGGATCGAGATCGTCTCCTCGACCGTTGGCTGGTCGACGAGGACCGGCTGGAAACGCCGCTCGAGCGCGGCGTCCTTCTCGACGTGCTTGCGGTATTCGTCGAGCGTCGTCGCCCCGATCGTGTGCAGCTCGCCGCGAGCGAGCATCGGCTTGAGCAGGTTCGACGCATCCATCGCGCCCTCGGCGGCGCCCGCCCCGACGACCGTGTGCAGCTCGTCGATGAACAGCACGACCTGGCCGTCCGAGTCCTTGATCTCCTTGAGAACGGCCTTGAGGCGCTCCTCGAACTCGCCGCGGTACTTCGCGCCGGCGATCAGCGCACCGAGGTCGAGTGCGACGACGCGCTTGTCCTTGAGCCCCTCGGGGACGTCGCCGCGCACGATGCGCTGGGCCAGCCCTTCGGCGATGGCCGTCTTGCCGACGCCGGGCTCGCCGATCAGCACGGGGTTGTTCTTCGTGCGGCGGCTGAGGACCTGGATGACGCGCCGGATCTCGTCGTCCCGGCCGATGACCGGGTCGAGCTTGCCCGCCCGTGCCTCCGTGGTGAGGTCCCGGCCGTACTTCTCGAGCGCCTGGTACGTGCCCTCGGGTGTGGGCGAGGTCACGCGCTGGCCGCCACGAACGCTCTGCAGCGCCTGGAGAAGCGCTTCCCGTCCGGCGGCGTGCCGCTCGAGCAGCTGCTGGGCCTCGCCCCCGGCCTCGGCCACACCGAGCAGCAGGTGCTCGGTCGAGGTGTACTCGTCACCGAGCCGCCGTGCCTCGGCCTCGGCACGCTCGACGATGCGCTTGGCGCGGGGATCGAGCGCGAGCGAGCCGCCCTCGATCCGGGCACGCTTGGCGAGGATCGCGGCGAGCTCGCCGCGGAACGCGGGCAGGTCGACGCCCAGCCGGCGCAGCGTCTCGGCGGGGATGCCGTCGTCCGGCTCGACGAGCGCGCTGAGCAGGTGCTCGGCGTCGAGGACCGGGCTGTGCAGCCGCTCGGCGGTCTGCTGGGCGGTGATGACGGCCTCCTGGGCCTTCTGGGTGAAGCGATCGAGTTGCATGTGCGGTCTCTCTGGGTTCGTTCGATCAGCGTGGATCGGGTTGGTCGACGGCGTCGAGGAAGCGCTGGGCCGCGTCCCTTGCCTCGTCGGTCAGGTCTGTCGGAAGGACGACCTTGGCGCGGACGTACAGATCGCCGTGGCCGTCGGCGCGGAACTTCGGCATGCCGCGGCCGCGGAGCCGGAACTGCCGTCCGGGCTGCGTCCCCGGCGGGATCCGGAGGAGCACCGTCCCCTTCGGCGACCGAACCGGCACCTCGGCGCCGAGGACGGCCTCCTTGAGGGTGATCGGCAGCTCGCGCTCGAGGTCCGCGCCCTTGCGGGTGAAGGTCGCGTCGGGGCGCTGGCGGACGACGATGTGGAGGTCGCCACCGCCCGGCCCCTTGCCGGTCAGGCGGATCCGTGTGCCGGTGTCCGCCCCGGGCGGGATCGTGATCTCGAGTCGCTTGCCGTCGACGTCGACGAGGCGAGTCGTCCCGTGGAAGGCCTCGTCAAGCGTGATCTCGGCTTGCGCCTCGTGCCTGGGCTTCGCAGCGGGACGAGCCGGGCTCGACGTCGCGCGGCCGCGGCCGGATTGCACGCCCGCCCCCATCCCGGCCAGGAAATCCTCGAGGTCGATCGTCCCGGCGCTGCCGCCGGCTCGTCCGGCGCCGGAGCGGGCGCTGGCCACGTCGGCAAACCCGCCCTCTCCTCCGAAGAACATGCGGAAGAAGTCCGAGAACTCCCCGGGGTCGCCGCTCGAGCGGAACTCGTAGCGGACGTTGCCGGCCTGGCCGGCCTGGCCGGCCTGGCCGCCCGTCCCGCCAAAGCCCGCGAACCCGGCGAACGGATTGCCGCCGGCCCCCGCACCGGCCCGGCTGAACGTCTCCCAGTTCGCCCCGAGCGCGTCGTACTGCTTGCGCTTGTCCGGGTCGCTGAGCACCGCGTTGGCCTCATTGACGTCCTTGAAGCGGCGGTCCGACGCGGTGTCACCGGGCTTTGCGTCGGGATGGTGCTCCCGCGCCAGCTTCCGGTACGCCTTCTTGATCTCGGTCTGTGACGCCGTCCTCGGGACTCCGAGGACGGCGTAGTAGTCCTTGTATTCCATGGCGACCTATCGCCTTACCGCTTTGGCGCGGCCCGAGTTGGGGCTGCCTCGGCGCCGCTGAGGCGTGTCCAGGCCGAGGCGGGGGCGAGCATGCGAGCGCACGCACGCTGCTGTGCGTAAGCGAGCACGCGCAGCCCCCAACGACGGGATGGACCGAAATCAGCGGCGCCCATCGTCAATGCCTCTCGACCACGACCGGGGGCTGGTCTGCGGGCGGGAACGTCGTTCGCCGCACGCGGCTCTGCGTCGCGGGCTCCTTGTCGAGCTCGTCGTCGCCCTTGACGATCTTGGGCGGCTCGGCCTGGAGGGGCTTCGGCTTGCGCCGCAGGGCCGCCTCCAGGACCTGGTCCATCGACTCGACGAGGACCAGCTTGATCTGCTTGCGGATCTCATCCGGGATGTCGCGCAGGTCCTTCTCGTTCTTGCGCGGCAGGATCACCATCTTCGCCCCCGACAGGTGGGCGGCGAGGATCTTGCTCTTCAGCCCGCCGATCGGCAGGACTCGGCCGCGGAGCGTGATCTCGCCGGTCATCGCCGCGTCCTTGCGGACCGGGATGCCCGTGAGCGCGCTGACCACCGCGGTCGCCATCGTGATCCCGGCGGACGGCCCGTCCTTCGGGATCGCCCCGGCCGGGACGTGGATGTGGAGGGTGTTCTTCTCGAACGTCTCGCGCGGGATGCCCAGGTCTGCGGCATGGGCCCGCGTCCACGACAGGCCGGCACGAGCGGACTCGCGCATGACCTCGCCGAGCTGGCCGGTGAGGATGAAGTCTTCCTTGCCCTCCATCTTCGTGACCTCGATGGCAACGACGTCGCCACCGACCTCGGTCACGACGAGACCCGTCGCCGAGCCGATCTGGTCCTCGGCCTCGAGCTCGCCGTAGTCGTACCGCTGCGGACCGAGGAACTCGGCCAGCTTCTTCTCGTCGACCACGGTCTTGCGCTTGCGGCCCTCGGCGACCTGCCGGGCGACCTTGCGCATGACGTTGGCGATCTCACGCTCGAGGTTCCGGACGCCGGCCTCGTGGGTGTACGAGCGCACGAGCTCGGTCATCGCGCCGTCGGTGATCTCGATCCGCTTGTCGGTCAGGCCGTGGTTCGTCATCTGCTTGGGGATGAGGAACCTGCGGCCGATCTGGATCTTCTCGGTCTCGGTGTAGCCCGGCAGCTGGACGATCTCCATCCGGTCGCGCAGCGGCGCCGGGATCGGATCGAGCAGGTTTGCCGTCGCGATGAAGAGCACCTTGCTCAGGTCGAACGGCACCTCCAGGTAGTTGTCCTGGAAGCTGAAGTTCTGCTCGGGATCGAGCACCTCGAGCAGGGCCGAGCTCGGGTCGCCCCGGAAGTCCATGCCGATCTTGTCGACCTCGTCGAGCATGAACACCGGGTTGTTCGAGCCGCCCGTCTTGATGTTCTGGATGATCCGGCCGGGCAGCGCGCCGATGTACGTGCGCCGGTGGCCGCGGATCTCGGCCTCGTCGTGGATGCCGCCGAGGCTCATCCGCACGAACTTGCGGCCCATCGCCCGGGCGATGCTCTTGCCGAGCGACGTCTTGCCGACGCCGGGCGGGCCGACGAACGCGAGGATCGGGCTGCGGATCGTGTCCGCCAGCGTGCGGACCGCGAGGTACTCGAGGATCCGCTCCTTGATCTTCTCGAGGCCGTAGTGGTCCTCGTCGAGGATCTCGGCGGCCTTCTTGATGTCGAGCTGGTCGTCGGTCGCGACGTTCCACGGCAGGCTGATGAGCCAGTCCACGTACGTGCGGATCACGCCGACCTCGGGCGAGGCGGACGGGATCCGGCTCATCCGGTCGACTTCCTTGATGGCCCGGGCCTTGATCTCCTCGGGCATGCCGGCCTGCTCGACCTTGTCGCGCAGCTCGTTGATCTCGGCCTGCTGGGGGTCGTCCTCACCAAGCTCGCGCTGGATGGCCTTCAGCTGCTCGCGGAGGATGTACTCGCGCTGGGTCTTGTCCATCTCGGACTTGACTTCGGACTGGATCTTGCCCTTCAGCTCGAGGATCTCGATCTGCTCGGCGAGGAAGTTCGAGACGAGCTTCAGCCGCTCGGTGACGTCGATCGTCTCGAGCAGCTCCTGGCGCTGCTCGGTGGTCATGTCGGGGCTGTACGCCACCATGTCGGCGAGCAGCCCGGGCTCGGTGATGTTGCGCGCGGCGACCGCCGCCTCCGGCGGAACTGGCGCCCCGCTGGCGACGTACTGCTCGATCTGGGCCTGGACCGTGCGCATGAGCGCCTGGACCTCGACCCCGCTCGGACTCTCGTCGGCGAGCTCGGAGATGCTTGCCTTGAGGTAGGGCTCGGTCTCGGTGAAGGCGTGCACGCGCAGGCGCGACTGGCCCTGGACGATTGCGCGAACCGTGCCGTCCTGGAGTTGGACGACCTGGGCGATCTTGGCCAGCGTGCCGATCGGGTAGAGCTCGGAGGGGTCGGTGATGTCCTCCTGCTCGGCCTGGCGCTGGGTGACGAGTGCGATTGGTCCGCCATCGGCGACCGCGGCATTGAGCGCTGCGACGCTCTTGTCGCGACCCACCTGCAGCGGGACGATCATCTCGGGGAAGATGACCGTTTCCCGGAGTGCGACGAGAGGGAGCTCGCGCACGGCATCAGCCGTGATCTCGATCTCGACCGGGGTGGACGGTCGGTTGGCCATCAGGTTCTCCTATCGGGGTTCGGGTCGGAGGCGAGCGCCTCATCGACCGCGTCGTCGGCGTCTTGCACGCCGGGCTCGGGTTCGGTGGTGCGGGAGCGGGCCCGGCTCTTGGAGCCGTTTCCGGTGCCCTCCGCGTAGAGTGCTTCGAGGATTCGAGTTCCGAGCCGCTCCTCCAGTTCGAAGAGGATCCGGACCCCGGCGAGGTTCACGCCCCGCTCGCGGGTGAGGTGACGGATCCACGTGATCCGTCGGATGTCGCTTTCGCTGTAGAGCCGGATGTTCGTCGGCGTTCGGGCCGGACAGATCAGGCCCTCGTCCTCGTAGATCCGGAGCGTGCGCGGGTGCGCGCTGACGAGCGTCGCCGCGACGCTGATCACGTACACCGGCTGGGTCGGATCGCGGTCCGGGCGCCGATATGTCATATACGGTCAGTCGTCCTGTGATACTGAATTCTGCAGCCCCGCGGACCCGCCGCAGGACACATTTGGATGCTAGAACCCTGACAATGGCGTTGTCAAGAGTTGTGCCAGCAAAAGTTCGTTGAGAAATGTCAACGCGGGCTCGGCGGGCGATGGCGCGAGCGGCCGATTTCTGTCACGTACGCGTGCGGTGCGTGTAGGCGCCGATTCGCAGTCGGATAAGCCGGCAAGTTAGCCGAGACAGGCTATCTCACGCCCTCGCGCGGGGCGATATGGCGCCGAGTACGCGTGTGGTGCGTATCTGGCGAAGAAGAGGGCGAGCGGCGGGGCGCATCGCGCCGTCCGAGCCGGAACGGCCTAGCCGCGGACCGTCTCTCCGCCGATCAGCTGGTCGTGGAGCATCTCCTCGCACTCGGTCTTGCCGATCGCGATCACCTTGTCGCCGACCTGCATGACCGTGTCGGGACGCAGCGGCGTGGCGACCCCGTCGCGGATCACCGCGAACAGCGAACAGCCCTCCGGGATGTTGAGGTCCTTCGGTGCGCGTCCGACCGCCGGTGAACCCTCCTGCAGGTGCGCCTCGATCAGCTCCAGCTCGTTCTCGCCGAGGGCCGCCAGGTGGAGCAGCTCGTGGACCGGGATGTCCTGCTCGATCGAGCCCAGGATCATCCGCGTGGGACTGATCAGCTCGTCCACGCCGAGGTGCCGGAACAGCTCCTCGTTCTTGGGGTTGTTGACTCGCGCGATCGTGCGCGGGACGTCGAAGTGGTGCTTCGCCATCTGGCAGATCACGAGGTTGTCCTCGTCGTCGCCGGTCACCGCCGCCACCACGTCGGCCCGGTTGCAGCCTGCCTCGGCGAGGTACTTGCCCTCGCATCCGTCGTGCGGGATCACGATCGACCCGACCTCATCGGCGATCTGGCTCGCCCGGTCGCGATCCTTCTCCATGAGCGCGACCTCGTGGCCGGACTCGATCAGCTCCTTGGTGAGGTAATAGCCGACCTTGCCGCCACCAACCACCAGCACGAACATCAGTCAGTTCTCCTGCATCGGGCTGGACGCGCCTGTCGGTTGGACGGTCGCGGCGGCGACCGCCGGCTCCGGCGCGTCATGGCGGTGGTGCTCGCCACCCGGGTGGTGGCCGGTCGGCTCGAGCATCCCGGCGACGCCCGAAGGCGGCAGGCCGAGATACGCGTTGATGGCATCCATCATCAGGCCGGTCCGGCAGATCGTGGCGATCCCGAGCTCGGCGTAGGCAGTCGCCCGAACCGGGTCGTTGATCTTGGCGACGACTCGCTTGGCGGACAAGGCCTCGACGGCGAGTTGAGCGGCCATGATGTTGCGGTTGTCGCCCTCGGTCAGGGCGATGAACAGGTCGGCGTCCTCGGCACCGGCGCGACGCAGGACGTCCTCGTCGGTCCCGTCGCCGCGGATGGCCTCCCCGCCGAACGAGCTGGGCAGTTTCTCGAAGGCCCGGGTCGACAGATCCAGGATCACGACCCGGTTGCCGGCGCGGTCGAAGGTCTCGGCCATGGCGGCCCCGACCCGGCCGCAGCCGACGATCACGATGTTCACGATTGCTCCTCGGTCATTGGATCGCGCACGACCCACACGGAGCATGGCGCGTTCTTCAGCACATACGGGATCGTACGCCCGATCGCAAAGTCGCCACCAAAGCGCTTGCGATAGGGAAGGCCCAGGATCAGCAGGTCCGCCTCCCGTTCGGTGGCCTCGTCGACGAGTGCCGCGCCGACGTCGCGTGCCTGGAGGAGCACCGGCTCGAGCTTTACCTTGGCGGTCTCGGCAGCGGCCTCGGCCACGTCGAGCACCCGCTGGACTTCCTCGGACCGCCCGGCGATGTCGGCATCGAGCGGCAGCGTCCAGTCGATCTCGACGACGTGCACCGCGACCAGCTCCGCCTTCGTGGAGTGTGCGTATTCGGCGGCCAGCCTGACGATGCGGGCGTCGCTCGGTCCGCCGTTCAGGGCGAGGACCGCGCGGCGGAACGGAGGTTCCGAGGCGTCAGACACGGTTGGTTGACAGTGGCTCCCGTTGGGCGCCGGACACAGCGGTCCGCGAGCGCCGCGTCACGATACCAAAGCCGCAGCGGGACGGCGGCGGTCGCGGCGCTCAGTGCTCCCGGCGGTACGGGACGTCGGCGATGACCGTGTGCTCGCGGCCCACGAGCGCCGACTTCAGGCGGCGCGCGGCCTGGTTGTAGAGCAGCCGGTCCCACCAGTGGCGGGCGACGAATTCGGGCAGCACGACGATGGTGATCGGCGCCGGCTTGTCCGGCGGCCACGCCTTGTCGAGCACGTCGAGGTAGGCCACGATCGGGCCGATCAGGGCACGGTACGGCGACTCGACGATCACCAGCGGCACGCCCGGCAGCTGTCGCTCCCAGCGCTTCCGCAGCCGCTCTCCTTCCTCGTCGTCCTCGGTGACGTACACCGCCCGGATGTCGGAGCTGATCGTGCGCGCGAAGTTCACCGCCTGGATCACGGCGCGGTTGATGCCGTTGACCGGGACGACGACGCGCTGCTCGCGGCGCGGCCCCTCGACGACGAGCTCGTCCGCGACCTCGAGCTCGTGCGCCTGGGCGTCGTACTCGCGACGGATGAACAGCATCCCCGCGACGAGGATCGGGATCAGCAACAGGACGAACCAGGCACCATCCGCGAACTTCACGCTGGTGACGACGATCGCCACGATCCCGGTCGCGACACAGCCGAACGCGTTGATCGCCTGGCGCCGCCGCCAGCCGGGGGACTTGACCCGCTGCCAGTGCCGCACCATGCCCGCCTGCGAGATCGTGAAGTCGATGAACACGCCGACCGCGTACAGCGGAATGAGGGCGTGCGTCTTGCCGCCCGCGGCCACCACCAGCGACGCCGCCACGAGCCCCAACGCGACGATGCCCATCGAGAACGCCAACCGGTCGCCGCGGAAGCTGAACTGGCGAGGGAAGAAGCCGTCGATGGCGAGCACCGCGGCGAGGCGCGGGAAGGCCGCGAAGGACGTGTTCGCGGCGAGGAACAGCAGGAGCGCGGTGAACGCCTGGAACGGTGTAGAAGCCGAACGAATCGGCCCCGAACACCGTCGACGACACCTGCGCGATCACCGTCTGCTTCGGCTCATCGATCGGGACGATCCCGAAGTTCACGGCGAGGAACGTGATCCCGATGAACAGGATGGCGAGGATCACCGCCATCGCCACGAGGGTCGCAGCGGCGTTCTTGGCCTCGGGCGGCTTGAACGCGGGCACGCCGGTCGCGATCGCCTCGGTGCCGGTCAGGGCCACGGCGCCTGCGGCGAACGCCCGCAGCAGGAGCAGCACGCTGACGGTCTGCGCGGTGTTCACCACGGCCGCCTGGGCTTCCGGCGGCGGCGGCTGTGATTCGCCGAGCACGATGATCCGGTAGGCGCCGAGCGCGATCATCAGCAGCGCGCTGAACAGGAACAGGTAGGTCGGGAGCGCGAAGATATTGCCGGCCTCGCGGATGCCGCGCAGGTTGCCGATCGTGATCAGGCCGATCGCCGTGACCCCGATCCCGACGGCAAACGGCGCGAGGCCCGGAAGCGCCGACGTGATCTGCTCCACCGCGGACGACGTGGAGACGGCGACCGTCAGGTTGTAGTCGATCAGCAGTGCCGAGGCCGCGACCAGCGACGCGAGCCGTCCGAAGTTCGCCTTCGAGACCGAGTACGAGCCACCGCCCGTCGGGTAGGCGATGCAGATCTGGCGGTAGCTGAAGGCGACGATCCCGAGCAGGATCGCGATCGCGATCGCGACCGGGACCGCGAACTGGAAGGCGAGCAGGGCGGCGCCGGCCAGGATGAACGCCCGGATGATCTCCTCGGTCGCGTAGGCCGACGACGAGATCGCGTCCGAGCTGAAGATCGCGAGGGCCTTGACCTTCGAGAGCCGTTCCTCGCTTTCCGACTCCGACGACAGCGGCTTGCCGAGCACGACCTTCCTGATCCGGGCGAACGCCCGTCCGACCCGCGTCGCCGGGACGTTGGCGCCCTCCTTGGCCGTGATCTGCCCGGGCCCGGTGTAGCGGAAGTAGGGCGAATGAGGGCGCTCGACCCGAAGTCGCCGATCGCCGGGCTTGCGGCCCTGGATCGGGCGCCGACCGCCGATCACGGCTCAGAAGCCATGGGACAGCCGCTCGACGAGCCGCGACGGCAGGCCGACCACGCGCATCTGCGCCTGGACGGCCTCGATGTCGTACGGGACGCGATGCCAGGAGACGAGGTCCGCGTCGCTGTCGATCACCATGTAGGACGCATCCGGGATGCCGTCCCGCGGCTGGCCGACGCTGCCCGGGTTGAGCAGCGCGCGGCCGTCGAGGGCGAATGTCGAGCCGTCACCCGGGGCGATCGACGTGATCCGCCCGTCGTCCTCGGCCCACACGATGGGCAGGTGGGTGTGGCCGTGCAGCCCGAAGCGGGTCGTGATGAACGCCAGGTTCGCGCGGGCCACCGGACTCGACGTGATGTACTCCCAGAGCGGCTCCCGCGGGGAGCCGTGGACGAGCGTGTAGTCGGCCTCGTGGAGCCGCTCGGGCAGCTCCGTCAGCCACGATCGCGTCGAGGTCGAGATCCGGGTCCGCGTCCACTCGACGGCAGCGCGGGCCTCCGGGTTGAACCACTCGATCTCCGATCCGCCGATCGCCGCGGCGTCGTGGTTGCCCCGGACGCCCACCGCGCCGAGCTCGGCCAGGCGGCCAACGACGCCGTCCGGATCGGGCCCGTAGCCGACCACGTCCCCGAGCTGCCAGATGGCGTCGACCGGACCGAGATGGGCGAGCACGGCGTCAAGGGCGACGAGATTGCTGTGGATGTCCGAAAGGACAGCGATCCGCATCGCGGCGAAGGGTAGCAGCGGTTCCGCTCACCACGGGCTCCGCCGGCGCACGGCGGGATCGCGCGGGAAGCCGTCGGGCGTGGACCCTGTCTTCGTGACGATCACCAGCCGATGCCCGCTCAGCCCGCTGACCGACACGTCAGCGGTCTGCAGGACGCCGCCGCCGAGCGCGTCCACGGCACGGGCCGCGGCGGTTGCCTCGGCGGAGACATCACCTCGCTTCCAGGCGATGAGCACGCCGCCACGGGCCAGCAGCGGGAACGACAGCTCGACGAGCTCGGGCAGGGCCGCGACGGCGCGCGCCAAAACGGCCGGCCAACGCTGGCGGTGCTCCGGGTCGCCCGCGAGGCGCTCCGCCCGACCGGTGAACGTCGCGACGGTTCCCGCCATCCCGACCGCCGCCGCGGCGGCGTCGAGGAAGCGGACCTTCTTCGCGACGGAGTCGACGAGCAGCGCCGCGTCGGCCTCAAGCGCCGCGGCAACGGGCAACCCGGGGAACCCGCCACCGCTCCCCAGGTCGACAAATCGCCGGAGCCCGCGCTCGCGCATCACGGGAAGCGCGCTGAGGCTGTCGACGACGTGCCCGATCGCAACGGCCTCCGGATCACGAATCGCGGTCAGGTTGATCGACTGGTTCCATGCGAGGAGGAGTCGCACGTGCCCGTCGATCGCGCTCCGTTGCGCGCTACCCAGCTCGACGCCGATCTCCTGCAGTCCGGCCTCGAGGGCGCGGTCATACGCGGCGGGCAGGGGTGGGGTGACATCGACGCGCGTCGGGAGCGGCTCGCGCTGACGATCCAGTGCACGCCTCCTGTCTTGCGTGCGGCTCGGACCTGCGCGGCGCCGCTCCCGGCGGCGACTCAAATCGCAGGTGGTGGTCGGTCTTCCCCGGTCCGTCCGGTTCCCGGCTCGAGTTTCCCCGATCGCCTCGCGGACCGCGTTACCCTTCCGCCACGGTGCGGATGCCGGACGCTACGGCCGTCGCCCGTGGCAGTCAACGGGGTTTTCCACCAACCGCCGGGAGGGCGGTGGATTCGTGGATAACTGCAACCCCAATCGTGGTCGTTGGGGATGTCCGGTGGACGCCCCGCGGCGGCCTGTCAGGCCGATCGCGCGGTGCTGCGAACCGGCCGACCGAGTGTCCGGCGCACCACGTCGATCACCTCGTCGACGTACTGGTCCGCCTCGCCGCGCGCAGCCGCCGTTCGGACGCAGCCCTGGACGTGGTCCTCGAGCAGCATGATCGACAGCGAGTCGACGGCGGCGCGGAGAGCGGACGTCTGCTGGAGGATGTCGATGCAGTACTCCTCCCGCTCGATCATCCGCGCGATGCCGCGAACCTGGCCCTCCATCCGCGACAGGCGCCGGATCAGCTGGGACCGGTCCTTCGAGTAGCTGTGGCGGAAGTGATCGGGTTCGGGTTCGGCGCTCGCGCGGCGAGCCTCGGTCGAGCTCATCGGCAGGTTGTCCCTCGGGTCGTGGCGCCCACGCGGCGCCGTTCCCGGAATGATACCCCCAGGGGGTATCCGGGACAACCGGTCCGACGCCCGCTCGGCTAGACTGCATCGCGCATGGATCCGCGCGACCAGCTCCGCCCGCTCCTCGATGGTGTCGGCTGCACCGTCTGCGGGAGCCCCGTCCCGGGCGAGCGGATCCGCATCCTGGCCCACCGCGACGACCTCGCATTCGTCGAGCTCAGCTGTCCGGCCTGCCGCAGCACGACGCTCGGGATGCTCCTGGCGGCAGACGATCCGGAGCGCGGGCCCGTGCTCGACGTGGCCCCGTTCGGCGAGCTCAGCCCGGCCGACGAGGCACGACGCGCCGGGGCTGGGCCGATCACGACGGCGGACGTGCGGGCGGCGCGAGCCTTCCTCGAGGGCTGGCAAGGGGATCTCGCCGGCCTCCTCGACCGGCATGACGAACCCGACGGCCGGCACGACCCGCCCTCCGCCCGGTGACCGACCCGCTGCGCGAGATCGCCCCGCCGTTCGCGCACGCGAGCGAGGCAGAGATGGCCCGCATTCTCGATTTCTACGGGATCGCCTGGGAGTACGAGCCCCATACCTTCCCGATCCTGTGGAACCTCGACGGCGACGTCGTCGAGAGCTTCTCGCCGGACTTCTTCCTGGCCGATCTCGACCTGTATCTCGAGATGACCACCCTCCGCCAGAAGCTCGTCCGCAAGAAGAACCGCAAGCTGCGCCGGCTACGCGAGCTGTATCCCGACGTTCACATCAAGCTGTTCTACGCACGCGACTTCCGGGCCCTCATGCTCAAGTACGGAAAACTCGCGCTGGCCGACGCCCTGACCGGCACCGCGGGCCAGGCGGGACTGCCCGTCGCGCCCGCGGCAACCGAGCCAATCGAGCCGGGGCTTGCCGCGGCGGTCATCGTGTTGGACGCCGTCGGCGACGGGTCCGCCCCGCCGACAAGTCCGAGTCGCCCCACCGACGGCCCGGCGTCGCAGGCGGCGGCGCGCCGCCGCCTCGGTGCCGGCGACCACCAGCCAGCCTGATCGATCAGAGAACGCCTGATGCAGACGAAACCCGACCTCACCGCCGACGTCGGCGAGATCCTCCTCTCCGAGGACGAGATCCAGGCCAAGGTTGCCGAGCTCGGCGCACGGATCAGCACCGATTACGCCGGCAAGAGCCTGACGCTGGTGTCGGTCCTCAAGGGCTCGCTGCCGTTCATGGCCGACCTGATGCGGGCGATCACGATCCCGGTCCGCATCGATCTCATGGAAGTGAGCTCGTACGGCGGCACCGCCACCGAATCGTCGGGCCTCGTCCGCATCCTCAAGGACCTGTCGGCGAGCATCGCCGGCGAGGACGTGCTCATCGTCGAGGACATCATCGACACGGGCCTGACGCTCAACTACCTGATCCGCTACCTGCGCGGCAAGAACCCTGCGACCCTCCGGATCTGCACCCTGCTCGACAAGCCCGCCCGGCGCCTCGTCGACATCCCCGTTGACTACCGCGGCTTCACGATCCCGGACCAGTTCGTCGTCGGCTATGGGCTCGACTACGGCGAGATCTATCGGAACCTGCGCTTCGTCGGCGTGCTGCGGCGCGAGGTGTACGCGGGCGGTGCCGAGGGGTGAGCCTGCACCGCCGGCCTGTCGGGCGCGGCCGGCTTCTCGCGGGGCTTTCGGCAGTCATCCTCATCATCTCGTGCGTTCCGGCGTGGTGGACCGCCGGCTCCGCCGCCGAGGGCCTGCCGCAGATCTCCGGAAATGCGTTCGATGGGCCCAGCATCGCGGTCTTCCTGGTGGCCCTGGCCACGCTCGCGCTGATCACGCTGCCGTACGCCAGTGACCGGCCGGTCAGCTTCGATCGGTGGTGGGCGTACGCCACCTTCGCGATCGTCGGCTGGGTGGGCCTCGGGTTGCGCGTGTTCGATCTCGCGCTCACCCCGGGCGGTCCCGGCACGATGACCCCGGACCGGGCGCCGGGCCTGTGGCTCGCCGTGATCGGTCTCAGCGCGCTGTCACGCGCCGCCTACCTGATCTCGCGCGAGCCGGAATACCGCTAGGGCCGGTCCGGGCGGCCCGTCTCAGGCGATGCCGAGGTAGGAGTTGCGGACCTCCTCGTTCTCGCGCAGGTTGTCGGCGCTGTCGGTGAGCAGGATGCGGCCGCTCTCGATGACGTAGCCGCGGTCGGCGACCTGGAGCGCCATCCGCGCGTTCTGCTCGATCAGCAGGATCGTCGTGCCCTCGGCGTGGAGCGCGCGGATCGTGTCGAAGATCGCGTCGACGAGCACCGGGGCGAGACCCATCGACGGCTCGTCGAGCAGGAGCACCTTCGGCTTCGACATCAGCGCCCGGCCCATCGCCAGCATCTGCTGCTCGCCGCCGCTGAGCGTGCCGGCGATCTGCGTTCGCCGCTCGAGGAGCCGCGGGAACATCTCGAAGGCGCGCTCGACGCCGTCCTTGACCTCCTGGTCGGACACGGTGAACCCGCCCATCCGCAGGTTCTCCTCGACGGTCAGGCGCGCGAAGGTCCGGCGGCCCTCGGGCACCTGGACGACGCCCGCGGAGACGATCTTGTGCGGGGCGACGGTGCCAAGGTCCCGTCCGTCGAGGTATACGGACCCGGTCCGCGGGCGGAGGATCCCGGAGATCGTGTTGAGGGTGGTCGTCTTGCCCGCGCCGTTGGCGCCGATGAGCGTGACGATCTCACCCTCCTCGACCGCCAGCGACACGCCCTTGAGGGCATGGATGTTGCCGTAGTACGTGTGGATGTCGTCGACTTCGAGCAGCGCCATCGTCAGACCGTCGGCGCCCCGGGGTCGCCGGGTGTCGTGACGCTCGCCGCGCTTGCAGCGCTGGCGATGCCGAGGTCCGCCGCGCCGCCGCGCCCGAGGTAGGCCTCGATGACCCGTGGGTTCGACTGGATCTCGGCAGGGTTGCCCTCGGCGATCTTCTCGCCGTAGTCGAGCACCGTGATGCGCTCGGAGATGCCCATGACCACCCGCATCTCGTGCTCGATGAGGAGGATGGTGATCCCCAGCTCGTCGCGCAGGTTGCGGATGAAGTCGGTCAGCTGGGCCGTCTCCGCGGGGTTCATCCCCGCCGTCGGCTCGTCGAGGAGGAGCAGGCGCGGCTTGTTGGCGAGCGCCCGGCCAATCTCGAGCCGGCGCTGGTCGCCATATGGCAGCTTGCTCGCGAGCATGTCGCCCTTGCCGCGCAGGCCGACGTAACGGAGCAGGCGGCCGGCCTCGTCCTGTGCCCGCTTCTCGTCCTCCTTGACCGACTTCGTGCCGAGCACCGTGCCGATCCACGTCGAATGGAGATGGTGGTGCTGGCCGACCAGGATGTTCTCCATCGCGGTCATGTTCGCGAACAGCCGGATGTTCTGGTATGTCCGGGACACGCCGAGGTGGGCGATCTGGTCGCGGCGGAGCTTGTGGATCGGCTGGCCGTCGAGCTCGATCTCGCCCGATGTGATGGCGTAGAACCCGGCGATGCAGTTGAAGAACGTCGTCTTCCCGGCGCCGTTCGGTCCGATGACGCTGACGATGGCGCCCTGATCGACCTCGAAGTCGAGCTTGTTGACCGCGAGGAGCCCGCCGAACCGCTTGGTGACGGCGCGGGCCACGAGCAGCGTCATGACATCGTTCCCCGGGTGATCGGCGTCGTGTCGCCCGCGATCATGGCCGGCGCCTCGTCGCCCACGTGCAGCTCGCGCCGCGCGATGCCCGACGGCCACATCCCTTCCGGGCGGTACAGCATCATCCCGATGAGCGCGAACCCGTAGAACAGGAAGCGGTAGTCCGCGAGCTCGCGGAACAGCTCCGGGATGCCGATGAGGAACAGGGCTCCAAGGACGACGCCCGGGATGCTGCCCATGCCGCCGACGATGACGATCGCGGCCACGTTGATCGACACGAACAGGTTGATGCTGCTCGGGAAGATCGAGCCGACGAGACCGGCGAAGATCGCGCCGCCGAGGCCGGCGAACGCGGCACCGAGGATGTACGCCAGCAGCTTCGTCTGGATCAGGTTCACGCCGACCGCCTCGGCGACGTCCTCGTCCTCGCGGATCGCGACCCAGGCCCGCCCGATGCGACCGGCGCGCAGCCGCAACGCCACGAACGCGACGAGCGCCGCGAAGATCAGCGCGATGTAGTAGATCTGGACCGGACCGGCGAGGAAGTTCGTCGACGGCACGTCGATCGGCTTCGGGATGTTGATGATCCCGCGCGGGCCGCCGAGCAGCGGAAGGAGCAGGTTCGAGCCGGCCAGGATCCGGATGATCTCGCCGAAGCCCAGTGTCGCGATCGCCAGGTAGTCGCCCCGGATGCTGAGGATCGGCAGGCCGAGGATGGCGCCGAAGATCGACGCGAACAGCATCGCGAACGGCAGCGCCACCCAGAAGGGCACGTCAAGCAGGCCGTATTCCGCCAGCGACGTGAACAGGCCGACCGTGTACGCGCCGACGGCGAAGAACGCCACGAAACCGAGGTCGAGCAGGCCGGCGAGACCCAGCGTGATGTTCAGGCCGAAGCCCATCAGGATGTAGAGGGCGACCAGCGCGATCACCTGGGCAAAGAAGGGCCCGAGCAGGAGCGGCAGGATCGACGATGAGCCCGACCAGGGCGGCGATCGCCGGGAGGCGGAGCTGCGCTCGCCGCTCCGCCGGAAGCGCCGCGACCCGCGCGGCGACGCCGACGCGCTGGCGGATGACCCGCCCGACGACGACGACGGTGAAGACGATGACCGCGCCGACCACGGTGAGGCCGTCACCGGTGAACAGGAGCCGTGCGATATCGAACAGACCGGCGGACATCAACGGCGCTCGGAGGAGGCCCGCGAACAGCGCGACGACGAACACGGCGAGCAGCCCGCGCGCCACTGGCGAGCGCACGCGGTCCGGGAGCTGCCCGAACGCCGCGGCTCCGGCGCCCAGGACAAGCCCTTCCACGGCCGGGATCCACGCCCCGGCCATTCCGAGGCCCATGGTCAGCATCGAGTACAGCTCGGGCGATGCGTTGAGGAACATCGCGCGCAGGTCGACGACGCCGCCGACGACGACCAGCAGCGTGAGTGCGCCACCGGTGATCAAGCCCGCAGCTCCGCCGGCAAGGACCGCTTCGCGGGTGGTCCGCGCCCTGCGCGCTGCGAACGCGCCCGGAACCGCCATCGAGCCGAACAGCGCCATCTGGCCGAGCGTGATCACGCCCGCGATCAGCTGGCGCGCATGGAACACGGGGACGATCCCGACGAGGCACAGGTAGAGCGCGATCGCCCCGCCGATGAGCCCGATCTTCGCGATCTCGCGCCAGTTGGTCGCCGCTTCGGACGGCGCAACGTCGGACCTGGCTCCGACCTGGGCAGCGACGGCGCCGGCGGTCATGCCCGATCCCTCGTGACCCGCTCACCGAGCAGGCCCTGCGGCCGGAAGACGAGGACGAGCACCAGCATGGTGAAGGCGATCACGTCCTTGAGCTGGTTGGCAGCCGGAACGCCCAGTCCGTCAAGGAAGAGCACGGGCCCGATGGACTCGATCTCGCCCAGGAAGAGGCCGCCGAGCATGGCTCCGGGGATGTTGCCGATCCCGCCGAGGACCGCCGCGGTGAACGCCTTGATCCCGGGGATGAAGCCGACCGTGAACGTGAACTGGTGGTACATCTGCGCGTAGAGCACGCCGGCCGCGCCCGCGAGCGCGGCGCCGATCGCGAACGTCGTCACGATCGTGCGGTTCACGTCGATGCCCATGAGAGCTGCGGTGCTCTTGTCCTCGGACACGGCGCGGATGGCCGTGCCCATCTTCGAGCGCATGACGAAGAAGTACAGGGCGGCCATCATCGCGATCGCCGCGCCGATCACGAGCACCTCGACCCACTGGATGTTGAGGAACGGAATGGGGGCCTTGCCCTCGAGGAAGGGGATCGACGGGTAGGCGTAGATGCCGGGGCCGAAGAAGCCCCGGAACGAGTACTGGAGCACGAACGACGCCCCGATCGCCGAGATCAGCGGCACGAGCCGCGGCGCATTCCGGAGGGGCCGGTACGCGATGCGCTCGACAAGGAGGGCAATCGCGGTCGCGACCACGGCGGCGACCGCGCACATGATGGCGATCGACAACAGCGCGCCCAGCGGGCCTGCAGTCATGATGCCCGGTGCTCGCCAGGCCGACAGCCGTGAAATAGCCGGCGAACGTGCCGGCCATGAAGATCTCGCCGTGGGCGAAGTTGATCATGCGCAGGATGCCGTAGACCATCGTGTAGCCCAGGGCGACCAGCGCGTAGACGCTGCCGAGCGCAGCCCCCGTGATCGCAAGATTGATCCACGTCTGGGCGTCGTAGCGGCCCTGGACGAGCGTCAGGAACGACCCGACGACCACGACCAGGACGACCACGATCCGGAAGACCCACAGGAACGTCTGGATCGCCAGTTCCGTGAACCGCTCGACCAACCGCGTGTTCGCAGGCTGCGGGACGTTCATCCGGCTCCGTCAGCTCTCTCGGGACCTAGATGCGAACCGAGCCCGGGGGTCCCCCGGGCTCGGTTCGATGGTTCAGGGGTTGCCGATCGCTACTCGGTCGGCCAGATCGGCGCCTCCGGCGGCCACTCGCCACCGGCCTCGCGCGCCGTGAGCTCGTAGACGGCGATGAGCGGAGCGCCGCAGTCGCCGGTCGGCGAGCAGCTGAGCACGCCGGTCAGGCCCTGGAAGTCCTTGGTCGCGAAGATCGCGTCACGGAGGGCCTTCTTCGGGATGAACAGCGAGCCGTCGGCGTTCTTGACCGCGACCTTCTCGATCGCGTTGAACAGGATGTTGGTCGCGTCGTACGCGTGAGCGTGGAACGCGCTGACCGGCTTCTCGCCGTACTTGGCCTCGTGCTTGGTGAGGAAGTCGGCGTATCCCGCCTGGAAGGCCGAGAAGTTCGGGCTGGAGAGGAACATCCCCTCGGCGCCGGCACCGGCGGCCGTGACGAAGTCCGGCGTGAACATGCCGTCCGAGCCGATGCGGATGACGTCCTCGAGACCCGGGGTCTCGAGCGCCTGGGCAGCGATGAAGCCACCCTCGGCCACGAAGACCGGGAAGTACAGGAGCTCAGGCTTCGCCGCGGCGATCGCTGGTGAGCGCCGGGCTCATGTCGGTCTGGCCCTTCGAGACGGCCTCCTGGGCGACGATCTCACCGCCGAGGGCGGTGAACTCGTCGGCGAAGACCTGCTGAAGTGCCTCGGCGTAGGCGCTGCCGTCGTGGATCGTGGCGGCAGTCTTGACGCCCTTCTCGTTGAATGCCCACTCGGCAACGGCCTTGCCCTGGAACGCGTCGCTGTGCGCGGTCCGGGCGTAGCCGGCGTACTCCGGGCCGCGATCCTCGGCGGTCAGCGCCGGCCGGGTGTTCGAAGGCGAGATCGTGGTGAGACCCGCGTCGGTCAGCGTCTTGATGCCGCCGACGGTCTCGTCGGAGCAGGCCGAGCCGATGAGGCCGACGATCGTGGTGTCGGACGCCAGCTTCTGGGCCGCCGTGGCGCCGCCTTCCGGCGTGCACAGGCCGTCTTCCTGGGTCAGCGAGATGTCGTGGTCGAGAAGCTTGCCGCCCTTGTCGTCGATCGCGATCTCGACACCGCGCTTCGAGTCTTCACCAAGGGTCGAGTCGGCGCCCGAGAGGACGCCCCAATACGCGATGTGGATCGGATCCCCGGCCGGGACCGTAAAGACGCCGAGCTCGTCGGACGGCGCCGCCGCCCCGCCGGCGCTGCACGCGCTAAGCGCAAGGAGCGCGGCAACGCCGAGCGCTCCCACCCGAATGAAACGCTTCAAAGTCTCTCCTCCTCGTGATCCGATCGGTCCATACACGCGGCCGATCGTGATCGAATGCGATCTGGGCCCTCCCATGCGCGTGCCCGGTCGGATTACCGGATCGCCATTCGAGTCCCTCGATCGCGATCCCCTCCAGGACCGCGCTCCAGGTGTACTGGTGCTCGACGGGCGACCGGATCCCTCTCCGGGCGGCGCGCAGGTGGCCGCCGAAGCGATGCCGTATCATATGCGTCGGCGAACCGAATGCAACACCGTTCGGCCGCGCCCAGCACCGTCGTCGAGCTGTCCGCTCGCCGGTCCTGGTCGTCGTGGCCTGGTTGGATGAGCAACGGCTCCGATCCGCAGTTCGATCGCCGACCCGTTTGAGGTGGACCCGAAGGCGTGGAATATCTGGTCCGAGCGGCCCGTGTCACGGACATCGATCGGCTCGTCGCCCTGAGCGACGGCGGGCTTGGCGGTGCTCCGGGTACGAGCCCGCTCGCTGCAGCAGATCTTTTCCGCCGGCTCGTGTACCTCCCTCAGGCGAGCATTTTCGTTGCGGAGGCGCAACGCGTCGTGGTCGGAGGTGCGGTTCTCGCGCTCCGGCCGTCAGTCCGGGCCGGCGGCTTCGTCGGCGCGGTGGACCTCCTGGTCATCGACCAGGAACACGATGTGGACCGCATCACCTCCGCCCTCCTCGAGGAGGTCGTTCGATCCGCCAGCAACAAGGGATGCACCGTCGTCGAGGCGCTGGGCTCGAACGATCCCGCGGAGTCGGCCCGCTGGGAAGCCCTGGGCTTCCAGGCAGCCGAACCGCGTATTCAACGAACCGTGGCCGCGGCGGGATCCGCCGCGCGCCGCACCACATGATCGACTCCGCCGTGCAGCGAAGCCGCGCCGGCGGAGTCACGAGACCCAAGGAGTAACCGTGGGCAAGAACGTCGCCGTCTTCGTAGACGTCGCGAACATCTTTTATGCGGCCAAGGCGGCGGGCGTCGATATCGACTACGTCACGCTGCTGCGGTCGGCAAGCGCTGGACGCGATCTCGTCCGGGCATACGCCTATACCGGGCTCGACCCGGACAACGAGAACCAGCGCAACTTTCATTCCTTCCTCGCGCGGAACGGCTACAAGGTCGTCAGCAAGGACATCCGCAAGTACGGCGACGGGAAGGTCAAGGCCAACCTCGACATCGAGCTGGTCGTCGACATGATGAAGACGGCCCGGAACCTCGATATCGCGATCGTGGTTTCCGGCGACGGCGACTTCGCGCCGGCCATCCGCGCGGTCCAGGAGATGGGCGTCCGCTGCGAGGTGATCAGCTTCCGCGGCAACACCAGCTCGGATCTCATCGAGGTCGCCGACCTGTTCACCGACATCACGCAGCTGGCCAAGGTCGAGAAGGGTTCCCGCTCCGGGCGGCGTGTCGCCGAGGACGACCAGGACCTGTCGATGACCGAAGTGCCCGACAAGCAGACCGAGGGCACCGGCCGTGGACGCGGTCGTGGTCGAAGCCGCGATCGCGATCGCGAGCCGGCCGTCGCGGCGGCCCCGTCGCGCGGGCGAGGGCGGAGCAGGCCGGGCAGGCCGGCCGACGAAGCAGCGGGGAACGGTTCGACGACGCTCGTCGCGCTCCCCGGGGAACGGCTCTCGAAGACGCTCGTCGGCGGGTTGACCGAGGCTGATCTCGCCGCCGCCGAGCTGTTCACGCTCGACGAGGAGGACCAGGAGCTCGTCCGCGAGGGTCCTGTCGAGGTCGGCGCCGACGCCGAGCTGGGCGATGGCGATGCCGGGGATGCGCCCCGCCGCCGCCGCCGGCGAGGTGGCCGCGGCCGTGGCCGGGGCCGTGGGCGATCCGATGGCGAGTTCGAGGCCGAGCCCACCGGGGCGAGCAGTGCCGTCCCGGAGCAAGCGGAGCGCTCGGAGCGGCCGGAACGACCAGAGCGTGCGGCGCGACCCGAGCGCGCGGAGCGCCCAGCCGATGATGAGGACGAGGACCTGCCGGTCGCGCCGCGACCGCCACGGGCCACGCCGTTCGGATCCGTCTGGGACTCGCAGCTCGGGACGAGCTCGGTGGCACCGAGCGGGCTGACGCCGCTCACGCCGCTCCCCGAGGAGGAGTTCGACGACGAGCCCGAGATCCCGGAGTACCTCATCGCCGAGCGCAATCGCGGGCGGGGCACCGCTGCCCGGGGACGCGGTGGCGTGCGTGGCGGTCGCGCCGCGTACCAGTCGGCGATTGCACGCGAGCGATTCGGTCGCGGCGGCGGGGGCGGCATCAACCGTTACCCGGATGTCAGCGAGCGAGAGCGCACCTCGGGGAGCGGGGGCGGTACAGCCGCCGCGCCGCGTCGCGAGCCGCGTGGCGGACGTGACGACCGAGCAGCCGCCGGGGCTCCTGCGCCCCGATCCGGCTCCGAGTGGAGCGAGGTTCCGCCCGAGCTCGAGGAGATGCTGCGAGCCCAGCTCGGCCAGAAAGCGCCGACGGCCGGCGAGGCCGCGACGGTTGCCACGGCAGCCACGACCGGGCAGAGGCTCCGGTGACGGCCGAGGTGGCCACCACCACGCGGCGACGCACGACGCGCACGCCGGCTGCGAGCGAGGCACCCGCCGAGGTCGCCACGCCGCGCAAGCGGAGTACGCGCAAGTCGACGGCATCCGCCAGTGCGGAACCGGCCACGACCGAGGCCGTCGCCGAGGGCGAGGCTCCCGCGCCTGCCAAGAAGCCGCGCCGAACAAAAGCCGCCACGGCGGAAGCGTCCGGCGCGGATGAGGCTCCGAAGCCTCGCCGCACGACGACCAAGTCCGCGGCGGCCGGCGATGGGGACGAGGCCGCGGCCAAGGCCACAACCACCCGCCGGCGCACGACCAGGAAGACCACGACCACGACCGCGACCAGCGACCCGGCCTGACCGGGACCGCCCGTCGAGCGGGGCGTGAAGCACGCGTATACCCGCGGCCAGCCAGCCGCCCTCGAGGCGGTCGGGGCGATGGTCGCGGGCGCGCCGCCGCACGCCATCCTGCTGGCCGGGCCCGAGGGTGTCGGCAAGACCACGCTCGCGCTCGACCTCGCGGCGGCCCTCCTGTGCATCGCGAGCGATCCCACCGACCGACCGTGCCGCGTCTGCCGAGCGTGCCGGATGGTCGAGCACGGCAACCACCCAGACCTTCACTGGCTGCGACCGGAGGGGCCCGGCGGCCAGGTCGTGATCGGCGGACCCGAGGCCCGCTTTCGTGGCGTCCGTGACCTGATTTCCGAGCTCGCGCTGCTGCCGGTCGAGGGCGGGGCCCGCGTGGCGATCATCGAACGAGCGGACCGGATGAACGAGGACGCCCAGTCGGCGCTGCTCAAGACCCTCGAGGAGCCACCGGCCGGGGTCACGATCGTGTTGTGCGCGAACGACGAGGAACGGCTGCTGCCGACGGTCCGATCGCGCTGCGCGCGCGTCCGGCTCGGACCGGTTGGGCCGCGGGCGATCGAGGAGATCCTCGCCGAGCATGACCTGGCGGACGCGCCAGCGGCGGCACGGCTCGGACGACTGGCCGGCGGCAGGCCGGGGGTGGCGATCGCGTATGCCCGGGCGCCCGAGGCCGCCACGATCCGCGGCGAGCTCGCGCGCGAGCTGCTCGATCTCGTCGACGCGCGACCTTCCGGACGGCTGGTCGCGGCCCGTGCACTCGTCGCGCGCGCGAGCGACCTGGTGGCGCTCCTCGAACGGGGCACGCCCGCGGCGGACGACCTCGAGCCGGTTCCCGAGGCGTCTGCGGACGGCACGCCGGACAGTGCCTCGGACGGCGGCCCGAAGCGTGCCCCGGCAGCCGAGCGCCGGCGGGGCGCCGCGATGCTCCTCTCCGTCTGGGTCGACGTGGCCCGCGACCTCGCGCTGGTCGGCGCCGGTGAGCGGTCCTCCCTGCGCGACCCGGGGCTGCTCGAGGAGCTCGAGGGGGTGGCCCGCGATGTCCGCACAAACGAGCTGGCGGCGTTCCTCGACCGGCTGGCTCGCGCAGGAGAGCTGCTCGACGTGAACGTCGCGCCCGAGCTCCTGGTCGACTCGCTGGTTCTCGCCTGGCCGGGACGCGCGCGGGCTGCCTGACGTGACCGATGCGGCGGGAGACCGCTCGGGCGACGCCACGGCGCGCCTCGACGCGACGGTGATGGGCAGGGTCCAGGGGGTCGGCTTCCGCTACTACGTCATCCGCGAGGCGCGCCGGCTGGGCCTCGACGGCTGGACCGCAAACGAGGGCGACGGGAGCGTTCGGGTGGTTGCCGACGGGCCGCGCGAAACGCTCGAGCTGCTGCTGGACGCGCTTCGCGAAGGACCGCCCGCAAGCATCGTCGAGCGAGTCGTCGTCAACTGGCCGCCCGTCTCGTCGGGCAGCTGGCTCCTCGGGCGGGGTTTCGAGATCCGCAGCGGTTCGCACCCCGGCGACTGACCCGTTCGGCTGGTCCACGTGGGACTCACAGGTCATTTCCATCCCGTGCGTTGAACCGCACCATCCCGATCGTGGAGCACGATTCTGTGGGGGATCGTTCGCCCGCGGAGCTGTTGCCCGCGCTGTACCGCGCCGTCCTCGACGAGGTCGCCGCGCTCGAGCGTCGCGGCGAGCGTGGCCAGGCCGCCCAATTCCGCGTCGAGGCCATCCGCGCGTACTCGCGCTCCTGGGACACGACCGGCCGCCGTCGCCTCGAGGCGATCCTGCGCCGGGCCGAACGTGCGCTCGCCGACGCACCCGAACCGGCGCAGCCGGAGGCGGTCCAGCCAGCTTCCGAGGCAACGCCGAAGCGCTCGGTCGCCTCGACCATCTGACCGCCGCCGGCGATCGCGCGCCGGCGCTACCCTGACGTCATGCCCGACACCGTCCGGTCCGCGCTGGACCGTGCCCTCGACGCGCTCGACGCCCTGCAGCAGCTTGGTGAGGATGTCGAGGACGAGTGGACCTACGTCACGGACCTGGGCGCCGCGTGGCGAAGCCGCCTCGAGGACGTCGTGGCCGCAGCGCGGTGACGAAGCGCTCCCCGAGGCCCGGTCAGCTGCCGTCGACCGCGCGATCGACGAGGTCGAGCTGATCAGCGACCCGCACCGTGCGATCGACTGGCTGTCGACGTTTCCCCAGGTCGTGCTCGTTGCCGTCGGGGAGCGGCCGTGAGGTTCCAGGACGCGGCGCCGGACGCACGCGCGATCGTCTACGCCACGATCCAGGCGGATCCGTTGGTGGCTCGCTCGGCCGGCCTCCTCGCCGATGCCACCTACGAGCAGCGACTGCTGGCCCGCGCGGTGATGAACGGTGAGACCACCGACGCGGCTGCCTGGCGGACGATGTTCCCGTCACTGTTCGACCCGGCCACCGATCCGGAGGTCCTCAGCCGTTCGGAGGCGATCCTCTCCGCATCGCTGGAGGTCGCCGATCGCGGCGAGCAGGTCCGCAGCCAGTTCCGCGGCGCGATCGTGGAATCGCTGACCGCGCTGCTGCTCGAGCGGCGGGCCGGGGACGCGTCGGTGCGGCGCGAGCGCCGCCTGCTGTTCGACGGGGTGCGGGCCGAGATCCATCCATACGACGTGACGGTCGAACGGCCCGGTCACGCCGAGGCCTACGACTGCAAGTGGGGCGCGCGCGGCATCGGTCCCGACGTGCTCAACCAGCTCGACGACGCGCGCACACACGCCGCCGACGAGGACGAGCCACTGGTGGTCGCGCTCGTCGTGTTCGACGCACGCCTGTCGTGTGACGTCAGGCTCGATCGCCAGACGGCTCCGACCGGGGGCATCGGCCTGGTCACGATCGAGACCCTCGACGAGCTCGCGACGCGACCGGCCGTGCCGCTTCCATGACCGATGCGGCCGGGTCGGGCGCCGGTTTCGAAGCCGCCTACCGGGTTCGCTTCGACGAGGCTGGACCGGACGGCCGCCTGCGCACGTCGGGGCTGCTGCGCTACACGCAGGACCTCGCCGCACAGCATTCCGAGGCGCTCGGCTACGATCGCGCCTGGTACGCCGCCCGCGGCCTGACGTGGCTGGTCCGGGCCGCGGAGGTCGAGGTCCTCCGGGCCATCCCCTATGGCGTGCAGCTCCTCGGCACGACCCGCGTCGTCGGCTTCCGTCGCGTCTGGTCCCGCCGCGAGTCGGCGTTCTCCCTTGACGGTGAGCGTGTGGCCGTCGTGCGGATCGACTGGGTCCTGCTCGACCGGCGCGGCGCCCCGACGCGGATCCCGTCCGAATTCGAGACGTTCTTCCCGGCCGGTGAACCGAACGCACCGATCCAGCTCGGGCGGGTAACGCTCAAGGAGGCTCCGGAAGGCGCCAAAAGACGCCAGATCGAGGTCCGGCCGCAGGAGCTCGATCCGCTCGACCACGTCAACAACGCGGTCTACGCGGACTGGTTCGATGAGGCGGTGGCAGCGGCCGACTCCGATGGCGCGGAAGCAGCCCGATCGCTGCCGCGACGGGTCCGTCTCGAGTACGCGCAGGCGGCCGAGCCGGGCGAGCGCCTGGAAATCGTCACGTGGCGGGACGAGGCGGGTTGGTGGTGCCGTGCGGTCCGAGCTGCCGACGGCACGGATCTCCTGCGCGCGCGACTGGAGTCGGCATTGTGAATACGACACTCCGCGCGAGCGTTGTTGCCGTCGCGCTGATCGCGGTGGTCGCAGGCTGCGGCGGCTCGACCGAATCGACGACGCTCGGGACGATCACCGAGACCGAAGCACCGTCCCTCGCTCCGACGGCGGCGAGCGCGTCGGCTTCGGCCTCAACCTCGAGCGCCTTCGACCTCGTGGAGTACCCGGTCACGGCGGGCAGCCATCCGCACGACGTCGCGCCCGCCGCCGACGGTGGCGTCTGGTACACCGGCCAGCACAACGGCACGCTCGGCCACCTCGACCCGACGACCGGGGATGTCCACGAGATCGACCTCGGCGCGGGTTCCGCGCCGCACGGCGTGATCGTGGGCCCGGACGGCGCCCCGTGGATCACGGACGGCGGCCTGAACGCGATCGTGCGCGTGGACCCCGCGACCGAGCAGGTCGAGGTGTTCGAGCTGCCGGCCAGCCACCCCGATGCGAACCTCAACACCGCCGCGTTCGACGGCGACGGTGTGCTGTGGTTCACCGGGCAATCCGGGATGTACGGACGGCTGGACCCGAGGGACGGCATCGTTGAGGCGTTCGACGCGCCACGCGGTCGCGGACCGTACGGCATCACGGCGACGCCCGGCGGCGAGGTCTGGTACGCGTCGCTTGCCGGCAATCACATCGCGCATATCGACCGGGCGAGCAGGGAGGCGACCGTCGTGGAACCGCCAACGGCCGGGCAGGGCGCCCGCCGCATCTGGTCCGACTCGAACGGCCGGCTGTGGGTGTCGGAGTGGAATGCCGGACAGGTTGGCGTCCATGATCCTTCGGACGGTTCCTGGAAGGAGTGGCCCCTCCCCGGCGGCGGGGCGCAGGCCTATGCCGTCTATGTCGACGACCGCGACCGGGTGTGGCTGACCGACTTCACCGCCAATGCCATCGTCCGCTTCGACCCTCAGACCGAGGCCTTCGAATCGTTTGGGCTGCCGGACGCCGACGCAGCGGTGCGCCAGCTGCTCGGCCGGCCGGGCGAGGTGTGGGGCGCCGAATCGGGCCTCGACCGCCTCGTGGTCATCCGGGAGCGGTGAAGGCCCCGGCCCGGGCGCGCTTCTCGAACAGCAGGACCGCCACGAAGACGGCGATGATCGCGAGCAGTTGGGCCATGCCGGACACGCCGGAACCGAGCGGGATCGTCACGAGCAGGAGTGGGATCGCCGCGACGCGGAAGCGCACCGGCGCGATCCCCAGCTTGCCCCGGAAGAGCACGTCACCCGCGACGTACGTTGCCGCGCCGCCTCCGAGCAGCGCCGCTGTCTCGACGGACGTGTGGATGTCGACTGCTGCGATCGTGAGCGCAAGGCCGGCCGCGAGGATCACCACGCCCAGGAGCATCACCACGAAGGCGTAGAAGAACGCGCCGATCGCCATCCCGAGCTGCTCCCGGGGCGCTGCGCCCTGCAACACCTCGAGGGCACGCTCGTCGTCCCCCGCGAAGTACGTCCACCACAACGCCGACACGAGCAGCAGCCCGAGCACCGCGGCCACGTACATCCGGGCTTCCAGCTCCACCTCGGCGAGGCCGATGCCGATCGCCACGACCGACTCGCCGAACGCGACCAGCAACAGCAGGCCATGGCGTTCGACCAGGTGTCCCCCTCGGAACGTGAACCCCGACTCGGCCAGGCCACGGTCGCGCTGGGTCAGGGTCGAGGACACGAAGGTCAGCGCGATCGGGACCAGCCAGAGCGCGTACGCCGCGGTCCCACCGATCAACCCGGCCGCGAGGAGCGAGAAGGCGCCCACGAAGTTGAGCGGGACGAAGCCGAGCGTGCCCCGCCCATAGGCGTTCGCGAACATCCCGCTGTGCACGACGATCACGACAAAGAACCCGATGGCGAAGGCGACGCCGTCCGTGCCGAATGCATGGGGCACGGCGAGCGCGCACACGAGGAACCCGGCCATCCCGGCGATCAGCAGCAGGCGTGCCGCGGTCGTGACCGGGGGCACCTGGTTCGTGAGCCACACGTAGCCGCTGTACATCCAGAAGAGGACGACGAAGATCAGGATGACCTGGGCAAGCGTGGTGATCGTCAGGTCGTGTTCGAGCATCGACGTCAGCTGGGTCATGGTGAACACGAACACGAGGTCGAAGAAGAGCTCGAGCGAGGTGACGCCCGGGCCGTCGTCGTCGCGGGCCGACGCCACCGTCGCCGTCATCCGCCGTCCTCCGCGTGCCACGCCGCAAGCCGTTCGGCCTCCTCGTCGACCGCTCGCCGCTGCCGCGCCGGAAGTTCCTCGAACGGGTCCAGCGTCACGCGACCATCCTCGTACCGCCACGTGCCGGCAACGGCGCCGTCGACCAGGAAGGTCGGGAAGGAGTGCGGCGTCTTCGTGCTGAAGATGCGCGGCCGGTAGGCCTCGGGCAGGATCCCGGCCCGGCGGGCGTGGATCAGCAGGTTGGCGTCCCAGGTCGGGAAGAAGCGGACGGGTGCGGGGACGTCGGCGTCGGGCAGCGGCGCGTCCGGGAGGTCGATCAGCTCGCGGCCGTCCGCGTCGCGGAACCGCCGCAGGTCCAGCGCCTCGAAGGCAGGCTTCAGGGCGGTTGCCTGGAGCCCGGTCCAGCTCGCGACATCGGCCCGGCTGGCCGGCCCGAACCCTGCCAGGTAGCGGCGGACGAGGTGGACGATCGCGGCAGGCTCGTCGATCGCCGGTTCGCCCAGCCACTGCTCGGCGAGGGCGTAGCGGTTGGCCCGCCGCTGTTCCCACGTTCCGGATGGCGGCACGCGGACGAGATGGACGAGCTGCGCGACGCCGTTCCACGCCGTGCGCGGGATGCCCTCCTCGGCCAGCCCTGCGATGAGCTCGTCGTGGCGGCGCGGGCCGTCGCTGAGATCCGCCCGGACGCGCCGCACCGCGCGGTCCATGTCGACCCCGCGCAGCAGGGTGGCGGCCGCGCGGAGGTACCACTGCTCGCGGCTCGGGCGCGTGGCGAGCGCGAACGGCCAGTAGTCGGCCGCCGACACCATGTGGATCGTGGCGCGCATGACGGTCGCCTGGACGACGGACCGATCCTCCAGCGCCCGGGTCAGCTCAGGCCGGCGGAAGTCCTCGAGCCGGCTCCACAGGCCGATGTAGCCGGCCGGGGCGTACTGCGTCTGCAGGCCGGCGACCGTTTCGAGCGCCTCGGTCAACGAAAGACGGGACCGCTCGAGGAGGAGCTGCCGGGCGAGGACGGCGCGGTTGAGCCGTCGCTGATCGAGGACGGGGTCGGGCATGTGCCGCAGCGTTCCCGAGCGGCAGCGTTCTCGTCAAGCCGCCCGACGCGCGCGGCTCACCGCGGATCGGGGATCGGCGCCTCCAGGTACTCCCGGTAGCGGTCCGGATCGACGTTCCCGCCGCTCACCAGGGCCACGACCGAACCCTCGATCCCGGTCAGTCCTGCCTCGGCGGCACGGAACGTGGCCGCGGCCACGGCCAGCGCCCCGGTCGGCTCGACGACGAGCCGGGCCCGTTCGGCCAGCAGCCGCACGGCCGCGGCGATCTCGGCCTCGTCCACGGTGACGATGTCGTCGACGAGCCGCTGGATGTGGGCGAAGGTCCGTGGCGCGAGGTTCGTGCGGGCTCCATCTGCGATCGTGCGACGGCTCCGTTCGCGCGGCCACGGGACGAGCTCCCCAGCGCGGAACGATTCCTGGGCGTCTGCCGCCAGCTCGGGTTCGACGCCGACGATCCGTGCGTTCGGATGGAGCGCCCGCACCGCCGTGGCCATCCCGCTGATGAGCCCGCCCCCGCCGACCGGCACGAGCAGCGCGCCGAGGTCGTCCACCGCCTCCGCGATCTCCAGCCCGGCTGTCCCCTGTCCCGCGATCACGTCGTCGTTGTCGAACGAGTGAATGAACGGGATCCCGTGCGTTTCCGCGTACGAGCGCGCGGCCTCCTGGTTCGTCACTGGTCCGAGCGGGTCGACCGTGATCACCGTTGCGCCATCGGCGCGGACCCGCTCGAGCTTCACCGCCACTGCATCGGCCGGCATGAACACCGTCGCGGGGATCCCGAGCAGGCGCGCAGCGCGAGCCACGCCCTGGGCATGGTTGCCGCTCGACGTGGCCACCACGCCGCGAGAGCGGACGGCAAAGTCGAGGCTTGCGATGGCGTTGTACGCGCCGCGGATCTTGAACGCCCCGACGGGCTGGAGCGATTCGGCCTTGAGCAGGACCGACCGGCCGTCCGGCGTCGTGAACGGCACGAGCGGGGTCACGAGCGCGACGCCGTCGAGGCGGACTGCGGCGGCGCGGATGTCGTCGAGCGTGACCGGCTGCCTGAGATCGTGCATCACGTTGAGCCTACGACGACAGCGACGATGCCGATCCGTCACCCTGTGGAGCGCATGGCATCCTGGTACGAGAACTCACTCTTCGGCCCGATCGCCGACGACATCGCCCGGGTTGCTCCGCCCGGAACTGCGGTCCTCGAGGTCGGCTGCGGATCGGGCGCGCTTTCCATCCGCCTGGCGGCCGACCACGGGCTGGCCGTCACTGCCGTCGACGTGGATCCGGACGAAATCCGGCGCGCGCGCGAGAAGGCCTCCCGTGCCGCGAGCGCCGCCAGAGCCGATGCCCGAGTTCCTCGTGGCGGACGTGGCCGCGTTGCCATTCGAGGACGCGTCGTTCGACCTCGTCGTCAGCACCTTCTCGATGCATCACTGGGACGACAAGGCGGCCGGACTCAGGGAGGTCTGGCGGGTGCTTCGGCCAGGGTCGCGGGCGCTGATCTGGGACCTGCGTCGCGGGTTCTCGCTGTTCCACCTGCGGACGCCCGACCCGCTCGATGGACTCGCCGAAGCGCCGCTCGAATTGCGCGACGTCAGGGAGTGGGCGTGGCCCTTCGGCTTCACGTTCTTCCGGCGGCTCGAGCTGGCACGACCGCTCGAGCCGGCAACCCCTGGGCCGGCAACCGCCGAGCTCGCCTGACGTGGCTCGCCGCTTCGCCCAGGTCGACGTGTTCTCGGACACGCCCTACCTCGGCAACCCGGTCGCGGTCGTGCTCGACGGCGACGGCCTGACGAGCGACCAGATGCAGCGGTTCGCGGCATGGACCAACCTGTCCGAGACGACCTTCGTCGTGGCCGCGACGGATCCCGCGGCGGACTACCGCGTGCGCATCTTCGACACGTCGAGCGAGCTGCCGTTCGCGGGCCACCCGACGCTTGGGACGTGTCACGCGTGGCTGGCCGCCGGGGGCCGCCCGCGGGACATCGAGCGAATCGTCCAGGAGTGCGGGGCCGGGCTGGTCACCGTCCGCCGGACGCCCGACGGCCTTGCGTTCCGGTCGCCGGAGCCGTTCCGTAGCGGACCGCTGGACGACGCGCTCGAACCGGCGGATCGCGGACGTCCTGCGGATCGAGCGGGAAGCGATCGTGGACACGCAGTGGGCCGCGAACGGCCCGAACTGGGTTGTCGCGCTGCTCCGCAGCGCCGACGCCGTGCTCGCGCTCGAGCCCGGCTTCGTGGACTTCGACCTCGGCGTGGTCGGGCCGTACCCGGCCGGCTCGCCGGAGGCGTTCGAGGTCCGGGCGTTCTTTCCGAAGGACGGCCGGACCGCCGAGGACCCCGTCACCGGCAGCCTCAACGGGGCGCTGGCCCAATGGCTGGTCCGGACCGGCCGCGCCACGCTGCCGTACGTGGCAAGCCAGGGCGGGGCGCTCGGTCGCGCCGGCCGGGTCCACCTCTCGGCAGACGAGGACGGCGCGGTCTGGGTCGCAGGTGCGACCGCGACGTGCGTGACCGGCGAGGTCGAGCTCTAGCCCGACCTCGCCGGCATCCCCGAGGAGGGCGAGGTCAGCCGCCGGTCGCTGCGAACCACGAACCGCCGCCGCTCGTGACGAAGACGATCGGTGCGATACATGGGTTCGGCAGGTTGAGGTCGGCCTCGATGTCGGCGTTGCCGCCGCCGGCGCTCGCCGGCACCGGTGCTGGCCGGGAAGTTGCCGGTTGGGACGTTGACGACGGTCGCCTGGTCAGTCAGGCAGCTGACGAGCCCGCGGAACGTGCCTACCGGGTTCGTGCCCGCGTTGTCGCCGGTCGCCAGGACGAGGCCACGCACCTTGATCTCGAGGTGCCCGTTGCGCGAGAGCTCACCCTTGCCGAGGTCCAGCCGCCACGGGATGCCGCCGCCCGGCACGCCGCGGATTACTGCCTGATTGGTGGTGCCGGTGAATGCCTGCGGGACGCCCACCATCGTCTGCCACTCGAGGATCGTCGGCCCGCCTTTCGCGGCGACGAACGACGACTGGAGAAGCAAGAGGACGCCTGCCAGGGCGAGGACCAGCGTGACCGAGATCGAGCGGCGAGTGGCCATGGGATTGTCTCCTCCAGCTTTCGGGTCGTGTCCGTCGATACGTCCCGGCCCGGAAGCCGGTTTCCTCCCTTCCGGCCGGCGGTCGGGCCCGCTACTGTGCGGGGCATGCCGAAAACGACGAACGAGGAAGTGGTCACGCGCTACGGCACCGCCTCCGCCGAGTTCGACATCCCGACCCTCCACGAGCTTCGTCACCCGGAATGGGAGGTGGTCTGGCCGCAGTCCGGCGAGCACATCCACAGCAGCGAGGGCTGGGCCGAGATCGCGCGGAACTACCCTGGCGGCACGCCCAGCACCGAGCTGACGCGGGTTGTCGGCGCGGAGGATCGCTGGGTCGTCTCACCCGGGAACACGGTGATGCGCGTGATCGGCAGCGGCGACTTCTGGTGGGCCGAGTGGCGGATGACGTACCCGGACGGCTCGACCTGGCTCTGCGTGGACCTCATGGAGCTGCGCGACGGCAAGGTCTACCGCGAGGTCGTCTACTGGGCGGTCCCCTTCGACGCTCCCTCGTGGCGTGCACCGTGGGTCGACGTCGACGCCGCCCACGCCGGCGATGCGAGCCCCTAGGCCAGCGTCATCGCCCGCCCGGGCGCCAGCAGGAACGGCGGGAGGTACGCCGGGATGTTCGAGAACGGCAGCACGTCCGGGTGCAGCTCGATCCCGAGCGATTCGGCCATGAACCGCCGGCGCGCCCCGATGCGCGCCCATGCCCCCGGGTAGGCTGCCGCGAACGCGTCACGGAGCGACGCGTCGGCGAGGGCGATGCCGTCCTCGATGTTGGTCGTGAAGTAGTCCGTCCCGGTCGCCGGGATGACGTCGACCTGGAAGGCCATGCCCGAGCGCAGCTCCACCTGCGATCCGGGCGAGAACGGCGAGTTGATCCACTCGTCGAGGTGGATCTGGTGCCCGGGGTTCAGGAAGATCCCGAAGAACGGGTCGCCGAGCCGGCGGTCGATGATCTCCTGGAGCACCCCGCCCGTCTGCCCGATGCGGATCGCGCCATACCACTCGGCGATCGCCTCGAAATACGGTCCCACGAGCTTCTCGACGTAGTCGCCGATGCCCGCCGGCAGCTCGCCGGCATCCTCGACGACGAACCCCGCCCGACAATTCAGCGCGCCCCACACGCCGAACGCAACCGTGAACCGGTCTCCGCGCTCGATCCTGCGCGTGCCCGGGCTGAGCAGGCCGTACGTGGCGCGCGGTCCGGCCGTCAACATCAGGTGGCACGACAGCGGCATGCCGTTCCACTCGAGCAGCCGGACCGCCTCCGCCTCGGTCAGCCCGGGACGCAGCCCGAACAGCAGGTTGCGCACGCCCTGCGACGTCTGGCACGCCGCGTATTCGAACGAGGCGAGCTGCTCGACCTCGTTGACGACCCGCAGGCCGTCGCCCGGGTCGATCAGGAGGCCCGTGGCGTTGCGCACCGATCCCCCGGGACCGACCAGCCGTCGCAGCTCGTCCACGAGGAACGCCGGCGCCTCGATCGAGTCCGGTGAGGTATAGGTCTTCCAGCCGATCACGCCGACCCGCGTCCCGGGACCGATCCCCTCCTCGCCGAGGAGCTCGGCGAGCGGCCGCGATCGATCGCGTGGCTGGCCCGGCAGGCTCAGGTCCTGGAACCGGTGGCGGCGCATCGGGAGCGGCGCCGCGCCGGCCGTCCCCCAGTTCTCGTTGCCGACGAGGATCGGCCGGCTCGCCGGTCTCGCCGACGACGAGGATCGCCTCCTCGAACCGTGGGTCGAAGCCGGTCAGGTACGACACGTTCGCGCTGTGCTCGCGGTCCGCGTACACGACCAGGCGGTCGAAGCCGGCATCCGACGCACGGGCCCGCAGGCGTTCGAGCCGGTCGGCATAGAGCGACGCGGGCAGCTCCGGTGCCTCGTCGGGCATGCCGAAGTCGGGCAGATCGATCGCTGCAAGCCGGGCCGTGGTCACGGGAGGCTCCACGGCGTCGCTGCCTCTGCTCCTCGATCGAGCGTGACGTACTGGTCCGCCTCGACCGGGATCCATGGCCCCTGTTCGCCGTCCGGCCAGGTGACGCGGACCTCGGCACGGTCCGCCGCCCCGAGCCCGAAGTGGGTCGGCCCCAGCCGCCCGCTGACGTGGCCGCCACCGACCGTCAGCTCGCGCTCGATCGTGCGTGTCGCCGGCCTTGACCTCGATCCACGACCCGATCGCGTCGCGATTCGGCCCGGGTTCGCTGAGCTGGACGCCGAGCCAGTGACCCATCGCTGTGTCGGCGGCCCCGGAGCCTGTGCTTCGCCACATCTGGACGGGCGCGCCGAAGTTGACCTGGACGATGTCGAGCAACCCGTCGAGGTTGAGGTCGGCGACGGCCGCGCCGCGACCACGGTCGAAGCTCACGATGCCTGCCTCCTCCGCGCCCTCGATGAAGGTCCCATCGGCCTGGCCAAGCAGCAGGTTGCTCGGGTCGCGTCGGGCGTAATCGGGCATCTCGTAGACGTTGCCCTTCGCGACGAAGAGGTCCATGAAGCCGTCATTGTTGACGTCCTCGAACTGCGGGTGCCACGCCGTCGAGGGGAGCGTCGTGTCGCCGGCGTATGGGCGGGTGGCGGTCGCGCCGCGCTCGAGCGCGATGTCCCGGTAGCGCGGCTGCGCTGGCCCATCGGCCAGGGTCTGCAGCTTGTTGTCGCCCTGGCTCGTGAGGTAGACCTCGGGGTAACGGTCGCCGGTGAGATCCTGGCTGGCGATGCCCATCCCCCAGAGCTCCATGTGCTGCCAGCCGTCGGCCTCGGTGTATTCGCGCGGCGGCTGCCCGGGCTCGATGCGCCAGAGCTGCTCGCGGCCGTCCTGGTAGTAGTGACGGTCGTTGCTGACCCGGAGGTCGCGGCGCCCCGAGCGGTCCCAGTCGCTGAACAGGATCGACAGCGTGCAGAAGCCCGGCCGCAGGGCCGTCGGCGGGCCGTACGTCCCGTCCGAGGCCGGCCGGAACAGCTCGTTGTGGTCGCAGACGTAGGTGCTGTCAGTGGTCTTCTCGAGATCGAGGTAGCGGCCGAGGGCAAGTGTCGGCCGGGTCGAGGCACCCTCCCAGGTCGCGCTGAACGCCGTCGTCCATCCGTCCCCGCCATCGAACCCCCACTGCTCGTTGGCGCGCTCGAACCGACAGTCGCCGAGACCCCGGAGCAGGACGGTCTCACCGCGGCGCAACACGGCCAGGTCGGCGACTGCGTCGCCATCGACATCGAGCGGGTACGCACCGGTCACGTCGGACAGGTCGGTCACGGGATCGTGGACCGGCGTGAACCTGAGGCTGCCGCCGACCTCGCTTTCGTTGCGAGCGAGGAGCGCGGGCCCGGCGCCGCCGGCGAGGTACAGGTCCGGGCGGTGATCGTCGTCGCAATCGAACACGGCAACGCCACCGCCGACGAACCACTGGTCCTCTCCGCCAAACGTGTGGTCGATCCCGGCCGCCGATGCCTCCTCGACGAAGCGCGGCGCCGAGGGTGCACTTCCCGACGCCCCGCCGCCCAGGACGGCCGACCCGGCGATCGCAACGCCGGCCGCGGCGACGACCACGACCAACGCGACGGCGACGCGTCGTCCGACCGAGCGATTCATGCGCTCACCGACTCGATCGGTCGCCTCCTCGTCGTGTGCCATGCCTCCCAGGCAGGCGGGGATGCTAGCACTCGCGCCCTGCCCTGCCTGTTAGTAACGTGGCGGCAGCGGCTTGACATGGTCCGGGGCATGACCGAATCTGGCACCTTCGCTGTTGGAAGAGAGATACACATCCCGTGACCGCGCGAGCGCCGCGAGATCGCGCACGCTCGCCAGGATCCTGTCGCCGACGACTTGGGGGACGACGCATCAGTGCTCGGCGCAGCAGAGTTGGCCTTCGAGCCACTCCATCGCCGATCCCGCGATGTGGATCGGGCGGCGCGACGCCGTCCCGGAACTCCTCACCGCCTAGCGTCGTACCGCAGCGCCCATCGGCGCGAAACAGTCTGGAATCTGCTTGGAGGAGGATGCTAGCGTAGCGAATTCGAGGGAGGGTACACGGCGGTGACCGTGATCAACCGGGGGGTGCGGAAACCGGAGGAAGGAGTCAGGAATGGTAAATAAGCGAATTGGGTTGCTCGTTGCAACCCTTGCGATCGTCGCGTCGGCCTGCTCATCTGGCGGGGCCACGACGGCGCCCCAGAGCGCGGCGCCGGCGGTGAGCGAGGCCCCGGCCAGCGAGGCCCCGGCCGCCAGCGCGCCCGCGTCCGCCGCGGCCGGCTCCGTGCACGGTCGGCGTGTCGTGGAACAACTTCCAGCAGCCACGCTGGGCCGCGCACGACGAGCCGAACATCAAGGACACCGTCGAGGCCGGCGGTGGCACGCTACATCGAGCAAGGACGCGAACCTGAGCACCGAGCAGCAGCTGACCGACGTCGACACGCTGCTGTCGCAGGGCGCCAACGTCCTGATCATCCTCGCCCAGGACCCGACTGTCATCGGGCCGGCCGTCGAGAAGGCGAAGGCACGCCGGCGTCCCGGTCATCGGCTATGACCGTCTGATCGAGGACCCCGACGTCCTGTACGTCACGTTCGACAACACGGGCGTCGGCACGCTCGAGGCCGAGGCGATCATGGCGAAGGTCCCCGAGGGCAACTACGTCCTGATCAAGGGCGACCCGGGCGACCCGAATGCCTCGACGTTCCTGCCCGCGGGCTGGGACGACGCCGGCCTCAAGGAAGCCGTTGACGCGAAGCAAGATCACGATCCTGAACGGTCCCGAGGGCGGCACCGGTGAGTGGCCGAAGGACTACGGGACGTACACGAAGGCGTGGGATACCACGACGGCCACGAACAACATGGAAGCGATCATCGACAAGGCCGTCGCCGACGGCACGACGATCGACGCGGTGCTGGCCGAGAACGACAGCACGGCGCTCGGCGTCGCGGCCGCCCTCACGGGCAAGAACTACGACCCGTACCCGCCCGTCAGCGGCCAGGACGGCGATCCCGCCAACCTGAACAACGTCGCGAAGGGTCTGCAGTACGTCGACGTCTGGAAGAACGCCAATGAGCTCGGCAAGGCCGCCGGTGCAGCCGCACTCGCGCTGTGTGCCGGTGCAGACATGGCCAGCCTGACGCTGCCGGACGGCCTCATCGACCCGGCCGTCGCTCCGGCTGCGGGCCTGACAGCCCAGCCGTTCACCACGCCCGGTGGCAACACCGTGAACTCCTTCATCCTGATCCCGACGCCGCTGACTGCAGAGAACCTGCAGCTGGCGGTCGACGCTGGACAGATCACCAAGGAAGACCTGTGCGCCGGCGTGGATGCCGCGACCGCGCCAGAGGCATGCAAGTGACGGTCTCCGACCGCTAGCTAGCCATCAAACCTGCGCCCTCGGGTCCCCCGAGGGCGCAGGTCGCTTTGATCCACGATCAGGAGGGCCATCGTGGCGAACGTGGCCGACGCAGCGCCCGTATCCGGTAAGGTCGAGCCGCCCGCCCGCCCGTCGATACGCGGAATGCTCGCGCAGACGGAGATCGACCTCCGCCTGTTCGGCATGCTGATCGCCCTGGCGGTGATCCTGCTCGTCTTCCACGTCCTGAGCGGCGGCAAGCTGATCCAGCCGGCCAACATGACCACGCTGGCGGTCCAGGCTGCCGCGATCGCAATCATCGCGACCGGCATGGTGCTGGTCATCGTCTCGCGCAACATCGACCTGTCGGTGGGATCGTTGGTCGGCATCATCGCGATGACCTACGCCCTGCTGATGACCGACTGGTTGCCCGCGCTGGGCCTCGGCAGCGATGTCCCGTTCAACTGGGCCATCGCCCTCGGGCTCGGCATCCTCATGGGCGCCGCCATCGGCGGCGTCCAGGGGTTCATCATCGCCTACATCGGGGTGCCCTCGTTCATCGTCACCCTCGGCGGACTGCTGTCGATCCGCGGCGCCGTCTGGTACCTCTCGAGCGGCGCGTCGGTATCCGGCCTCGATCCGACCTTCCAGCTCCTCGGTGGGAGCGCACAGGGATCCATCGGCGGCCTGTTGACCTGGGCGATCGCCCTGGTCGGATGCCGTGGCGATCGTCGCCCTGCTCATCAACTCCCGGCGCCAGCGTCGCCGCTACGGGTTCCCGGTCCGGCCGATGTGGGCCGAGGTCCTGATCGGGGTCGTCGGCATCGCTGGCGGTCCTCGGCATCGCCTGCGTTCGCCAACAACAACTTCTGGCCGAAGGGCCTGGCGGACAAGTACGCGCAGCAGAACAACATCCCCATCCCGCCGGGCGGCCTGCTGATCCCGACCGGCTTCCCGTTCCCCATCATCCTGTTGATCGGCGTCACGCTCGTCATGACCTGGTTGGCGACCCGGCGACGGTTCGGCCGCTACGTGTACGCCTACGGCGGCAATCCCGACGCCGCCGAGCTGGCCGGCATCAACACGCGCTGGACGATCCTCAAGACGTACGTGCTGATGGGCATCCTGTGCGCGCTTGCTGCGGCCGTCGTGTCGGCCCGGCTCAATGGCTCGACGCTCGACATCGGCCAGAGCTACGAGCTGTACGTGATCGCGGCTGCCGTCGTCGGCGGGACCTCCTTTGCCGGCGGCATCGGGACCATCCCCGGCGCCGTGCTGGGCGCCTTCGTCCTGGCGTCGCTCGCGTACGGCCTGAGCTTCATCGGCGTCAACTCGCCCGGCCAGAACGTCGTCGCCGGCATCGTGCTGGTCGTCGCGGTCGGCCTCGACACCATCAACCGCCGGCGCGGTTCCTGAGCGGCAAGGAGGGACGACCCGTGACCGTCGCGGAGCAAACGCCGCTCGTCGAGATGCGTGGCATCAATGTCGCCTTCGGCGGCGTCCACGCCGTGCGCGACGTGAGCATCGACCTGAAACCCGGCGAAGTCATCGGCCTGGTCGGCGGCAACGGCGCGGGCAAGTCGACCCTGATGCGCGTGTTGTCCGGTGCCCGTCCCGCGGACAGCGGCGAGATCCTCGTCAACGGCGAAGCGGTAAGCATCAAGAACCCGCGCGACGCCAAGCACTACAACATCGAGACGATCTACCAGACCCTTGCCCTGGCGGACAACGTCGATGCGCCCGCCAACGTCTTCCTCGGGCGGGAGCTGACGACGCGCTTTGGGACGCTCGACGACTCGTCGATGGAGGACGCGACCCGCAAGGTCATGAAGCGGTTGAACCCGAACTTCACCAACTTCGCGCAGCCGGTCCGATCGCTGTCCGGCGGCCAGCGCCAGGCGGTCGCGATCGCCCGTGCCGTGCACTTCAACGCGCAGGTCCTGATCATGGACGAGCCCACGGCTGCCCTCGGCCCGGCGGAGACGGCGCAGGTGCGCGACCTCGTCCGCCAGCTCAAGACGGAGGGCATCGGGATCTTCCTGATCAGCCACGACATCCACGACGTCTTCGACCTGTCCGATCGGGTCAGCGTCATGTACCACGGCCGGATCGTCGCAACGGTCAACAAGTCGGACGTCACGACGGACGACATCCTCGGCATGATCATCCTCGGCAAGCGACCCGGGGAGGTCACGAGCGAGGAGCTGGCCGAACTCGAGCTGAAGGGCTGACCCAGACTCGCGCAACATCGAGGAAGGACACCCGGTGGCAGACGAGTTCTTCACGGACGTTCCCGGCCGCATCGGCTTCGGCGGTGTCGGCTCGACCGACCCGCTGACCTACGCGGTGTACGAGCCCGACCGGCTCGTCCTCGGCAAGCGGATGGAGGACCACCTGCGCATCGGCGTCTGCCTGTGGCACTCGTTCGCCTGGGACGGCCGGGACATGTTCGGCATCGGGACGCTCGACCGGCCGTGGCTCGATCCCGCGGCCGACCCGATGCCGGCAGCCCGCCAGAAGCTGGCCGTCGCGTTCGAGTTCATCGAGAAGCTCGGCGTCCCGTTCTACTGCTTCCACGACCGCGACGTCGCGCCGGAGGGTGCCTCGTTCGCCGAATTCAGGGACAACCTCGACGCGCTCACCGACGACGCACTCGGGTACCAGGAGCGAACCGGCGCGCAGCTGCTCTGGGGCACGGCCAACCTGTTCACGCACCCCCGCTACCAGGGCGGCGCCTCCACCAATCCCGATCCCGAGGTCTTCGCCTACGCCGCGGCCCAGGTCAAGCACATGCTCGAGGTCACGAAGCGCCTCGGCGGCACGAACTACGTCCTGTGGGGCGGCCGCGAGGGCTACGACACGCTGCTCAACACGGACCTCAAGCGCGAGGGCAGCCAGCTCGCCCGGTTCCTGCACCTCGTCGCCGAGCACAAGCACCAGATCGGCTTCGAGGGCACGCTCCTCATCGAGCCCAAGCCGCATGGAACCGACGAAGCACCAATACGACTACGACTCGGCGACGATCCATGGCTTCCTGGTCCGGAACGGGCTGGAGGACGAGTACCGCCTGAACATCGAGGCGAACCACGCGACGCTCGCTGGTCACTCGTTCCACCACGAGGTCGCCTACGCCGTCGCCCACGGCATCCTCGGCAGCATCGACGCGAACCGCGGCGACCCCCAGAACGGATGGGACACCGACCAGTTCCCGAATTCCGTCGAGGACCTGGCGCTGCCGCTGTACGAGATCCTCCGGGGCGGCGGGTTCACCACCGGCGGCTTCAACTTCGACGCGAAGCTCCGCCGTCAGAGCAGCGCCCGGACCGACCTGTTCCATGCCCACGTCGGCGGCATCGACACGCTGGCCCGGGCACTCCTCGTCGCCGCCGAGCTGCTCGAGAACGAGACCCTGTCGCGGCCGCTCGAGGAGCGCTACGCGGGCTGGAGCGGGCCGCTCGGCCAGGCGATCCTCGACGGCCACGAGTCGCTCGCCTCGCTCGAGGCGAAGGTGGCCTCCGGCGAGGTCGACCCGCGGCCTGTCTCCGGGCGCCAGGAGGAGCTCGAGAACCGGGTCAACCGCCACATCTGGAACGTGGACCGCTAGGGCTGGGCCGCCGCGGCCGCAGCCGGGTTTCCTGCCAGATATTCACCCCAGGACTAGAAGGCGGACTTTTCGGTCTCCCGGTCGCGTTCTGGCGGCTCGGAATTAGTCGAGAACGGCTACTTCTGCCCTCCAGGACGTCGGATCGTGACCTCGAAACGCGGCCTCCTAGTCACCCCAGGAATATCTGGCAAGGTTCAGGCATCAGGCCCGAGGCAGCCGAGCGGCCCGGAGCCCGAGGCGCCCCATCGCGAGCGCCCGCTAGACTCCCCGGCATGCGCCGCATCAGCCGCAAGGCCGAGAGCTTCACCGAGTCCGTCATCCGCGAGATGAACCGCCTGGCGGTCCAGGCCGGCGCCGTCAGCCTGGCCCAGGGCTTCCCGGACTTCCCGGCCCCGACCGAGCTCAAGGAAGCGGCCGCGGCCGCGCTGTTCGCCGACGTCAACCAGTACGCGATCGTCGCCGGCGCGCCGTCGCTCCGGCGTGCCATCGCCGCGAAGACCGCTCGCTTCTATCCGGGCTGGGAGCCCGACCCCGACACCGAGATCACGGTGGTGTGCGGGGCGACCGAGGGAATGATCGCGGCGATGCTCGGCCTGCTCGATCCGGGCGACGAGGTCATCGTGTTCGAGCCGTTCTACGAGAACTACGGCCCCGACGCGATCCTCACCGGGGCCACGCCGCGCTACGTGACGCTCCACGAACCGGACTGGGCGATCGATCCCGATGAGCTGCGCGCCGCCGTGACGCCGCGGACCCGGGCGATCGTCGTCAACTCGCCGCACAACCCGACCGGCAAGGTCTTCCGGCGCGACGAGCTCGAGCTCATCGCGAACCTGTGCCTGGAGCACGACCTGCTCGCGTTCACCGACGACATCTACGAGCACATCGTGTTCGAGGGCGAGCACATCCCGCTCGCCACGCTGCCCGGCATGGCCGACCGGACCGTGGCGATCAACTCGATGTCGAAGACGTACTCGGTGACAGGCTGGCGCGTGGGCTGGGTGATCGCCTCGCCCGAGCTGAGCGTCGGCGTGCGACGGACCCACGACTTCCTGACGGTCGGTGCCGCCGCGCCCCTGCAGGAGGCGGCGACGCTCGCGATGACCTTCCCGGACGGCTATTACGCGCAGCTCGTCGCCGACTACCGAGAGCGGCGCGACACGCTCCTTCCGGCCCTGGCCGCCGCCGGGTTCCGCATCCACGAACCCGCCGGCGCCTACTACGTGATGACCGACATCCGCGACCTCACCTCGGACGACGACGTCACGTTCGCCACCCGCCTGATCGAAGACCCCGGCATCGCTGCGGTGCCGGGGTCATCGTTCTTCTCGCGACCGGAGCTCGGGCGGACGAAGCTCCGCTTCGCCTTCCCGAAGCGGCTCGAGACGCTCCACGCCGCTGCCGACCGCATCAGCCGGATCGCGACTCCGGCCTAGGCCGCACTCGGACCTAGCGCACCGGCTCGGCGACGTTCGAGTCCTCGTCGACCTCGATGTCGTAGCGCTTCGCAGCCGCGAGGATCTTCTTGCGCGCCGCTTCCTTGGCGGTCTGGCTCTCGAAGTCGGTCTGGTTGAAGCGCGCCATCGCGTTGCGGACGTGCGACGCGTCGTTGAGCGGCAGGTGCTCCCCGCCGTCCTTGTCGACGTAGGCGAACTGATTGCTGCGGAGATCGTCGCGATCCTTGGCGTCGAGCTCAGGCATGGTCTGGTCCTCCTTGCTGCGGTTCGAAACCTCACGCCCCAGCGTGCCGCCGGACGCGGCAGAGCGACGCCGTCCGGCGCCGCTCCGACCTTGCAGGGCTGTTTCGGGTGCTGGTCCGCGATGCGGAACGGAACCTCAGCAGGGATCGGCGAGGGCCCCGTCCATCGAGGTGCGAGCCGGCTCCGGATCCTCGGGCTGCGACTCGGTGCCGCCGGCCCGCACGTTCCGCAGGACCGCCACCGCGAACAGCGCGACGCCCACCGCAAGGACGCTGCTGATCGCAGCCGCGACCTGCATGCCCTCGACGAACGCGTTCTGGGCGACGTCGAGGACCGTCGCCGCCAGGGCGGCGGGCAGGTCCTGGGCCACACCGACCGCGCCACCGAGCGTGTCCTGGGCGACCACGGCCGCCTCTGCCGGGACGCCGGCGGGCAGCGCGTCGGCCACGTCGCGCCGGTAGATCGCGATGCCGATGCTGCCGAGGATCGAGATCCCCAGCGCACCGCCGAGCTCGAATGCGCTCTCGGAGATACCCGAGGCGGCCCCGGCCCGCTCCGGCGGAGCCGAACCGACGACCAGCTCGGTGGTCAGGCCGAAGACCGGCGCCAGGCCGAGCGAGATGATGACCGACGAGCCCACCACGATCGCGAGTCCGTCACTGTCCGCGCCACCGACCCGGCTCAGGATGCCGAGCCCGACCGCGGCAACGCCGAGCGCGATTCCGATGAGGAACGCCGGCCGGATGTAGCGGAGCAGCCGGGGCGCCGCGTTCGAGCCGACGATGAACGCGATCGCCGATGGCACCGACCAGACCCCAGCCTCGAGCGGCGACAGGCCGAGGACCAGCTGCAGGTACTGGGCGACGAAGATGAAGTAACCGATCGCGACGAAGATCGTCAGGAAGTTGACGGCGAGCGACGCGCTGAAGGCGGGAACGCGGAAGAGGCGGACGTCGATCATCGGGTCGGCCAGCGTCAGCTGGCGGCGGACGAACAGCGTCCCCACGACGAGGCCGACGAGGACGAACGCTGCGGGCATGGCGCCGAACCCGTCCTGGGCGAATTGCTTGAGCCCGAAGATGACCGTCAGCACCGCGACGAGCGACATCGCGACGCTCAGCAGGTCGAGCCGGCCGGCGTTCGGATCCTTGTACTCGGGAAGCGTGATCGGGCCGAGGATCAGCAGGAGCGCCATCACCGGCAGGGCCAGCAGGAACACCGAGCCCCACCAGAAGTATTCGAGCATCAGGCCGCCGAGCAGCGGGCCGATCGCGCTGCCGGCCGAGAAGGCCGAGATCCAGACCGCGATCGCGCGCGAGCGCTGCCCGGGATCCTGGAACATCGTGAAGATCAGCGACAGGGTCGACGGTGCGAGCGTCGCGCCGGCGATCCCGAGCAGGGCCCGGCTCAGGATGAGCATCTCGGCGCTCACCGCGAACGCGGCGAGCAGCGACAGCACGCCGAAGGCGCCGGCGCCGATGAACAGCAGCTTGCGGCGGCCGATGCGGTCGCCGAGCGTGCCCATCGTCACGAGGAAGCCCGCGACCATGAAGCCGTAGATGTCGATGATCCAGAGGAGCTGCGCGCTGCTCGGCTGGAGGTCGGCCGAGAGCGACGGCACCGCGAGGTGCAGCACCGTCAGGTCCATCACGTACATCAGGCACGCGAGCGCGAGGACGGACAGGCCGATCCATTCGCGGCGGCCCGCTCGGGGTGGGGCAGGGTTCTGGATCATTTCGGGACGCTCCTTCGAGACCTGGAACTCAGTGATGTGGTCTCACCGTTTCAGACGGCCCGAACCTCCCGGATTCATCGGTCCGGGCCGCGTGCCGTCAGCGTCCCGTGATCTCGGGCTCTCCCTGGCGCGTGTAGACCGCGGCCGTGAAGCTGCAGAAGCGCGTGTCGCTGTTGTTGCGCCACGCCAGCGCGCCGTCCTCCTCGAGCGGCACGGTCAGCGGCACCTCGGCGATGTCCTGGCGCGGGAGCGTCACGCCGTCGACGACCGGTTCGGCGTCGACCTCGAGCAGCCAGTCGCCCGGTGGGTAGTCGCAGCGCTCGTCGCCGCGGGCGAGGTCGGCCTGCAGCACGACCGGTGAACCGGCACGCAGCGTGACCCGGCCGTCCGCGTCGGCCGGCATCGCGTCGGTCAGCAGCCCCGCCAGGTCCGGGTCGCCCCAGCAGCGGTCGTCCAGCCCGGCGTCCAGCGGGTTCCAGAACGGTCCGGTGAGACAGAGCCGCGGGGCGCCGGCGAGCGTGACGTCCCGTGGCGTCTCCAGTCGCACCTCGAGCGCCAGGTCCTCGACGATCCGGACGGGCACCATCCGGATGCCGTCCTCGAGCCCGAAGTCGGCGATGGCCTGCGTGGCACCGAGCGACGACCCGTCCACGCTGGCGGTGACGGTGATGCCGTCGATCAGCTCGTCAGCCGTCGCCGGTCTGAGCGCTGACCAGGCCCACAGCGCGACGCCCGCGAGGACGACGACGGCAAGCCCGGCCGCGATCGCGATGACGACGGCAGTGCGGCGGTTCAGCGGATGCTCCTCATGCGGCGAGATTCTGCGTCAGCCACACCGATGAGTTTCGACGCCGGCCCCCGTCATAGATGGTGGCGCCGGCGAAAGGGCAATGGCCCTCTCACCGGCGCCTCCGCTTGCCCCCGAATCAGCGGCGGTGAGCGCTTACGTGGCGGCGGGCGCCACGTTCTGGTTCAGGTGGAACAGGTTGTCCGGGTCGTACTGTGGCCTTGATGCGTGCCAGCCGGTCCCAGGTCTGGCCCGGGTACGCCGCGCGGGTTCGCGCCTCGCCCTCGTCCCCGACGAAGTTGACGTACGCCGCGTCGACCCCCTGGTAGAGCGCCTCGCTGAAGCGCTTCACCCAGTCGGCCTTGCGGGCGCGGTCCTCGTCGCCCTCGTAGAACGCGGCGACGTTGACCATGATCCGGCCCGAGCGGTGCGCATAGGCAGTGGCGTCGGACGGCACGCGCCCCATCGCGCCACCGAGCACCCGCAGCTGGGCCACCCGGATCGGCGCCTCGATCGCGTTGAGCCGTTCGACGATGAGCTCGGCGGTCGCCCGGTCCACGTGATCGATGAACATCGTCCGCGACTCGGCGGTCGGGTGGTAATCCGGGTCATCGGGCGGGTACATCGTCGTGTACGGGTTCGCGGCCACGAAGTCCGCGAGGGGCGTGCCGAGGGCCCGGAACGGGGCAAGGACGCGTTCCGCCGACTCGGGCTCGCCGGTGTACGCCAGCATCCCCATCAGGACGATCGAGCCCACCGCCTCCGCGGGGAGGAACGGCATCGGTGGCGCCGACATGATGTTGGCGATCGTCGAGAGCTCGTCCGGCGCCGCATCGGCGGCGGCCACGAAGCCTTCGATCACTTCGGCCGTCCCGGGCAGGATCAGCATGCCGCCGGTGAACTGGCTGACGTCCGCCAGCCGGTACTGGAAGCGGGTCACGACGCCGAAGTTGCCGCCGCCGCCACGGATTGCCCAGAACAGGTCCGGCTCGTGCTCGGCGTCCACGCGCCGCAGCTGTCCATCGGCCGTCACGATCTCGGCGGCGAGGACGTTGTCGATCGTCAGGCCGTGGAGGCGGCCGAGGTAGCCGACGCCGCCGCCGACGGTGATGCCGCCGATCCCGACCGAGCCGGTGTCCCCGAAGCCGGTCGCGAGACCGTGCTCGACGGTCTTGGCCGAGTACTCGCCCAGCGGTCAGGCCGGTCTCGGCCCAGGCGGTCCGGTTCGCGGCGTCGATCTCGAGGCCCTTCATGTCGCGGAGATCGACGACGATGCCGCCGTCGACCGTGCTGTGGCCGGACGCGCTGTGGCCGCCGCTCCGAACGGCCAGCTCGACGCCGTGATCGCGCGCGTAGTTGACGACGGCCGCGACGTCGTTGGCGTCTGCCACGCGGACGATCGCCGCTGGGCGGCGATTGGCGGCAATGGGGACGAGGACCGTCCGGGCCGCGTCGTAGTCCTCGTCGTCCGGGCCGATGACGCGGCCGCTGACCGCGGCCCGCAGGTCCGGGATGGAGATGGGTGTTGTCGCTTGCTGCACAGGACGACTCCTCTGCCTTCAGGTGGCTACGGGCTGGTGGTGCCATGAGTTTGACCGGCCGAGCGGCCGCGAATCATCGGAGGCCTGCCGGTCGCCGCCGATGAGTTCCGGTCCATGCGCCGGTCTGATGGGTGAAGGAGGTCGCCGGTCGGTGGCACATCCGAGCATGCCCGAGCAACCGAACACGATCATCCTCGCCGTCGATTCGCTCGACCCCGACGAGGTGCCCGACCTGATCGAGCGCCTGGGTCCGGGCATCGTTCGTGGCGATTCGACGATCATCCTGTGCGACCTCGCTCGCCTGGCCGATGCCGATATGGCGACCGTCGATGCGCTCGCGCGGCTCGCGCTTCGGGCGCGCCGGATGGGCTGCGCGGTCACGCTGCGTGATCCGTCCACGGAACTCCTCGAGCTCGTCGGTCTCGCCGGGCTCGGCGAGGTTCTGCCGTGTGCCGCCGACTCAGGCCTCGAGGTGGTCGGGCAGCCCGAAGAGCGGGAAGAACCGCTCGGTGTCGAGGAAGAACGTGATGCCGGCGACCCGGCCGTCGCGGAGCTCGAGCACCTGGATTGACCATGGCGCGAGGCCGCCGTCCGGATCCGGCTTGTACTGCCCGAACCCCGGCGCTCCGTTCGCCATGATCGGGAGGAGCCGCGAGCCCTCGCACCCGATGCCCGGCCCGAGACACCACTTGACGATGTCGTCGTGGGTCTGCAGCCACAGGTCGTACGGCGGCATGTTCCACGTCGCGTCCTCGCGCAGGAGCGAGGTCAGCGAGTCCATGTCGTAGCGCTCGAACGCGTCGACATAGCGAGCGAGCAGCGCCTGGTCGTCGGCGTTGAGCGGTTCGATCGAGCTGTCGCCGTGGCCGTCATCGTCCTTGGCCGCATCGAGCGTGGCACGCGCACGCTGGAGCGCGCTGTTCACCGAAGCGATGCTCGTGTCGAGCAGCTCGGCGACCTCGCTGGCCTGCCAGCGGAGCACCTCGCGCAGGATCAGGACGGCGCGCTGCTTCGGTGGCAGCCGCTGAAGGGCGGAGACGAACGCCAGGCGGATCGATTCGCGCGCGATCGCGACCTCGGCCGGATCGCCGCCGGCCGGAACCACCACCGAATCGGGGATCGGCTCGACCCACAGCGCCTCTTCGAGCGCGGGTCCGAGCGTCGCCTCGGCGACCGACGCCGGGCCCATGTCCATGGGGCGTGCGCGCCGCTTGCGGCCGTTGAGCATGTCCAGGCAGACATTCGTGGCGATCCGGTACAGCCACGAGCGGAGGGCGGCGCGCCCCTCGAACCGATCGAGGCTCTTCCAGGCACGGACCAGCGTCTCCTGGACTGCGTCCTCGGCGTCGAAGGTCGAGCCGAGCATCCGGTACGCGTAGCCGGTGAGCTCGGTCCGATAGTCCTCGAGCTGGCGCTCAAGGTCGGCAACTGCGGAGCTCGCCGGCGCCGCGGCTGGATCCAATGCGATCTGGGCCAAGGGGACCTCCCGTCCTCGGGCAGTGAACGTCGGGGACGGTCATGGTACGGCGACCGACCAGCCATGTCCTGTCATGATTGACGGCGGGAACAGTCGCGATATATCGTGACGCAACACGACTCGCTCGCGTCCACGAGGTACCTCATGCACACTCCAACGCCCCGACAACGCGGACGCCGTCCCGCCCGTAGCGATCCGGGCCGGGCCTGGTTCCGCGAGTTCCTGCTCGACTTCCGCCACGGCCGGCCCACGGTCCGGCGCGGAGATGTCCGAACCGCGATCCTCGCTGTCCTCAAGGACGAACCGATGCACGGCTACCAGGTCATCCGGGTGCTCGAGGAGCGCAGTGGTGGCCATTGGCGCCCCAGCGCTGGCTCCATCTACCCAACCCTCCAGCAGCTCGAGGACGAGGGTCTCGTCCGCAGCGAAGAGGTCGATGGCCGGCGAACCTACCGGCTGACCGACGAGGGCCACGCCGAGGCGGCCTCGCTGGCCGCGACCGAGTCCCCACTGGTCGCGGTACGCCTGGGCGTGTCCGACGACTCGTCGCCCGATGTCCGGCGCGACGCGATCGAGCTCGCGCGTGCCGCCATGCAGGTCGCGAAGGTCGGCTCGCCGGTCGCGATCGGCGAGGCGCACCGGCTCCTCGTCGCCGCGCGGCGGGACCTCTACCGACTCCTCGCCGATGACGAACCGGCGGAGGCCGACGCATGACGGACCTCGCAGCTCCGGTCATCCACGCCGCGGGTCTCACCAAGCGGTTCGGTGAGCTCGAGGCCGTCAAGGGCATCGACCTCGACGTGCAGCCCGGCGAGATCTTCGGCTTCCTCGGCCCGAACGGGGCGGGCAAGTCCACCACGATCAACATGCTCTGCACGCTGATGCGTCCGACAGGTGGCACGGCGACGGTCGCCGGCTTCGACGTCGACCGCCAGCAGGCCGACGTGCGCGCCCGGATCGGGCTCGTCTTCCAGGACCCGTCGCTCGACGGTCAGCTCACTGCCCGCGAGAACCTGCAGTTCCACGCCTTCGTCTATTCGGTGCCCTCCGCCGAGCGCAAGCAGCGGATCGCCGAGGTGCTCGAGATGGTCGAGCTCACCGATCGCGCGAACTCGCGCGTGATGACCTTCTCGGGCGGGATGAAGCGGCGGCTCGAGATCGCCCGCGGGATGCTCCACACGCCCGAGGTGCTGTTCCTCGACGAGCCGACGATCGGGCTCGATCCGCAGACCCGCCGTCACATCTGGGCGTACCTCCGCCGCCTCCGCGACGAGGCCGGTGTGACCCTGTTCATGACGACCCACTACATGGACGAGGCCGAAGAGTGCGACCGGATCGCGATCATCGACGGCGGGCAGATCGTCGCGGTGGGCACGCCCGCGGAGCTCAAGGCGCTCGTCGGCGGCGACATCGTGACGGTGCAGACCGATGACAACGAGGCGGCCGCCACCGACATCCGTGAGCGCTTCGCCCTGGAGCCGATCGTCGCCGACGGCTCCGTCCGCGTCGAAGTCGAGGATGCGGCCGCCTTCATGCCGCGGCTCGTCCGCGAGCTGTCCGTTCCGGTGACGTCGGTCTCGTTCCACCGACCGAGCCTCGACGACGTGTTCCTCAAGCTCACGGGTCACGCGATCCGCGACGAAGCTGCAGGAGCGACCGACATGATGCGGATGTTCGGGCGCGCGTGGGGAGGCCGGAATTGACCAGCGAGAGCCTCAACCAGGAGGCAACCCTCCAGCCCGTCCGGCGCGCGGTCGGGCGGCCCTCGACCGGGTTTGCCGGCACCCTGCGTGCCGTCTACATCATCTGGTACCGCGACCTGCTCCGGTTCTGGCGCGACCGCGCCCGGATCGTGGCCTCGCTCGCCCAGCCGCTGCTGTTCCTGCTGATCTTCGGGACCGGCCTGTCGGCGGCCATTTCCGGCTCGGGCCAGGCGACCGGTCCGGTCGACTACATCCAGTTCGTGTTCCCCGGGATCATCGGGATGGCCGTCCTGTTCGCCGCGGTGTTCGGCGCGATGTCGATCGTGTGGGACCGTGAATTCGGCTTCCTGAAGGAGGTCCTGGTCGCGCCCATCGACCGCTCGGCGGTGGCGATCGGCAAGACGCTCGGCGGGGCCACCCAGGCAATGATCCAGGGCCTGATCCTGCTCGTCCTGGCGCCGCTGGTCGGCGTCAAGCTGACGATCGAATTGGTGCTGCTGCTCGTGCCGTTCGTGTTCCTGCTGGCGTTCGCGCTGTCCGCCATGGGCGTCGCGCTGGCCTCGCGGATGAAGTCGATGCAGGGCTTCCAGGTCGTCATGAACTTCCTGATGATGCCGATGTTCTTCCTGTCGGGCGCCCTCTTCCCGCTGTCGAACCTGCCGGCGTGGCTGACGGTCCTGACGCGCCTCAACCCGGCGACCTACGGCATCGACCCGATCCGGCGGATCGTCCTCGCACCGACGCTGCCGCCCGGCTCGTCCGACGCGTTCGGGCTGACGATCATGGGCCAGGTCGTGCCGATGGGCGTCGAGGCGCTCGTGCTGATCGGGTTCGGGGTCGCGATGCTCGGCATGGCGGTACGCAACTTCAAGCACCGCGACTGAGCACGCGCCGGACCGCCGTTCACCCGGAGCGCCCGCGGTCCGGGCGGGGTAGCCTGTACGCGCCGCACCCGCAGGCGTCCCGGAGAACCGTCATGGCCCAACGACGCACGCGTTTCCCGCTTCCAGCGCGACCGTTCTCCCGAACCCGTGCCGCACGGCCAAGGCCCAGCGACGAGCCGGCCCCCGAGGTCTCGATGGAGGCCCGCCCCGAGGACGTCGTCGCCCCGGTCGAGAAGTCCGTCGTCGACGCCGCGATCTATCGCGACGGCGTGCGCATCGCCAGTCCCGCGACGGTCGCCGAGGTCACGCAGCAGCTCCGCGAGGAGCCCGGCTCCTTCGCCTGGATCGGGATGCTCCGCCCGACCGAAGCCCAGCTCCTGCCCGTCGCCGATGAGTTCGGCTTCCATGAGATCGCAGTCGAGGACGCGATCGTTGCCCACCAGCGGCCAAAGCTCGAGCGCTACGGCGACACGCTGTTCGTCGTGCTTCGAGCGGCGACCTACCTCGACAAGGAGGAAGAGGTCGAGTTCGGCGAGATCCACATCTTTGTCGGACCGAACTTCGTGCTCACGGTCCGCCACAGCCGGACGCCCGACCTGGGTCGCGTCCGGGAACGGATGGAGAACGATCCGGAGCTGCTCGCGCGCGGTCCGGAGGCGGTCCTCTACGCGATCCTCGACGGCGTCGTCGACGGCTATGCCCCGGTCGTCGCCGGTCTCCAGAAGGACATCGACGAGATCGAGGTCCAGGTGTTCAGCAACGACCCCAAGGTGTCCCGGCGCATCTACGAGCTGTCGGGCGAGGTCATCGAATTCCAGCGCTCGACGCGACCGTTGATGCCGATGCTGGACGGGCTCACGGCCGGCTTCGACAAGTACGGCACCGACGACGAGCTCCAGCGCTACCTGCGCGACGTGGCCGACCACGCGACGACGGTGGTGGAGCGCGTCGACGGGTTCCGCCAGATGCTGTCCGACGTGCTGACCCTCAACGCGACGCTCGTCAACCAGGCGCAGACCGAGGAGATGAAGCGGCTGACCGAGGCGAGCTACGACCAGAACGAGGAGATCAAACGCATCTCCGCGTGGGCCGCGATCATCTTCGCGCCGACGCTGATCGGCACGATCTACGGGATGAACTTCGACAACATCCCGGAGCTGCACTGGGGATACGGCTACGCGTTCGCCCTGAGTCTCATGGTCCTCATCAGTGTCGGGCTGTGGCTCATCTTCCGGAAACGCGGGTGGTTGTGATCCCTCGGCGTTGACGGTGCGTTAACGAAGCGCCGCTACCGTCGCGCGGACAGCACGCCGCACCCGAGAGGAATTGATGAGCGCCGTCATCGACCACCTGACGCAGGTCCCGCTCTTTCGGGGCATGACCGCAGAGCGCGCTGGAGGCGATCGCCGGCCTCGCCGCCGAGACGCAGTTCGCCGACGGCGATGACGTGACGCGCGAGGGCGACGAGGGCGACGCCTTCTACGTGGTCGTCGACGGGCAGCTCGTCATCTCGAAGAACGGCATGACGATCCGGAACCTGGGCCCGGGCGACTTCCTCGGCGAGATCTCCCTGATCGACGGCCGGCCGCGGACGGCGACGGCCACGGCGGCGGGCCCGGTCAAGGCGCTGGTGATCCGCCGGCCCGAGTTCCTCGAGCTGATGGACCGCTTCGGTGCGGTCCGCCTCGGCGTCCTCATGGCCCTGACCGAGCGAGTCCGGAGCGACGAAAACGCCCCGTTCGACTGATGGCGCGCCGCGAGCCTCGATCGTCCCGTTCGACGCGCTGCCGCACACCCGCCACAGCCACGAGTTCGTCGGCGCCGACCACGGCGACGTCCCGTTCTCGATCATCCTCGTCCACTCGCGGCCCGGGGCCGGGCCCGCGGTCCACACGCACCCGTACGCCGAGGTGTTCGTCGTGGATTCCGGGCAGGCCACGTTCGTGCTCGGCGACGAGACGGTCGTCGTCGAGGCGGGTCACGTCGTCGTCGGGCCGCCGGACGTGCCGCACGGGTTCACCAACACCGGGACAGGCGAGTTGCGCCTGACCGCGATCCACGGCAACCCGCAGTTCATCACGCGCTGGCTGGCGGACCGCGACGAGGAGTGGGCGTCGCCGCCGGCGGACGAGCCCGGACCGTAGCGTTCGTCAGGCCAGGCGGCGTGTGTCCAGCGCCCGACCCCAGTGCAGGATTCGGACGGCGATGAGGACGCCGAACGCGGCCAGCACGAGGATGGCGGCCGCGGCGATCGATGCATCGAGGTCGCCGCCCTGGAACTCGCCGTAGACGACGAGTGGCAGGGTCTGCGTCCGGCCCTCGATGCTGCCGGCGAACATGATCGTCGCGCCGAACTCGCCGAGCGCGCGGGCCCACGTCATGACGAGGCCGGCCGCGAGCGCGGTTGCTGCCAGGGGTGCCGTGATCCGCCGGAACACCTGGAACTCCGAGGCGCCGTCGACGCGCGCCGCGGCCTCGAGATCCAGGTCGACGTTCGAGATGCCAGTCCGCGCGGAGCGGATGAAGAACGGCGCCGAGACGAACGTCTGGGCGAGGATCACGGCGAGGGTCGTGAACGGGATGCTGAGGTCGAACGGTTCGCCGAGCAGGCCGCGGCGGCCGAACACCAGCAGCAGGCCCAGGCCGGCAACGGCCGGCGGCAGGACGATCGGCAGGTCGACGATCGTCTCGACGAGCCACGATCCGCGGAACGTCCGCCGTGCCATCAACCAGGCGAGTGGCAGACCGAACGTCACGCGTGAGCACCAGGCTGATCGAGGTCGTGACGAGGCTCAGGAACAGGGCGTCGAGCACGACCGGGGTCGTGATCGCATTGGTCAACGACCCGTCCAGGACGGAGCGCGCGATCAGGACGACGACCGGCAGCCCGAGGAACAGCAGCGTGAGGCCGGCAACGAGCCGGACGGTCCACCCCCCGAACACGGACACGTCCGGCCCGTCGTCGGGTCGCACCGCACCCCCCTGGCGTGCGACCCGTGTCGATGCGCCGGTGCCGGCGCTGGATGTCATGGCGGCGGCAGGAAGCCGAACGACGACAGGACGGCCTGGCCGTCGGGGCCCGTCAGCCAGTCGAGGAACGCGGCCGCCGCGTCCTGGTTCGGCGACTCGCCGACGACCACCCCCGCATACGTCGCCGGAACGTTGGCCGCGTCAGGGACATCGATCGGCGTGACCTCATCGGACGCGGCGGCGTCGGTGACGTAGACGATCCCTGCATCGCCTTCGCCGAGTTCGATCTTGGACACGATTGCGCTGACGTTGTCCTCCTTCGACGCAACGTTCGCGTCGTATGCGTCCGCGAAGCCGGCGGGAGCGTCCGGCTGCTGGGCGAGGTTCTCGACCAACTGCGTCGCGTACTTCGTGATCGGCACCTCGTCGCCCGCGGCGATGATCCGAAGCCCCGGTTTCGCGAGATCCGCCGGCGACTGGATCCCGGCCGGGTTGTCGGTCGGCACGATCACGGTCAGCTTGTTGCCTGCGAACGGGATTGCCTCGCCGCTCGCGAACCCGCCATCGATGAGCTTCTGCGGATTGGTCGTGTCGGCCGACAGGAAGACGTCGGCGGGCGCGCCCTGCTCGATCTTCGTTTCGAGGGCGGACGACGAGTCGGTCGAGATCGTGAGATCGGTCCCCGGGTTCGCGGCCTCGTAGGCGGTTTCCGCCTCGGCGAGCATGTTCTTCAGGGACGCGGCGGCGAAGATCGTCAGCGCGGCCGCCTCGGCGCTCGGGGCGGTCGAAGGCGCCGCCGCGCTCGGCGCCGCGGACGGCTCAGCCGGCGCCGACGGTGCCGTCGTCGAGCCGCCGCTCGAGCACGCGGCCACGACCATGGCGAGGGCAAGCGCGACGGCAGACCGCGAATCTTCACGAGCGGGGCTCCCGTGCGGACGGGATCTCGACGACGACGTTGGTTGCCTTGACGGTGCAGATCGCCTCGTCGCCGACCTTCAGGTCGAGGTCGTCCACGGCCTCGGCCGTCATCAGGCTGACGAGCCGGTGGGGTCCGGCCTGGACCTCGACGACGGCCGCGACGCGATCGCGCTCGATCCGGGTCACGATGCCCGGGAAGTGATTGCGGGCGGACTGGGCGACGATCGGCCGTGCGGCCGACGCGCGTCGCCGCTCGTCGAGGAGCCGCGAGATCTCCTCGACCTCGACGAGCCGCTGACCGCCCTCGGAGCGCTCCATCGTGAGGCGGCCTTCGGTCTCCCAGCGCCGCAGCGTCTCGACGGTGACGCCGAGCATCTCGGCCGCCTGGCCGACCCGGATCCTGGCTTGGCGCTTCAGCTGCGCATTCCGACATACCGCGGAGTATTGCCGCCATGGCGCACTGATGTCTAGAAGTTTCGGCGCCGGCATCCAGAAATGACGCCGGCGCCGTCGAGTCGGCTAGACCGACGCCGACCCGCCTTCGAGGCGCTTCTTGAGGTCCGCCAGCCGCGGCCGCCAGAACGCCCGCAGCTCCTCGACCGCCGCGGCGTCGGGCAGCGGCTCCTGCTGGAGCGCGACCTGGGTCTTGGCCGGGCCCTGCGCCGTGAAGCGCGCGGCGACCCGCGAGCCGTCCCCCCAGTCGAGGTTGACGGTCCGCGGTGCCGTCGACGACCGGACGCGGGCCGCGTGGCCCAGCCAGTCGTTGCGCTGCTTCGCATCGGCGAACGCCTCGTACAGCCGCTCGACCGGGACGTGCACGGTCTTCGTCGCGCTCAGCGAGAAGCCCGACGGCCGCTCGTGCTCGGCGCGCAGACCGCGCGCCCGCTCGAACCCGACCGTGACGCTCTGCGCCCACCAGCCCGAGATGCCGTGCTCGGCGACGACCCAGCGGGCGATGTCGGGGTGCTTCCAGCCCACCGCGCCGGCGTCGTCGAGGATCGCGAACCACTCGTCCCAGCCCCGTCCCGTCGCCTTGCGGACCGCCTCGTCGGAGACCGGAGGCGGCGCGCTCGGGGCGGGCTTCGGGCGTGCGCCGTCGGCTCGGGCTCGGCGCCGCGGCCGCCGCGGTGACGTTGCGGCGCGCGGCCGTGTAGCGCTCGCCGGTCTTCTCCATGCGCGCGCGCACGCGATGCTTGAGGGTCTTGTGCGTGGTCATCGTGCTGCTCCGTTCCACGGCGCGGCGGCGGACCCACGCTCCTGCTCGCCCGCCGGAAGGGCGCACGACCTGCATCCCGAGGATACGGATCCCCTTTACCGCTCCCGTGTTCGGCCGGTGGCGTGAGCACCGGAGTGAGCGGTCAGGCGCGAGACGGGCGCCAGTGACCAGCCTAATCTTGCCGCTTACGTCCTGCAAACATTGCGATTTCGGCACGGGCCGATGATTCCTGTCGAAATTCGACGTCTCACCAACGACAATGGAATGACTACGGCGCTGGCTGCCCGCCGCCGGACGGGCTGACTGCGTCCGACCTGCCCAACGAGGATTGTCCTGTCATGACCGCCATGAACCCACCCGCCCAGGACCGCGCCCCGATCGAGCTGCCGCACCGCGAGCGGATGGAGATCCTGTTCGCGGTCCTCCTCGGTATCCTCCTCGCCGCCCTGGACCAGACGATCGTCGGGACCGCGCTGCCGACCATCGTGACCGACCTCAACGGCAACGACGTCTACGTCTGGGCATTCACCGCGTACCTGCTCACCGCGACCGTCAGCGGCCCGATCTACGGGAAGCTGTCCGACATCTACGGGCGGCGGCCCATCTTCCTGATCGGCGTCTCGATCTTCCTCGTCGGCTCGGCGCTGTGCGGGCTGTCGCAGGAGATGTGGCAGTTCATCCTGTTCCGCGGCATCCAGGGCCTCGGCGCGGGCGCGCTGTTCCCGGTGGCGCTCGCGATCATCGGCGACATCTTCGCGCCGTCCGAGCGGGGCAAGTACCAGGGCTTCTTCGGAGCGGTGTTCGGCCTCAGCTCGGTCATCGGACCGGCCATCGGCGGGATCATCACCGACACGATCGGCTGGCACTGGATCTTCTTCGTCAACCTGCCGCTTGGCGCGGTCGTCCTCGTCGTGATCTGGCGGACGCTGCCGCTCCACACGGAGGACATCGCGGACCGTTCGCTCGACTACGCGGGCGCCGCGCTCCTGACCGGCGCGCTCGTTCCGATCCTCATCGGGTTCACGAACAAGCAGTCCGGCGAGTGGACCGACCCGACTGTGGGCGGGCTGATCGCCCTCGGGTTAATCGTCCTGGCCGCGTTCATCTTCGTCGAGAGCCGAGCCCACGAGCCGCTCGTGCCGCTCAAGCTCTTCCGCATCCCGGCGTTCACCGGGAGCGTGACCGCGATGTTCCTCGCGGCCATGGGCTTCTTCGCGGCGATCGTCTTCCTGCCGCGCTGGTTCCAGGTCGTCAACGGAAGCTCCGCGCTCGAGTCGGGCTACCAGATCCTGCCGCTCCTGGCCGGCCTGATCCTCTCGGCGATCGCCAGCGGCCAGATCGTCGCCCGCACGCGACAGTACAAGGTCGTCGTCGTCGTCGGGATGATCCTGCTGGCGCTCGGCCTGTACCTGTCCACCAACATCCGGCCCGATACGCCGCTGCCCCTGCTGTGGCTGTGGATGGCGATCATCGGCTTCGGCATTGGTCCAGCGTTCGCGGTCTTCACGCTGGTCGTCCAGAACAACGTGCCGGTCCGTGACCTCGGGACGGGCACCAGCAGCCTGACGCTGTTCCAGCAGGTCGGCGGCACGATCGGGCTGGCGCTCACCGGCACGATCTTCACGGAGACCCTCCTCAAGGAGGTCCCCGCGCAGTTGACCGCGGCGGGGGTTCCGCCACAGATCGCGCAGGGCTTCGCGAGCGGCGGTGGCAACACGCTCAATCAGCTGACGGGGGTCGGCGACCTCGGCGCAAGGATCCTGGCCGCGGTGCCGGACGCGTTCAAGGCCCAGGTCGAGCCGTTCATCCCGGCGATCGTCGACGCGATCCACCAGGCGTTCTCGATTGCAACCGGCGCGGCGTTCATGGTGGGTATCGCCTCGGCTGCGATCGCGGCGGTCGTCGCGGTCGTCACGATCCCCGGCGCCGGCGTGACGGTCCCCGTCGAGGAACCGGTGTCGTTCCGCGGCGGGTCCCCGGCGCCGTCGACCGACTGAGGCTCAGCTCAGCGCGAACCAGATCGTCTTCTTCTCGGTGTACTGCTCGAACGCCTCGAGGCCCTTGTCGCGGCCGCCGAAGCCCGACTCCTTGTAGCCGCCGAACGGCGTCGTGATGTCGCCCTCGGAATAGGCGTTCACGCCGACGGTGCCGGCGCGGATCGCACGCGCGAAGCGGATCGCACGCTCGAGGTTCGTCGTGTACACCGAGGCCGCGAGGCCGTAGCTGGTCTGGTTCGCGAGCTCGAATCGCCTCGTCCTCGTCGTCGAACGGCACGAGTGAGATGACCGGGCCGAAGATCTCCTCGCGCGCGATCGTCATCGTGTTGCGGACGTCGTCGAAGATCGTCGGCGCCACGAAGTAGCCGCCCGTCTCGGTCAGCGTCCGCTCGCCGCCGGTCACGATCCGTGCGCCCTCGGCCCGCCCCTTCTCGATGTAGCCGAGGACCTTGTCGAGGTGCGGCTTCTCGACCATCGGGCCGAGGCGGGTCTCCGCCTCAAGCGGGTCGCCGACCGGCCACGCCTTGAGGCCCTCGACGAGGTGCTCGACCAGGTCGTCGCGAACCGAGCGGTGGACCAGCAGTCGCGATCCGGCCGAGCAGTTCTCGCCCATGTTCATGAGCCCCGCGAGGAGGACCTGCTCGGCGACGCGGTCCAGGTCGGGCGGATCGGCCAGCACGACCTGCGGGCTCTTGCCGCCCATCTCGAGCGCGACTTCCTTGAGGTTGCTCTCCGCGGAGTAGTGCAGGAACTGGCGGCCGGTTTCCGTCGAACCGGTGAACGTCACCATGTCGACGTCCATGTGCCGCCCGAGTGCCTGGCCGGCGTCGGATCCCGACCCCGGCACGACGTTGAGGACACCGTCCGGCAGCCCGGCCTCCGACGCGATCTCGGCCATCCGAAGCGCCGACATCGATGTCAGCCGGGCGGGCTTGATGATCAGGCTGTTGCCGGCCGCGAGGGCCGGGGCGGCCTTCCAGGTCGCCATCAGGAGGGGGAAGTTCCAGGGGACCACCGCGCCCACCACGCCGATCGGCTCGCGGACGATCAGACCGAGGGCGTCCGGACCGGTCGGCGCGACGGCGTCGAAGACCTTGTCGATCGCCTCCGCGAACCAGCGGAACGTCCGCACCGCATCGGGGACGTCGACCTCGCGCGTGTCGGTGATCGGCTTGCCGCCCTCGAGGGAGTCGAGGAGGGCGAGCTCTTCGAGGTTCGCCTCGAGCAGGTCGGCGAAGCGGAGGAGGACCTCCTTGCGCTCGGCCGGGGCGCGCCGCGACCAGCGCCCGTCGTCGAATGCCCGGCGCGCTGCCCGGACCGCGGCATCGATGTCGGCCGCGCCGCCCGCTGCGATCGTCGCGATCGGCCGGCCCGTGGCCGGGTTCTCGGTCACGAATGTCTCGCCCGACGCGGCGTCCCGGAACTGCCCGTCGATGAATGCCTTCGTCCGGAAGGTCGGAAGTGCCGCGACCGCCATCAAATCGTCTCCTGCCGCTGGTCCCTCGGTCCGCGGAGTATCGCGCAGCGCCGCCTCGGCGGGTAGAGGCCGGCGGATGGCGGCGACGATTTGCGGTGTACAGCGGCCGAGGTCGGGAGCATGATGACGGCGTCCGCCGGCGGCGGTTTCGCGGGGTCGCTGGGACCGCAACGCCGACGTGCCGAACCCGGGAGGTCCATCGTGGACGAAAAGACGGAGAAGGAGCTCCACGGCGACTTCGCCGCCGGCGAGCGCTCCAAGCCGCTGTCACCCGAAGCCGAGGAGTCAGCCCTCCTCGAAGGAGATTTCGCGGGCGGCGAGCGAACCAAGCCGATGACGGAAGAGGAGAAGCGCGAGGCTGAGATGCACGGCGATTTCGCCGCCGGCGAGCGCAGCCAACCGCTCACGCCTGAGTCCGCCGAGGAAGGCAGCTTCGCCCCGCACAAGAAGTAGCCGAGGCTGAAGCCAGCCCGGTCTCGGCCGGAGGTCAGAGCCTTCGGCTCTGGGCAGGAATCAGCCGCGGGTTGATCTGAGGCGCCGGCGGTGCCGATCGACGAGCTCGGTCGCCTCGCCGAGGAAGTCGAGCACCTTCGCGAGCTCGGCGTCGGTGAACCGCGCCAATCCCTGGCCGCCGTCGCGTGCCAGCGGCCCGTACAGGGCGCCGACCTGCTCCCGTCCCGAGGGCGTCATCGCGACCCTGACCTTGCGCCGATCGACCGTGTCGCGTTCCCGTTGGACAAAACCCTTCCGCTCGAGCCGATCGAGCAACGTCGTCGTTGCGGCGCTCGAGAGGCCGGTCGCCTCCGCGAGCTCGCCAGCCGTCATCGCCGTCTCGCTCAGCCAGTCGAGGCAGCGCAGATCGGTCGGGTTCAGACCGAGCCTCCGCCCCACTTCATCGTCGAAGCCGTCCGTCGCCCGCTGGTAGGCCTGGGTGGCCCTGCCAACAGACGCGATGAGGTCTTGACGCTTGCTCGGCATCCGGCATATCCTTCGATATACGAGAGATCTCTAAAACGAGATACATCGAAACGGTACGAAGGATACACCCATGCACGCACTGATTGTGGGCGCCGGCGTCGCCGGTACCGTCACCGCGATGGCCCTCCAGCAGGTCGGCATCGAAGCCACGATCTTCGAGTCGCATCCGCCATCCGACGGCGAGCTCGGCTCCTATTTCACCGTCACCGCGAATGGCCTCGAGGCGCTGGCGGCGATCGGTGCACGCGAGCTCGCGATCGCCGCCGGCTTCCCGACGCGGCGCAACGTCCTGTGGAACGAGGCCGGACGCCGGCTGGCGTCGCTGCCCCTCGACTCGTCGCTGCCGGGCAGCCCGGCGGCGCACACGATGAAGCGGTCGCGGCTGACGCGCGTGCTCCAGGATGAGGCAATTCGGCGAGGGATCCGGATCGAATACGGCCGGCGGCTCAGCACGGCCGAGGTGGCTGCGGACGGTCGCGTACTCGCCAGGTTCGATGACGGCAGCACCGCTTCGGGCGACCTGCTCATCGGGGCGGACGGCGTGCACTCCGTGGTCCGCCGAGTCATCGATCCCGACGCGCCGGCGGGCCGCTACGTCGGCCTGACGAACTTTGGCGGCGTGACGCGCGGCGCCGCGAAGGACATCGAGCCCGAGGCCTGGCACCTGATCTTCGGGCGGCAGGCATTCTTCGGCTACCAGGCCACGCCGGCCGGTGACGTCGTGTGGTTCGCGAATGTGCCGCGCCCACAGATCACGCCGGACGAGCGAGCCTCGACCAGCGACGACGCCTGGCGGCGACAGCTGGCTCGTCTCTTCGCAGGAGACGCCGGGCCGGCGGTCGAGCTGATCGAGACCGGCGAGCTCGAGCTGGCCGCCGACAACACGCACGACCTCCGCCACGTCCCGGTCTGGCATCGCGGCCCGCTGATCATCATCGGCGATGCCGCGCATGCCCCCGCACCGACCTCCGGTCAAGGTGCCTCGATGGCAATCGAGGACGCGATCGCCCTGGCCGGAGAGCTCGACCGGGCGGCATCGATCGAGGCGGCTTTCGCCGCGTTTGAGCGGGGTCGGCGGGAGCGCGTCGAGAAGATCGTCGCGTGGGGCGCGCGCGGCAGCAGCAACAAGGTGCCCGGACGATTCGGGCGGGTCGTCCGCGACGTGATGCTGCGGATCCTCTTCCACTGGGTGATCACCGAGAAGTCCCTCGGCTGGATGTACGACTACCGGATCGGACTCACGCGGCCAACTCGTGCCGACGTTGCCGCGATGCACGGCTAGGCGGTCACCTCGCCAACACTCGTGCGGGCACCCTCGCCGGACACGGCTCAAACGGGGATCGTTGGCGAGAAGCTCGGACGGGCTCACCGCCCGAGACAATTCCGGAACGCAACACCGCGTTAATGACGCCGCTTGCAATCTGGATCAAACTGCAACGACACCGAAATCGTGGGATCGACGAATCCCAGACAGAAACGGCGGTCGCTGTCCCGGACCGCCAAGCGGCCGCTCGCGCACACCACGCCCTCCGGCCGCCCCCAAGTGGGGCACTTGACGTTTGAGCCAGGGGGTTCCGGATGGCCGACGCGACGTCTGCGTTCTTCGATCAGCTTGCCCGAGCGAGGCTCGGTTCCGGAGCTTGAGCGAACGACCGGGACGCTCCGGGTCGACCTCGAGCGCGACGGGGGCATCCAGCACTGGCACGTCGAGATGCGCCGCGGAACCGTCGCCGTCTCGCAGTCCGACGCGGACGCCGATCTGCGTCATCCGGGCGAGCGGAAGCCTGTTCGACGATCTCGCCACGGGTCGAGCCAACGCGTTGGCCTCCGCGCTCCGGAGCGAGCTCGATATCGCGGGCAATCCAGGGCTCCTTGTCCGCTTCCAGCGCCTCTTCCCGCCACCGACCAAACGCAAGAATTCAATCGTCGGCACGGACCATCGGAAAGCGGAGGGGTTGACGATGGCCGGCCAGATGATCCGGATCCTCGATGGCAACACGTTCGTCGTCTGTGACGAACGGGGCGACATCGAGTCCCTGCCCTCGGAGCCAACCGGCCTGTTTTCGTTCGACACGCGCTTCCTGTCGAAGTGGGTCCTGACGATCAACGGCCAGAAGCTCAACCCCCTGTCGATCGACGATCTGCAGTATTTCGAGTCCCGCTTCTTCCTCGTGCCGGGGACCGGCACGGTCTACATCGACGCCAAGCTGTCCGTCATCCGGCAGCGCGCCGTCGGCTACGGGTTCCACGAGGAGCTGACGATCCTCAACCACCTGGACGAGGTCGTCGATCTCGACATCCGGATCGACGCCGGGAGCGATTTCGCCGACCTCTTCGAGATCAAGGACGCGCTCAAGAAGCTCGGCAGTTACGCGACGACCGTCGAGGACGGCCGCTTGCGGCTCGCCTACCAGCGCGACACGTTCCGTCGTGAAACGACGATCTCTGCGTCGGCCAAGGCCAGCGTCGACGAGAAGGGCCTGTCGTTCAAGGTGCGCCTCGAGCCGCACAGCAGCTGGACCACCGATCTCGAAGTCGTGACGGCACTTGGGCAGGGCGGAACGTACGCGCGGCCGAAGTACGAGCGCGGCCGCAAGCAGGCGCGCCCGAACATGGAACGCAGCCTCGACAAGTGGCTCAGCGACGCCCCCCGACTCGAGAGCGACTGGGATCCGCTTCGCTTGATCTACCGAAAATGCCTCGTCGACCTCGCCGCGTTGCGGTTCTCGCCGCCCGTCGCCGGCGGCAAGAGCCTGCCGGCCGCCGGGCTCCCATGGTTCATGACCATGTTCGGTCGCGACAGCATCTTCACCAGTCTCCAGTCGCTCCCGTTCGCCCCCGAGCTCGCGGCGACAACGCTGCGCGCGCTCGGGGACTGGCAGGGCAGCCGCCGCGACGACTTCCGCGACGAGGACCCAGGTCGGATCCTCCACGAAATGCGCTACGGCGAGATGGCCGCATTCGAGGAGCGGCCGCATTCGCCGTACTACGGCTCGGCAGACGCGACGCCACTCTATGTCGTGTTGCTCGACGAGTACGAGCGCTGGACCGGCGACCGCAAGCTTGTCCGCGACCTCGAATACGAGGCACGTGCCGCGCTCAACTGGATCGACGAGTACGCCGACCTGATGGGCAACGGCTACATCTCGTACAAGCGCCGGAACGAGCAGACCGGCCTGGAGAACCAGGCCTGGAAGGACTCCTGGAACTCGATCGCCTACAGCGACGGCCGGCTGCCGGACTTCCCGCGCGCGACCTGCGAGCTGCAGGGCTACGCGTACGACGCAAAGATTCGCGGTGCCCGGCTGGCCCGGCTCGTCTGGAAGGATCCCGAATACGCAGAGCGGCTGGAGGCACAGGCCGCTGATCTCAAGCGGCGCTTCAACCGCGATTTCTGGCTTGCCGATCGGGAGTACTACGCCCTGGCGCTCGACGCTGACGGCAGCCAGGTGGATGCGCTGGCGTCGAACATCGGCCATCTGCTGTGGAGCGGGATCGTCGACGCCTCGAAGGCCAAGGCCGTCGTCGGGCACCTGATGGGCCCGCGGCTGTACTCCGGTTGGGGTGTCCGCACGATGGCGAAAGGTGAAGGTCGCTACAACCCCATCGGGTACCACCTCGGCACCGTCTGGCCGTTCGACAACTCGTTCATCGCCTGGGGCCTCCGTAACTACGGCTACAAGGAGGAGGCGGCACGGATCGCCTCGGACATCCTCGACGCGGCTGTCGTCTTCAACGGCCGGCTGCCCGAGGCCTTTGGGGGTTACGACCGAGAGCTGACCAAGTACCCGGTTCAGTACCCGACGGCGTGCAGCCCGCAGGCCTGGTCCACCGGCGCACCGCTCCTGCTCCTGCGCACCATGCTCGGCCTCGAGCCGACCGGCGACCACCTGGTGGTCGATCCGGTGCTGCCTGCATCGATCGGCCATCTCGAGCTGCTCGACATCCCCGGTCGCTGGGGCCGGCTCGACGCGTTCGGGCGTGGCCGCGTCAACGTCGAGCAGTGGCACGGCAACGGCAACGGGGCCCGAGTACCCGGGAGGACAGCTCGATGAGCGACTCCAACTGACCCGACCCGGGTCGTCGTTGTCGGCGGCGGTTTCGCCGGCGTCAACTGCGCACGAGCGCTCGTCAAGCACTCGGACCGGGTCGAGGTCACCCTCCTCGACCGCAACGACTACCACCAGTTCCAGCCGCTGCTGTACCAGGTGGCCACGTCGATGCTCGCGCCAGGCGACATCGCCTACCCGCTGCGCAAGATCGCCGCGGAGTACGACAACCTCACCGCGCATCGGCGCGACGTGGTCTCGGTCGATCCGGTCGCCCGCAGCGTCACGACGGCCAGCGGCGAGACCTTCAGCGGGGACTACCTGGTCCTCGCGGCAGGATCCCAGCCGAGCTTCTTCGGGACGCCGGGGGCCGAACACGCCTTCCCGCTCTACTCGCTCGACGACGCGGAGCGACTGCGGACCCGGATCATCCAGGCCTTCGAGGAGGCGGACTGGGACGCCGGCAGGGCCGACGACGGCGCGATCACGTTCGTGATCGTGGGCGGCGGCCCGACGGGGGTGGAGGTCGCCGGTGCCCTGTCCGAGATGATCGCGACCACGATGGTCCACGAGTTCCCCGAGCTCGCCCCCAAGGCGAAGGTGTACCTCGTCAATCACGGCGATGCGCTCCTCGCGATGTTCGCCGACAAGGGGCACAAGTACACCGCTGACAGGCTGACCAAGGACGGCGTCGAGCTGCTCATGGGCCTGAAGGTGACCGAGATCGGACCCGGTCACGTGAAGCTGTCCGACGACCGCGTGATCCGAACGCGCACGGTGATCTGGGGCGGCGGCCTGATGGCGGCTCCGGTCGCCGGAGCCAGCGGCCTGCCGCAGGGTCGCGGCGGACGGATCGACGTGCAGCCGGACTTTACGGTGGCGGGCTTTCCCGGAGTCCTTGCCATCGGCGACGTCGCGAACATCCCGCACAAGGACGGCAAGACGTATCCGCAGCTCGGGTCGGTTGCGCTGCAGAGCGGCGGGGCGGCCGCGAAGACGATCCTCGCCGACATCGAAGGCAAGGCGGCCAAGCCGTTCCACTACCTCGACAAGGGCACGATGGCGATGATCGGGCGCGGAGCGGCGATTGCCCAGGTGCCGCCGGGGGTCGAGCTCCACGGGAAGCTCGCCTTTGCGGCCTGGCTCGGCGTCCATGCGGCGCTGATGACCGGCGGCAGCAACCGGGTGGATGCGTTCAAGAGCTGGGCCGTGGACTTCTTCGGAAAGGAACGGGCGCCGCAGGCGCTCGATCGCAGCGGCGAACCGCGCATGCAATGGGAAGACGACGACGTGGCGGTAGCCGCGCCGGCAGCCAGAGGAGATGGGGGATGACAGACGATCGCACGTACGACGTGATCATCATCGGGAGTGGAGCCGGCGGGGGCACGCTTGCCGGGCACCTCGCCCCGTCGGGCAAGCGGATCCTCATCCTCGAGCGCGGCGACTGGCTCCCACGCGAGATCGAGAACTGGGACGCCGACGCGGTCTTCGTCAAGAACCGCTACGTGTCGAAGGACACCTGGTACGACGACAAGGGCAAGGGCTTCCAGCCCGGGATCCACTACTACGTCGGCGGCCAGACCAAGTTCTACGGCGCTGCCCTCTATCGGCTCCGGCGGGAGGACTTCGGAGAGCTCAAGCATCACGACGGCATCTCGCCCGCGTGGCCCATCTCATACGAGGACCTCGAGCCGTACTACTCGAAGGCCGAGCAGCTGTACGAGGTCCACGGCAGCCACGACGAGGATCCGACCGAGCCGCCGTCGAGCACGGCCTACCCGTTCCCGGCGGTGTCGCATGAGCCGCGGATCCAGCAGCTCTCCGATGACCTCGAGCGCGCAGGGTTCCACCCCTTCCACGCGCCGTGCGGGATCCGGCTCCTCGAGGGCAACATGCCCTTCAGCCCGTGCATCCGCTGCGCCACGTGCGACGGTTTCCCGTCGCTCGTTCAGGCCAAGTCGGACGCCGAGATCTTCGGTGTCCGGCCTGCCCTCCAGCATCCGAACGTCACGCTCCTGACCAACGCACACGTCAAGAAGCTGACGACCGACGCCGCAGGTTCGACGGTGACCGGCGTCGAGGTCGACCTCGCCGGCGAGCCGGCCACGTTCCGTGCCGACATCGTGGTCGTTTCGGCGGGTGCTGCGAACTCCGCAAAGCTGCTGCTGGCGTCGGCCACCGACCGACACCCGAACGGCCTCGCCAACGGCTCCGACCAGGTCGGTCGCAACTACATGTTCCACAACAGCACGGCCGTCCTGGCGGTCTCGAAGGAGCCCAACCCGACCAAGTTCCAGAAGACGCTCGGCGTCAACGACTTCTACTTCGGGATGCCCGGCTTCGAGTACCCGATGGGCAACATCCAGATGGTCGGCAAGTCGTCCGCCCCGATGTTCAGGGGCGAGAAGCCGCTCCAGACCAAGCTCGCGCCGACGTTCTCGCTCGACGAGGTCGCCACGCACGCCGTCGACTTCTGGCTGTCGACCGAGGACCTGCCCCGACCGGACAACCGCGTCACGCTCGCCGCCGACGGCAACATCACGCTCAGCTACACGTACACCAACCAGGAACCGAAGAAGCAGCTGTACGGCAAGCTCAAGTCGATGCTCGGCCATCTCGGCATGCATCCCGAGCACCTGCTGCCGCGGACGACGTACCTCAAGAACGACATCCCGATCGCGGGCGTCGCCCACCAGGTGGGCACCACGCGATTCGGGACTGACCCGGCCACGTCGGTCCTCGACGTCAACTGCAAGGCGCACGAGCTCGACAACCTGTACGTCGTCGATACGAGCTTCTTCCCGAGCATCGGCGCGGTGAACCCGGCGCTGACGGCGATGGCCAACGCCATCCGCGTCGGTGACCATCTCCTGGAGCGCCTCGGCGCGTCGTCCGGGCGGGAGGCCGTCGCGGCCGGTGCCGGGTCGCGCGAATAGTCCAGTCGGTTTCGATGCGCCAGGCCCATGGCTCGTCAAAGCGAGATCGTCGCGGTCTACTCAGCTGGACTCGTCCAGGGGGTAGCGCTTGTCACGTTTCCCGCCGCGAGCTCGATCCTCACGAGCCCGGACTACTACGGGCTGACCAGCACGGCGTACGGCGGGCTGTTCCTGCCCCAGGCGATCGCCGCCATCTCGGCGGCGCTCGCCGGCTCGAGACTGACCACGCAACTCGGCGTGAAGCGGATGTTCGTGGCCGGCCTCGTGGGCGACCTGGCGGCGATGTCGCTGCTCGTCTTGAGCCAGTTCTTCATCGGCGACGGAGCGCTGCCCTACGCGATGCTCCTGCTGGCGACGACCAGCCTGGGCATCGGCTTCGGGCTGACCGTGCCCGCGATCAATACGTTCGCCGCGGCGTACTTTCCGGCGACAGCGGACCGCGCGGTCCTCTACCTGAACGCGTTGCTGGGCCTCGGGACGGCGCTGGCGCCGGTCCTGGTGGCCGTCTTCCTCGGGATCGGTCTGTGGTGGGGGCTGCCGGTCGTCGTCGCCGTGCTCCTCGCGGTGCTGATCGCCGTCAGCCTGGGCCTGCCGCTCCTCGTCGCGGACTCGACCGGCGGCGAGGCCGGCAGCGAGCGCGCAGCCCTGCCATCGCGGTTCTGGGTCTTCGCCGCCTTCGCCCTGCTCTACGGGATCGTCGAGACGACGAACGGCAACTGGGCGACGCTGTACATGACCAGCGACGTGGGCGCCTCGACGACGCAGGCGTCCATCGCGCTGACGACGTTCTGGGGGATGGTCACCGTCGGCCGCATCCTGTTCGCGGCGATCGAACGGACATTCCCGGCGACGAATACGTACCGACTGCTTCCGTTCGTGGCCGCGGTCGCCATGGGGTTGCTGGCGATCCTGCCCTCGGGCGCTCCGACGTCGGCGATCCTCGTGTTCGGGCTGGCGGGCCTGGGCTGTTCGGCGCTCCTGCCGTTGACGATCAGCTTCGGCCAGCGCGAGCTGGTCGCAGTGGGAGCGTCACTCGCCGGGCTGCTCATCGCCTTCTACCAGATGGGGTATGGACTCGCCGCGTTCGGGATCGGTCCGCTGGAGGAGCACGTCGGGTTGAGCCTGACGGCTGATCTACGGAGCCGTGGCGATCGTCGCGCTTGTCATGGGGCTGCTGTCGTTCGTCGTCGTGCGAAACCGCAGCCCCGCAACCTGAAGGTATCCATCAATTCTTGAGGAGGGACGAGATGTCGTTGGAGAACAAGGCCGCCATCGTCACCGGTGGTGACAGCGGGATCGGCCACGCGATCAGCCTCGAGCTGGGCCGGCAAGGTGCCGCGGTCACGGTCAACTACCACAAGAACCAGGAGGCCGCCGAAGCGACGGTCAAGGCGATCGAGGCAGCCGGGGGCAAGGCGCAGGCGGTCATGGGCGACGTGTCGTCGATCGCCGACCTGCAGGCTCTCGTCGACAAGACGGTCGCGGCGTTCGGCCGCCTCGACATCATGGTCAACAACGCCGGCATGGAGACGCGGACCGGGGTGCTCGACACCACCGAGCGCCAGTTCGACCTCGTGATCGGGATCGACCTCAAGAGCGCGTTCTTCGGTGTCCAGCTGGCGGCGAAGCAGATGATCGAGCAGGGTGGCGGCGGCCGGATCATCAACATCTCGTCGATCCACGAGGACTGGCCGATGCCCGGCAACGCGCCGTACTGCGCGGCGAAGGGCGGCGTGCGGATGCTGACCCGGACAGCCGGCGTGGAGCTCGCTCCGCACGGCATCACGGTCGTCGGTGTCGCACCCGGTGCGGTCCACACGCCGATCGACGAAGTCACCCTCGCCGACCCCGTCGCGCGGGCGAAGCTCGAGGGAGCGATCCCGATCGGCCGGGTGGCCGAACCCGGGGAGATCGCCAACCTCGTCGCGTTCCTTGCCTCCGATGGCGCGTCGTACGGCACCGCCACGACCTACATCGTGGACGGCGGGATGATGCAGGCGAGCGTCGGGCTCTGAGCGAGGTGGTGGCGACGTTCGCGCCGGGGAATGGCCGGGTCGCTTCGGCGGCTGTCATGCCGGGCAGCTCCGCGCCGATCGGCCCGACCGTGACGGCCGACGGGGTGAACTTCTCCGTGTTCAGCCAGCGCGCAACGGGGATGGACCTGCTGCTGTTCGACGGCCCGGCCGACGACGCCCCGAGCGCGGTCCTCCCGCTCGATCGTGCCACCAACCGGACGGGCGGCTACTGGCACGGGTTCGTGCCGGGCATCGGGGCCGGCCAGGTCTACGCCTTCCGGGCTCGCGGGCCGTGGGCGCCGACCGCCGGGGTGCGGTTCGACGAGCGGCTCGTCCTGCTCGACCCGTACGGACGCGGCGTCGCCGTTCCGCCGGGCTACGCCCGGGACCTGTCGCCTGCGGCCCCGGATGCGATCGGTCGGGCGATGAAGAGCGTGGTCGTCGACCTGTCGACGTACGACTGGGAGGGCGATCGGCCGCTCAACCGGCCGCTCCACGACACGGTCGTGTACGAGGCGCACGTGCGCGGCTTCACCGCGCACCCGAACTCGGGCGTGACCGACGCCCGGCGGGGGACCTACGCCGGGTTCATCGAGCGGATCCCGTACCTGGTCGACCTTGGTGTCAGCGCGATCGAACTGCTGCCGGTGTTCCAGTTCGATCGGCTGGCCGCCCCCGCAGGACGGCCGAACTACTGGGGCTACCAGCCGGTTTCCTACTTCTCACCGCACGCGCCGTACAGCAGCCGGCCCGATGCGCTCGGCGCCGCCGACGAGTTCCGCGATCTCGTCAAGGCGCTCCACCGCGCCGGGCTCGAGGTCATCCTCGACGTCGTCTACAACCACACGGCCGAGAGCGGCCTCGACGGGCCGACGTTCTGCTTCCGCGGGCTCGCCAACGAGGAGTACTACCTGCTCGACGGGCGCGGCGGCTACGCCGACTACAGCGGGACCGGCAACAGCCTCGACGCCAACGCCGCGGTGGTGCGCCGGCTCATCGTCGACAGCCTGCGCTTCTGGGTCGCGGAGATGCACGTCGACGGCTTCCGCTTCGATCTGGCGTCCGTGCTGTCACGCGACGAGGACGGCCGGCCGCTGGCGCGACCGCCGATCCTGTGGGACATCGACAGCGACCCGGTGCTGTCCGGGACGAAGCTGATCGCCGAGGCGTGGGACGCCGCCGGGCTGTACCAGGTCGGCTCGTTCGTGGGCGACCGCTGGGTGGAGTGGAACGGCCGCTTCCGGGATGACGTGCGCGGGTTCGTGCGTGGCGATCCCGGCCGCGTGTGGGCCGTGAGCCAGCGGCTGATCGGCAGCCCGGACCTGTACGCGCACGCCAATCGCGAGGCGCAGAAGACGGTCAACTTCGTGACCTGTCACGACGGGTTCACCCTCGCCGACCTGGTCAGCTACGACCACAAGCACAACGACGCGAACGGCGAGGACAACCGCGACGGGAGCAACGACAACCTCAGCTGGAATGGCGGCGCCGAGGGCGCGACCGACGATCCGGCCATCATCGAGCTGCGCCGCCGCCAGGCGAAGAACCTGCTGACATTGACCCTGCTCGCCGTCGGCGTGCCGATGCTGACGATGGGCGACGAGGTGCTGCGCAGCCAGGGCGGGAACAACAACGCCTACTGCCAGGACAACGAGCTCAGCTGGTTCGACTGGTCGGCCGTCGAGCGCGAGGCCGGCATGCTGCGCTTCACCGCGTCGCTGGTCGCGGCGCGCAGGCGCGCCCAGGAGCTGCTCGATCTGCCGATCGACGTGACGCTGCTGGAGCTGCTGGCAACGGCGCGCATCGACTGGCACGGCGTGGCGCTGGACCGCCCGGATCGTTCGTACGACTCGCGAAGCCTCGCAGTCACGATCAGCGGCCGGTCGGTGGCGCTCCACATCATCGTCCAACGCCTACTGGGAGCCGCTCGACTTCGCCCTCCCGCTTCCCGCGGACGGCACGGCCTGGCAGCGCATCCTCGACACGACCCTCGCATCCCCGGATGACATCCGCTTCGGCGAGGAGGCCCCGGCCGTCGAGACGGCCACGCTATCGGGTGGGTCCGCGGTCCGTCGTGGTCCTCGCCGCCCAGGCTGCCGTCCCCGAGGAGGCCAACCCGTGACCACCCCGACGCCGCCGCCGCTCGATCCGGAGCGCGAGCGGATGGCCGACCCCGGCCACCTCGAGGAGGGTCTCGACGGGGCGAGCCCGTGGTACCTGTGGGGTCCCTACGTGGCCGAACGGGCGTGGGGCTCGGTTCGCGAGGACTACAGCGCCGACGGCGACGCGTGGTCCTACTTCCCGCACGATCACGCCCGTTCCCGGGCCTACCGCTGGAACGAGGACGGGATGGCCGGGCTGTCCGACGTCTTCGGGCGGCTGTGCCTCGGGCTGGCGCTGTGGAACGGCCGCGACCCGATCCTCAAGGAGCGGATGTTCGGGCTCGCGAACAGCGAGGGCAACCACGGCGAGGACGCCAAGGACTACTGGTGGTACCTCGATGCGCTGCCGTCGAGCGCCTGGCTGCGCTGGCGCTACCACTACCCGCAGGCCGAATTCCCGTACGACGATCTCCTCCGCGTCAATCGCGAGCGCTCGAAGCTCGAGGGCGAGTACGAGCTGCTCGACACCGGCGTGTTCGACGGCGGCTACTGGGTCGTCGAGGTCGACTACGCGAAGGCCGATCCGACCGACATCCTGATGCGGATCACGGTCAAGAACGCCGGCCCCACAACCGACACGCTCCACGTGCTGCCGACGCTCTGGTTCCGCAACACCTGGTCGTGGGGCGACGGCACGCCACGGCCGTCGATCATCGCGACCGATCAGGGCCGCTCGTTGTTCGCGACGCACACCGATCTCGGGGACTACGCGCTCGACGTCGGGGCCGGCCCAGGCGGAGACCAGCCCCAGCTGCTGTTCTGCGAGAACGAGACCAACCTGGAACGCCTGTACGGCCAGCCGCCGACCACGGCCTACCCGAAGGACGGGATCAACGACCACGTGGTCAACGGTGCGGACACGGTCGCCCACGGCGCGGGAACGAAGGCGGCGGCGTGGTACCAGGTCACGCTGGAGCCTGGCGCGAGCGCCGAGATCCGGCTCCGGCTCCGGCCGACCGGCGAGCACGTTGCCAGTGATCCGCTCGGTGCGGCGTTCGGCGAGGTGATGCGCTCACGGCAGATCGAGGCGGATGCGTTCTACGCGGGACTGGCCCGGGACGGCATGACCGCGGACGAGGCGCTGATCATGCGCCAGGCGTTCGCCGGCATGCTCTGGTGCAAGCAGTTCTACGCCTACAACGTGACGCGCTGGCTGGCCGGCGACACCGAAGCGCCTCCCGCCGAGCGGCGCCACGGTCGCAACGCGGGCTGGCGCCACGTCGACTCGCTCGACATCCTGTCGATGCCCGATTCGTGGGAGTACCCGTGGTTCGCCGCCTGGGACCTCGCGTTCCACGCGATCACGCTTGCCCACATCGATCCGGCGTTCGCCAAGTACCAGCTGCTCGTCCTGTGCCGGGAGTGGTTCCAGCATCCCAACGGGGCGCTGCCCGCCTACGAGTGGTCGTTCGACGACGTCAATCCGCCGGTTCACGCCGTGGCCGCGATCCGCGTCTGGGAGATCGACGGCCGGCGGGACACCGACTTCCTGCGGCGGATCTTCCACAAGCTGCTGCTCAACTTCACGTGGTGGCTGAACCGCCAGGATTCGAGCGGCGACGACCTGTTCTCGGGTGGCTTCCTCGGCCTGGACAACCTCAGCGCATTCGACCGATCGAAGCTGCCGTTCCCCGGGCGCCTCGAGCAGTCGGACGCGACCGCGTGGATGTTCGCCTACTGCATGTCGATGCTGCGGATGGCGTCGATCCTGGCCGAGCACGACCCGTCCTATCGCGACCTGATGATCACGTTCCTCGAGCATGGGGTGCGGATCGCCGGGCGCCATCAACCAGCAGGGCCTCTGGGACGAGTCGGACGCGTTCTACTACGACGCGCTGCACCTGCCCGATGGCACCAGCATGCCGCTGCGCATCCACTCGATGATCGGGCTGCTGCCGGTCCTGCCGGCCACCTCGGTGCCGCGAGGTGCGGCCCAGCTTGGCGCGATGTTCGGCAAGCACTTCGCGCGCTTCCTGGCGAACGCCGGCGTCACGGACGAGTCGATCCGGGCACGCGGATCGGTGACCACGACGCCCGACGGGGAACGCTTCCTGCTGAGCCTGCTGCCGCCCGTATCGCTCGAACGTGTGCTCCGCGAGGTGTTTGACGAAGAGCGCGTTCCTCTCTCCACACGGCCTTCGCGCGCTGTCGCAGCGCCACCGCGACCAGCCGTTCAGCGTGACGGTCGGGGGCGTCACCGCGACGGTCGACTACGAGCCCGGCGAGTCGACGACCGGCCTGTTCGGCGGCAACTCCAATTGGCGCGGTCCGATCTGGTTCCCCGTCAACTACCTGGTGATCGAATCGCTGCTGCGCTGGGACGACGGCCTCGGCGAGACGTTCACGGTCGAGTACCCGACGGGCTCAGGTCGTCGCCTTCGGCTGCGGGACGTCGCGCGCGATCTGGCTGCGCGGCTGGTCTCGATCTGGCTACCCGATGCGGAGGGACGCCGGCCGGTGTATCGCGCCTACGACCGCTACGCGACCGACCCGGAATGGGGCGGTCTCCTGCAGTTCCACGAGTACTTCCACGGGGACACGGGCGCCGGGATCGGCGCCTCGCATCAGACGGGCTGGACAGGCCTGGTCGCGCACCTCCTGTGTCGTGGCGGGATGCTCGACCTGGCGACGTCCGGGCTCCGACAGGACGCCTTCGAGAGCCCGTCGGAGCAACCGCAAGGCGAAGCATCGAAGGGGCTAGCCCATGGACGCTGAACTGCTGTCGCGCATCCAGTTTGCGTTCACGGCGAGCTTCCATTTCATCTTCCCGCCGCTGTCGATGGGCCTCGGGATCATGCTGCTCGTGGTGTCGGGGGCCCATCTGCGCACGAAGGACCCGAAATGGCGCCAGCTGGCCTTCTTCTGGACCAAGGTCTACGGCCTGATCTTCGCGATCGGCGTGGCGACCGGCGTCGTCCAGGAGTTCGAGTTCGGGATGAACTGGGCCGACTATTCGCGCTTCGTCGGCAACGTCTTCGGCAGCCTGCTCGCCGCGGAGGGCGTGTTCGCGTTCGCCCTGGAGGGCGGGTTCCTCGGCCTGATGCTCTTCGGGGGCAATCGCCTCGGACCGAAATTGTGGTTCTTCGCGACGTTCATGGTCGTGTTCGGGGCTCACTTCAGTGCCCTGTGGATCCTGATGGCGAACTCCTGGATGCAGACCCCGCAGGGCTTCGAGGTCGTCAGCGATCCGGCGCCGACGCGGGCGGTCATGACGTCGCTTCGTCGATGTCGTGTTCACGCCATCGTTCATCCCGCGCCTCCTCCACGTCTGGGTCGCGTCGTGGACGGCGGGATCGGCGCTGATGCTCAGCGTCAGCGCGTGGTACCTGCTGAAGAAGCGCCACCTCGACCTGGCGCGAGCCAACTTCTCCCTGGCCCTGCCGTTCTTCATCGTCTTCGCCATCTCGAACGTGGCCATCTTCGGTGCCAGCATGGCCGTCGAGGTCACGCACAATCAGCCCATCAAGCTCGCGTCGATGGAAGGCCTGTGGCAGGGCACGACGTGTGCGCCGCTGTACGTCGTCGGCTGGGTCGATGTGGCCACCCAGACAACGAGCGGCATCTCGATCCCCTGCCTGCTCAGCATCCTGGCGTACTTCAACCCGCAGGCCTACGTCACCGGGCTCAACGACTTCCCCGGCCAGCCGACGCCGCCGATCGCCCTCCTGTTCCAGGTCTATCACCTGATGTTCGGCCTGGGGACGTTGTTCGCGGGCGTCGGGGTGCTGGGTGGCCTCTTCTACCTCCTCAAGCGAGGGAAGAAGGGGGATCCCGATCGGCCGCGGCGGATCTGGGACGCGCGCTGGATTCTGCGGCTGTTCGTGATCACGGTGTTCTTCGTCGAGGTGGCGATCATCGCCGGCTGGTGGACGGCCGAGATCGGACGCCAACCATGGGTCGTCTACGAGGTCCTGTTGACCGCCGACGGCGTATCGCCGCTGCTGACCGCCATCGACGTGGTCCTGTCGTTGGGGATGTTCGTCATCCTCTACGCGCTGTTGCTGGCGCTCTTCCTGTACCTGCTCAACAAGAGGATCCAGGGTGGCCCAGAGCCGCTCGAGGACGTGGAGACGGTCGAGATGTCCAGCCTGCCGGACACGTTCCGTGACGTCTTCCGCCGCCGCGACCGCGCCGACGCGAAGGAGCTGCCATGACCCTCGCCGACATCTGGTTCGTCCTCTTCATCCTGATCGTCGCGGCGTACCTGATCCTCGATGGCTTCGACATGGGGGTCGGCATCCTCCACCTGCCGCTCGCCCGGACCGACATGGAGCGGCGCACGTTCCTGAACAGCATCGGTCCGGTCTGGGACGGCAACGAGGTGTGGCTCGTGATCGCGGGCGGCGTCCTGTTCGCCTGCTTCCCGCTCGTGTACGCCTCGTTGTTCTCCGGCTTCTACCTCGCATTCATGCTCGTCCTGCTGGTGATCATCCTGCGAACCGTGGCCCTCGAGTTCCGCAGCAAGGAGCCGTCGCCGCGCTGGCGAGCGACATGGGACACGGTGTTCTGGGCGGCGTCGGCCGGGCTCGCGCTGCTCCTCGGGGTGGCCTTCGGCAACGTGCTGAGCGGCGTGCCGATCGACGCCGACGGCAACATCCAGGTTTCCCTCATCGACCTGCTCACGCCGTTCGCCCTGCTCGTCGGCGTAACGACGGTGGCGATGCTTGCCGCACACGGCGCGATCTACCTGGTGATGAAGACCGAGGGGGAGCTCCAGGCACGCCTCGAACGCGTCCTGCCGCGTCTCCTGGGCGTCTTCTTCGTCCTGAACACGCTCGTCGTGGTCGCGATGGTCCTGTTCAAGCAGCAGATCACGGAGCGCTACACGAACGACATCTGGCCGGTGATCTTCCCGGCGGCCGCCCTCCTGGCGCTCATTGCGGCCTGGATGTTCGTGCGCCGCGGCGAGACCTTCAGGGCATTCATCAGCTCATCAGCGATGATCGCCCTGCTGATCATCTCGGGCGCCATCGGCATCTACCCGAACCTGCTCATCTCGACGACCGACCCGGCCTACAACCTGACGGTCACGAACGCCGCCTCCGCCGACAACACCCTGACGGTGACCCTCATCGTCGCCATCATCGGCGTGCCATTCGTGTTGCTCTACACGGCGGGCGTCTACTACATCTTCAGCGGCAAGGCGACCGTCGATTCAGACGGGTACTAGGCACGTCGGCCGCCGGATCGCCGACGTGAGGCGCGGCCGGCGAGGACGCGACCCGTCGGCCGACAGTCGCCTCCTCGCCTACGTGCCGGCGGCGCGCCGTCTGCACTGGCTTGCGGTCGCCTGTGGATTCCTCGCCGCCACGACGCATCATCGCGTCGGGCCTGCTGCTCAGCCTGGTGATCGCCGCGGTGTTCGTCGAATCCCGGCCGCCCGACGCGATCGTGCCCCTGCTGATCGCGCTCGTGCTCCTCGGCGGACTGCCGGGCCGCCTTCCTGTTCACGTCCGAGGTGCTCGCCCAACGGGCAGCGAGCCGGCTCAAGGGCCAGCTCCGCCGCGACGTGACCGGGCGCCTGTTCGAGCTGGGACCCGCGCACGTCAGCGCCGAACGGAGTGGCGACCTCGCAAGCACCCTGGTCAACGGGCTCGAAGGGCTGGACGCATGGATGACGTCGTACCTGCCCGCGCGGTCGCTCGCCGCGGCGGTGCCGCTCCTCGTTCTCGGCGTCGTGTTCGTCATCGATCCGCCGACCGCCCTCGTGCTCGTGTTCGCGGGCCCGATCCTTGTCCTGCTCCTCGCGGTGATCGGGGGGCGGACGAGGGCGATCAGCACGCGCCGCTTCGCCGAGTTGCGCTGGATGAGCGCCTATTTCGTGGACATGCTGCGCGGCATCGCGACGCTCAAGGCGTTCGGCCGCAGTGCCGAGCAGGTCGGCACCATGCGGACGATCAGCCGGCAGTTCGGCGAGACGACGCTGGAGGTCCTCCGGAGCGCATTCCAGACCGGGCTCGTGCTCGATTGGGCGGGCGCCGTCGCGATGGCGCTGGTTGCCGTCGAGGTGAGCCTGCGCCTGATGGAGGGTGAGATCGCGTTCGAGCGCGCCCTCGCCGTGCTCGTCATCGCGCCCGAGTTCTTCCTGCCCCTGCGCGTCCTGGCCCAGCGTTATCACGCGGGATCCGCAGGCCAGGTCGCCGCCGGGCGATTGTTCGCGATCCTCGACGCACCCCGCGCCATCCCCGGTCGCATCGCGCGCGAGCGGCAACCAGGGAGGTCCCGCGACCGCCGGCCATCGCCCTCGATGGCGTGAGCTACCAGTACCCCGAACGTGATCGCCGCGCGCTCGATGACGTGACGTTCGCGCATCCCCGCCGGGGGCCGGCTGACGATCGTCGGGCCGAGCGGTGCCGGCAAGTCGACGCTGGCCGGCCTCCTGCTCCGGTTCCTCGAACCGGATGACGGCCGGATCCTCGTCGGTGGCGTCGAGCTCACCGACATCGAGCTGGGCGCCTGGCGGGCCGCCGTCGGGTACGTGCCGCAGTCGCCGCGTCTCTTCCACGGCACGATTGCCGACAACCTGCGGCTCGCCCGCCCCGCAGCGACGACGCGCGAGCTGCTGGACGCGATCCGTCTGTCGGGCGCCTCCGAGATCATCGCCGACCTGCCGGCCGGACTCGACACGAGTGTCGGCGAGGGCGGGACCCGGCTCAGCGGTGGCCAGCGGCAACGGCTCGCGATCGCCCGTGCGCTGCTCCGCGACCCCGGCGTCCTGCTCCTCGACGAGCCGACGGCGCATCTCGACACGACCGGTGAGGAGACGATCGTCGCGCTGCTCGATCGGCTGGCGGGTGCGCGGACGATCATCGCCATCTCCCATCGACCGCGGCTCGCGCTGACATCGGACCTCGTCGCCGTCCTGGATGCAGGCCGGCTCGTCGAATTCGGGTCGCCGGCCGAGCTGCAGCGCGCCGGCGGGGCATTCGCCGGGCTCCTCGCCGCGTGGCCGGCGGACGACGGGTCCGTCGCCGAGGTCGGCCCGAGGCCTGCCTGGGTGCCGGGGCCTGTGGTCGGGGGATCACTCGGATGACGCGCGGACCCGTCGCCCGGCTGGTCGGTCTCATGTCGGCGCATCGACGCTGGGTTGCGGCCGGCGCCCTCCTCGGCTTCCTGGCCATCGCCTCCAACGTCGCGCTCGTGGCGATGTCGGCGTTCCTCGTCAGCAGGGCCGCCGTCGTGGACAACGTGGCCGAGATCGCCCTCGCGGTCACCGCGGTCCGGGTCCTGGCCATCGGCCGGGCCGCGTTCCGCTACCTCGAGCGCTACGCAACGCACGTCGCGACCCTTCGGATCCTGGCCGACGTGCGGGTCTGGTTCTATGCCGCGATCGAGCCGCTCGCGCCGGCCCGCCTGACGAACCGCCGAAGCGGGGACCTGCTCGCTCGAATCGTCGCCGATGTCGAGACGCTCGAGGATTTCTACGTCCGCGTGTTCCTGCCGCCGATCGTCGCAGTCCTCGTGACCGCGTTCGCCTGCGTGCTGCTGGGCGTCTTCGACGTCACGCTCGGGCTCGTCCTCCTCGCGTTCCTCGTGCTCGTCGGCGTCGTCCTCCCGCTGCTGACCCGCTGGCTGTCGCGCGAGGTCGCGGAACGGTCGGTGAGGACACGCGGCGAGTTGAGCGCCACCATCGTCGACGAGGTGAACGGCCTGGCCGACCTCATCGCCCTCGACCGGGCCGACGGCCACCGGGCCACGGTCCTCGCGCTTGGCAGCGACCTCGATCGAACGGGGGAGCGGCAGGCCCTGTTCCGAGGACTGAGCGTGGGTCTGGCAGCACTGCTCACAAGCCTGTGTGCCATTGCCATCCTGGGGCTGGCCGTTCCGCTCGTGGTCGGTGGCACGCTGGACGGCGTGTACCTCGCGCTGCTGCCGCTCGCGGCCATCGCGGCCTTCGAGGCGGTTCAGCCCCTGTCGTTGTCCATCCAGCTGCTCGGCGCGAGCCGGGCGGCAGCCGGACGCCTCTTCGAGGTCGTCGATGCCCCGCCGCCCGTTGAAGAGCCCGCGATGCCCGTGGTTCCTCCGGTACCGGGTCCGCTCCGGCCGGGCCTGGCCGTGGACGTCCGGGGAGTCACCTTCCGCTACGACCCCGGCGGCAGGGCGGTCCTGGACGACGTCAGCTTCTCGGTTCCGGCCGGCGGCAGCCTGGCGATCGTCGGCCCCAGCGGCTCGGGCAAGTCGACACTCGTCAACCTGCTGCTCCGGTTCTGGGACTACTCGGACGGGCAGATCCTCGTCGGCGGCTGCGACCTCCGCCAGCTGCGGGCCGACGACGCCCGGAGCCTGTTCGGGGTCGTGTCGCAGCGGGTGGACCTGTTCGACGCGACGATCCGCGACAACCTGGCCCTGGCCGACCCGGACGTGACCGACGAGCAGATCGAGGCTGCCTGCCGCCTGGCCCAGCTCCACGACTTCGTCACGACCCTCCCGCACGGCTACGACACGCGGATCGGCGAGGACGGCATCCGACTCAGCGGCGGGGAGCGGCGGCGCCTCGCGATCGCGCGGGCGGTCATCCGGGACGCCCCGATCCTGGTCCTCGACGAGGCGACGGCCGACCTCGACGCCGTGACGGAGCGACGCCTGATGACCGCGCTCGCTCCGTTCCTGGCCGGCCGCACCACGATCGTGATCTCGCATCGCCCGGCTGTCGCCGCGGAGGCCGATGCGACGGTCGTCCTGAACCGAGGGCGCCTGTCGCCCGGCCGGCAGATCACGCTCTGGAGCGGAACAACGGGACCGGCGAGGTCGCCGCTGTCCCTGTGACGTAGCGGCTCGGCTCAGGCGGTCGGCGCGACGGGCTCCGGCTGATCGAGTCCGCTCCGCCGCCGCGGTCCTCGTCCTCGGCGATCGCCTTGGGGATCGAGAACGCGAGCAGGTACGGCGCGACGATCGTGGTCGCGATCACGGCAACCAGCACCGCGCTGAACAGGCTCCCGGTCAGGAGCCCCGTCGCCAGCCCGAGGTTGGCGACGACGATGCCGACCTCCCCGCGCGGGACCATCCCGAACCCGACGGTGGTGGCGCCCCAACGGCCGATGGACCAGGAGCCGATGATGCCTCCGACGGCCTTGGTGATCACGCCGAGCACGACGAGCGCGACGACCAGGGCGAGGATGCTCGGGTCGGCCAGCGCGCCGAGATCGAGCTGGGCTCCGGTGAACGCGAAGAAGAACGGCGTGAAGATCTGGGCGAGCGGGCGCATCTCGTGCTCGAGCTCTTCCTGCGCCTCGGTCTCGGCAACGATCAGCCCGGCCACGAACGCGCCGATGATCGCCGCCAGCCCCACGAACGCGGAGACCAGCGCCAGCGCGAACATCAGGATGAACGCCGGGACGAGCGGCGTATCCGCGAAGAGCGGCCAGGTGAACACCTCGCGCTTCAGCCCGCGGGCGCGGCGAGCGGCGGCGAAGCCGAGTCCGACCAGCCCGAACGCCGATACCGTGATGAGCAGCGCGGACTGGGTCTCTTCGCCGGTGGCCGCGCCGGTCACCAGCCCGATCGCGATCAGCGCCAGGATGTCGTCGATCACCGCGGCACCGAGGACGACCCGCGCGAACGTCCGGTCGAGCACGCCGAGCTCCCCGAGGACCCGGCTGGTGATCCCGATGCTCGTGGCGCACAGCGCGAGGCCGACGAACGCGGCCGTCTCGAGCTCTGCCCCGATCGCAAGTCCGAGCCCGATGCCAGCGGCGATCGGCAGGATCATCGCGATGACCGCGGTCAGCACCGCCGGCCGGCCCACCGCCAGCAGGTCGTCGAGGCGCACCTCCAACCCGACCGAGAACAACAGGATGATCACGCCGAGCTCGGAGAACACCGCGGCCGTCTCGCCGGGGTTCACGAGCCCGAGGGCATACGGTCCGACGACGAAGCCACCGAGCAGCTCGCCGACGACGGCCGGCTGACCCAGGCGGCGAGCGACCTCCTCGCCGAGCTTCGCACCGACGAACAGGATGAACAGGCCGAGCAGGACGTCGGTCGGTGCCTCGGAGGCGGCCGGGGGCGGGGCAACAGTCGATCCGAGCTGACCGAGGGAGAGCGCGTACGACATCGCGGAACCACGATAGCGGACGCCCGGACCGGAACGAGCGCCCGCAAGGCGTCAGCTGCTGGACACCATCGGCTTCACGTCGCGGATCAGCGATTCCATCGTCTCGTCGTCATACGGCGCGGGCAGCTCGACGATGAACGTGTGGAACCCGATCTTCCGGTAGCCGGCCATCGTCTCGGCGATCTGCTCGGCCGTGCCGGTCCAGAACGTCTCGTCGCCTGCCACCCGCTCGAGCGGCGTGCGGTTGTGCTCCAGGAGCCCGCGGCGCACCCGCTCGGCTTCCTCCGCGGTACGCCGGATCGTCACCTTGCAGCCGACGGTCCGTTCGATGGTGTCCGGATCGCGACCGACCTCCTCGCACCGTTCGCGCAGGACGGAGTCCTTGTGGGCGAGCGTCTCGGGTGAGCCGAACGCGTTCCACATGTCGGCGTAGCGGGCCACGAGTCGAAGGGTCTTTTGTTCGCCAGAGCCCCCGATCATGATCGGCAGATGCGACTGGACCGGCGGGGGATCGATCCGCAGGTCGTCGAAGGCGTAGCGCCCACCCGGCGGGCTCGTCACCGTCTCGCCGCGGATCAGCCGGCTCACCGCGTCGAGCGCCTCGCCCAGCCAGTCCAGCCGTTGCCCGAAGCCCGATCCGAAGTCGATGCCGAACGCGCGATGCTCGAGCTCGAACCACGCACCGCCGAGGCCCATGATCGCTCGGCCGCCGCTGATGTGGTCGATCGTCGTGACGGATTTGGCAACGAGGCCGGGGTTCCGGAACGGGTTGGCGCCGACGAACAATCCAAGTGGAATGCGTTCGGTGGCCTGCGCAACGGCCGCGAGCGCCGTGTACCCCTCGAAGATCGGCTGGTGGGGGTCGCCGAAGATCGCCAGGAGGTGGTCCCAGGTCCAGAACGAGTCGAACCCGAGCGCTTCTGCGCGCTGCGCCGCGGACAGGAAACCGGGCCAGTCGCTGGCCTGGCTCCAGAGGTTGGCACCCAGCTTGACGCTCGTCATTCGGCTCTCCCTATCCGTCGGCCGGAGCATGGCCGCGATTGTGCGCAAACGATTGTACGCACTCGATTTCCTCGTGTAGGCTATGCGCGCTGCGTCGTCTTGCGCCATGCGTTTCGACGCTCAAGCAGGAGGAGCACGATGGCCAAGCATCTCCGCTCGTCCGCCCTCATCGTGGCGGCGATCCTCATCTTCGGCGCGTGCAATTCAGCGACGACCACGTCAAGCCCGGCGGGTGGGGCATCGGCGGCTCCGCCGCCGTCCGAGGCGCCGGCAGCGAGCGCGCCGGCAGGGAGCGCGCCGGCTGGTTCGCCCGCGGCGGCAGGCGCGATCCCCGAGCAGGGCGTCGACGACGGCAGCACCATCACGATGTGGAGCCGTGCAGCGACGGAGACCCGTGTCCAGTCGCAGGTCGACGAGTACAACGCGACACACAAGAACAAGGTCGAGCTGCGCCTCGTTCCGACGGACGAGTACGTCGGGGTCGTGGGTAACGCGGCGACCGCCAGCGAGCTGCCGGACCTGTTCTCGGCCGACGTCGTGTTCATGCCGAACTGGACGTCACAGGGTCTGTTCGCGGACCTCACTGACCGCATCAACGGGCTGCCCGGTATCGAGAACGTCGGCCCGGCGCACATCGACGCGTCGACCTGGGAAGGCAAGAAGTACGGCCTGCCGTTCATCATCGACCTGTCCGTGTGGATGTACAACAAGGACCTGTTCACGCAGGCCGGGCTCGATCCGGAGAATCCGCCCAAGACGCTCAAGGAGTTCGCCGACGCCGCGCGTGCCGTCCAGAAGCTCGGCATCGACGGCACCTACGGCACCTCCTTCGGCGGGAACTGCGGCGGCTGCAACGTCTTCACCTGGTGGCCGATCATCTGGGCCGGTGGCGGCGACGTCATGAACGCGGATGGCACCGAGGCGCTCCTCAACTCCGCCGACGCCAAGGAGATCTACAAGACCTTCAACGCGCTGTGGGACGAGGGCGTCATCAACCCCGAATCCCAGCAGGAAGCCGGTCCCACCTGGACCCAACCGTTCCCCGCGGGCAAGGTTGGCATCATGCCGATGCCTGCCAGCCTCCAGGAGAGCGAGGGCATGCCGCTCGACAACCTCGGCGTGACTGCCATCGCCGGCGTAAACGGCGGTGAGTCCACCTTCGTCGGTGGCGACAGCATCGGCATCTCCAAGGACGCCAAGAACCCCGAGGCGGCCTGGAACTTCATCACCTGGATGCTGGGTGACCACAACCAGGTCGAGGTCGTGGCGAAGGGAGGCAACGTCGTTGCCCGGACCGACCTCGCCGACAACCAGTACAGCTCAGCCGATCCTCGGCTGGTCCTCTTCAACACGATTGCGGGCAAGGGCAAGACGCCGTTGGCCGTCAACTTCAACTGCAGCGTTCAACGACCCGCAGAGCCCGTGGATCCAGCTGTTCCGAGCGGCCGTCTTCGACGACGCCGACGACGCGAAGATCGACGAGCTCAACGCGGGCATCACATCGGTCCTGCAGGGCAACTAGCAGGGCCGCCATCCAAGGCTGACGTGAACGACACGGTGCGGGTCTCCCTCCTCGGGCCCGCACCGTGTCACCATCCTCTCGAGTGACCGAGGACCACGCATCGCCATGAGCGTCACATCGCGGCTCGCCGCCCGAAGGCTGACCGTCCGGCCCGGTGCCCTGGGTCGCCGGCGGAGTCTCGCGGGCTTCATGTACGCGCTGCCGACGCTGGTGTTCGTGGTCGTGTTCTTCATCGCGCCGCTGCTGCTCGTGGGCCAGATGTCCGCGAGCGACTGGAAGCTCCTCGGCGGCGACAAGGGGATCAACTTCCCGACGAACTACGGGGCGCTCAACAACAACCCGCTGTTCTGGCCGGCCATCGAGTTCACGATCCGCTACACGGTCATCGTGACCGTCCTGCTCATCGGCCTGGGACTCGGCCTCGCCCTCATCGTGCAGGAGACGAGCCGCTGGGTCGGGATGCTGCGCACCGTGTTCCTCATCCCGCTGGCGGTCGGCCTCGCGGCCGCGTCGCTGCTGTTCTGGGGCTTCTACTCGGACAGCATCGGGCCCGTGAACCCGCTCCTCCAGGACGTCGGCCTGATCGACAAACCGATCCTGTTCTTCGCGACGCACACGAATGCCTTCCTCTCGACGGTCTTCATGATCGTCTGGAAGTTCGTCGGTCTGTACATGCTCATCCTGCTGGTCGGCCTGCAGGGCATCCCCACGGAGCTGTACGAGGCCGCGTCGATCGACGGCGGCGGTCGGATGCAGATCTTCCGGCACATCACGCTGCCGCTGTTGCGCCCGTCACTCGCGCTCGCGCTGATCCTCTGCGTGACCGGATCGCTGCTGGCGTTCGACCACTTCTACCTGCTCACCAAGGGTGGCCCGGACAACTCCACGGTCACCATCGTGCAGCTCATCTACCAGCAGGCCTTCGTGCGGCAGAACCTCGGTACCGCCGCCGCCATCTCGCTCGTCCTGCTGGGCGCGCTCCTGATCCTCAACATGATCTGGTTCCGGCTGCTTCGTCGCGGGACGGCAGTGGCATGAGCGACATATGAGATCGATGTTCGCCCGGACGCCGTACTACGTCTTGACCGGCGGCCTCGTCATCATCTTCCTGTTCCCGATCGCGTGGGCCACGATCGCATCGTTCAGCGCCCAGGCCGGCTCGGCGCAGACGTTCGGCTACGGTCTTGGCAACTACCAGCGGCTGTTCGACTTCCAGGAAGGCCTGCCCAGGTACTTCTCGAACAGCGTCATCATCGCGGCGCTGACGGTGTTCTTCACGGTGACCGTTTCGACGCTGGGCGGCTATTCGTTCGCCCGCTTCCAGTTCCCGGGCAAGAACATCCTGTTCCTGCTCACGCTGGCCATCCTGATGGTTCCGGGCGCGACCCTGCTGATCCCGCTGTACGTGCTGCTGCGCCAGCTGAACCTCGACAACACCCTGCTCGGCCTGAGCCTCGTGCTGTCCGTGTACCAGCTGCCGTTCGCGACATTCATGATGCGGATCTCGTTCGAAGTGGTGCCCCGCGAGCTCGAGGAATCGGCACTGGTCGACGGCGCCAACTCCTTCGATGTCCTGCGCAGCATCATGCTTCCCGCGGTCATTCCGGGCCTGATCACGGTCGTCCTCTTCGCGTTCCTTGCCTCCTGGAACGACTTCTTTGCGCCGCTGATCCTCATCAGCGACCCCAGCCAGTCGCCGCTGCCGCTGGCGATCGCGGTCCTGCGGCAGCAGACGATGGGTGTCATCGACTACGGCGCAACCGAGGCAGGCGTCGTGGTCATGGCGCTGCCCTGCATCCTCATCTTCGTCCTGCTCCAGCGCTACTACATGCGCGGCTTCATGTCCGGGGCGGTGAAGGGATGAGCCACCAGGCGCTGCGCGAGCTGGAGGCCTGGTTCGTCACCGGTAGCCAGCACCTGTACGGACCGGAGACTCTGCGAACGGTCGAGGAGCACGCGCGCCGGATCGCCGAGTGCCTCGAGGAGTCGGCCGACATCCCGGTCCGGATCGTCCCCCAGCGCGTGGTGACGACGCCCGACGAGATCGCCCGGATGCTGGCCGCCGCCGACGCGTCCGACGCGTGCATCGGGGTCATCGCCTGGATGCACACCTTCTCGCCGGCCAAGATGTGGATCGGCGGGTTGACGAACCTGCGCAAGCCGCTGGTCCACCTGCACACGCAGTTCAACCGCGATCTGCCGTGGGCGCAGATCGACATGGACTTCATGAACCTCAACCAGTCGGCCCACGGGGACCGGGAGTTCGCGTTCATCCAGTCACGGCTGGGGCGCGGCCGGAAGACGATCGTCGGGCACTGGGACGACGCGGCCGTCGCGCGACGGCTGGGCTGGTGGACCCGGGCAGCCGCGGGCTGGCACGAGTCCCAGCACCTGCGCATCGCACGCTTCGGCGACAACATGCGCGAGGTCGCGGTTACGGAAGGCGACAAGGTCGAGGCCCAGGTCCGGCTCGGTTTTGCCGTCAACGGCTACGGCGTGAACGAGCTGGCAGCCGCGGTGGACCGCGCGCCCGACGACCGAATCGACGGCACTGTCGCGCAGTACGAAGCCGCGTACGACGTGGGCGAGCCGCTGCGCGTCGGCGGCGCCCGCCACGACGAGCTGCGCTACGCGGCACGCATCGAGGTGGCGCTCCGCTCGTTCCTCGAGGAAGGCGGGTTCGGCGCGTTCACCGACACGTTCGAGGACCTCGGCGAGCTGCGCCAGCTGCCCGGCATCGCCGTCCAGCGGCTCATGGCCGACGGCTACGGCTTCGGCGCCGAGGGCGACTGGAAAGCCGGCGCGCTGGTGCGCATCCTCAAGGTCATGGCCGAGGGCCTGCCCGGCGGCACGTCCTTCATGGAGGACTACACCTATCACCTGGGCGATCCGGTCCCCGAGGTCCTCGGCGCGCACATGCTCGAGGTCTGTCCGTCGATCGCGAACGGCCACGTCTCGTGCGAGATCCACCCGCTCTCGATCGGCGGCCGTTCGGACCCGGTCCGGCTTGTCTTCGACGCAGCCCCGGGCCCGGCGGTCATCCTGGGGCTGGCCGATCTCGGGCAGGCGGTTCCGGCTGATCTCCAGCACGGTCGACATCGTCGAGCCCGATGCGCCCGCTGCCGGCGCTCCCTGTCGCGCGGGCGGTGTGGCGGCCGCGGCCCGACCTGGCGACGGCGGCGGAGGCGTGGCTGACCGCCGGCGGTCCGCACCACACGGCCCTGACGACGGCGCTGCCGGTCGAGCCGATCGAGGACTTCGCCGAGATCGCCGACATCGAGCTCGTGTCGATCGACGCCGCGACGACCGTCCCGCGCGTTCCGGCGTGAGCTGCGCTGGAACCAGGCGTACTACCACCTTCGCGGGGGGATCTGATCGTGGCGATCGACACCGGGCGGGTCGCCGCGCCGGTCGAGCCATCGAGTCGCGCGCGAGGGACATTCCGGCCGCTCGGTCTCGGCGACGTTCGCGTCAGTCGGCGGGTTCTGGGCGGATCGGCTGGAGATCAATCGCGAGCGGACGATCCCGCACGGATATGCCCAGCTCCAGGCGGCCGGAACGTTGCACAACTTCCGGCTCGCGGCCGACCTTGCGACCGATGGCTACCGCGCGCTCGGGATGATGTTCGAGGGCCCGTTCCCGTTCCTCGACTCGGACGTCTACAAGTGGCTCGAGGCGACGGGCTGGGAGCTCGGCCGGGCCTGGGACGACGACATCGGGAGCGCCGCGAACGAGGCGATCGACCTCGTCACCCGGGCGCAGCGCGACGACGGCTACCTGAACACGTTCGTCCAGGTACTCGGCGGCGGGCGTCCCTACACCGACCTGCTGTGGGGCCACGAGCTGTACTGCTTCGGGCACCTGATCCAGGCGGCCGTGGCCTGGCACCGCGCGCTGGGTGACGACCGGTTGCTCGCGATCGCCACGCGCGTGGCGGCGCACGTCGACGCCGCGCTCGGACCCGGCGGCCGGCCGGGCATCGACGGACATCCCGGGATCGAGATGGCGCTCGTCGAGCTGTACCGGGTCACGGGCGAGGAACGCTGGCTCCGCCTTGCGTCTCACCTGCTCGAGGGACGCGGCCACGGACTCCTCGGCGAGGGTCGGTTTGGCCCCGCGTATTGGCAGGACCACGCGCCGGTCCGCTCCGCGCCGACCGTTGCCGGTCATGCCGTCCGTCAGCTCTATCTCGACAGCGGAGCCGTCGACGTTGCCGTCGAGCTCGGCGACGAGGAGCTGCTCGAGGCGGTTCTTCGGCGCCGACGCGACATGGTGGCGTCCCGCAGCTACCTGACCGGCGGCCTTGGCAGCCGCCACCGCGACGAGGCGTTCGGTGACCCATTCGAACTGCCGCCCGACCGTGCCTACGCCGAAACGTGTGCCGCCATCGCGAGCGTCATGTTGTCGTGGCGTCTCCTGCTCGCCACCGGCGATCCCGCGCACGCGGACGTCCTCGAGCGCACGATCCTCAACGGGGTGCTCGCGGGCGTCGGCCTCGACGGCGTGTCGTTCTCGTACGAGAACCCGCTCCAGCGGCGGACGCATCGCGTGGCCGAGGAGGACGCGGCAGCGGAGCGCTCACCGTGGTTCCCGTGTGCGTGCTGCCCGCCCAACCTCATGCGCACGTTCGCCTCGTGGCCGGCCTATCTCGCGACGACGGACGACGCCGGCGTGACCATCCACCAGTACGCCTCGTCCGAGATCGCCGCGGTGGTTGGTGGTTCCTCCCTCCGTCTGTCGGTGGCCACGGACTACCCGTGGTCGGGCCGCGTCACGGTGACCGTCGACGAGGCACCCGAGGCACCCGTCCGGATCGGCCTCCGCGTTCCGGCCTGGTCGACGGCGGCGAACGCCAGTGGCCCGGGTGAGGCGCCGCACGACGTGACCGGCCGGCGGACGGCGGACTGGACGCGCCAGTGGCAGGCCGGCGAGCGGATCGAGCTCGACCTGGGGGTGGTCCCGCGGGTGACGGTGCCCGACCGCCGGATCGATGCCGTCCGCGGGAGCGTGGCCGTCGAACGCGGGCCGCTCGTGTACTGCCTCGAGGCCGCTGACCTGTCGCGAGGCGTCGAGCTCGAGGACGTCCGTGTGGGTCAGCCCATCATCGCCGATACAAAGCGGGACGACGTTGCTCCTTCCGTCGTCGGCGTCCACGTCGCCACCAGTTCGAACGATGAAGTGGACGCGATTCCGTACTTCGCGTGGGCGAACCGGCGACCGGGCGCCATGCGCGTGTGGATCCCGACGGGCGACGGGGAGGCGCCCGCGTGATCGGGTCCCTCGATGCCCTCCGGGTCGAGGTCGCGGAGGCGAACGCGGCGATCGATCGGGCGGGCCTGGTCACGCTCTCGTTCGGGAACGTGAGCGGCGTGGACCGCGACGCGGGCGTCCTCGTCATCAAGCCCAGCGGCGCGCCGTACGCGACGCTTGGACCGGAGGACCTGGTCGTCGTCTCGCTCGATGACGGACGCGTCGTCGAAGGCGACAAGCGGCCGTCTGTCGACACGCCGACGCACCGCGTCCTGTACGAGGCCTTCCCCGACATCGGGGGCGTCGTGCACACCCACTCGCCGTACGCCAGCGCCTGGGCGCAGGCCGGCCGGCCCATTCCGTGCTTCGGCACCACGCATGCGGACTTCTTCAGGGGGGAGGTGCCCGTGACCCGTGCGCTCCGCCCGGAGGAGCTCGGCGACGCCTACGAGGAGGACACGGGGCGGGTCATCGTCGAAACGCTCGAGCTCGCTGCGCGGTCCGCGGTCGAGGCGCCGGCCGTCCTCGTGGCGTCGCACGGTCCCTTCGTCTGGGGCCCGAGCGTCACGGCCGCCGTCGAGGCGGCGATTGCCCTCGAGGCCATCGCTGCGATGGCCTTCAGGACCCTTGTGATCGAGGCGTCCACCTCCGAGATCGGCGGCGAGCTCCTTGCCCGGCACTTCGACCGGAAGCACGGCGCCGGCGCGTACTACGGCCAGCCCAGGTGAGCAGCGACTGGTCAGCGCAGCGCCTTCACCGCCTCGCGCTCGATGGGTGAGCCCTTTCTCGTGTCGTGCGAAGAACTCCGCGAAACCCATCACGTCACGCGGGTCGGGCTTGATCGGGGTGCCGATGCTCGTCGGCAATCCGCTCGTCGAGGTAGTCGGGCAGCGACTGCTGGTCGTCGGCGCGGAGCATGTAGGCGGCCAGGACGGCCATGCCCCAGGCCCCGCCCTCGCCGGCGGTTGCGGGAATGCTGACCGGGACGTTGAGCGCGGCGGCCATCATGCGCTGCCCGGTGTCGCCCCCCTTGAAGAACCCGCCGTGACCGCGGATCTCTTCGACGATCACACCCTCCTGCTCGGTCAGGATGTTCATCCCGGTCCGCAGGGCGCAGAGCGAGGCGAAGTACATCGCCCGAATGAAGTTCTCGAGGGTGAAGTTGCCGTCCTGGTTGCGCGCGAACAGCGGTCGGCCCTCCGTGAAGCCGGTCATGTGCTCGCCGGACACGTAGTTGATGGAGAGGAGCCCGCCCGCGTCCGGGTCTCCCTGCACCGCCAGCGGCAGCAGCTTCGCGTAGAGGTCCTCGAGACGCGCCTCGGCGCCCAGCGCCTTGGCCACCTGGCCGAAGAGGGCGATCCAGGCATCGAGATCGGAGGAGCCGTTGTTGGAGTGGACCATGGCGACCGGCATCCCGTCGGGCGTCACGACGATGTCGATCTCCTCGTGGACGCGCGCCAGGCTCCGTTCCAGCACGATCATCGCGAACACCGAGGTGCCCGCGGAGACATTCCCGGAGCGTGGGCGGACGGCGTTGGTGGCGACCATGCCCGTGCCGGCGTCGCCCTCGGGAGGACACAGCGGGATGCCGGGGACGAGGGTGCCCGAAGGGTCGAGCAGCTTCGCGCCCTCGGCGGTGAGCGTGCCGGCCTGGCGGCCGGCGGGCAGGACGGCAGGAAGGATGTCGCGGAGCTTCCAGCCCAGGTTGCGCGGGCGCGATCAGGGCCTCGAAGCGCTCCATCCGCGCGGCGTCCCAGTCACCGCGTGCGCGGGTCGATGGGGAACATCCCTGAGGCCTCGCCCACGCCAACCGTGTGCTCACCGGTCAGGCTCCAGTGGACGTACCCGGCCAACGTGGTGAGGTGGGCGATCCGTGGCACGTGCGGCTGCTGCTCGAGGATCGACTGGTACAGGTGGGCGATGCTCCAGCGCTGCGGCACGGCGAAGTCGAGCAGCGGGCTCAGCTCGGCGCACGCCTCGCCGGTGATGTTGTTGCGCCACGTCCGGAATGGCACGAGGAGCCTTCCCTCGGCGTCCAGGGCCACGTACCCGTGCATCATCCCGCTGACGCCCATCGCCGCGACGGTCTTCAGCTCGAGCGAGTACTGCGCGCGCACGTCGTCGACAAGCGAGGCAAAGCACGCGGCGAGACCCTTCCAGACGTCCTCGATGTCATACGTCCAGACGCCGTCCTTGAGCTGGTTCTCCCATGCGTGCGCGCCCGACGCCAGCGGCGTCGTGTCGGGGCCGATGAGCGATGCCTTGATGCGGGTCGAGCCGAGCTCGATCCCGAGGATGGCGCGACCCGACTGGATCGGCTCCGCGCTGGCATGTCGCTGGTTCACCGGATCCTCCTCGACGAATGCGAGCGGTGCCCGACCATCATGTGTGCGCCTGGCGCACCGAGGCGTCAGCCCGGTGGTGGCGCGGTCGACTGCCGGATGATCAGCTCAGGAGGGATGACCCTGACCGACCGCTCCGGCTGCTGCCCCGGGTTCCTGGAGAGCTCGATCGCGATGTCGAGGCCCTCGCCGACGATCGCCCGGGCGGGCATCCGCAGCGTGGTCAGGGCCGGGACGGTGTGGCTGGCGAGCAGGATGTCGTCGAACCCGACGACGGACAGGTCGTCCGGCACACGGCGGCCCAGCGCATGGACCGCATGGAGGATGCCGAACGCGAGGGTGTCCGTCGACGCGACGATCGCGGTCGGTGGTTCGGCCAGCCGCAGGAGGACCTCGACCGCGGTCGCGCCGCCCGCCGGCGTGTTCGATACGTGCTGCAGGTAGCCGTCGCGGACGCCGCCGAACCGCTCGGTCATCGTCTCGATGAAGGCCGCCTCTCGCTCGAGGATGTCGCCGAGCGGCCGGCCGCCGACGAAGGCGATCCGCTCGTGCCCGAGGCCTGCGACATGGTCCACGGCGGCACGGACGCCGGCGTGGTTGTCGACGTCGATCGTCGGCACGCCGAGCGCGTTGGAGCCCTGCCACAGGGCGACGACCGGCACCAGCGAATCCTTCAGGTCTCGCAAGCAGGCGCGGCTGGTCCTGCACGTCGCCAAGAAGCACGATGGCGTCGCAGTGGCGCGTCTCCAGCACCGCGGTGAGCGCGAGCGCCTCGTCCGCGCGACTGTGGGCGTGCCCGAGCACCACGTTGTAGCCGCGCGCCCTGGCCTCCACCGACAGGGCCTCGATCGCGCCCGCGAAGAAGGGGTCGGTGATGTCGCGGACGACGGCGCCGATCAGCATGGTCGAGGCGCCGCGCAGCCCGCGCGCCAACGGGTTGGGACGGTATCTGAGGCGGCGCGCTGCGACGGTGACGCGCTCGCGCGTTTCGGCAGCGATCGGCACGCGCGTGGGGGCGTCGTTGAGCACGCGGGACACCGTGCTCTGCGAGACGCCCGCCTCACGGGCGATGTCGCGCATCGTGGTCAGTCGACCCCCCGGCCGCCCGTTCGCCCCTTTCGGTTCTTCCTCGAATTCCCGGCCGCCATTCGACATGTGCAAAGGTTAGCATGCGGATGCGGTCATACGATTGCGGTCTCGGGAGGATTCGATGCGGATCGTCGTCACCGGTGGCAGCGGCAAAGCAGGGCGTTGGGTGGTGCGCGACCTTCGTGACCGGGGTCACGAGGTGCTCAACGTCGACGTCATCCATGACGGCTCGGCGCACGGGCTGTGCGTCATGGCCGACCTGACCGATCTCGGCCAATGTCACGAGGTGATTGCCGGCGCCGACGCGGTGGTTCACCTGGCCGCGATCCCCGCCCCCGACATCCGGCCGGCCGGCGAGACCTTCCGCAACAACGCCATGTCGACGTACAACGTCTTTGCGGCGTCCGTCGACCGCGGTGTTGGGCGGGTGGTGTGGGCATCGAGCGAGACGGTGCTCGGGCTACCGTTCGACGAGCCACCGGCGTTCGCGCCCATCGATGAAACCCACCCACCGCGACCCGAGACGTCCTACGCTCTGTCCAAGCTCGTCGGCGAGCGGATGGCCGAGCAGTTCGCCCGCCGGACGAGCGTTCCGTTCGTCGGCCTGCGAATCTCGAACATCATGGAGCCGCCCGACTACGCCCGGTTCCAGACGTGGCAGGACGATCCCGTGGCGCGGAAATGGAACCTGTGGGGATACGTCGACGTGCGGGACGTGGCGCACGCCGTTCGCCGTTCCCTTGAGGCGGACGTGGCCGGCGCCGAGGTGGCGATCATCGCCGCCGCGGACACGTGCATGCGGCGCGACAGCGCCGACCTGATGGCGGAGGTCTACGCGAACGTGCCGTTGACCCGCCCGATCCAGGGCCGGGAGACGCTGCTCGCGATCGACCACGCCCGCGAGGTCCTTGGTTACGACCCCGAGCACTCCTGGCTCGATTAGCGGGGAGCCGGCGCCGCCTCGGGCGCGGGCTGCGGGGCGGAGGCATCGAACGTGACGGTTGCGGCCCCCGCCACAGAAGCGGCCGGCGCTGTCGACGGAGCCGAGGTGGCCCAGCCGTGGTCGGGGTCCGGGTAGGGTGCAGCGCCCAGACCAACGCTCGAGCTGACGAAGCCGAGCACGATCACCGCCTCGAGCAGGAACGACCCCGCGATCACGAAATGGCGCCTGGTCGACGCGTGCGCGGTCGTCGCGGGCGTGAAACCCGGTGCCAGGCTGGCGGTTCGTGTGTGGGCGGTCATCGGTCGGTCCTCCGTGGTATGGACCGAACTTAGGGCGCAGGCCTGGCGCAGGTCGCGAGCGCGAACCCTCGACTCCAGAACGTGCGATTCGAGGGTCTGCACGGTCTTGCATGCGCCGGAGCGGATGGCAGGATTGGCTGCCTCAACCCGCAGCGGAAGCGAGAACGGTCGAGCCATGACCGTCCAAGCCGCGATCGAGCCGGCGGCAGCGCCGTCGATCCGACCGACAGCGACCCGCGTGCTGCTCGTCACGACCGTCTACGTCGTTGCCGTCGTTGCGGCCGCGATCTACCCGCTGCTGTCGCCCCTCCGCTACGCGGGCGTGCTGAGCGTCGAGGGGCAGCTCGTGTCCATCGTCAACGGCGCCGTATGGCTCGCGGTGCTGCTGATCGTGATGGTCCGCCAGCCCGAGGGCCGGCTCTGGAAGTTGATCTTCGTGTGGTCGCTGGCGAGCCGGATCTACGCATTCAGCTACGTGCCGGACTCGCTCGTGTGGAGCGTCGCCCGGCCGCTCGAGATCCTGTCGATCGCCGCGTACGTGCACCTGGCGATCGCGTATCCGACGGGCTACCTGCGCAGCCGGTTCGATCGCGGCGTCGTGCTCTACGTCTACGTGCTCCTCGTGGGGCAGGCGCTGCTCGCGCATCCGTTCTGGGAGGTCACGGTCGCCTGCGTTCCGAACTGTGTCCGCAACGTCTTCGCGGTCGTCCCGAACGCGGACGTCTACGCGCTCATCACCAACGGGGGGCAGGTCGTCGGCGTCGTCACGGTCGTGCCGCTGATCCTCGTCGCGCTGTGGCGGCATTGGCGCGACGCGACCCCGGCCGGCCGGCGGGCGCTGCTGCCGGTCGTCGTCGCGTTCCCGATCGAGGCGGTCCTTGCCGCCGCCGACGCGCTCGTGCGCGCGGTCTCGTTCCAGCCCGGCATCGCCTTCTTCGACGGTTCGTCCGGCCAGGCCCTGCGACTGGTCGTTCCGATGATCCTGCCGCTCGGCCTTCTCATCACGTTCGTCCGCCCCCGGCTCAATCGGGGGCGCATGGCGAGCCTCGTCGTGGAGCTCGGCCGAGGCGTGCCACTCGGCGGTCTCCGCGACGTCCTTGCCCGGGCGCTCGGCGACCCGAGCCTGCAGCTCGCCTTCGCGGCCCCGTCCGGGTCGGGCTATGTCGATGCAGCGGGGCAGCCCGTCGACCTGCCGGTCAACGATCCGACCCGCACCGTGACGCGGCTCGAGCGCGGTGACGAGCTGCTCGGTGTCCTCGTCCACGACCCGCTGATCGAGGTCGAGGATCCCGGTCTCGTCGAGGCGGTCGGCAACGCGGCGCGGCTGGCGCTCGAGAACGAGCGGCTGACCGCCGAGGTGCGCGCCCAGCTCGAGGAGGTGCGTGCCTCGCGCGTGCGGATCGTGGAGGCGGCCGACGCCGAACGGCGGCGCGTCGAGCGTGACCTCCACGACGGTGCGCAGCAGCGACTCGTCGCCCTGGCGATGCGGCTCCAGGTCGCGAAGCAGGCGACGCCCGAAGCGTCGACGCTCCTCGACGAGGCCACGACCGAGCTCGAGACCGCGATCGGCGAGGTGCGCGGGCTCGCCCGCGGCGTCCACCCGACGATCCTTACGGAGACCGGTCTCGCGGCGGCAATCGATGCGCTCGCCGAACGGACGTCGATCCCGGTGGTCGCAGACGTGGTCGATGGCCGCTTCGACCCGACCGTCGAGGCGACCGCGTACTTCGTCGTGGCCGAGGCGCTGACCAACGTGGTTCGCTACTCGGGCGCCGCCGGCGCACAGGTGACGGTCCGCGCGGCCGGTGACACGCTCGTCGTCGAGGTCAGCGACGACGGCCGCGGCGGTGCCGACCCGGCGGCAGGCTCCGGACTTCGAGGACTCGACGACCGGGTCTCCGCCATCGGCGGTCGACTGAGCGTCACGAGCCCGGCCGGTGGCGGTACCACGGTCCGTGCCGAGCTCCCGGTTGACGTGTCGGCCGAGATCGCGACGCCCGCGTTCGACGAGACGCTGATCGACGAGACCCGTGCATCCGGATCGCTCGCAGTTCGAGCGGTGCCCGCAGCGCCCGCTGCCGAGGCGCGCACGCGCGTCGGCTCCGTCAGCCCCGTCGTCCTGATCCTGGCCCTGACCGGCGGCCTGGCCGTGCTTGCAGTTGGCGCCGGCGTGCTTGGAAGCCAGGCCTACCCGGTCGACGGCCGTGCCGAGACGTTCGCTCGGCCATTCGTGTTCCAGGTACCGTCGAACAGCCAGATCGTCGTCGATGCGAAGTCACCGGACCTGCACGTCCTCTCGGCCGCTCCCCAGGGATTCGAGGGCATCTCCATCTGGAGCGTCGACGACGTGCTGACCGACAACTGCGACTGGAACTTCGATGCGCCGACGACGAAGCGCGCGCCGGGCGTCGAGGGGCTGCTCGCCTACTTCCGCTCGGTGCCGCACCTGCTGGTGAAGGACCTCGGAGCGCTCACCGTCGACGGCCGGCCGGCCCATCGCGTCGACCTCAGCGTGTCCGGCGGTGAGACGCCGTGCCCAGACGACATCAGCCTGATCCTCTGGCGCGCGGACGGCCTGCAGCAGGGCGAGGGCTACGCGGTCGGGATGCAGGTCCCAGCGCAGGGGCACGTGCCGCTGACGCTGCTCGACGTCGACGGGGCCACGATCGTCCTCGAGATCTGGAGCGGCGACCCGCCGACATTCGATGCGTGGTACAGCAGGGCGGCGCAGATCGTGGACTCGATCCGCTTCCTCAACGCTCCGGCGGCTGAGCGAAGTCCGGCCGCACCGTGACCAGTGCGGCCGAACCGATCCGGATCGTCCTCGCTGACGACGCGGTCCTGCTCCGCGAGGCGCTGGCGGCGGCGCTCGAGGCGTCGGGCTTCCGGGTCGTCGGCCAGGCCGAGGACGTGCCCGGGCTGCTCGCGCTCGTCGCCGGGCGAGCGGCCGGACGTGGCGATCGTCGACGTGCGGATGCCGCCCACGCACACGACGGAGGGCCTGGAGGCCGCCCGCCAAATTCGTCAGACACGAGCCTGAGGTCGCGATCCTCGTGCTGTCGCAGTACATCGAGACGCGCTACGCGATCGACCTCATCCGTGAGGACCCGGCCGGGATCGGTTACCTGCTCAAGGAACGCGTGACCCGGCTCGACGACCTGGCCGACGCCGTGCGGCGGGTCGCCGGCGGCGGATCCGTGATCGACCCGGAGGTCGTGGCGCGCCTGCTCGGCCGCCCGCGCAGCCACTCGCCGCTCGACGAGCTGACGCCTCGTGAGCGCGAGATCCTCGCGCTGATGGCCGAGGGCCGCTCGAATGCCGCGATCGCCCAGCGCCTCACCCTCGAGCTCAAGACGGTCGAGGGCCACGTGCGAGCGGTCTTCTCGAAGCTGGGACTCGAGCCCGCGGGCGAGGATCATCGCCGCGTGCTCGCCGTGTTGGCCTACCTGCGGGACGCCGGACCGACAGCCTCCTAGGAAGTCCGCAGACGTCGACACGCTCGTCCGCGTGTCATGCCCGTGGTCACGGCGAAGTTGGCGATGGCAGGCCTTAGGTTGCTGGCTGGCTGGTTGCTGCTTGGGTGTCCGATGGTGAAGCAGCGCGCCTCCACATCAGGACGAAGAGCACGACGACCACGATGCCGACGGTGTTGAGGATCGTGATCGACACCGTGACCAACGGGTCGGCTCCAAAGGGGAAAATCATCATCAGGAGCATCGGAGCGATGTTGCGTACCGCCGTGGTCAACTCGGTCGCATGCCTGATTCCCACGTCCTTGACTCGAAGACTGGACACGAGAAGGTAGCCACACCCGAGGCCGATGAATGGGCCAGCCAGGGCCGCGATGTAGCTCTCGGTGCCCCAGGTCTGCACGAACAGATTCCAATACGCAACCAGCGTGAAGTTGAGATTGAAGAGCAGACACAGAATGGCAACTCGGACAGCCCACCGTGCCAATTGGGGCGTCAAGTCGGGCCACCCGATCCTGAAGCCGCACCCGAGAACCAGCGGCAGGAGCAAGAAGAGCAGCAGCGGCCAGGCAATATCCCAGGCAGAGACCTCGAATTGCGCGTCAACCGCATCGACGGCGAGGGGCAGCCCGAGCGGGAGGGCGATCATGGTCGCGACAGTCAAGACCACGAACAGCGTGGTGGCGATGCTGACATCCGCCTTGGCTATCCGGGCGAGGATGGGGGCGAAAGGCATACCTGCAGACAGGGCTGCGACACAGAATCCGACTTTGATCTCTCCAGGAATGGACGAGGCGATCGTCAGCAAATAGCCGATGAACAGCAGCGGGATGATGACGAAATTGATCACCAACACCCACACGGCAATCTTCCAATGGGCAGAGGCCGACGCCAGCAGCTTGCCGACCGGAAGCCTGAGGCCCAACCCGAACGCGTTGAATATCACGAACAGCACGCCAAACCCGTTGATCAGGTCGGTCAGATTGGACTGAGTCATCATCGCTCCCCCTTCTCACGAGCACGCGATCCACTCGTTGCTCTACTCAGGCTTCCGGTTCCGCGCGGGCCCTTGTTCCGCACAGACTCGGAGTGGGCATCATCCTCCGGCGCTGTTTCCGCTTGAAGGGCCTTCCTGTTTCGCTGCAGCTTCACGTGCCTGCTGGCGGGTGGCGATCAGGTACTTGACGCCCTCCACGCTGAGCAACGCGGTGACGACGGCGATCAGGATGGGGGCGGTCTGCAGCGCCCCGACCTGCGTCATGAACGCGGCCAGCAGCACGAACGAGAACGGTGCCGCGACAGCGCTGCCCGGGACGGCGGCGAACAGGCAGGTGAACGCAAGCCCCAGTGGCACCCCGGGGAAGATCTCGTGGACGGCGACCCCGGCAGTCCCGCCGATGAACAGGGCCGGGAAGATGGGTCCGCCGATGAACCCGCTCGCCTCGCTGACCGCAAACGTGACCATCTTCGCGATGACGAGGGCGACGATCAGGCCCAGGCCGAGGGTCCCGGCGTCATTGACCACGGTCTTGAGCTGATCGCTGCCGGTGAACAGGGTCAACGGCAACGCCACACCGACGAGGCCGAAAACTGCGCCGCCGAGCGTCGACTTCACGATGCCCGGCACCTTCAGCCGGCCGAAGAGCCCGGCGGCCAGCTTGACGATCACGGCCAGCAGCGTCACCAGGACGGCGGCGAGCAGGCCCAGGGGCACCCCGGCGAGCAGCTGCCAGCTCTCGAACTCGTACGGCGGCACCGTGTAGGCATCGAGAAAGACCGAGCCGGCGATGGCGAAATAGATCCCGAACGACACGCTCGAGGCGACGATCGTCCCGAGCAGGGCCTTGGCGTACCGATCGGCGGCGAGGTGGGCGACCTCCACGATCAGCGCTACCACGCCGACCGTGACGGAGAACAGCCCGCCGTAGGCACCCGCGAAGCCTGAGAGCGTGTTCAGCTGCGCCTCTTCTTCGCTGAGGCCTCTGCGCCTGGACAGCCAGGTTCCGGCGCCGCCGCCGAGCGAGCCCAGCGGCTTCTCCGGGCCGAGGCTGGCGCCGCCGATCAGCGACACCGCCGACACGACCACGATCCCCGGGACCAGTTTCGCGTCGACCCGCTGCTCCTTGAGATCTGCGAGCAGGCTGGGAATCGTCTCGGGCAGGTTGGTCAGCTGCCGCAGCAGGCCCACCGCGATACCCGCCCCCGCGGTCACCGCGATCCACCACCATTCCCCCCCGAACCAGCCCGGATCAGAAGCGGTGTACCAGCCGCCGCCGATCCTGACCACTCCCATGAACACGAGGCTGGCGAATGCGCCGAAGACCCCGAGCACGAGCGCGTACGCGATAAGGACCCAGAATTCCCGCGTTTGGGTGAACGGCGGTGACGGGGCCGGCTCGGACGCGGTGGTCATAGCGCGAAACTCCTCGCAGCGGGGCTTCCATGCCCAGCCCTATCCTACGGAGCCATAGGGCGGACGAGGGAGTCCAGGCGGAAACTCAGTTCGGCGCGGTTCCCGAACAGCAGGCGCAGCCGCCCTCCGCAGAGCTGAGGACGGCATCGGCCGCGTCGCAACACGGCCCGGCGAGATCGACGACCGCGAGCGAGCGGCTCGACCTTCCGAGGTGTCGCTCCAGGGAGGCCAATCGCGCGTCGAGCGCCTGCAGGCCGGCGATCCGCGAGGCCACGTCGGCGCGACGCTCGGCGATCAGGTGCGGCAGCTCAGCGGTCGAGTCGCCGCAGTGGCCCGAATGACACCAGCTCGCGATCTTCGCCGCGTCGTCGAGCGGCACGTCGAGCCGGCGCAGGTCGATCAGGAGCCGCAGGTGCTCGACATCCGCGTCGCCGTACTCGCGGTAGGTGTTCTCGCGACGGCTGGCGCGCGGGAGCCAGCCGGATCGCTCGTAGAACCGGACCGTGTCGGTCGACACCCCGACACGTTCTGCCAGCTCGCCGATCCTCATCGGCGCAGCAAACCTTGGAGTGCCTCGAATGTCAAGAGGCCGCGGCCACGGCCGCTGGGGCTTCCTCGACCCGCGCCTTGAGCTGTGCGAGCTCCCGCTTCATGCCGGCAGAGCCTTCCATCGCGACCAGCGGGGACAGGAGCCGCCATCTTCCGTGCATCTGCGCAGCGCCGTAGTACCTCGCCCGCACCGATGTCGGCCCGCTCGGTTCCAGCTCAAGGCCGACTTGCATGTCGAAGCGCGGGTCGATCGAGCGCCAGAGCAAGCGGCGTCCGGGTTCGGCCTCGGCCACCTCGAACTCGACGTCCCACTTGAACGGACCGAGGAGCAGACGCTCTCGCCCGCGCGCCCCCACCTGCGTTCCGTCGCCGGCCAGCAAGTGAGCGTCGGCAACGGACATCCATTCTTTGTGGCGAAGGATGTCCGCCGCGTACGTCCAGACTTCGTCCGCCGAACGCGCGATCTCGGCCTGTGCCTCGTACCTCGTCATGCCAGTGCCTCCGTTCGTTTCCACGACCGGCAGCGCGACTGCCAGCAACCGGGTCAGGCGCCCGAAGGCCGCCTCTCGCTCGGCACGGACGCGCTCCACCACGAGCGGATCGGCCTCTCCTTCGCCCTGGTACGCCCAGCGCACCGTCAGGTGCGTGCCGCCCGCGACCGGCTCCAGGTCGGCGGTCGCCCCGACCGGACCAAGCGCAGGAACGGTGATCCGCCAGCCAACGTGGTCGTACGGCTGCCAATCGACGATCTCTTCGAGGGTCGCGAGGCGGCCGGTGACGCACTGCGCCTGCGTGCCGACGCCGCGCCGTCCGCTCGGCGAGCTCTCGACGATCTCGAGCGGGCCCTCCCATAGCGTTCGCAGCTCCGGCGAGGTCAGGTGGGCCCACACGTCCGCGGGCTCGGCCGGCACGATCGAGTCGAGATCGACGACACGATCGGCATCACGAACATCCAGGCGTCGCGCCTGGCGTTCGACCGCCCAGCGTGCCTCGAGGTCCAGCGTGAACGTCGTCACGGTGCCGAGGTGCTCGATCGCCTCCGTCGCCTCGGCGAGGCCAAGGGCATCGGCGTCGAGACCGAGCGCGTCGATGGCCGCCGCCGTGAACAGCGCGAAGCCGTTCGCCCGCGCGGCTTCGGCCGTTGAGCCCTTGAGCAGCCGATGGACGACGATCACGTCCGACCCGGCGAGCTCGTCGCGCCCCGCAATCGTCGTCCGAACGTACGAGCCGTGGTGGACGAACAGCTTGAGGTCCAGCTTCGGGGCCAGCGCACACGAGTTGCAGTCGCAGGTCGTCGCCTGGTCGATGCTGCGCAACCGCCGCCGGAACGCGAGGTAGGACGCCTCGACGGCGTCGAGGAGCAGCGAGCCATCCGCGCGGCCGTCCTCGACACTCAGGAACGCGGCGTCGCCTTCGAATTTCGCGAGACGGAATGGGGGCTCGAGCCGCCCGACGATCGTTTCGAGCAGGTCGCCGGCGATCGTTGGCGCGTGCTCGAGCTCGCTCTGCGCGAGGTACGCCGTGTACCCGGTGAGGTCCGCGATGACGAGGAAGCCGGTCTCCGGTATCTGTGCCATGGCGACGACACTAGACCTTGGAGTCGCTCCAATGTCAATACCCCGATGAACGTCGGCCGCGGCTCACAGTCGGTATCCTTTGCCGCTCAGAGACAGAACCAGGGAGGCGCCTGCCAGATGACCCGAGCGATCCTCCTCGTCGGCACCGCCAAGGGCGCGTTCTTCGTCGAGAGCGATGCGGAGCGTCGGGCCTGGGACATCCGCGGTCCGTTGTGCGAGGGCTGGCCGATCCACGACCTCATCGTCGAGCCGGGCAGCGGCGCGATCCTGGCCGGCGGCGGCTCGCCGTGGTACGGGCCGGCCGTCTGGCGGAGCGAGGACCTCGGCGCGAGCTGGACGCACAGCTCGGATGGGCTGACCTACGGCGACGGGGCAGCGAGCGACCCGGTCGCCACCGTGTGGAGCCTCGCGACGGCGCCCGGACGGCACGATCCTCGCCGGCGTCGAGCCGGCCGGGCTCTTCCGGAGCACGGATCGTGGCGCGACCTGGGAGCACGTCCGCGGCCTCACCGAGCATGAGTCCCGCCCGACGTGGCAGCCCGGTGCCGGCGGCCTGATCCTGCACACGATCGTCCCGCACCCGACCGACGCGGCCCGGACGTGGGTCGGCATCTCGGCCGTCGGCGTGTTCGAAATCCGGGACGGCGGCGCGACCTGGGAGCCGCGCAACTCCGGTGTCCGCGCGGACTTCAACCCGGATCCGTATCCGGTCACAGGCCAGTGCGTCCACAAGTTCGCGATGGCCGCCGGTGAGCCCGAGACGCTCTACCAGCAGAACCATTGCGGGATGTACCGCTCCACCGACGGCGGCCTCACCTGGACCGACCTCAGCGCGAACGGGCTGCCGAGCGACTTCGGCTTCCCGCTGGTCGCCCATCCCCGTGATCCGAAGACGTTCTGGATCATCCCGCTCAACGGTGCCGACCGCGGCCGATTCGTGCCGGATGCCTCCGCGGCCGTCTGGAAGACCGAGGACCGCGGCGACACCTGGCAGCGCAACGCCGACGGGCTGCCGCAGCACGACGCGTACACGACGGTGCTCCGTGAGGCGATGGCCCGGGACACGCTCGACCCTGTCGGGATCGCATTCGGCACCAAGTCCGGCCAGTTGTGGCACAGCCGCGACGAGGGCCAGTCGTGGGAGCGGATCACCGCAGACCTCCCGGAGATCTGGGCGGTCGAATCCCTGGTACGTCGACTGAACGGCGCGAGCATGGCCACCGTCCTGCTGCCCAGGTCGCTGCTCGAGCTCTTTCCGGGCGTCGAGCGCCGCCAGCTCGTCGATGGCGCAACCGTCGACGCGGTCGTGCGCGGGCTCGATGCCCGCGTCCCCGGGATGCGCGACCGGCTCGTCGAAGCGGGGCCGCGCCTCCGGCCGCATATCAACGTCTTCGTCGCCGGTGAGCCGGCCGACCTCGACACGCCGGTCCGTCCGGACGACACCGTCCACGTGATCCCGGCCGTGTCGGGCGGCTGAGCCGAGCCGCCGCCGAGCCCGACCTGCCCAGCTCGCCCATGGACCTCCTGACCGCCCTCATCATCGATCTCGTCGTCATCGCGGTCCTCTTCGAGGTCGCGCGACGGGCGAACCTGCCCTACCCGGCGCTGTTCGTGCTCGGCGGTCTCGCGCTCGGCTTCATCCCCGGCCTGCCGAGCATCACCCTCGAGCCCGACCTGGTGCTCGTCGTGTTCCTGCCGCCGCTGCTGTTCGTGGCCGCGTTCCAGACGCCGCTCCGGGACCTCCGCCGGAACCTGGGGCCGATCGCGCGTCTCTCGATCGCCCTGGTCATCTTCACCATGGTCGTCGTGGCCGCGGTTGCCCAGGCGCTGGTTCCGAGCATGGGCTGGGCGGCCGCATTCGCGCTGGGAGCGATCGTGGCGCCGACCGACGCACTCGCCGCCACGTCGGTCTTCCGACGCCTCGGCGTACCGCGGACCGTGGTTACGTTGATCGAGGGTGAGTCGCTGTTCAACGACGCGACCGCCCTGATCGCGTATCGCGCCGCGGTGGTCGCCACGGTCACCGGCGTCTTCGTCCTGACCGACACCATCGGGACGTTCATTCTCGCGGCCGCTGGAGGGATCGCGCTCGGCTGGGTCATCGGCCGGGTGATGGCCGAGGTCGTGCGCTGGCTGGACGATCCGCCCGTCGAGGTCGTCGTCTCCCTGCTGGTCCCGTGGGCCACCTACCTGCTGGCGGTGCAATTCGAACTGTCCGGCGTGCTCGCCGTCGTGACCCTCGGACTCGTGATCGGTCGGCGGCTCGGCACGATCCTTTCGCCCAACAGTCGCCTCCTGTGGCTGACGACCTGGAAGATGGTCGCGTTCGTCCTGAATGGCCTGATCTTCGTGCTGATCGGCCTGGCGCTGCCCGAGATCCTCGAGGGCCTCGGTGACATGGCGCCCGAGCGGGTGCTCACGCTGGCGCTCCTCGTCTGTGCCGCCGTCATCGGCACCCGCTTCGTGTACGTCTTCCTTGCGAGCCTGCTCCCGAACACTCCGCGACGCGCATGGGCCGAGCGCGACCCGGCGATGGCCTGGCGGCTGACGTTCCTCGTTGCGTGGGCCGGTCTGCGAGGCGCCGTCTCATTGGCCGCAGCGCTCGCCCTGCCCGTCGACTTTCCCGAGCGCAGCCTGATCCAGCTGGTGACGTTCGCCGTGATCCTCGCGACGCTCGTCGGGCAGGGTCTCACGCTCCCATTGGTGGTGCGCTGGGTGCGCTGGGATGGGGTCGAAGCGGACGGCGACGAGCGCACGTTCGCCCGAGCGACGATGTACCGCCTCGGGCTGGACGCAGTCAGACATGCCCGCGACCGCTGGCCGGACCATGTCCCGTTGCACGACCGGCTGGAATCGGGTCTCGGCGACCGCATGCAGCACCTCGCGACCGAGGACGCGGAGGAGACCGAGGAGCGGCGCAAGGAGCATCTCGAGCACCAGGAGATCCAGCTCTACGTCATCAACGCCCAGCGCGCCGCGGCGATCGCGCTGCGCGACGGGGGCGAGATCAACGACGAGACGCTGCGCGAGCTCGAGCGCGAGCTGGATCTCGAGGAGCTGCGGATGGAGGCCTGAAATTGGAGTACTCGGCAGCGCAGTTCGTCGAGCGACTGGAGGCGCTTCGATCGCCGGACGCAACCGGGCCCGACGACTATCGCGGCGTCGGGATGGGCCAGATCTTCGGCCTTGCCCGCGAGTGCATGGACATGTCCCCCGCCGAGATCGAGCGCCTGCTCGAGAGCCCGACCCACGCGGTTCGCGTCGGCGCCGTGAGCGTCATGGACTTCCAGGCGCGCAGTAAGAAGACCGCCCGAGGAGCGCCAGCCGCGAGCTCTTCGAGCTGTACCTCCGACGTCACGATCGGATCGACACGTGGGACCTGGTCGATCGCAGCGCGATCTGGGTCGTCGGCGAATACCTCGTCGACAAGCCGCGTGACGTCCTGTACGAGCTGGCCGCGTCGGACCGGCCGATGGAGCGACGAACCGCGATCCTCGCGACGTTCGCCTTCATCCGCCGGGATCAGCTCGACGACGCGTACCGGATCGCCGAGCTGCTCGTCGACGACCCGGAGGACACCGTGCACAAGGCGGTCGGCTGGATGCTGCGCGAGGCCGGCAAGCGGGATCCCGAACGTCAGAGCCGCGTTCCTCGAGGCACACGCAGCGACGATGCCGCGGGTCATGCTCCGCTACGCGATCGAGAAGCTCGACAAGCCGACGCGCGACCGCTACCTCGCGATGAGAACGCAGCGCCTCTGAGCCCTGCGCCGTGGCGCTCCACGAACCGGATCTGCTCTCCACGGAATGGTTTGCCGCCCCTCGGCGCCTGTTGAGGTGAACGCGGCCGAACGGACGCGTTGAATCGAGGAGTTCATGACATGCGTTCGATCGTCTCCCTCGTATCGGTGGTTGCCGTGAGCGCTCTCGCCGTGGGCTGCGCAGCCCCCACGAGCGGTCCGCCAACGGCGATACCAGCGGAATCGCGGGCCCCGACCGCTGGGCCTTCGAGCGTTGCCGTTGCGGCCGCCGCCGGCCCGGCCCTGACGGAGGCGTTCACCTCCACCCTCCACGGGATCGTCCGTCTCGTACCCGGATGGATGGGTGCCGGAGGCCGCCACCGAGCCATGGCCTGCAGGCGGCATCGTCCAGCTGGAGACCCTCTTCGGGGACGTCATCGAGGACGGATCCGCGGGCGACACCGCGTTCATTGCACTTGCGTCGCAGCCGCTGGCCGGCAAGCCGCTCAACGAGTGGGTGGCCGACTACGGGCCGTTCACAGAATGCGGCCCTGCCGAACCAGTCGTCGTCGACGGCGCCCATGGTGTCGTTGGCCACGATTGTCCGATGGCGCTGGTTTCGGAAGGGACCGGGTCTTCCTCATCTGGCTCTATCGCATCGACGACCCCAACTGGTTCCAGGAGATCCTGGCCACGGTGAAGCTCGATCCGAAGGCAGCTGTCGACGCGGCGCCTTGAGGTCGCTGGTGCGCCGGGGCGGGATCGACCCATCCCGGCTCACGCTCGGCGATGCGCCCAGGCTCAGCGGTCGACCTCGAGACGGACGATCGAATCGCCACGGCGGCCGGGCACGACGGTCCACAGGGCGTCCGCTCCCCAGCTGACGCTCATCGCAGGAACCGGGTAGGACGTCGCCTCGCCGGTCGCCTGGTCGATGCGCGCCACGGTCCACGAGGACATGTCCCCGAACCCGCCGTCCGGCGTGCCCTCGAACTGGCTCGCCCAGATCGAGCCGCCACCCGCGCTGACCGCCCAAACGCGGAACGGCAGGTCGATCGTGGCCGTGACCTTGTTCGACTTCGGGTCGATCCGGCTGACCGAGCGGCCCTCGTTGTTCGAGGTCCAGACCGCATCGTCGCCGACGACCACGTTCTCGATGCACTTCCCGCAGAGGTCGGTGGGCCCGCGTTCGCCAACCGCGATCTCCTTGACGACCTCGTTCGTGCTCGGGATCGATCCGCGCGATCGTGTCGTCCCGGTGCTCGACCACCCAGACCCCATCGAACCCGATCGCGATGCCGGTGGGCTTGGGCACGCTGATGTCGGCGATGACCTCTCCCGATTTCAGGTCGACGCGGACGACCCGATCGTCGTTGAACGAGGTCACCCAAAGCGTCTCTCCGTCGAGGGCCAACACGTACGGGACGACCGACAGCGGGATCGACTCGGCAACCGTGTTCGTCGCCGGATCGATGCGTCCGACCGAGCGCCCGGCGGCGTTGGCGACCCAGACGCCTGCCTCGCCGGCAGCGACCCCGTGGGGGTCGGACTGGAGATACTCGACGGCCGACGGGTCGCCGACCTCGACGAGCGCCTGGATCTCGCCGGTTGCCGCGTCGACGCGCGCGACCTGACCGCGATCGTCGAGCGGGAACCAGACCGAGCCTTCGGCCGCGGCCGTGTACTGCGTGGTCGTGCCGCCGAGTGCCATACCTGCTGTTGTCCGGCCGAGACCCTTCAACCGGTCCGAGGTCCGGGGCGGGCGCGGCAGGCAGCGTCTCGCCGATGGAGGCGAGCGTTCCCTGGCAGCACACCTCGCCGTCCCCGACGATCTGGTCGATCTCGAGGCTCCCGTCGGCTGAGGTGTGCACTTCGAAGGCGGCCGCCATGCACTTCGACGGGTGGTAGACGATCCGCTCGCCCAAGGCGAGCACATCGCCCTCCAGGCCGGTCCGGGTCAGCTCGGATGCGCAGAACACCTGGTCGGCACCGCTCGGATCGCCGTACTCGAGCTCACCGCACGCCTCACCCTCGGTCGCGCAGCCGTCGAGTTGGATCCGGATCGGAAACCCGCCGCTCGGATCGACCAGTTGCCCCTCCCATGCCCCGGCGAACGTGACGTCGGCGCTCGTCGACGCAGCCGGCAGCGACGCCGTCGGATTGCGGCAGGCGCAGACGATGTTCGTGGCGATCCGCTCGGACTTCCGGATGAGGCGCAACCCCCGACCACCACCGTGGCGGTGAGTGCCAGCGCTACCAGCCCCCGACGCAGCGGCGTGCGATGTGCTCGATCCAACGCTCACCCCTCCAGCTCCCTCGCGACGGTCACCTGCCGTCTGTATGCGTGGAGGGGAGCGACGCCGCCCGTGCGTTCAATCGATGGGCCGGATCCGCACGAGCGAGTCCTGGTCTGCGAACCAGACCCGGTCCTCGTCGAGGGCCAGGACGTGGGTCGCCACGCCGTCGAATGCGACGTGGCTCGGCACGGACAGGCGGTCGACCTCACGGTCTGCTGATCCATCGATGGCCAGCAGCTGGTCGTCCGTGAGCGCCCAGACGAGCCCGTTCGGTGCGACTGCGATGTGGTCGGCGCCGGTCCCGGCGCCCAGCTCGGCCGCGACACGGTCGGCGACCGGGTCGATGCGGCCCACGAGCCATTGGTGCGGCTCCGCGACCCAGATCGCGTCCGCTCCGGTCGTCAGGTAGCCGGCGTCGCCGCTCAGCTCGACCTCCGCGGAGACGTCGCCGGTCTCGGAATCGACGCGCAGGACCGCGGGTCTGCCGATCGGGCTGACCCACAGCGACCCGAAGCCGGCAGTGAGGTGGCGGATCGGGCTGCCGACCGTGAGATCCCGGACGTGCTCCCCCGTCGCAGCGTCCACGGCGGTGACGCGTCCCTGCTCGACGTCGGAGATGAACCAGACCAAACCGTTCATCGCGCTCGCGCCGAACCCATCGCCGGCTCCGTCGTCGTAGACGTTCGCGACAGCGTTGGCGTCCGGATCGACACGCGTCGTCACCGCGTACGCGGTCGTGCCGCCCACGCCGCAGGTCGCCAGCCAGAGCGATGTCGCGGCCGGTGCGATCGGGCCGCAGGCGACGCCGTCGAGCTCGATCGTGGCCTCAACCGATCCATCGGCCGGGTTGATGCGCAGCAGGCGACCCGTGTCGTCGCCCACCCACAGGCTGCCGAAGCCGGATCCAAGGGCCGTGGCCTTCGAGTCGAGCTGGATGGTGGCATCGACGCGACCGTCGAACGGGACCGAGGCGCTGCTGTCGGGGGAGGCCGCCGCGGACGGCGAGATCGTCCCCTGATCCGGTGCCGCTCGCCACAGCGAGACCCCGAGGACCACCGCGACCACGGCCAGTGTGGCTGTCAGGGCCGCGCCGGCGACCAGGGGCCGGGGCGCCGTCACCGTCCCGCGCTGATGCCAGCGTGCCGTCCACGAAGGACGCTGGCTGCTCGCCCGCGAGCGAGCGAGCGCACCCTCGACGAGCTCGTCGGGCACGCGATCGGGCTCGTCGCGGAGCCACGAGGCGACCGCTCGCTCGACCTTCGGATCGGGCCGGTCGGTGTCGTTGCGTGGCATGTCGCTCATGGCAGGCCCCCGCCCGTCGGGATGCCCGCCCGCGCGTCTGCTTCGAGCGCCGCCCGGAGGTTCTCGAGCCCGTAGTGGAGTCGTGAGCGGATGGTCCCGGGCGCCACGCCGAGGGCATCGGCAATCTCTGCGGGCTCCCACTCGAGGTAATAGCGCAGGACCACGACCACCCGGTGCTCCGGCGTCAGGTGACTGAACGCCTGCGCCAGGCGATCCCGCTCGGCGACCCCAGCACTGTGATCCGCAGCGGGCTCGGCGGTCGGTACGGTCAGCTGCCGTGTCGCGCGAACCCGTTTGGCAGCGCGGTAGCAGTTCCGGACGAGGATCCGCGTCATCCAGGCGTCGAACAGCGCCGGATCACGCAGCGCGCGCAGGTCCCGCCAGCCGTCGACGAGCGAGTCCTGGACCGAATCCTCGGCGAGGTGGACATCGCGGAGGATGCGGAGGGCGATTGCATACAGACGGGCGGTCACCGACCGCGCGAGCACGTCGAACGCGTCGTGGTCCCCGCTCCGCGCGCGCAGGACGAGGTCGTCTCGCGTGACGGTGACGCCGCCAACCCCCTCGGCCGGCATCACGTCGAGAGGGTAGCGGGCGTGATCCTTTCCCGCTGGGGCGGCGAGCCCGTCGATCAGCACCAGTGAAGCGATCCTCACGGCATGCCCCGCGAGTCACGGGGCTGTCGAGTGGATGGGGCGCCCGCGACGCCCTCCGTTCAATCGGCGCGCGGACCCCTCTGGCGGCTGGTCAGATCGGCAGTGCTGCCGCGATCACCCCGGCCGCGAGCCCGATGGCGATGCTTGCCGCACCGATCTGGCGCGCTCGCGCCCGATCGCGCGCCCGATCCGCGTCGTCAGCCACGCGTTCGGTGGGCCCGAGCTCGCCGAAGTTGAAGATGCCGCGCGAGCCGAAGCCGGCGCAGAACTTGACGCGGGCCTGGATGTAGCCCGACGCCGAGCCGATGGCCGGGATGGCGATGAGCAGACGCGTCCAGTTCGGCGCATCGATGGCCACCAGCACGGCGAAGAGGGCGAGCGCGGCCACCAGACCGATGTGTCCTGCGCGTCGCCGCCTGGCGATCTCGGCGGGACCGATATTGCACACCCCGGGCTGGTAGTCGGTCGGCGCGAGGGTCGGGTGGGTTCCGGATGCGGCAAATGTCGAAACGGTCATGAGGCTCCTCGTGGGCAGCGTCCCATTATCCGCACTTTCCGATTCGGCACGGTTTATCGTGCGCGCGTGGAGCCGCTCCGCCCGTGGAACTTCGGCGTCGGAACGTGGATCGAACGGCGCGCGCGGAGTGCGCCGGACCGCCCCGCGCTCATCACCGCGGATGGCGTGCGGACCTACGCCTCGCTGGCCGAGCGGATCCGCCGACTCGCATTTGCATTCCGGCGCCTCGGCGTCGGGCACGGCGACCGGATCGTGTGGCTCGGCGAGAATCACCCCGCCTTTCTCGAAGCGCTCTTCGCCGCCGGCCGGATCGGTGCGGTCCTTGCCCCCGTCAACCACTACCTGCCAGCCGACGAGCGTGCGGCTGTCGTCGCCGACGCGGACCCGGTCATCGTCCTCGAGCACGCGGCGCTGCCCGAAACCGCGTTCGCGGCATCGGTGCTGCACCGGATCGCGGTGGGTGGCACGCGCGCCGGAGCGCTGGACTACGAATCGCTGATTGTTGAACCGAGCCCCAGCCGTTCCGACGCGGCCGTGGATCTCGACGATCTCCTGCTCCTCCCGCACACGACGGGCACGACGGGCCACCCGAAGGGCGTGATGCTGACGCACGCCAACGTGACCTGGAACGTCATCAACTTTCTGACCAGCGCCGAATTCCGCAACGACGACGTGACGATCGCCTTTGCCCCGTTCTTCAGGGTCGGCGGCACCGGGGTCAACGTCCTGCCGGTGCTGTTCATGGGTGGCACGGTCGTCGTGCCGGAAGCTGTCGAACCCGACCGGATGCTCGACTTGATCGAGCGCCACCGGGTCACGGTCGGCTTCGCCGGGCCGGGCCTGCTCGAGGGTCTTCGCGCCGCCGATCGTTGGGCGAGCGCCGATCTCTCCAGCCTGCGCCTCGTCATCACCGGCGGCGCCCCGGTTCCCGACCGCCTGGTTCGTCGCTACGCCAAACGAGGCGTGCCGTTGCTCCAGGGCTACGGCCTGTCGGAGGCGGGCCCGCTCGCCCTGCTGCTCGACGCGCCGAGCGCGCCTCCGGAAGATCGGCTCGGCAGGCCGTCCACCAGCGTTCGTGGACGTTCGGATCGTCGATGCCGACGGTCGCGACGTACCGTCCGGTGCCACCGGCGAGTTGCACGTTCGCGGTCCGAACGTGATGGCCGGCTACTGGCGCCGCCCCGACGCGACGCGCGAGGTGCTGCTCGACGGCGGATGGCTGCGCACCGGCGACGCGGCACGCACGGACGACGACGGCTACATCTGGATCGTCGACCGCTTCGCCGACCGCTTCGAGACGGCCGGCGGCGTCGTGTTCCCGGGTGACGTCGAGCGCGTGCTGCTGGCCAACCCGGCCGTCGTGGACGCGGGCGTGGTTGGCGTTCCGTCAGCGGACGGCGGTCAGGTCGGGGCCGGGTTCGTCGTCATGGCTCCCGCAGCGTCGACGACGACCGAGGAGATCCTCGACGGCGCCCGACGCGAGCTGCCGGCCCATGCCGTTCCCGCCACGATCCGGCAGCTCAGCGAGCTCCCGCGGAACAGCGTCGGAAAGCTCCTGCGTCAGGTGTTGCGAGATGGATAGCCCGCCACAGGCGCCACCGTCGGCCGCGGAATACCTGCGCCTCGTCGGCATCGCGGCCCTCATCGGGATCCCGGCGGCGCTCGCTGCGGCGCTGTTCCTTGGCCTGATCCACGGGCTCGAGGACTGGTTGTGGGATGAGCTCCCCGCCTCCCTCGGGTACGCGGCGCCGCCATGGTTCCTCGTGCTCGGGCTGCCCGTTGCCGGGGCGTTGCTCGTGGTCCTCGCGCGCGCGTTCCTGCCCGGTGACGGCGGCCATCGGCCGCTCGAGGGGTTGAGCATGGCGCCGACGTCGCCATCGTTCGTCCCCGGTGTCGTGCTGGCGGCAGTCGGAACGCTCGCGTTCGGGGCGGTGCTCGGCCCCGAGATGCCGGTGATCGCACTCGGGTCCGCCGTCGGGGTCGTCGCGCACCGCGCCGTGCGTCTTGGCGGGCAGGAAGGCGTCGTCCTCTCCACCGCCGGCGCGTTCTCGGCGATCTCGGCACTGTTCGGCGGCCCGCTCGTCGCCGGCATGCTGCTCGTCGAAGGCGGTCTGAGCGCCGGGAGCCGCCTCATCCCCGCCTTGCTGCCGGGCCTGGTCGCTGCCGCGATCGGATACGTGATCTTCGTCGGCTTCGGGAGTTGGGGAGGTCTCGAGGCACCGGGTCTCATCGTGCCGAACCTGCCGCCCTACGAGGGTCTCCACCCGGGCGACCTGTCGATGGGGATCGCGGTCGGCGTCGCGTCGGTGCTGGTGCTGACCGGCATTCGCCGGCTTGCCGTGCGGATCGACGGACTCCAGGGGCGAGTCGAGCATGCCAGTGCTTCTGCTGGCCGGCGGTTTCGCGATCGGCGCGCTCGCGCTGACCGCGCGGGCGCTCGGCGATGACAGCCAGGACGTGCTCTTCTCAGGCCAGGCATCGATCGGCGTCGCCGTCGATGCGAGCTCGATCTCGATCCTCGTGATCCTGCTCGTGGCCAAGGGCCTGGCCTACGCCGTGAGCCTCGGGTCAGGATTCCGCGGCGGGCCGATCTTCCCGGCGATCTTCATCGGCGTGGCCCTCGCGTCGCTGCCCGTCGCCGCGTTCGGCACGTCCCCGACGCTCGCCGTCGCGATCGGGGCGGCCGCCGGAATGGCCGCCCAGACCCGCCTGTTGCTCTCGCCGCTCCTGCTGGCCTCGTTGCTCGTCGGGCCGACCGCGACGGACACGATCCCCGGTGCGGTCCTTGCCTCGGCTTCGGCATGGATCGCGGCGACCGCGCTGGACAAACGGGGGCAAGCGTCTGAGCAAGCCACCGAGCCGTCCAGCGCGGCCTGAATCGCATCGCGCGCTACCGAAGCCCGGCGTAGAAGGCGCGGATGTCGCCGATCAGCTCGTTCGGCGCCTTGTGCGCCGCGAAGTGCCCACCACGGTCGAACATCGTCCAGCGCACGATGTTGGCGTGGTCGCGATCGGCGAACCGGCGGATCCCGCTGAAGTCGCCCCCGAACCCGGCCAGCGCGAGCGGGAGCGTCGTCGGTCCCGTCGGCCGCTCGGTGACGTGGGCGTTCTCGTGGTAGAGCCTGGCCGCGGACGTTCCCGTGCCGGTCAGCCAGTACAGCATCACGTTCGAGATCGCGAAGTCCGGATCGAGGTCCTCGCCCAGCAGCTGGCCGTTCCAGGCGAGCAGGCCGAGCGGCGAGTCGCTGATCGCGTAGCCGAGGGTCTGCGGCTGCTGCGCCATCAGCGTGTTGAACGACATCTTGTTCTCGACGAACCACTGGAGCGTGCCGAGCTCGCGCTGCTCCTCCTCGGTCATGCCGGCGAACTCCGACGGGTCGCCCGAGGGGAAGGAGAAGATCTGGGTCACGTGCACGCCGACGACGTGCTCGGGGTCGAGCCGGCCGACCTCCGGCGAGATCATCGAACCGGCGTCGTTGCCGACGGCCCCGTAGCGCTCATAGCCGAGGCGGCGCATGAGTTCGACCCACGCCGCGGCGATCCGGTAGATGTTCCAGCCGGGCTCGCGGGTCGGGCCCGAGAAGCCGTAGCCGGGGATCGAGGGGATGACGAGATCGAAGGCGACGGCGGGGTCGCCGCCGTGCGCGCGCGGGTCGCTCAACGGACCGATCACGTCGAGAAACTCGACGATCGATCCGGGCCAACCGTGCGTGACGATGATCGGGAACGCGTTCGGTTCGGGCGAGCGGACGTGGAGGAAGTGGACGTTCTGGCCGTCGATCTCCGTCGTGAACTGCGGATAGGCGTTGAGGCGCGCCTCCAGGGACCGCCAGTCGTAGCGCGTCCGCCAGTGGTCGGCGAGGCTCCGAATGTACGACTGGCGCACGCCGTAGTCGCCGTCGCCGGGCAGCTCGTCGGGCCAGTGCGCGCGCTCGAGCCGGTCCTTCAGGTCGTCGAGCTGGCTCTGCGGGATGTCGATCGTGAACGGTCGGATCGTGGTTTCAGCCGGCTGGGACATCGGGCACACTCCTTGCTGATTCACCCTGTGGAACGGAACGAAGTGTTCCGGTCCATTCTGCCACGAATCACGCTATGCTGTCCAGATGCAAAACGAGGTCGAGCGCAAGTTGAGCGGGCGCCAGGGACAGGCGCGCCGCAACGACGCGCGCATCCTCGAGGCGGCGCGCGAGGTCTTCCTCGAGGACCCCGACGCGCCCATATCGGCAGTGGCCGCGCGAGCCGGCGTCGGGATCGGGGCGCTCTATCGCCGCTACGCGAGCAAGCAGGACCTGCTCCGCCAGCTGGCACGCGACGGCCTCCACCGGTACCTCGACGAAGCCGAGATTGCGGTCGCGGACGAGGGCGACGCATGGGCGGCGTTCGCGGCCTTCATGCAGCGAATCCTCGATTCCGACGTCCTCGCCATCACGATCAACCTGGCCGGGACGTTCACGCCGACGGACGACCTGATGGCGGATTCGGTTCGTGCCGAGGACCTCAACACCCGGCTCCTCCGGCGGACGAAGGCCGAGGGCGGGCTTCGCGCCGACGTCGAGGTCGACGACCTGTCGCTCATCCTCGAACAGGTTGCGTCGCTCCGCCTTGGCGACGAGCGGCGGACCCGCCAGCTCCGACGACGCTACCTCGCCCTGTTCCTGGCCGGCCTCCGAAGCGAGCGGCGAGCCGCTCCCAGGGCCTCGCACCGGCACCGATGGAGCTCGCCTCGCGCTGGTCGCCCCGGGACCTCCGCTGATCCGTCAGGCGTCACCGACCCAGCGATCGCGCTCGCTGGTCGGCCGTCTCAGGTCACCGTCAGGTCAGATGCGCCCAAGAGGACGTTCGGCGCCGGATCTCCTCGAGGTTGTGGACGCTGGACTCGCGAGCGCGTTCCTCCCAGGCGAACACGCACACCGTCAAGATCCCGTCGAAGCGCATCCGCTCGAGCGTGCTGAAGAACGTGTCCCACGGCACCTCGCCCTGCCCGATGTCGAGATGCTGGTGGACGCGAGCGGTCGTCCCGGGTGGGTTGAGGATGTAGCGCAGCCCGGACGACGCGCGGTGATCGAACGTGTCGGCGACATGGACGTGGGTGAGGAGGCGGCCCGCGGTCTCGATGATCTCGGCCAGGTTCCCGCCCTGGTGGAACGTGTGGGGCGCGCAGTAGAGGAATGACACGTTGGAGGATTTCATGCCGCGGACCATGTTCACGGCGGTCACCCCGTCCTCGACGAAGTCATCGGGGTGCGGCTCGAGCGCGAGGTGGATCCCCTCGCGCTCGAGAATTGGCAGCAGCTCCTCCATCGACCGCCAGAACTGGGCTTCGGACCGCGAGGCCTGTTCGGGACGGCCGTTGAACTCCGAGTTCATCACGTCCACCCCGAGCTCGACCGCAATCTGGATCGAGCGCTTCCAGTAGCGGACGGCCGCCAGCCGCTCATCCTCGTCAGGACCGGACCAGCGGAACAGCGGCAGCAGGCTCGAAACCTCGACCCCGGCGCTCGTCAGCGCGCCCTTGAACGCCTTGATCGTCGCGCCGTCGACGCGTGGGTGCGTGAAGAAGGGGATGAAGTCCTCGCGCGGCGACAGCTCGATGTGCTCGTAGCCAAGTTCCGCGACCAGGCCCGGGAGCTCCAGCAGGGGAGTCGCCCGGAACATGTACGGGTCGAGCGCGATCTTCATCTCGTTCTCTCAGCGGTACAGCGCGGGCTTCTCGATGTAGTCAATCGCGACGCGCTCCGGCGAGCTGACCGCCGCAACCCCCGCCTCGACGACACGAGTGGCCGCATAGCCTTCCCATGCGCTGGCTCCGACGGTCTCGCCGCGTTGCAGCCCGCTGATCCAGGCCTGCAGCTCGGCCGTGTAGGCGGCGCCGAACCGAACGCGCCAGTTGGGCGGCACCGGGCTGACGTCTTCGCCGTTCGTCACCTGCCCGGCGACGACCGGGTTGAGCAGCGACGCCGTGCCGTCGGAGCCAACCAGCTCGCAGCGGACGTCGTACCCGTACTGGCAGTTGGCAAAGAACTCGACCGTGGACAGGATCCCGGACTCGGTCGTGAAGACGGCGAACTGCGGGTCCTGGAGATGCGGGAACGCCTTCGGCGTACGCCGTGGTGCGATGACCTGGACGGCGACGATCTCCTCGCCCAGCAGCCATCGCGTGGTGTCGACCTCGTGGATCATCGAGTCGGTCATCGTCATGAAGCTCGTGTAGGACTCGGGGACCGTCGAGTTGCGATGGACGTTGTGCAGCATCAGCGGCACGCCGATGGCGCCGCCCTCGAGCGACGCCTTGACCTGCTGGTAGCCGGGGTCATAGCGGCGCATGTAGCCGACGACGACGAGGCGCGTGCCGTGGCTGACTTCCGCAGCCAGGACCTGCTCGCATTCGGCGGTCGTCGGCGCGAGCGGCTTCTCGCACAGGACAGGCTTGCCGGCCGCGATCGAGGCGAGCGTGTACTCGGCGTGGGTCTCGCCGATCGAGGTGATGAGCACCGCGTCCACCTCGTCGGACGCGATGAGCGCGAGCCCGTCGTCGTAGACGCGGGCACCGCCGACCTCGGCCGCTACCTGTTGTGCGCGGGCGCGGTTGATGTCGGTCACTGCGGACACCGTCGAGCCGGCGATCTGATGGGCGAGCTTGTTGGCGTGGTCGGTCCCGATGCCGCCGGTCCCGATGACGCCGACGCGGATGGTCACCGTGGCGGCCATCAGCGGGTCGCCAGGGCGCGCCCCGCGCCCAGACCGCAGCTCGCGAAGTACTCGCGAGTGCGCCGTGCGATCGGGAGCGGCGTCTCGAACTCGCACGGGTACATGTCCTGCTCGACGATGCAGTAGAGGTCGCGCTCGAGCGTCGCCAGCGCGGCCAGGAGCGACGGCATCTCAGGTTCGCCCAGCGGTGGCTCGGTCATCACCCCCAGCCGGACGGCCGGCGCGAACCCCAGCTGTTCATCGATCGCGCGCCGGCGGATCGCGCGGTCGACCTGCTTGAGGTGGACGTACTGGATGCGCGACGGGTAGTCACGGATGAGCTTGAGATTGTCCGCGCCGCAGTACGCCACGTGTCCGGTGTCGAGGCACAGCTGCACCGTGTCGGGGTCCGTGCCGTCGAGGAAGCGCTCGATCTCCTCCTGGGTTCCGACGTGGCTGTCCGCGTGGGTGTGGAACACGAGGACCGCGCCGTGCTCGTCGGTGAGGTAGCGGCCGAGCTCGGACATCCCGGTGAGCAGGCTCGTCCACTCGTCTGCGCTGAGCGTCGGGCTCGCGACCACGTTGCCGTCGAAGTCGGTGAAGCCCTCGGGCAGGATCACGACGTGCCGTGCGCCGTTGGGTCCGAGGACCGCCATCTCGGCGTCGACGTCCGCCTTGGCCTTGGCGAGCGCTGCCTTGCCCTTGTGGAGAGCGACGAACACCGTGCCGCCGGTGAGGGTGAGGTTGCGCCTCGAATACTCCTCACGGACGACTTCCGCATCTGCCGGCAGGTACCCGAACGGGCCGAGCTCGGAATACCGATAGCCGGCCTCCACGATCTCGTCGAGGTAGCGTCGCCACGGCGTCTGGAGCGGGTCGTCGCCCGGGTTCCACACGCCCCACGAGTCGGGCGCCGTCCCCAGGTGAAGCTTCGGGTAGTCGACGTCGCCGGTCATGTGCGGACTCCTCGCGCGTGGCCTCAAACGTGCAGCGGGGACGCCGGTTGCGTCTGGTTCGAGCAACTGTAATCGATTGCACCGGTTCCGGGAAGGGCCAAATGGCCGGACGTGGGAGGTTGCCCCGCGGGCCGCCAATCCGGCGGCCCAGCGCTCAGATCAGCGGTTCTTGCGCTCGTCGATGATGATCGCGACGACGATGATCACGCCCTTGACGACCTGCTGGGCGAATGGCGACACGTTCAGGATGTCGAGGCCCGTATTGAGCGAGCCGATGATCAGGGCCCCGACGACCGCTCCCCAGACGGTGCCGATGCCGCCGGCGAAGCTCGCGCCCCCGATGACCGCGGCCGTGATCGCATCGAGCTCGATGCCGGTGCCCAGCGTCGGGTTGCCGGAGCCGATCCGGCCGGCAAGGATCAACCCGCCGAGGCCCGCCAGGAGGCCCGAGATCGTATAGATCCCGATCTTCACCCGAGAGATCGAAATTCCCGAGACCCGCGCGGCCTGCTCGTTGCCGCCGATGGCGTACACGTACCGTCCGAAACGCGTCCGCGTCAGCATGATGTGCGCGGCGACAGCCACCACGATCAACAGGAAGATCGGGACCGGGATACCCAGGATGTCGCCCTGGCCGATCCAGTTGAACGACGGATCCAGCTTGGAGATCGGCCGTCCATCGCTGTAGATGAGTGCAGCGCCGCGAGCCGCCGTAAACATGCCCAGCGTCGCGATAAATGGGGCGATCCGGAACCCCGCAATCAGGGAGCCGTTGATGAACCCGCACAGCGCCCCGACGCCCAGCCCGGCCAGCACCGCCACGATGACGGGGACGTCCAGCCCCGGGTACATCAGGTTGGTCGCATCCGGCTGCTGAGCCAGGCTGGTGGAGACGACGGCGCTGAGGGCGAGGACCGACCCCACGGACAGGTCGATGCCGGTCGAGATGATGACGATCGTCAGGCCGATCCCGAGCAACGCGATCACGCTGGTCTGGCGGACGACGTTGATCAGGTTCTGGGTCTGGAGGAACGTCCCGTTGGTGAGGGCCGACAGCAGGGCGACGAGCCCGAACAGGATGACGACGATCAAGTAGCGACGAAGGAACTCGCCAGCCCGCGGGCGGATGGTGCCGCTGCCGACGGCTGCGGTCATCGTCCTCCTCTCCCTCAGGCCGCGGCCACGTTGCCGGTGGCGGCGTGCATGATCTTCTCCTGCGTGACCTCGTCGCGCGTGAATTCGCCGGTCAGCCGTCCCTCGTGCATCACCAGCACCCTGTCGCTCATGCCCATGATCTCGGGCAGCTCCGAGGAGACCATCAGGATCGCCTTGCCCTGCTGCGCGAGCACGGACATCAGGCGGTGGATCTCGGCCTTGGCCCCGACGTCGATGCCGCGGGTCGGCTCGTCGATCATCAGGACGTCGGGTGTCGTCATCAGCCAGCGTGAGACGAGGACCTTCTGCTGATTGCCGCCCGACAGGAGCCTGATCAGCTGCTGCAGGGTCGGCGTCTTGATCGAGAGCGCCTCGCGTTGGGCCTGGACGTCGGCCCGGATGGCGCCTCCCCGGAGCATGCCCCACTTGCTGTACCGGCCGAGGCTCGCGACCGACATGTTGTCGAGCACCGAGAGCACGCCCATGATCCCGGATTGCTTGCGATCCTCGGTGAGCAGGCCGAGCCCGGCCGCGATGGCGTCGCCCGGGTCGCGGATCTCCACGCGCTTGCCGTCGATGGTGATCGTGCCTTCGCTGATCTTGGCCACACCAAAGACCGCCTCGAGGACCTCCGTTCGGCCCGCACCCATCAGGCCGGCCAGGCCGACGATCTCGCCGCGGTGGATGTCGAACGAGATGTCCCTGACGGCGCCGTCGGCCCGGGTAAGCCCCTGAACGGATATCAGCACGTCCCCGAGGTCAACATGCTCCTTCGGGAACAAGTGGGTCAGCTCGCGGCCCACCATGAGCGCGACGAGCTTGCCGCGATCGAGCTCTGACGCGGGCAAGGTCGCGACATGGCGGCCATCCCGGAACACGGTCACGTAGTCCGAGATCCGGAACACTTCGTCCATCTTGTGGGTGATGTAGATGACCGCGACACCACTCGCGCGGAGCGAGCGGATCATCCGATGGAGATGCTCGACCTCGCGCTCCGTGATCGCCGACGTCGGCTCGTCCATGATGACGAGCCGGGAATCGTACGGAGATGGCCTTCGCGATCTCGACCATCTGTGTCTGCGCGACGGAGAGCTTCTTCAGCTGGCGCCGTGGGTTCAGATCGATCTCCCACTTCTCGAACAGCGCCTTCGTGTCCGCCAGCATCTTTCGATAGTCGACCAGCCGCAAGCGGTTGACCGGTTCGCGACCCAGATAGATGTTCTCGGCGACGGTCATCTCGGGAACGGGCGACAGCTCCTGGTGGATCATCGAGATCCCCAACCCGAGCGCGCGGGCCGTGTCGGCGACCTGGACCTGCTCGCCGCCGAGTTCGATCGTCCCTGCATCGGGCTGATACATGCCGATGAGGACCTTCATCAGCGTGGACTTGCCTGCGCCGTTCTCACCCATCAGGGCGTGGACGGTCCCGCGACGGACTTCGAGGTGGACGTCGTCGAGCGCCTTGACGCCCGGAAAGGACTTGGAGATGCCCTCCATCCGGAGGAGGTAGTCGTCGCCCATCGCCTGCACGAACCCTGCCCACACCGCCGGCCGGTCGCCCGACCCTGAGACCCGCACCATACGCGATTGGAGGCCCGCCGCGCGGACCTCCAATCGCCGTTGTTACGGCTGAGCCGGCCGAGTCCGGCCCATGGCCTGGCCTACTGGAAGTCGGCCATGTTCTCCTTCGTGACCAGCTGGTAGGGGATGTCGACGACGCCCTCGCTCGGTCTCGACGGTCTCGCCATTGGCCAGCTTGACAGCGGCCTCGATGCCGCCACCGCCCTGACCCACGGCGTCCTGGAACACCGTGACCTCGAGCTCGCCCGCCTCCATCGCCGCGAGCGCGTCCTTGGTCGCGTCCACCCCGCCGACGAGGACACTGTCGAGCTTGTTGGCATTCTTGAGCGCCTGGATTGCGCCGAGCGCCATCTCGTCGTTGTTGGCACACACGACGTCGATCTGTTCGCCCGTCTGCAGCCAGTTCTCCATGATCGAGAGGCCTTCCTCGCGATACCAGTTGCCGGACTGCTCCTTGGTCACCTTCATGTCGGGGTTCTTCGCGACCTCGTCCTTGCACCCCTTGGTGCGGAGCACGGCCGCCTCGTTGGCCGGGTCGCCGATCAGGATCACGACGTTGCCCTTGCCCTCGGCGAGCTTCGCGAGCTCCTGCATCTCGACCGTGCCTGCGTACAGCGAGTCGGAGCCGACATACGGGATCGAGCCGTCAGTCGGCAGGTCCGACGGTCGGCGGTTGACGTAGACGAGCGGGATGCCCGCCGCCGTGGCGGCCTCGGTCATCGGGCCCGCGGCGTCGGTGTCGACCGGGATCACCACGATGGCGTCGACGCCCTGGCTGATGCAGTTCTCGACCTGCCCCAGCTGGACGTCGGTCTTCTCCTGCGCAGCGACGATGTTGAGCTCGACGTTGCCGAGCTCCGTGGCCTTGGCCTCCATGCCGTCGGCGACCGTCTGCAGGAACTGGTCCAGGATCGGGAATGTCACGCAGACCTTGACTGCCTCACCGGCGGCGGCGCTCCCTGCAGGAGCGGCACTCTCTGCCGGGGCCGCACTCTCGGCCGGAGCCGCGCTCTCCGGAGCTGTGGTTGCCCCTCCGCTACTACATGCGGCCAGCACGACGACGCTCGTGGCCACCAGGGCCAACAGCCGTCCCTTGAGCTTCACCATGTCCTGCTCTCCTCCCCCAACGTGGTTTGCCCGATCCGCGACGGCGCCCGAATCGATGCTTCGGTCGGGCGCGTGGAGGCGGTCGGGAAATCGATTACGTCGCGTAATCGATTTGCCACGCTAGCCCATCCCCAAACCCCCGTCAACCCCTTTTCGCAACCCACTCCGGTCCCCGCCCGAGGATCACCCGCATGGCCCTCGTCGACGGTCTGTCAGACCACGACTTCGTCCACGCGTACCGGCCGGCTCTCCCGCCAGCTGCGCGTCACGGCAACGGCCAATCGGAGCGTCTCGAGGGCATCGTCCGGCCCCGGTGATGGCGTTCGACCCTCGGCCAGGTCGGCGAAGAACACCTCGAACTGGCGCCGGTATGCCACTTCGAACCTGTCCGAAAAGTTCTCATACAGGTCGCCTTCGACGGCGACCCGGCGCATGTAGGCAGCCGGTGTCTTCTGTCCGCCGTCGACGACCACCTTGCCCGTTGCACCGGCGATCTCGGTCCGAATGTCGTAGCCCCACGCGGAGTGGCGGGCCGTCTCGACCACCCCGAGCGCCCCGTCGCGGAACCGCAGCATCGTGACGGCGGTGTCGAAGTCGTCCGCCTCGGCGAACCGGTCGTCGAACAGCACGGCAGCCCATGCGTGGACCTCTTCCACCTCGCCGACGAGGAAGCGCGCGAGGTCGAGGTCATGAACGGCCATGTCCAGGAATGAGCCGCCGGCAGTGCGCAGATACTCGACCGGGGGCGGGTAGGTGTCGCGCGAGGCCGCCCGAAACTGCTCGATCCGCCCCAGCTCGCCGCTCGCGACCAGCTCGCGCGCTCGCAGGTACCCGGGGTCGAACCGCCGCATGAACCCCACCTGGACCGGCAGGCCGGATGTACGCCAGAGGTCGACGATGCGACCAGTGGCCGCGAGGTCCTGGGCGATTGGCTTCTCGGTCCAGACCGCCTTGCCGGCGCGCAGGGCAGCCTCGATGAGCGCTGCGTGGCTGTCCGTCGGCGTGACGATGACGACGGCCTCCACGTTCGGGTCGTGGATCGCGTCGAGTGGATCGGTCGACGCCCGGCTCGCCTCCGCCAGCTCGCGACCGCGCTCGGCCGCCTCGGCGATGGGATCCGCGACGACGACGACGCGGGCGTTGGCGATCCCGGCAATGTTTCGGACGTGCGTGAGACCCATGCGACCCGCGCCAAGGAGCGCGATCCCGATGCTGCCGCGGTCACGTGGGGTGAAGCTCGTCATCGCTGTGCAGTTTGACGCACCAGAGGGGGGCCAGTAGGCTGTGCAAACGATTACCCGCCGTCGGCAGGATCGTGGTCACCCATGGAGTGACGATGCGCAGCTGGAGCCGGATCGGCGGGGGCGTACGGGTGGCCGGCGCGTGACCGACACCACCCGGGACGGCAATCTGGACCCGGGCGAACGTGCCGGCCCCCCGACGATCCGCGACGTGGCCGATCGGGCGGGTGTCTCGACCGCGACCGTCAGCCGCGTCCTGGCCGGCATCGGCAAGCCCAAGCCCGAAACGGCAGCCGCAGTGATGGTCGCCGTCGGCGAGCTCGGCTACCGGCCGTCCGGCGTCGCACGATCGCTCCGGATGCGCCGGACGCGAACGCTGGGGCTGATCGTCACCGACATCCAGAATCCGTTCTTCCCCGAGCTGGTCCAGGCGGCCGACGACGCCGCGCGCAACATCGGCTACTCGATTCTGCTGGGCAGCGCGGCATACGACGAGCAACGCGCGATGCACTACCTCGACCTCATGGTCGACCGACGGGTGGACGGCATGATCATCGCGTCGAGCCAGCTATCCGAGGCCAGCTGGCAATGGCTGCTTGCCTCTCCGGTGCCGGTCGTCGTGGTGAATGCGGAGCCCGCTGGCCTGCCGGTCACCGTCATCACGGCGGACAACCGCGGCGGGGCGGAGCTCGCGACCAATCACCTGCTCGGCCTGGGCCATCGCCACATCGCGTTCATCGCGGGACCGTCCTATTACACGCCGGCTGCGGCCCGTGTTGACGGCTTCCGGCGCGCCTGCGCCGCGGCCGGGCTCGCCCCGGAGCACACGCCGATCGTCGTCGGCGATGGGCTCTTCGATGGCGGGGAGGCCGGCGTCATCGAGCTGCTCGCTGGGGGAACTGAGTTCACGGCCATCGCGTGCCACAACGACGTCACGGCGATCGGTGCCCTCCGCGCGCTGCGCGCCGCGGGCCGCCGCGTCCCGACCGACGTCAGCGTGATCGGCTGTGACGACATCGCCGCCGCGTCCTGGGTGTCGCCGACCTTGACCACCGTCGCGCAACAGAAGGCGGAGATGGGGAGGCTCGCCGTGGAGCGGCTTGCCGCAGCTCTCGACGACCCCGACCACGTCGCGGCCGCCGAAACGATCCGGCTGCCGATGCAGCTGTGCGAGCGGGAATCCACCGGCCCGGCGCCGGCGGGCCGCTGACCGGAGATTCGGAGCGGCATGGTCAGGATCGCGAATGCGCCGTGTTCGTGGGGCGTCATCGAGGGCATCGAGGGCGAGCGCGGCGGCTACCGTCGGGTCGTCGACGAGATCGCCGAGACGGGATACGAAGGCACCGAGCTCGGGGACTGGGGGTTCATGCCAACCGACCCCGATGAGCTCCGCCATGAGCTCGACGTTCGCGGCCTCGCTCTCGTCGGGTCCTGGGTCAGCGTCAAGCTCGAGGACCGCGACTGCCACGCCAGCAGCGCAGAGGACGCCGTGCGCACCGCGAGGCAGCTGGCACGCGTGGGTGGTCCGGAGGCAGTCGTCGTGCTGGGCAACGACCCCTATGGCAACCCGGACCGCACGCGGATTGCCGGGCGGGTCGGTCCTGCGGATGGGATGACGGGGGAGCAGTGGCGGACCTTTGCCGAGGGCGCCAACCGGATCGCGCGTCAGGTCATGGACGATGCCGGGATCCGCACGGTGATGCACCAGCACATCGGAACCCTGATCGAAACCGAAGCGGAGGCTCGGCGCCTGATCGACATGACCGACGCCTCGGTGCTCGGGCTGTGCCTCGACACCGGGCACTGGACCTTCGGTGCCGGCGGCGACCCCGTGTCCGCGGCGCGCGAATTCCGCGACCGCGTGTGGCACGTCCACTTCAAGGACTGCGACCCGGCGGTCATGGCCAACTCGCGCGCCAACGGCTGGGATGGCCCTGCGTCGGTCGGCCACGGCGTGTTCTGCGAGCTGGGCCAGGGCTCCGTGGACTTCCCGGGAATGCTGAGCGCGCTCGACGAGATCGGCTACACGGGATGGGTCGTGGTCGAGCAGGATGTGCTGCCCGGCACGGGGCACCCGCGCGAGAGCGCGCGCCGCAATCGGGAGTACCTCCGCTCGATCGGAGCCTGAACGTCGCCGTCCATCCAGACACGCGCGCGGGACCGAATTGGGCTTGCTCGGTGCGGCCGCGTGTGCCACCATGTAATCGGTTACGCGATGCCCGTGCCGCAGGGTCGGCAGCCGCGGCCAAGCGTGTCAACCGCCCTGGCGCTGCATAGAGGAGGAGTGCGATGACCGCAGGGATCGGCATCGCCGGGCTGCCCCTCGCCGATAGCCCGCTGGGCCGAACCGTTGCGCACACGGCCACGGACATCTGGAACGACTCGTGTGCGATCGACGAGCTCGAGTACGCGCTCAGCTTTGGTGCGGTCGGGGCGACGGCGAACCCCACCATCGTTGTCGACGTATGGAACAAGGATCCGGGCTTCTGGCGGCAACGGGTCGCGGAGCTCGCCCTCGACCGCCCTGACGCGAGCGTGTCGGACCTCGCGTGGGCCGTTGTCGAGGACATGTCGATCAAGGGGGCGCGGCTGCTCGAGCCCGTGTTCGAGGCCCACGCCGGGCGGCAGGGCCGGCTCTCGGTCCAGACCGAACCCGATGCTGTTCCGGTCGCCTCCGCAGATGGTCGACCAGGCCGTCCTGTTCTCGGGCATCGCGCCCAACGTCATCGTGAAGTTGCCGGCCACGACCGCGGGGATCGGAGCGATCGAGGAGGCGACGTTCCGCGGGGTCAGCGTCAACGTCACGGTCAGCTTCACCGTGGCCCAGGCGATCGCCGCAGCCGATGCCATCGAACGCGGCCTGCGCCGGCGCGACGCCGAGGGTCTGGACACGCAGCGCATGGGTCCCGTGGTCACGCTCATGATGGGGCGCGTCGAGGACTGGCTGCGCGTGGTCGTCGACCGGGACGGGCTCACGATCGATCCCGACGCACTGCCGTGGAGCGGTGTTGCCGTGTTCAAGCGGGCCTACGGGGAGTTCCGGACGCGAGGATTCCGGGCGCGCCTGCTGGGCGCGGCGATCCGGCACCACTACCACTGGTCGGAGCTGATCGGGGGAGATGTCGTCCTCACGCTTCCGGCCTCCTGGCAGCGCCGGTTCAATGCCTCGGACGTGGAGGTCCGGCCGCGGATCGACGACCCGGTGCCGCCCGCGTTCCTGTCGCAGCTGCGGCGCCTCGACGAGTTCGTGAAGGCGTACGAGCCGGATGGGCTCGCGCATCGACGCGTTCGACGCCTACGGCGCAACCGCTCGGACGCTGCGCGCGTTCATCGCCTCGTACCAGGAACTGCTCGCGCACGTGACGGACGCGCTCATTCCCAACCCAGACACGCGTCGATGACCTCCCCGGCCGGCGCTGCCGGCGCACTGCATCGCCGGGCCGGGAGCACGGCTGCAGACGGGCTGGGACCTGGTCGTCACACCCGAGTCCGCGGGTTGGGACCACACGGGACTCCGCGTGGCAACCCTTGCGCCGGGCGAGCACCGGTCGTTCGCGACGGAAGGGCGACGAGGCGATCGTTCTGCCGCTTGCCGGGTCACTCGCCGTGACCTGCGACGAGGAGACCGTCGAGCTGGCCGGTCGGGCGGACGTGTTCGCAGGCCCGACCGACTTCGCGTACCTGCCGCGCGGCGCCACGACGACGCTCGTGAGCCACACCGGCGCCCGGATCGCCGTGACGACCGCTCGGGCAGGCCGTCGCCTGCCGTTCCGGCACGTTCCGGCAGCCGATGTGCCCGTCGAGCTCCGTGGAGCCGGGCCGTCCTCGCGGGCCGTGCGCAACTTTGCGTCGCCGGCCGCCTTCGAAGCCGACCGGCTGATCGCGGTCGAGGTCGTCACGCCGGGCGGCAACTGGTCCTCCTACCCGCCCCACAAGCACGATGAGGAGCGCCCCGGCGAGGCGATCCTCGAGGAGATCTACTACTACGAGGTTGCCGCGGGACCGGCCGGACCCGGGGTCGCCTACCAGCGCATCTACGGCACGCCCGAGCGCCCCATCGATGTCCTGGTCGAGGTCGGCCAGGGCGACGTCGTGCTCATCCCGCACGGCTGGCACGGCCCGTCGATGGCTGCGCCCGGCTACGACCTGTACTACCTCAATGTCATGGCCGGCCCGGGAGCGCAGCGTGCCTGGCGGATCACCGACGATCCGGCCCACGCGTGGGTACGCGACACGTGGGCGGGTCAGGCGGTCGACGCGCGGTTGACCGCCGTCAAGCCTGCCGCCGATGGGAGGACACCGTGACCACCGTGCGTCTGACCGTGGGACAGGCGATCGTCCGCTTCCTCGTCGCGCAGCGCAGCGAGCGTGACGGCGTGGAGCACCGGCTGATCGAGGGCATGTTCGGCATCTTCGGGCACGGCAACGTCGCGGGCCTGGGGGAGGCGCTGCTCGAGCAGGAGCTGGCCGACCCACACGCGATGCCGTACTACCAGGGCCGCAACGAGCAGGGAATGGTTCACGCGGCGACGGGGTTTGCGCGCCAGCGAAATCGACTTTCGACGATGGCCTGCCTCTCGTCGATCGGCCCGGGCGCGACCAACATGGTGACCGGCGCTGCGACGGCGACTGTCAACCGGCTGCCCGTGCTGCTCCTGCCGAGCGACCTCTTCGCGACACGCGTCGCCGACCCGGTGCTGCAGCAGCTCGAACATCCCATGGCGAACGACATCTCGGTCAACGACTGCTTCCGGCCGGTGGCTCGCTTCTTCGACCGCGTCTGGCGGCCGGAACAGCTGCCCTCGGCGCTGCTCGGTGCGATGCGCGTGCTGACCGACCCGGTCGAGACCGGGGCCGCCGTCATCGCCCTGCCCGAGGATGTCCAGGCGGAGGCCCACGACTGGCCCGAGGAGCTGTTCGAAACCCGGGTGTGGCACGTCGCACGGCCGGTCCCCGAGGCGGCCGCGCTGGCTCGCGCGGTGGAGGTGATCCGGGGTTCCAGGCGGCCGCTGATCGTGAGCGGCGGCGGCACGATCTACTCGGAGGCCACGGACGCGCTGCGTGCCCTTGCCGACGCGACGGGCATTCCCGTGGCAGAGACGTACATCGGCAAGGGCTCACTGCCCTACGACCATCCGTCCAGCGCGGGTGCCGTCGGCGCGAGCGGTAACACCGCGGCGAATGCCCTCGCCCGGGAGGCCGACGTCGTGATCGGGATCGGCACCCGCTACTCCGATTTCACGACAGCGTCCCGGACCGCATTCGGTGCACCCGGCGTCCGGTTCGTCAACATCAACGTGGCCTCGTTCGACGCCGCCAAACACGGCGGGATCATGGTCCAGGCCGACGCGCGCGTGGCGCTCGTGGCACTCACCGACGCGCTCGCCGGCTGGTCGGTGGACGCGGCCTACCGCGAGGAGGCCACGCAGCGGGCGCACGAATGGGACGATGTCGTCGGCCAGGCCTACGCCCTCGGGCACGGCCCGCTCCCGGCCCAGTCCGAGGTCATCGGCGCGGTCAACGAAGCTGCCGGTCCGCGCGACGTCGTGGTGTGCGCCGCGGGCTCGTTGCCCGGTGATCTGCACAGGTTGTGGCGGACCCGCGACCCCAAGGGCTTCCATGTCGAGTACGGCTATTCGTGCATGGGCTACGAGATCGCGGGCGGCGTGGGCGTCAAGATGGCTGCTCCGGACCGCAACGTGTTCATCATGGTCGGCGACGGCTCGTACCTGATGCTCGCCCAGGAGCTGGTCACCGCCGTCCAGGAGCGGATCCCGCTGATCGTCGTGCTCATCCAGAACCACGGCTACCAGTCGATCGGGGCCCTTTCCGAATCCGTCGGCGCCCAGCGATTCGGGACGCGCTACCGCTATCGCGCCGAATCAGGCCGCCTCGAGGGGGAAACGCTTCCGGTCGACCTGGCCGCCAACGCGGCCAGCCTCGGCGCTCGGGCGGTCCGCGTCGAAGGAGTCGGCGAGCTCCGCGCGGCGCTGGCCGAAGCGAAGGCGGAAGCGTATCCGGGGCCCGTGGTCATCCACGTGGAGACCGACCCGCTGGTGCCCGCTCCGGATGGCGGCGGCTGGTGGGATGTCCCGGTCGCCGAGTCGTCGGACCTCGAGTCGGTCCAGGCGGCGATGGCCGACTACCAGGAGGGCAAGAAGCGCCAGCGGGCGTATCTGTAGGCACCGTCCCGGGTGCCGATCGAGGGACGGGCTGCCCGTTCCGGGCAGCCCATGACCTCGTCGTCAGCGCGTCGGGCTAAGCCTCGACAGCTGGTCAGCCGACGGCAACCGCGAACACTTCGACGGTCCGCGACGCCATAGGCTGTAGACACGACCATCGGGGTCGCGTCGCCGACTGAGGTGACCGTGGACCAGCGACGACTCGTCGAGCGGGCGCGGGAGGGCGATCATGACGCCTTCGCCGAGCTCGTTCACGCGTCCGTCGCGCGGCTGGACACGGCCGCTCGCCTGATCCTCCGGGACAACGAGCTCGCGCGCGATGCTGTCCAGGAGGGCCTCTTCCGGGCCTGGCGTGACCTGCGGAGCCTTCGTGAGCCCGATCGGTTCGACGCCTGGGTCTACCGCTTGACTGTCAACGCGTGTCTCGACCTCGCGCGCCGCCGGCGACGGCGGCCGATCGAGGTCGAGATCGTCGAAATGTTCGGACCAACCCAGGACGATCCGGCCGAGGCGGTCGCCGAATCGGGCGCTGGTCGATGGCGTCATGCGGCGTCTCGACGAGCAGGGTCGGTCGATCATCGTGCTGCACTACTTCCTGGGGCTGCCGCTGAGCGAGGTCGCGACCTGTCTCGGCATCCCTGTCGGCACCGCCAAGTCACGGCTCAATCGCGCCCTCGGCGACATGCGCGCCGAGGTGGGACGGGCTGCACCCGCAGCTTCGCTGGCATCGGGAGGGACCGTCGGATGAACGACGACACCCGCATCGAGCGCCAGCTGCCGCAGATCCTCGCGGATCTGGGTGCCGGCTCCCGCCCCGATTACACCGAAATCATCCTGGCCCGGACTGCCGCCGCACGGCAGCGTCCCGGCTGGGTCTTCCCCGAAAGGTGGCTCCCGATGTCTGCGCTTACGCAGCGAATGGCTGCCGCGCCACACGTCTCGTGGCGGGCGCTTGTCGTCCTCGCGGTCCTTGTCCTCGCTTTGGTGTCTGCCGTCCTCTACGCCGGCAGCCAGCAGCGACGTCTGCCGGCCCCGTTCGGGCCGGCCGCCAACGGCGTAATCCCGTATGTCTCCAACGGTGACCTGTACGTCGGCGATCCGATCACCGGCGAATTCCCGGCTCCTCGTCGGAGGCCCGGAAGACGACGCCCTTCCGCAGTTCTCGCCCGACGGAACCCGGGTTGCGTTCATGCGCGACGTCGGGACGACCTCGATCAGGCCGATTGACATCTACGTCGTCGGGGCCGACGGCTCCGACGCGAAGCCGATCACGCCGGAACCGATCTGGGATTCGAAGTCGATCTCCTGGACGCCGGACGGACAGCAGCCTCGCTGTCGTTTCGCAGCTCGACGCCGGCGCCGACAAGCTCGACCTGTACGACGCCGGCGGTGACGGATCGGTCGAGATGATCGCGTCAGCCGGCGGATGGATTCCGTCGCATTCCGCCCGCCAGATGGAAGCGAGATCCTGTTTCGGGGAATCGTTGAGGGGCAGTTGGGCTTTTTCGCGATGGATGCGGATGGGTCGAACGTCCATCCGCTCCTCCTGTCGAAGGACCCGGCGAGCGACGACTTCTGGGGCGGGGCGGTCTACTCCGCGGATGGCTCCCGAATTTTCTACACGCGCCCCTATGAGCACGAGACGGCAACGGGAACGTGCTGCTCGCTCTGGGTGATGAACGCAGACGGCAGCGAGCCGCACCAATTCATCCCGAACGATGGCGCATGGGAGGGGCAGCGGTCGTCTCGCCCGACGGCTCCAAGGTCGCCTTCTGGTACGTCGGCGACACCGCGCAGGTCTCGGTTGCCAACGCCGACGGGACGGGTCCGGTGATCCGGACCGGGCCCGAGCTGCCCGACACTGCCCGCTGGGTCTGGGCTCCCGACTCATCGAAGATCCTCATGATCCCCAACGACGGGTCCAGCCCGAATGCCTACCTGCTCGATCCCGACGGCGGCCCGTGGACGACAGTCCCGTGGCAGTCGGACCTCGACCTCGACTGGCAGCGAGTGGCCGAAGACTGATCAGCTCGCAGCGAGGCGGCCGGCGCTGATCGATGCGCCGGCCGCTTCAGCTCGCGCCGACGGGCTCCAGCCGGCGGCGGAGATGCTGCGCCGTGAGCGAGCCCTCGGCCCGCACGAGGTCGGCCGGCGGCCCCTCGAAGATCACCGGTCCCGCCGTCGTGGCCGGCTCCCGGACCGAGGTCGATCACCCAGTCGGCCCGGGCGACGACGTCGAGGTTGTGCTCGATGACGATCACGGTCCGCCCGGAATCGACCAGTCGGTCGAGCAGGCCGACGAGGTTGTCGACGTCCTGCATGTGGAGGCCGGTCGTCGGCTCGTCGAGCACGTACACCTCGGTGGCGCCGGACATCTCGATCGCCAGCTTGAGCCGCTGGCGCTCGCCGCCGGACAGCGTGTCGAGCTCCTGGCCGAGCGCGATGTAGCCGAGGCCGACGTCGGCCAGGCGGTCGAGCATGACCCGGACCGGCTTTTCGGTGAAGAATTCGCGAGCCTCCTCAACCGGCATCGCCAGGGCCTCGACGATGTTCCGACCCCGCAGGCGATACTCGAGGACGTCGTCGGTGTAGCGTCGGCCTTCGCACACTTCGCAGATGCTGATGACCTCGGCCATGAAGCCGAGGCTCGTGTACGTCTTGCCGAGGCCGTTGCAGTTCGGGCAGGCGCCCTCCGAGTTCGCGCTGAACAGCGCGGGCTTGACGCCGTTGGCCTTCGCGAACGCCGTCCGGATCGGGTCGAGGATGCCGGTGTACGTCGCCGGGTTCGAGCGACGCGAGCCGCGGATCGCGGACTGGTCGATGAACGTCACCGACGGGTCGGTCCGCGGCAGACAGCCGTGGATCAGCGAGCTCTTGCCGGAGCCGGCGACCCCGGTCACCGCGACGAGCACGCCCAGCGGCACGTCGACCGACACGTCCCTGAGGTTGTGGAGCCGGGCGTTCCGGATCGCGATCGAGCCGCGCGCGACCCGCGGCTCGGGCTTCGGCTCCTGGCGGATGTCGAGGTGTCGCCCGGTGGCTGTCCCGGACGCGATCAGGCCGTCGACCGTGCCTTCGAACACGACCGTCCCGCCGTGGGGACCGGCGCCGGGACCCATGTCGACGACGTGATCGGCGACCCGGATCACCTCCGCGTCGTGCTCGACGACGAGGACCGTGTTGCCCTTGTCGCGCAGACGCTCGAGCAGCGTGTTCATCCGCACCACGTCGTGGGCGTGCAGCCCGATCGTCGGCTCGTCGAAGACGTAGGTGACGTCGGTCAGCGACGACCCGAGGTGGCGGATCATCCTCGTGCGCTGTGCCTCGCCGCCCGACAGCGTGCCGGATGACCGGTCGAGGCTGAGGTAGCCCAGGCCCATCTCGACGAACGAGTCGAGGCTCTCCCCGAGCGCCGCCAGCAGCGGCCCCACCGACGGTTCGTCGAGGCCGCGAACCCACTCGGCCAGGTCGCTGATCTGCATCGCGCACGCGTCGGCCATGCTGATCCCGCCGATCTTCGACGATCGAGCCGCCTCATTGAGCCGGGTGCCGCCGCAGTCGGGGCACGAGCTGAACGTGACAGCGCGGTCCACGAACGCACGGATGTGCGGCTGGAGCGCGTCGACGTCCTTGGACAGCATCGACTTCTGGACTTTCGGGACGAGCCCCTCGTAGGTCAGGTTGATGCCGTTGATCCTGACCTTGACGGGCTCCTTGTAGAGGAAGTCGTTGAGCTCCGTCTGGGTGAAGTCGCGGATGGGCTTGTCCGCGTCGAAGAAGCCGGACTCGCTGTACATCCGCGTCGACCAGCCGTCCGCCGTGTAGCCGGGGACGCTGATCGCGCCCTCCGCGAGCGACTTGCTCTCGTCGTAGAGCTGGGTCAGGTCGATGTCGCTCGCGGTGCCCATGCCCTCGCAGCGCGGGCACATCCCGCCGGCGACGCTGAAGCTGCGACTCTCGGTCTTGCCGTCGCCGCGTTCGACCTTGATCGCCCCGGCACCAACCACCGATGGGATGTTGAACGAGTACGCCTGGGGCCCGCCGATGTGCGGCTTCCCGACGCGGCTGAAGACGACCCGCAGCATCGCGTTGGCGTCCGTCACCGTGCCGACGGTGGACCGGACGTTGGCGCCCATCCGCTCCTGGTCGAGGATGATCGCGGTCGTCAGGCCTTCGAGCGAGTCGACGTCGGGCCGGGCCAGCGTCGGCATGAAGCCCTGCACGAAGGCGCTGTAGGTCTCGTTGATCAGCCGCTGCGACTCCGCGGCGACCGTGCCGAACACGAGCGAGCTCTTGCCCGAGCCGGAAACGCCGGTGAACACGGTCAGCCGGCGTTTCGGGATGTCGAGGTTGATGTCGCGGAGGTTGTTCTCGCGGGCGCCGCGGACCTCGATGGCGCCCCAGGGCAGGGGGTCGCTCGGCACGGTGCTCAACGCACCGCCTTCTTCACGAGCTCGACGATCCGCTGCTCCGCGGCCGGCGTCAGCTCAATGACGGCGAAGGCGACCGGGAACAGCTCGCCGTCGTCGACCTTCGCCTCGGGCTGGAAGCCGAACGTCGCGTAGCGAACCTTGAACTTCGCCTTCGGCTGGAAGAAGCAGATCGTCTTGCCGTCCTTGGCGTAGGCAGGCATCCCGTAGTAGGTCCGTGGGATGAGCTCGGGGGCGGCATCCGAGACCAGCGCGTGGATCCGGGCGGCCATCGTGTGATCGGGCTCGGGCATCTCGGCGATCTTCGCCTGGATTTCCTGCTCGCCGGCCTCGCGCTCCTTCTCTGGTGTGAGCTTCGCCTGCTTCTTGCGCTCGCGGGCGCTCTCCTTGATCGCGGCCTGTTCCTCCTCGGTCCAGACCTTCTCGGTGGCGGTTCCCTGCTTGCTGGCGGGCATGTCGCGTTCTCCTTGTCGATGTCGGGCGGGCTCAGGCGGTCGCCTTTTGGGCGGCCTTGCCCTGCTGGAGGATCCGGATCGGGTTGCCGAACGGATCGCGAATGCCCATATCCGTGCCGTAGAAGTGCTCGGTGGGCTCCTGCGTGAAATCGGCGACACCGCGCTCCTTGAGCATCTCGTAGAGACCGTGGGCATCGTCGGTGATGAACACGAGGCCGCCGAGCGCTCCCTTGGTGATGAGCTCCCGCAGCTGCGCTGCGGTTGCTTCGTCATGCAGCGGCGGGCCCGGCTGCTCCAGCGAAACCTCGGTGCCGGGCTCGCCCGGGACCCGGATCGTCAGCCAGCGGTAGTCGCCCTGGCGGACATCGTTGCCCTTTTCGAGCCCGAGCTTGTTGACGTAGAAGTCGAGCGCTTCGTCCTTGTCGAGGACGTAGATCGAGGCGACGTTGAGCCTGGTGATCATCTCGTGGGTTCTCCCTGGTATCGATGTTGACGTCCCTCACCCTAGGGCGGGATCGCTGCAACCGCTTCTCCAAAACTGCTCGATTGGATGGTTTCCCCAACCGCCACCTGCGGCCGCATCGCCGCGAGCTGAACACAGTGGGGCGCGACGATCGGCCCATGGCCCCGGCGATAGCCGGACGGCGTCTCGCCCACGATCTCGCGGAAGGTCCGGCTGAACGTTCCCAGGCTCGTGAAGCCGACGTCGAGGCAGATGTCGGTGACGCTGCGATCGGTCTCGCGCAACAGGAACATCGACCGCTCGACCCGCCGACGCTGCAGATAGCGGTGCGGCGTCTCCCCGAAGACGGCGCGAAAGCTGCGGATGAAGTGCGCCTCGGAGACATGGGCAACCGAGGCGACGGCGCGGACGTCGAGCGGCTCGGCGTAGGCGCGGTCCATGGCGTCGCGGGCGCGCAGGAGGCGTCGATTGAAGTCCTCGACTTCGCGGCTCACGCTGCAACGCTACGCCATCAGGGCGCCGGCGTGCTCCGACCGCTTCGCCGCGAATTAAAACGCCGGACGGCGAACCCTCACGGGTCCGCCGTCCGGCGCGGAGAGCGTGCGATCCAGGGGCTACACCTCCTGCCGATCGAAGATCAGCTTGGCGCCGACGGCCAGGATGGCCATCGAGCCGAGGAAGCCGACGAGCGTCAGCGGCGAGGCAGGCTGCCCGGTCGCGACCGCTCGCGCCCAGGCACCCATCGCGGTCGGGCTGAGCTCGCCGATCACCGGCACGAGGGCGCCGATCGCGGACGGAAGGAACATGACGGCGAAGCCGATGCCGGCAATCCCAGCCGTGCCCTTGACGACCGTGCTGAGCGCGAGTGTCAGGCTGACATAGAACGCGGGAACGGCGATGTACACGGCTGCGAAGAGCCCCACCGTACCGAGATCCGGAAGGCTCCCGTACGCGACGGTTGCCACCGCGACCGAGACGCCGAGCGGGGCGAGGATGGTGACCACGGTGAGCGCGAGGATCGCCGCCAGCCACTTCGCCGCGAGGACGCTGGTTGGTGAGACCGGGAGGGTCAAGCTCCAGGCAAGCGTCCCGCGATCGCGCTCGCCGGACAACAGGCTCATGGAGGCCAGCAGTGCCACGACTGCCATGGTCATGCCGGCCCAGCCAAGCAGGACGTTGTCGGTCGGATCCATCGACAGCGGCACGCTGCTTGGCTGACCGGAAAACTGGACGACGAAGGGGATGAGGGTCGTGAACACCGCCGTCGCGATCACGACCGCTCCGATAACGAGCGCCCGTCGGCTGCGAACCCAGTCGGTGATCTCCTTGCGGAAGAACGTACCGAAGCCGAGGAACATCCCGCTCCGGGCAGATGCCCGAGCGGTGGCGGGCCCGTGGGCCAGGGACTGGGCGTTCATGCTGCCACTTCCTTCTGATCGATGAGCCGCAGGAAGACTGTCTCGAGATCGAGCGTCTCCTCGGTGTTGGAGATGAGCGTCAGGCCCGTGGACACGGCGAAACCGGTGATCGAGCGTTGGACGTCGGTCGAGGCCCCGTCGAGCGTCGACACGTCGAACGTGGTCGTCGCGCCATCGCTCGAGCTGACGGCCACCGACGCCACGCCGGCGAGCGAGCGGAGGCCGGCTTCGGTCGTCTCGTCGGCGCCACCCACGACGACCCTGAGGGTGTCCTTGGTGAACGAGCCGAGCAGGACCTGGGTCGGTGCCGCCTTGATGAGCCGGCCGTGATCGAGGATCGCGACGTGGTCGCTGACCCGCTGGACGTCGTCGAGGATGTGGGTGGAGTAGAAGACCGTCGTCTCGCCCTTGAGCTCGCGCATCAGGTCGAGGACGTCCTTGCGCCCGATCGGGTCGAGGGCCGAGACGGGCTCGTCGAGCAGGATGACGGCCGGACGCCCGACCAGTGCCTGGGCGATGCCGAGGCGTTGGCGCATGCCGCCCGAGTAGGTGGAGGTCCGGCGATCGCCGGCTTCGGCGATCCCGACCCGCTCGAGGAGCTGGTCGATCCGGCGCTCGCGTGCCGCCGTCGGTGCCGTGGAAGCGAGCGACGTAGCGGAGGGTCTCGCGGCCGGTCATCCAGCCGTAGAACCGTGGGTCCTGCGAGAGGTAGCCGAGCTCGCGGCGGTGGTCACCGGCGGCCGACACGTCGACGCCGTTGAGGGTCGCCCGACCGGACGTCGGGCGGGCGAGGCCGGCAAGGATCTTGAGCGCGGTCGTCTTGCCGGCGCCGTTGGGCCCGAGGAAGCCGAAGATCGTGCCCTGCGGGCACGTCGAGGGTCAGATCGGTCAAGGCCTGGACGCCCTTGTAGTGCTTTGTCAGGCCGACCATCGAGATGGCGTTGGTCATTTGGGAACTCCCGCTTTGTGTGGTCGCGGATGCGATGCACCGACGATGGGCTCGCTCCGGGCGCGCGCCATCGGGGCGGTCCCGCGACCGCCGGCAGGGTCTGCCCCTACGGAAGGCAGGTCGGGCTTCACCGGGAATCGAAGAGCCGGGCGGGCCCTGAGGGCGCCGCCCGGCTTCGGGTTTGTGGGAGTTTCCCGATGCGGTCAGGACCGGGCGCCGGCCCCGATCGCCACCGGGCCGCCGACCTGGATGCCGTGCCCGCGGGCTGTCCGACCGGCGCGCTGTCCGCCGGGCCGTCATGCGACTCGACCTCGATCGTGACGTGGGGGAGCCAGCCCAGGGCCTTCGGGAGGTACCAGTTCCAGTCGCCCAGGAGACGCATGGTCGCCGGGAGCAGGATCGTCCGGATGATCGTCGCGTCGATGAAGACCGCGACCGCCAGCCCGAGACCGAGCTGCTGGATCGACGCGAACTTCATGGTCACGAAGACCGCGAAGACGATGACCATGATCGCGGCGGCACTGGTGATCGTCCCGGCCGTGACCGAGATGCCCCTGGCGACCGCTTCGCGCGAGTCGAGACCCTGGTCGCGTGCTTCCTTGATCCGGGTGAGGATGAACAGGTGGTAGTCCATCGACAGCCCGTAGACGATCGTGAACACGAAGAGCGGCACGAACGCCTCGATCACCGGGCCCGGGCGTCACTCCGATCGAGCCGGCCAGCCAGCCGTCCTGGAAGACCAGCGTGAGGACGCCGTAGGCGGCCGCCATCGACAGCAGGTTGAGCAGGATGGCCGTCGTCGGGATGACGATCGAGCGGAAGGCGACGAGGAGGAGCAGGAATGACAGGCCGAGGACGAAGGCGAACACCATCGGCAGGCCGTCGCTGAAGGTCTTCGTCGAGTCGAGGACGCTCGCGGCGGCGCCCGAGACGTAGGCGTCGACCTCGGGCACGTCGGCGAACACCGACGGGATCACCTCGCCGCGCAGGCGTTCGACCGTGGCGTGGTTTGCCGGGTCGTTCTGCGAGCCTGGCATGACGAACGTGACGCGAGCCACGGCACCGTCGTTCGACGGCGTGATGACCGCCGGTCCGTGGAGTCCGCCCGCCGCGATGGCCGCCGTCTCCAGGTCGGCGATCGCCGTCTGGGTGGCCGCTTCGTCTGCGTGCGTCACGACGACGTGCAGGGTGAGGGTCGTGCCCTCGGGCCACTTCTCGTTGAGCAGCTTGACGGCCGCGACGCCGTCGACTTCGGCTGGGTAGCTGGTGATGTCGGTCTGGCCCATCCGGAGATGACCGAGGGGCAGGGCCATGGATGCCAGGACGGCGACCGCGACCAGGCCAAGGACGACCGGGCGGCGGACGACCAGCCCGACGAGGCGGGCCCACAGGCCCGTGCCCTCGTTGCGATCGCGGGCGAGGAACGGGATCCGACCGAGGTTCACGCGATCGCCGAGGATCGCGAGCGTGGCCGGCAGGAACGTGAGGCTGCCGATGACCGACACCAGGACGACGCCGATGCAGCCGATCGCCATCGACGTGAGCATGTCGACGCCGAGGGTGAACAGGCCGGCGATGGAGATGGCGACGGCGATGCCGGAGAAGAACACCGCACGACCGGCGGTGCCGCTGGCGACCTCGATCGCCTCGTGCTTGTCGCGACCGAGGCGGCGCTCCGAGCGGAAGCGGGTGATGATGAACAGCGAATAGTCGACCGCGACGGCGAGGCCGATGAGCAGCACGAGCTGGCTGGCGCTGGCGGCGACCGGGGCCACGAGCTGGCTGTAGATCCCGAGGATGCCGAAGCCGGCCAGCAGCGAGGAGAGGGCGAGGACGAGCGGGACACCCGCGGCGACGATGCGCCGAACGCGAGCAGCAGGATCAGGAACGTCAGCGGCAGCGTCAGCTTGAGCGAGCCGTCGAGGTCGGACAGGATGATCTCATTGAGGTCCGCGGTCATCAGCGTCGTGCTGAGGGCGTGGATCGCGTAGTCGGCGTGGCCGGTCCTGGCCGCATCGAGCACCGGGACGGACCGCATTCAGCTTGGGCGTGACCGCGGCAGCGTCGCCGCTGACCGCTCCGACGATCCGGACGGTCGTGCCGTCGGCAGAGATGAGCCCGGCCTCGGCGGGTACGCCGTAGGGATCGACGAGCTGGGCGAACACGGCTGCGCCGGACGCATCCTTGGTGCTGCCAAGCGAGGCCACGATGTCTGCGACGGTCGCGCGGAAGGCCGGATCCGTCGCCGGAACCGTCGCGCTGCTGATGACGAGGACGAACTCCTCGTGCGGCGTGCCGCCGCCAGACGCGTTGAACGTCGACTCGGCGATGCCCGATTCGGTCGTGCCGCCGGAGGCCTGCGTGCCCTGGATGGTCTTCGTGCCGCCCATCGCGACGCTGGTCGCGAACAGGCCGATGGTGAAGACGAACCAGAGCACGAAGACCGGCCAGCGGTGGCGAGCGCTCCAGGTGGCGACCCGGACCGTGAGAGGCTTGCCCGAGCGGCCGGTGTCGTTGGTTGCAGACATTCGATGAACTCCTGTAGGTGCTCGCGTGATGGATGGACGAGCGTTGGCGTTCACCATTCAGTTCGGCTGGCGCGGCCGGCATCGGGGCAGGCCAGCGACGTTCGGCAGGGTTGACCCTGACGGGACGGTTTTCGTTCTCAGGCGCCGCGTCGCGTGGCACGATGGTCGCGTGCGCTGCCTGACCGTCCCGGGCGAGTGGCCGCCGTGACCGCCACCGATCGCAAGCTTTGGCGACTGATTGCGGTCGCCGCCCCATTCCTTCTGCTGGCGAGCCTCGCGTACGTGGGCGCAGGCAGCGGGTCGTGGCTCAGGCTTGTCATCAACGGGGCCGTGTGCGGGACCTACATCGCGACCGGCCTCCTCGCCTGGTCGCGGCGGCCCGCCAATCGAACGGGCCGGTTCATGGTCGCCGTCGGACTGCTCCTGCTCCTCGACCCGCTCCAGGACGGCACCCTGCCGTCGCTGATCCTGGTCGGTCGTCGTGGCGACGACCGTGTCGGACATCCTGCTCGGCTACCTGATCCTGGCGTTCCCGTGGGGCACCCTCCGATCCAACGTCGACCGCGCGTTCCTCGCGGTCAGCGGGGTGGCGTTGCTCTCCGCCAATCTGGCGGCCCTCGCCGGCTTCGACCCGCGAGCGGAGGGCACCGGTTTCGACAACCCGTATCTGCTGATCGACGATCCGGGCCTGGCGAGCGTGGCGATGGCCCTGTCGCGCTTGACCAGCATCCTCGTGCTGACCGGATTCCTGGCGATCTTCGCCGCTCGCTGGGCTCGCGCGTCAGGCCCGGCCAGGCGCATCTATTCGCCGGTCCTCGTGCCGTCGACCGTGCTCGTGATCGCGATCATGGTGTCGACGATCACGAGCGGTCTCGACGTCCCGGACGACCTGCGCCTGGCTGCCGGCATCACGCAGGCCCTCGCCCGGGTCCTGATCCCGGTCGGCTTCCTCGTCGGTCTGCTCCGCACGCGGATGGCCCGCTCGGCGGTCGCCGATCTCGTCGTCGAGCTCGGCGAGATGCCGACCCCGGCCCGCCTGCGCGACGCCCTCGGAAACGCGCTCGGCGACCCGGGCCTCACGGTCGCCTATTGGTCGCCCGAGACCGGCGACTACCTCGCCGCCGATGGATCGCCGGCTGTACTGCCATCCGCCGCACTCAGGTCGGGCCGTGACCTTCCTCGAGCGCGACGGTCAGCCAATCGCGGCGATCCTGCACGACGAGGTCCTGCTCGACGATCCGGCGCTCGTCGCGTCGGTGGCCAGCGCCGTCCGGCTGTCGGTCGAGAACGATCGCCTGCAGGCCGAGGTCGAGGCCCAGCTCGGCGAGGTTCGCGAGTCGCGGGCGCGGATCGTCGAGGCGGGCGATGCCGAGCGGAAGCGCGTCGAACGCGACCTCCACGACGGCGCCCAGCAACGTCTCGTGTCGTTGACCCTCGCGCTCCGGCTCGCGCGGCTCAAGCTCGGTGACGATGCGACCCCGAGGTCACGCGCAGCCTCGAGGACGCATCCGAGGAGGCCCGCTCCGCCCTGTCGGAGCTGCGCGAGCTGGCGCGTGGGATCCATCCGCAGATCCTCACCGAGGCGGGTCTCGGGTCCGGCCGATCGAGTCGCTCGCCGACCGCTCGTCGGTCGACGTCGCCGGTCGACCTCGGTACGGATCAGCGGTTCTCGCCGACCGTGGAAGCGACCGCCTACTTCGTCGTCTCCGAGGCGCTCGCCAACGTCGCCAAGTACGCGAGGAGCCACGCGCGCCCACGTGCGAACCGGCTGGCACGACGACGAGCTCACGATCGAGATCGCCGACGACGGCGTGGGCGGCGCCGAGCCCGGGCCAGGTGGCGGTCTGCGCGGTCTCGCCGACCGCCTGTCGGCGGTCGACGGTCGCCTCGAGATCTTCAGCCCGAAGGGCGGTGGCACCCGCCTGCTCGCCACGATCCCGACCACCGCGCCTGCCGCGATGCCGGGTTAACCCTGTGGTTCGCGTCCGTCGCCGCATGACACGATCTGCTGGATGCACACCATCCTCATCGTTGACGACCACGCCGGCTTCCGGCACCAGGCGCGCGCGCTCCTCGAAGCCGACGGTTTCGTCGTGATCGGCGAGGCCGACGACGGAGCCACTGGACTCGCTGCCGCGCGCGCGCTCCGACCGGATCTCGTCCTCCTCGACATCGGGCTGCCCGATATCGAGGGGTTCGCGGTCGCGCACGAGCTGACCGCTCGACGGGCCACCACCGCTCGTGGTCCTGACGTCGAGCCGCGATGCGAGCGCCTTCGGATCGCGGCTGACGGCTGAGCCCGTCCTTGGCTTCCTCCCCAAGGAAGAGCTGTCCGGCACGCGCGCTCCTGGCCATGCTCGAGACCGCGTGACGCTGCGGCTGGTCCTCGCCGACGACTCCATCCTCGTTGCGCGAAGGGATCGCGCGGTTGCTGGTCGAGGCCGGCTTCGAGGTCGACGCCCAGGCCGGCACCGCCGATGAGCTCCTGGAGGCCGTCCGCCACCATCGACCGGACGTCGCGATCGTCGACATCCGGATGCCGCCGACCCACACCGACGAAGGCCTCCGGGCAGCGGAGTCGATCCGCGCCGAGCACGGCACCGACCGTCGGCATCCTCGTCCTCTCGCAGTACGTCGAGACGACCTTCGCGATGCGCCTCGTGGCCGACGGCGCGGGTGGTGTCGGCTACCTGCTCAAGGATCGCGTCGAGGACCTCGACGACTTCAGCGAGGCGATCCGCCGGATCGCGCGCGGGGGATCGGTCATCGATCCGGAGGTCGTCGCCCAGCTCGTCGGCCGACGGCGGGCCCGGGTGCCGCTCGACGACCTCACCGAGCGAGAGCGCGAAGTCCTCGCGCTGATGGCCGAGGGCCGCTCGAACCAGGCGATCTGCGACGCGCTGTTCCTCGCTCCGAAGACCGTCGAGGCGCACATCGCCAACATCTTCTCGAAGCTCGAGCTGCTGCCCGCCCCGGACGACCATCGGCGGGTGCTGGCCGTGCTCGCCCACCTGCGCGGCTGAGCGTTCCGGGCTATGACGCCGGCGCCGGAACCCCGGCGCCACCCTCGCGAACGATGTCGAGGCGCGCCCAGCCGCTTCGGTGATTCCACGTGGGGAGCGTCGCGCGCCAGCCGAGGAGGACCGGCCACGTCGATGTCGCCGGAGCGGAGCGCGTCGCCCCATTCGATCCGCCCGAGATGCCACTCGGCGAGCGCGTTCGATGACGCCCGGACGACCAGGTCCTCGTCGTAGCCGGGGTTGGTTCGGCAGACCTCGCTCTGCTCGCCGTCGAAGATGATCCACAGCTGGTCGGCCTTGCGCGGCCGGTCCGGGAGGTCGAAGCGAACGACGACCCGTCGGTCCGGAAGGTTCTCGCGGGCCAGGTACCAGCGGATCCAGGAGTCGAGCACGACGCCCGGGTCGAGATGGGGCGGGCCGAGCTCGAGCCAGCGTTCGCCCCACGTGCCCATCGCCAGCATCACGCCGTTGAGGTCCGACCCCGCTTTCGTCAGCGCGTACGCGCGACCGTGGCCCCTGGCGCGACCCGTCGACGTGATCACGCCAGCCTGCTCGAGCTCCTTGAGCCGATAGGCGAGGAGCGTCCGCGAGATCCCAGGGGCGCCATCGGCGATCTGGCCGAACGTCGTCGCCCCGAGCAGCAGGTTCCGAAGAATGATCGGCGTCCATCGCTCGGACAGGATCTCGGCGGCGCGGGCGATCGGACAGTACTGGCCGTAGGTGCGCATGCCGTCAGTCTCGCGCGGACGAGTGACGTCCGCTAGTCCATTTTTTGGGCTTCCATCGTGCCGGATCACGTGACCATGCTCGGTCACGCCGCAAGGAGGAACCCGACATGGCGACGACGATCCAGACTGCACCCATGGCCAACACCGCCCGACTGGCTCGCTATCGCCAGGCCGAGCGAGACCTCTGGCATGCCTACGGGCTCGAACCGATTGAGCGTTTCGTCGAGGTGTCGCTGCCTCGGGCGTTGGTCCGCCTCCGAGTCCTGGAGATCGGCGCAGGCGAGCCGGCTGTGTTCATCCCGGGAACCGGCGGCACGGGGCCGTACTGGGCGCCGCTGATCCGCGAGTTGCCGGGCGTCCGCTGCGTCATGATCGATCGTCCGGGCTGGGGGCTCAGCTCACCGCTCGACTATCGCGATCTGCGACTACGGGGAGGTCGCGGCGGCGATCCTCGACGGCGCGCTCGACGCCCTGGGCCTGGATCGAGTCGACGTCGTCGGCGCATCGATCGGGGATCTGTGGGCGCTGCGGCTGGCCCAACGTGAACCGGCGCGAGTCCGGCGGATCGTGGCCCTCGGCGGTGGGCCGAGCGTGGCCTGCCCGCACCGCGCTTCATCCGGCTTCTCGCGTCACCACTGGGTGCGCTGATCGTCCGGATCCCGTCGTCCGAGCGGATGCTCCGCGGCCAGCTGGGGGCGATTGGCCATGGAGCTAGCCTCGCGGCCGGCCGGATGGACGACTTTCTCCCGTGGCGCCTTGCGTTCGACCGCGAGACGCCATCGCTGCGAAACGAACGGGCGATGGTGCGGGCCGTCCTCACGCGCGACGGCTGGCGTGCCGGCTTCGTGCCGACCGACGCCGACCTCGAGACCGTGACCGCGCCATTCCGCATGGTCTTCGGTTCGGCCGATCCGACCGGTTCAGTCGAGCTCTGGCGCCGCTTCACCAGTCGGCTCGCGAAGGGCGAGCTGCAGGTCGTCGAAGGCGCCGGCCACATGCCCTGGTGGGACGAACCGGCTGTTGTCGGTCGATCCGTCCGCGAGTTCCTCGCGGGATCGGCCGGGTAGTCAGGCCTTCGGTGGGATGTTGGCGTTCAGGCGGAACAGATTTGTCGGGTCGTACTTGGTCTTGATGTCCACCAGCCGGTCGAAGTTGCTGCCGTACGCCGCGCGGGCCGCCGCTTCGTCGGTGTCGTCCTCCGCCAGGTAGTTCACGTACCGTCCGCGCCGCAGGTGCGGCTGGAGCGCGGCGTAGCTCTCCCGTGTCCAGCGGATGTGCTCGTCCGTGTCGGCCGGGTCAAGCCAGACGGACGGGATCAGGACGTTGATCCCGGGTGTTCGATGCGGGAAGGCCGTGGCCGACTCCGGAACCCGCGTCGCCGCACCGTGAACACCCTCGAGCAGGAATGCGGTCATCGGCCCCTTCGTCTGGCCGAAGCGGTCGATGAACACGTCGATCGCTGCGTCCGTCAACTCGTCCATGAAGCTCGACTTCCAGTAGTTGAGCGATCCGTACGGGTAAGCCGCGTCGAGCATCGAGTTGATGGCCGTGTACGGCATCGGCCCGACTTGCGACAGGGCCGGCGATCCGAACGCCAGGAGTGGCGCGAGCTCCCGCTCGGCCTCCTCGATGGGGCCAACGTGGCAGACCACGATCCCGGCGAGCTTGGTGACACCATCGGGCGCGTGAAGGAGCGCGGAGTACGCCGTGAGATCGTCGGACGCAGAGGCGGTCAGCTCGCGATAGAACTGCAGGACCTCGCGTGCCGCCGAGAACGGGTGTGCGACGAGGCCGCCGTAGACGGTCGGACCAACCGGACGGACGCGGTATTCGAAGGAAGCGACGACCCCGAAATTGCCGCCGCCACCCCGGAGCGCCCAGAACAGGTCGGGGTTCTCGTCCTCGCTCGCGCGCAGGACTCGGCCGTCCGCCGTCACGACGTCGGCCGAGAGGAGGTTGTCAAGGGCAAGGCCGTCGCGGGCCATGATCCAGCCGAGGCCGCCACCGAGCGTCAAGCCCGAGATGCCGGTCGTCGAGATGACACCGCCAGTGACAGCGAGCCCGTGGACCTGGGTCTCCCGGTTCAACTCCTTCCAGTTGACGCCGGGCTGTGCCCGCACGGTGTTGTCCTGTGGATCGACGTGGATTCCCTTCATGCGCGACAGGTCGATCGTCAGGCCGCCTTCAGTCAAGGCCCTGCCGGCCACGCCATGGCCACCGCCCCGAACGGAAAGCTCCATCCCTTCGTCACGCGCGGTCGAGACGGCCGCCGCGATGTCGGCGATGCCCTGACACTGCGCGATGAGCGAAGGGCGCTTGCCGATCAGCGCGTTGTAGATCTGGCGAGCGCCCTCATAGTCGGCGTCGTCGGGGGTGAGGACCCGACCCGCGAACCCTTCGAGCGCCGGTGGAACCGTCCGCTCCGCTGCAACCGCCATCTCGACCCCTCCTGCTCTGTCCGACTCCGAATCTCCGCCACCGTACGCCTGAGGGCCGGTCGGAACAAGTCGTCAGGATCGAGCGGCCCTCGTCATCGGCGATGTCGTCATTGGTGATCAGCGGCGGTTGGATGTTCCGCTGACCCATACGGGTCCCGCCATCTGCCGCCGGTTCGATCTGCTCGACAACGTCGATCCACATGCCCGCCGGGTCCACGACGCCATGGCGCGGCTCGTCGGTCAGGCCTGGCCGGCGGTGGACCTGCCTTGACCAGGCGGGCGTCTCGGCTGCCGCTGGTCGACTGAGTGTCAGGACGATCAGCACCGATGCGCGCCGGTATGGCGGCGCCGACGGATGGTTCGGCCGCATGAACGCCAACGACCGGGCGTTCCCGGGATGCGATCGGACCGAGGCCTCGAAGGCGACCTCGGATCGAACAACGTGGCGTGACCGCGCCGCTCGGTCGCCTCGGTCACGACGACGGGTCGAATCGATCACGCTCGATCTCCCATTCCGTGGGTTGTCACGCCCCGATGTCGCCGCCGTGGGATCGGGCGACGACACGAAGCGCTGGAAGCAGGCGGCGTACGGCATGACCGAGCCGATGCGCCGGTCGTATGCTGGCGCTTCCAGATCGAGAGGGGATCAGGGAGGATCTCCGATGTCTGCCCCGTCGATTTGGATGAACCGGCTTCGCCCGGTGCTGATCGCCGCTGTCGTGGTCGCATCGCTGTTGCCGACCTCCAGCGCGTTGGCGTCCCACACGCCGATTCCGACGTCGGTGACAGCGGCCGGCTCGTTCCAGAAAGAGGCGGGTTGCCCGGATGACTGGCTTCCGGCCTGCGCGACGACCCACCTGGCCTACGACGACAACGACGACGTGTGGCAGGGCACATTCGACGACCTTCCCGCCGGCAACTACGAGTACAAGGCGCCCCTCAACGACGCCTGGGACGAGAACTACGGGCTCCACGCCGTCCAAAACGATGGCGCCAACATCCCGCTCAACCTGCCAGACGTCACGAGCGTCAAGTTCTACTACGACCACAAGAGCCACTGGATCACCGACAACCAGGGCTCGACGATCGCCACGGTCGCGGGCACATTCCAGTCCGAGCTGGGCTGCACCGATGACTGGGATCCGGGCTGCCTCCGGTCCTGGCTGCAGGACATCGACGGCGACGGCATCTACACGTTCGAGACGACCGCGCTACCGGCTGACTCGTACGAGGGCAAGGTCACGATCAACGAGAGCTGGGACGAGAACTACGGCGCCGGCGGAGTCTTCAACGGATCGAACATCGCCTTCACCGTCCCCTCCGACGGCACGAAGGTCACCTTCACCTACGACGCGACGACGCACGTCCTCACGATCGTGGTCGCCGTCGATCATGGCGCGCCAGGCGGCCCGGGCGCGCTGTCGCACTTCGACCTGGCGCGCAAGGACTGCCTGGGCACGGCTCGGAACACGGATTCGAAGGTCTGGTACACGGTCGCCGGCGGGATCCTGAGCGACGTCTACTACCCGACCGTCGACAACACCAACGTCGAGACCCTCCAGTACATCGTCACGGACGGCGCGACCTTCACCGACCTCCAGGCTCGCGACATGACGTACACGGTGGAGGCCGTGACCGACTCCGGCGGGATGGCCTGCAAGGTGACCGCGTCGGACAAGGACGGCCTGTACAGCATCGAGACCACCTACGTCACTGACCCGAGCCGGAACACGGTCCTGATGCGGGTCGCCTTCACGGCAAAGCCCAAGCCCAAGAACCCCGCTCTGCAGTTGTACGTGCGCTTCGACCCGACGATCAACGGCAACGGCGGGGGCGGTGGTGGCAACGGCGGGGCCGACACGGCAACCGTCGACGACGGAAGCGGCCATCCGATCCTCGTGGCGTCCGACCCGGTCACCGCGACCAATGCCGCCAACCGGGACTATGCCCAGCCGGTCTTCGCCGCCCTCGACGGCCCGTTCGACGAGGCTTCAGTCGGGTTCACCGGGGCGGAGAGCGACGGCCTCGAGCAGCTCGACGACTCGCACGCGCTCACGCCGACATACCCCGACGCGCGCGAGGGCAACGTGGTCGCGACGGCGCGGCTGGCTCTCGACGGCAGCGGCAAGACCCTGCTGGCGCTCGGCTTCGGCGCGAACGACGACGAAGCGATCGACACGGCGGCCGCGTCGCGGGCGGCCGGCTTCGACACTGCCTTCAATGCCTACAAGTCCGAATGGAACGCGTACGACACGACGCTCACGAATCCGCGCGTGGAGAAGCTGGCCGTCAGCGTCGCCCAGCGCAAGCAGCTGAAGGATGCCTACTACCTGAGCGCCAACGTGATCAAGGCCTCGGAGGACAAGACGTTCCCCGGCGCGATCGTGGCCAGCCTCGCCTCGCCGTGGGGCCAGGCGGTGTCGGCGGGCGACCCGAACAACACCTACTTCGGGTCCTATCGCGAGGTCTTCGCTCGCGACCTCTACGAATCGTGGACCGGCCTCGTCGCCGCCGGCGACCTCGACACGGCCCGCGACGCGACCCTCTTCCTGTTCGAGCGCCAGCAGCTTCCCGACGGCTCGTTCCCGCGGAACAGCCTGGTCAATGGCAAGGTCGCGCCCGACTCGTTCGGGACGCAGCTCGATGAGGTGGCATACCCGATCCTGATGGCCTACCAGCTCGGGCTGACCGACGCCTCGCTGTACGAGGACCACATCAAGCCCGCCGCGAACTACGTGGCCGCCCACGGGCCGGCCCTCGGCGTCGAGCGCTGGGAGGAGCAGAGCGGCTACTCGCCATCGACGATCGCTGCCGAGATCGCCGGCCTCGTCGCGGCTGCCGAGTTGGCGACGGCGAACGGCGACGGCGACTCCGCCGCGATCTGGCTGGGCGTGGCCGACGAGATGCAGCGCTCGGTCAAGGAATGGACGGTGACGACGAACGGGCCGCTGTCGGACGACCCCTACTTCATCCGGCTGTCGAAGACCGGCGATCCGAACGCCGCGATCAGCTACAACGTCGGCAACGGCGGCCCGACGCTCGACCAGCGCGCTGTGATCGACGCCGGCTTCCTCGAGCTCGTCCGGCTGGGCGAGCTGCCGGCCAACGATCCCGACGTCCTGCGAACGCTGCCGATCGTCGACGACGAGATCAAGTCGACGACCCCGAGCGGCCCCGGCTGGCACCGCTACAACGGCGACGGCTACGGCGATCGAGGCAGCGACGGCCGGCCTTGGGCACCCAGCGGGCAGGGGACCGGCCACCTGTGGCCGGTGCTGTCCGCCGAGCGCGCCGAGCACTCGCTCGCGTCCGGCGACACGGCCGAGGCGACCTCGCTGCTGCTCGGGATGCGCGCGTTTGCGTCCGGTGTCGGGCTGATCCCCGAGCAGGACTGGGAGCTGGACCCGATCGCGGCCTCGCCCTATGGCACCGATCCGACGACCGCCTCGATCGGGTTCCAGTCCGGCAAGGCGGCCGGGTCGGCGTCACCGCTGACCTGGTCGGCTGCCTCGTTCGTGCGGCTGACGGCCGACCTGGCCGCGAAGCGCAACGTCGTGCTGCCGGCCGCCACGCACGACCGCTACGTCGCCAACAGCCAGGGAACGACGCCGCTCACGGTCACCGCCCCGGCCGACAAGAGCTCCGTGACCGCCTCGCCGGTGACGGTCACCGGCACGACGACGGCGGGCAACACCGTCTACGTCGCGGCGACCAACACCGACGCCGACTCGGCGACGACCGATCGCGTCGACCGTCGCCGCCGATGGCTCGTTCAGCATCGACGTCGAAGTCACCGGCGGCACGAACGTCATCAACATCGTCGCGGTCAGCCCGTCGGGCGGTACCGCCCAGGAGCAGCGAACGATCCTGTTCGACTTCGTGCCGGGCACGCTCATCCTCGACGTCGCCGACCCCGACGACGACGACAACGGCCCCGGCAACTACGCGTACCCGCTGTCGCCGAACTTCCACGACGGCGCCTTCGACATCCAGCGGTTCCAGGTCTACGACGCCGATACCGACGTCATCTTCCGGCTCCAGACGCGGAACCTGGACGAGACCTTCGGGAGCCCGCTGGGAGCGCAGCTCGTCGACGTGTACGTCCACGTCCCCGGGGCCGCGACGACCTCGACCACGGCCGCCAACGCGAGCCGGAACTTCCAGATCGCGCCGGCGGACGCGTGGAGCCGGCTCATCCAGGTCCAGGGATTCGGCCAGCGCTACCAGGATGCCTCCGGCACGACGCTCGGCACGGTGTCCATCAGCGGCAACCCGATCTCGCGCTTCATCACGTTCCGGGTGCCGAAGGACACGCTCGGCCAGCCGGCAAGCGGCTGGAGCTTCACCGTGGTCCTCACGGGTCAGGACGGCTTCAGCAACGACAACGACCAGGCTCGCGGCTTCCAGCCGACGCCTGGGGATTTCCAGTTCGGCGTCTGCGCGGCGGCCAGCCAGGATCCACACTGCACCGTCGAACCCGGCCACGGTTCCCAAGCTCATGGACGTGATCACGCCGGACGGCGTCGATCAGTCGGACGAGGTCGACTACACGGTCCACACGCCAGTCGTGCTAGCCGGGCGTGACCATCCCCTGACCACCTAGCGTTGCCGGAGGGCTGTGCGGGCGCGCCCGACAGGATTTGACGCGCATATGCCACAGATATTCGCATCATGATCGATGGCGCCGAGAAGACCGCGGAAACCACGGCCTGACAACCGAAGCCGAAGGACTGCTGACTACGAACGAGTCGTGACGCCACATCCTCGCGGCCCCGAAAAGGACCGTGCCGATTGCCACTGGAGCGACAAGGACGAGCGCGATTTGCGCACGTGCGCCTGCTTCATGCCGCGGTGACGGCGATGGTGATCAGGCCGTGCAGGACGAGAACGACTCCTACGACAGCGTGGGGGCATGTCAGGCCTCCTTCGCGGTCCGGCGATCGACCGTCGGCAGTCCCGTCTGGGCCAGCCAGCCGAGAGCCACGGCAGTGATCAATGCCCCCAGGACCAGGTATGTCGCCTGGAGCGGCGGCTCGTTGCTGTAGCCGACGATCGCGATCTCGACCCCGATCCAGATGAGCAGCGCGGCACCGACGACAAAGGCTGCCACGGGCGCCAGCGGATGACGGATCCAGGCGAGGCGTGCGGCGATGAGCGGGCCGAGGCCGAGAACGGTGAAGAGGATCAACCCGGGTCCGAGGTAGGTCTCGAAGGGCGAACCAGCCAGCGCCGAAAGCGGCAGCGGCATGATCTCGCCGCGCGGCGCGACGATCAGGACCAAGCCGCCGGCGAGCGCACCGATGCTCAAGACGACCTCGAGCACGAGGCTCCCCGCCGCGAAACGCGTCATCGGTCGGTTCACTTGGGGGATCTTCATGGGGTGACCTCACGTGACACGGTGGCGTTGTGTGCGGCAGCGCGCCGAACGGGCGAGATGGGAGCCTGCCGCAGGTCCCTCGTGACCGACGGCCCCGTCGAACCCCGCGCTACATCACGGGCACATGGGCACGAGCTATCGCTGGATCGCGGGCGCGGCCGAGGGCTCGAGTCAGACGTGACCGGCCGCTTCCGCGGCCTCGGCGTCGGCTCGGGTGTGATGGACCGTCCCCGGAGGATGCTCGGCGGGGGCGTAGATCGTGTACAGGCGCAGATCAGCCTGTCCGACGTTCACGATGTTGTGGCGAGTCCCGGCCGGCACATGGACGAGCCGGCCTGAGTCGACGCGGCTGCGCTCGCCGTTCAGGATTGCTTCGCCTTCGCCGGCTGTGAAGACGAGGATCTGATCGACGTCCTCATGTGTCTCCTCGCCGATCTCGCCTCCGCCGGGGATCAGCATCACCACGACCTGGCTGTGCGGGCCCGTCGAGAGCACCTCGCGAAAGTGGGTGTTGTGGGTCGCTCGCTCGATGATGTCTTCGCTAAAGGCCATGTCAGCATCCCTCGTCACTAACGCTGGATCGGCGCCGGGCCTCGTCCAAGAGCCGAAGGTCACGGGACGTGGCTTCTCGCGGTCCGTTCAAAAATTGCCATCGGTCAGCCGTCGTCACAGCAGTCGGCGATCTCGCGGACGATGTCGCTCTCGGATATGACCCCGATCGGCCTCTGTCGATTGTCGACCACAACGAGCCGGTGGACATGTTCGGCCGTCATCTGGCGGGCGGCTTCGTCCAGCGGCGTCGACCCCGCGATGGTCTTGGCTGGCTTCGTCATCAGGTCGCGGACCATGAGTCCGTGCCAGCCCGCCCACGGCACGGTCAACCCCCGGAGTCTGACGAGGTCGGTCTGGCTGATCACACCGACCAGCCGATCCGCGTCGTCGACGACCGGCAGGCCCGTGATCTCATAGCCAGCCAGCAGTTCGGCGACCCCCGCGATCGCATCGTCCTCCGTGACGACAACAGGACTGCTGGTCATCAGGTTCGCCACCGTTGGCTCGCTCGATCGTCCGGTCAACATCTCAAACTCCTCGGTTTCCACGGCATTTGATCTCCGCACGCGTGCGCCTTCTCCGTCCCCGCTCTCGAGCCGGAGGCAGCCACTCGAGACGAGCGCCACAGCCGACAGAAACATCAGTCAGGACGGGTTCGAAGTCAGGTTCCCGTGACTGTCGCAGGCGCGAGTGCAGCCTGAATCGCTTCATGGAGTCGTGCGCCGGTTGGTTGGCCAACGAGCACGGTCACGCCGTGGCGCCCGCTGGTTTCCTCCCAACTGAGCGCAAGCCCGGGTGACGTCAGGACGACCGGCGTGTCCGCATGGACGTCTCGAATGTTCTCGATCAGCGTCCGCGCTCCTTCGGCGTCGCCACTCGCCCAGACGTCGTAGACGAGGATGTCGGCACCGCTCCGCGAGGTCGCACGGATGTCCGGCGAGGACCGGACAGCGGTTCCGTGTTGGTCCGCCACATTCGATCACGTCGTAGCCGAAGCGACGGAGTGAATCGGCTTCCTGGCCCGCCAGGTCGAGGTCGTGATGGACGACGAGGACGCGAGTCATCTCACACCTCCGCGCGATGCGCCTCCGTCCGGTCCGGGTGGGCCGGGTTGCTGCCAACTGTCGGCGCTTGAAGGCGCCGGAGCGAGAGGCGAACGGCACGCGTCCCCGGGCCGTCTGGCCCCCGCAAACACGCCCGTTGGGGCGCTCATCCGTGCTCCAACTCTCGGGAGCGGAGCCTCAAGAGACCGTCCGCACCTCGAGCAGTTCGAGCTCGGCCGTTCGTCGCAACGTCGAGACCTCGCCACATGCGGGACACACCGCCACGGACCCACCGATCAGGTCGTCGTGGCCGAGGGCGCCCCCGAATCCGCACCCACAGCGGAGTTCCACATCGAACGTCTCGGCCTCCAGCGTGGTGTCGGCCATCCTGCTGCCCTCGGTGAGCATCCGGAACGCCTGCCGCAACGCGGGCTCAGCGATGCTCGAGGCGTGCCGCACGCGAACGAGCTGGACCGGCCGCCCGGCCGAGCGACGCTCGCATTCGCTGATGAGTTCGGCGACCAGCGACACCTCATGCACGGCGGTGATCCGCGACAGACACGGTTCCGGGCGTGGCGGCATGGTCCGCGATGAGCTTCGCCACCGCGTCGACGAGCCCCGGCAGGGAGGCCTCGACCACCGGCGACATCCGGTCTCCCAGAACGCACTGACTCCACCCCCACGCTGATGAGGAAGGCGTCCGGCACCCGACCATACAGCTCTCCGGTCAGGTCGAGAAGACTCGGCGGATCGAGGTGGTGCGACCAACCCGCCCCATGCCTGCCGGTCGCGTTCCATCGGCTCGACCGTGAAGTCGCCAGCCGAAGGGCGACTGGCTTGCGTCAACGAACACGACCAGGCCCGCCCGGCTGACGTCGAGTGCGAGCTCAGGCGTCAACTGATGCCGCCCGATGACCCTCACCCCGTCCAGCCGCGGATCGTCAGCGAGGCGTTCGGCGGCGTGGCGGCCGACCCCATCGTCCGTGCGGAGCGTGTTGCCGTAGCCGATGACGAGGACGTCGCCGATCACCGGATCAGCTCGTCGAGGACCGCTCCGTCCGGGCCGATGAGCTGCAGATGGAGGGCCATCTCGCCGAGCGCGTGGGTCGAGCACGACAGGCACGGATCGTAGCAACGGATGACGGCCTCGACCCGGTTCAGCATCGGTTCGGTCAGCTGGGCGCTCTTGACGTATCGCTTCGCGACCTGGCGGACGCTGCGGTTCATCGCGAGGTTGTTGTGCCCGGTCGCGATCACGAGGTTCGCCCACTCGACGATGCCGTCGTCATCGACCCGGTAGTGATGGATGAGCGTGCCACGCGGCGCCTCTGAGACGCCGATCCCCTCGTTTGCATTGACATCGGCGAACGAGCGCACGCGGGGCGAGAGGATGTCCGGCCCGCGGAGCAGCTCCTCGATTCGCTCCGCCGCATGGAGCGTGTCGATCAGCCGGGCGTAGTGGTAGTGGAACGAGCTGCTCGGGACGCGTCCGAGCCGTCGCCGGAACTCGTCGAGCTCGAGGTCGGCGCGCGGCGTCCCCATCTGACCGGCCACGATCACGCGCGCCAGGGGCCCGACTCGGTAGACGCCATCGGGGTAGCCGAGGACCTTCCAGTAGGTCGACTTCAGGTACGACCACGGCTCGACCGCCTCGCCCAGGTAGTCCTGGTAGCCGCGCGGGTCGATGCGGTCCGCGAGCAACCGGCCGTCGGCGTCCATGACCCGCAGCGAGCCGTCGTAGTAGTCGACATTGCCCGCCTGGTCGACGAGGCCCATGAAGGCGGACCGGAAGTCGCCGAACGAGGCGGCCTCGTCCTCCCAGCGCAGCAACGACGACTTGTACCAGGCGAGCGCCCGCTCGATCGCCGCGATCGCTTCTGGGACCGTCGACAGGATCCGGTCGCGGGTCTCCTCGGCGAGCGGTCCGTCGACGCCACCGGGCACGACCCAGGCCGGATGGATCCGCTTGCCGCCGAGCCACTCGATGATCTGCTGTCCGAAGCGGCGGACCCCGACCCCATCGCGGGCAAGGCCAGGATTCGCCTGGGCGACGCCGATGATGTTGCGCTTCGCGGGATCGGCGTCGAAGCCGAACAGGAGATCGGGCGACGACAGGTGGAAGAAGCTGAGTGCGTTGGACTGGACGATCTGGGCCAGGTTCATCAGCGCGGCGCAGGTCGGCCCCGGTCGGCGGCGGCTCGACGGCGAGGATCTCGTCGCACGCCTTGGACGATGCGATCAGGTGGCTGACCGGGCAGATCCCGCAGATGCGGGCCATGATCGAGGGCATCTCGTGGATCGGGCGACCCTGGACGATCCGCTCGAAGCCACGGAACTGGGTGACGTGGAACTGCGCGTCGGTCACGTCGCCGGCCTCGTCGAGGTGGATCGTGATCTTGCTGTGCCCTTCGATCCGCGTGATCGGGTCGATGACGATCTGGGTGCTCATGGGTTCCCCTCAGCGGCCGAAGCGGGCGCCTGTGGTGTCCGGCGTCCGGCCCTCGATCAGGTCGACGAGCGCGCGGTAGATGAGATCGGCCGACGGCGGACAGCCCGGCAGGAAGACGTCGACGTTGACGACCCGATGCACCGGCCGTGCCGTCGGCAGCAGGGCCGGCACCACTTCGAGCGGGATCCGCGGATTGAGCGTGACGTTCTCGAGGTAGGCCCGCTCGAGGAGCGGCCTGGACGCCGATCGGGTTGCGCATCCCCGGCACGTTGGCGGTGACCGCGCAATCACCGAACGAGACCAGCGTCCTCGTCCGCTCTCGAACGAGGCGGATCTTGTGGAGATCGTCCTCCGAAGAGACCGCCCCTTCGACGAGACAGACGTCGACGTCGGCCGGGTACTCCTTGGTGTCGACGAGCGGGCTGTAGACGATGTCCGCGCGCTCGGCGATCTCGAGCAGGCGTTCATCCATGTCGAGGAACGACATGTGGCAGCCCGAACAGCCGTCGAGCCAGACCGTGGCGAGCCGGGGCCTGGTCATCTCTGGTCCGCGGCCCGGCCGGGCACCTGGAGGTATGGCAGGAACGGCCGGCGCTCCTTGCTGCCCTCGGCGATCGAGCGGCCCTTCTCGTAGAGCGCGCCAGTGGGGCAGACCTGGACGCACTTGCCGCAGCTCGTGCAGGTCGTCGATTCGCCCCACGGCGTGCCTCGGTCGGTCACGACCCGCGCGTCGATGCCCGAGCCCATGACGCCCCAGGTGTGGGCGCCTTCGATCTCGCCGCAGACCCGCACGCAGCGCACGCACATGATGCAGCGGTTGTGGTCGATCGCGAAAAGCGGGTGGCTCGCGTCGATGCCGACCGACGGGTTGATGACCGGCAGCTCGAAGTGATCGACCCGCAGCTCCTCGGACAGGTCCTGGAGCTCGCAATGGTTGTTGGCGACGCAGACGGCGCAGATGTGGTTGCGCTCGACGAACAACATCTCGGTGATCGTCCGCCGGTATTCCGTCAGCTGTTCCGAGGTCGTCGTGACCTGCATGCCCTCCGCGACCGCAGTCGTGCAGGCCGGCGCGAGCTTCTTCGAACCGGCAATCTCGACGACGCACAGCCGGCACGAGCCCGTGTCGGACAGGCCGTCGAGGTGGCACATCGTCGGGATGTGGATCCCGTTCTCGGTCGCCACCGACAGGATCGACTCGCCGTCGTTTCCGGCAACGTCCGCACCGTCGATCTGCAGCGTGTGGACGCTCACGCGGGTACCCCTTCCTCGACAATCGTGCAGACGCCGGCCGGGCAGACTCGATCCACGATGTGGGCGAGGTACTCGTCGCGGAAGTACCGAAGCGTGCTGAAGATCGGGTTCGGCGCTCCTTGGCCGAGGCCGCACAGGCTGGTCCGCTGGACCATCGCGCCGAGGCGCTCCATCTGGGCCAGGTCGTCCATCGTCGCCTGCCCGGTCGAGATCTTGTCGAGCAGCATCCAGAGCTGGGTCGTGCCGACACGACACGGAACACACTTGCCGCACGACTCCTCGCGGCAGAAGTCCATGAAGTACTTCGCGACGTTGACCATGCACGACGTGTCGTCCATGACGATCATTCCACCCGAGCCCATGAACGAGCCGACGCCCGATGAGCGACTCGTAGTCGACCGGCATGTCGAGGTACTCGGCCGGAATGCAGCCACCCGCCGGGCCGCCGGTCTGGACGGCCTTGAACGTCGCGCCCGTCGACGATCCCGCCGCCGATCTCGAACACGATCTCGCGAAGCGTCGCGCCCATCGGCACTTCCACGAGGCCGGTGTTCACGACCCGGCCGGCCAGGGCGAAGACCTTCGTGCCCTTGCTCGTGGCCGTCCCGATCGACGCGAACCAGTCGCCGCCGCCGCGGATGATCGGCGCGACGTTGGCGAACGTCTCGACATTGTTGATGAGGGTCGGGCGGTCCCACAGGCCTTCCACGGCGGGGTACGGCGGGCGCGGCCGTGGCGTCCCGCGACCGCCCTCGATCGAGGCGATCAACGCGGTTTCTTCGCCGCACACGAAAGCGCCGGCCCCGAGCCGGACGTCGACCTCGAAGGCGAACTCCGTGTCGAGGACCGACGCGCCGAGGTAGCCGCCGCGGCGACGCCTCGCGGATCGCCTTCCGGAGTCGCGCGACCGCGAGCGGGTATTCCGCTCGACAGTAGACGTAGCCTTCCTTCGCTCCGATCGCGTACGCCGCGATCGCCATCCCCTCGAACACGCGATGCGGGTCGCTCTCAAGCACGCTCCGGTCCATGAACGCGCCGGGGTCGCCCTCGTCGGCGTTGCAGATCACGTACTTCCCGGTGCCGCTCGCCTTGGCGACGGTGTTCCATTTGAGGCCGGTCGGGTAGCCGGCGCCGCCCCTGCCGCGCAGGCCGCTCTTCGTGATCTCGTCGCGCACCTCGGCGGGCGTCATCGATGTGAGAACGTGGCGGAGCGCCGCGTAGCCGTCCGACTTGACGTAGTCCTCGAGGCTCTCGGGATCGATCCGCCCGGAGTTCTCTGTCGCGATCCGGACCTGCCGGGCGAAGAAGGAGGCCTCCGTCACCCGGGTGCCGCCAGGCTTCACGGCGGCGAGCGCATCGACGATCGGCTGCAACGAGTCCGGCTGAACGTGGCTGAAGAGCTCGCCGGTCTCCGGGATCTGGACGAGCGGTCCGGCGGCGCACAGCCCGAGACACCCGACGCGCTTGATGGCAACGTCCGTCGTCGTCGTACCCGCGACCTGGGCGAGCCCTGTGAGAATGTCGTGCGACGCGGCGGACAGGCAGCTCACGGCCTCGCATACGTATGCCGATGCGCGGACCGGTCCAGTCGGGCTCGACGCGGCGCCGCGGGGTTCGGGCGGGCGGGCGTCGGCTGCTCGGTCATAGCGACTCGAGTCGCTTCAGCAGCGGCGGCCGCGCGCCTGCGACCTCGCCGTCGACAATCGCGGCTGGCGCGAGGCTGCACGAGCCGAGACAGCGGCCGTCAGGAGCGAGAGCTGCCGGACGCGACCTTCGACCTCGCCGTCGACGATTGCGGCGGGGGCGAGGCTGCACGCCCCGAGACAGCGCGCCGTGAGGAGCGAGATCCGTCCATCGGCGGTCGTCTGCTTTGGCCTGACGTCGAGCCCGGCCTGGATCGCGGCCAGGATCTCAGTCGCTCCGTTGATGTAGCACGCCGTCCCCGTGCAGACAACGCAGGTGTGTTCGCCCTGGGGCTTCAGCGTGAAGTAGTGGTAGAACGTCGCGACGCCGAACACCGTCGAGGGCGGGACCGACAGGCTGTCCCCGACGTATCGCAGCGCGTCGTCGTCGATATAGCCGAACGCCTCCTGGGTCGAGTGGAGCGCCTCGATGAGCGCGTCGGGACGATTGCCGAGCCGGCGCATCCGTGTCTCAACGATCCGCCACCGCTTGTCATCGCTTGGGGCGGACGGCTTGGCTTGAGCGACCGGCATGGCGGCTCCCCGGGATCGGCCAGATCGGCGCCACAGCCATCGCTGGGGCGCGGACTGCCGCTGATGCGACCGTAGCACTGGCCGCCGCGCATGTCAGGGCCGTTCGGCACGGCAAGAACGTTCCGCCCGGCCTCGAAATCGCAATTGGCCCGGCGCATACTCATCGCTCCCGGGTCTGTTCAGACCGGTGATCCGGTCCAGACACGGCCCCGCCAAGCGATCCCAAACCGGAGTCTGTCCCGTGACCCATCGATACGAGTGTCTCGACGGTAACGAGGCCGCCGCTCGGGTCGCCTACGCGCTGAGCGAGGTGATCTCGATCTACCCGATCACCCCTGCCTCGCCGATGGCGGAGCACTGCGACGACTGGTCGGCGGCGGACCGGCCGAACCTGTGGGGCAAGGTCCCGGACGTCGTCGAGATGCAGTCCGAGGCGGGGGCCGCGGGCGCGCTCCACGGTGCCCTGCAAAAGGGAGCCCTGGCGACGACGTTCACGGCCAGTCAGGGACTCCTTCTGATGATCCCCAACATGTTCAAGATCGCCGGTGAGCTGACGCCGACGGTGATCCACGTCGCGGCTCGGACCATCGCGACGCATGCCCTCTCGATCTTCGGCGACCACAGCGACGTGATGCACGCGCGAACGACCGGCTGGGCGATGCTCTCGGCGGGCTCGGTCCAGGAGGCGCACGACTTCGCGCTCGTGGCGCATGCCGCGACGCTGCGGGCCCGGATCCCGTTCCTCCACTTCTTCGACGGCTTCCGCACGAGCCACGAGATCAACAAGATCGCCGTGCTCGAGCCCGACGACCTTCAGGCGCTGGTCCGAGAGGATGACGTGCTCGCGTTCCGAGGCCGGGGCATGACGCCCGACGCCCCGGTGGTCCGCGGCACCGCGCAGAACCCCGACGTCTTCTTCCAGGGCCGCGAGGCTTCGAACCCGTTCCACCTCGCAGTTCCCGGCATCGTCGAGCTGGTGATGGACGAGCTTGCCGAGCGGACCGGCCGGCGCTACGGCCTCGTCGACTACCACGGTGCGCCGGACGCCGACCGTGTCCTCGTCGTCATGGGCTCCGCTGCGGGCGCGGTGGAGGAGACGGTCGATGCGCTGATCGCGGCCGGTGAGCGGGTCGGGATGGTGCGGATCCGCCTGTTCCACCCGTTCCCGGCCGAACAGCTCCTCGAAGCCCTCCCGTCGACGGTGCGGGCGATCGCTGTCCTCGACCGGACGAAGGAGCCGGGTGCCGTCGGCGAGCCGCTCTATCTCGAAGTTGTCGCTGCGCTGAGCGAGGCGATGGATGGCGACGAGTCCGCCGTTCGTAGCGGCACCGCGCGTGATCGGTGGGCGCTACGGGCTGTCCTCGAAGGAGATGACGCCCTCGATGATCAAGCCGATCTTCGAGGAGCTCGCCGCGACGCGGCCAAAGCGACACTTCACGGTCGGCATCTACGACGACGTGACCCACCTCAGCCTGCCGATCGACGTCGGGTTCCGCACGGAGCGTCCGGCCGGCGAGGTGCAGGCCGTGTTCTTCGGACTCGGCTCCGACGGCACGGTCGGCGCCAACAAGGCATCGGTCAAGATCATCGGCGAGAGCACGGACCTCTTCGCCCAGGGCTACTTCGTGTACGACTCGAAGAAGTCGGGCTCGGTCACGGTGTCGCACCTGCGCTTCGGGCCGGAGCCGATCCGGTTCGACCTATCTCGTCGAGGAGGCCGACTTCGTCGCCTGCCACCAGTTCGGGACTCCTCGGCAAGGCGAACGTGCTCGAGACCGCCAGGCACGGGGCGACCTTCCTGCTCAACGCCCCGTACGGCCCCGACGAGGTCTGGGATCACCTGCCAGGCGGCGTCCAGCGGCAACTCATCGACAAGGAGATCGACCTGTGGGTGATCGACGCGCTGGCCGTCGCCGACGAGGTCGGCATGGGCAGCCGGATCAACACGGTCATGCAGCCGTGCTTCTTCCAGCTCGCGGGCATCCTGCCGCCGGAGGAGGCCATCGCCCGGATCAAGGGCTTCGTCGCAGAAGACCTACGCCAAGCGCGGCGAAGCAGTCGTCGCCCGCAACTTCGCGGCCATCGACCGATCGCTGGAGCGCCTCGCTCATGTCGCGCTGGGCAGCGTCACTAACGAGCATCCCGACGACCACGCCGGTCCCGCGACGACGTCCCCGACTTCGTCGCCCGGATCACCGCGCGCTGATGGCCGGCGACGGCGACCAGCTGCCGGTGAGCGCACTGCCCGTCGACGGGACGTTCCCGACCGGGACCGCGACGTACGAGAAGCGGGCGATCGCCCAGATGATCCCCGATCTGGGATCCGGCGATCTGCATCGACTGCGGCAAGTGCGCGATGGTCTGTCCCGCACGCGACGATCCGGATGAAGGTATTCCCGACCGCCGCCGTCGAGGCGGCGCCGGCCGACTTCCTGCACAAGGAGTTCCGCTCCCGCGACCTCCTCGACCATCGACTCACGATCCAGGTCGCCCCGGACGACTGCACCGGCTGCGGCGTCTGCGTCGACGTCTGCCCGGCCAAGAGCAAGACCGACACGAGCCACAAGTCGATCAACATGGCGCCGGTCGCGGACCATCGCGACGTCGAGCGCGTCAACTGGGACTTCTTCCAGAGCATCCCGCCTCTCGACCGCAGCCTGATCCCGGTGGATTCGATCAAGGGCAGCCAGGTCCTCGAGCCGCTCTTCGAGTTCTCGGGCGCGTGCGCCGGCTGCGGCGAGACGCCCTACATCCGGTTGGTCAGCCAGCTCTTCGGCGATCGGATGATCGTGGCCAACGCCACGGGTTGCTCGTCGATCTACGGCGCCAACCTGCCCACCACGCCGTGGACGGTCAACGCGGCCGGCCGCGGCCCGGCGTGGAGCAACTCGCTGTTCGAGGACAACGCGGAGTTCGGACTCGGGATGCGCCTGGCGCTCGACGCCCAGACCGACCACGCGCGCCGCCTCCTCGAGCGCTCGCCCCGGAGCTCGGCCCGGACGTCGTCGGCGGGCTGCTGGGCGGCCGCCAGGAGACGGAAGCCGAGGTCGGGATCCAGCGCGAACGGGTCGATCGGCTCCGCGAGGCGCTTGCCCGGGTCGACGGTCCGACATGCGTCGGATGCCCGACACCTGCTCGCGCTCGCCGGCGATCTCGTTCGCAAGGGCGTCTGGATCATCGGCGGTGACGGCTGGGCCTACGACATCGGCTTCGGCGGTGTCGACCAGGTCCTTTCGTCCGGTCGCAACGTCAACATCCTCGTCCTCGACACCGAGGTCTACTCGAACACCGGCGGGCAGGCATCGAAGGCGACCCCGCGCGGGGCCGTGGCGAAGTTCGCGGCGGCGGGCAAGGGAACCGCCAAGAAGGATCTCGGGGCCATCGCCCGCTCGTACGGCAACGTCTATGTCGCCCAGGTCTCGATGGGTGCGAACGACCTCCAGACGACGAAGGCGCTGCTCGAGGCCGATGCCTGGCCGGGTCCGTCGCTGGTCATCGCGTACAGCACCTGCATCGCCCACGGGATCGACATGAGCAAGTCGATGACCCACCAGAAGGACGCCGTCAAGAGCGGCTACTGGCCGCTGTATCGCTTCCATCCGTCCGAGATCGACAGCGGCCACCCGTTCAAGCTCGACTCCAGCGCGCCGTCGATCCCGATCGCCGACTTCGTGGCGACCGAGACCCGCTTTGCCGTACTCCAGCGGACGCATCCCGAGCGCGCCGCGGAGCTCGCGGAGTTGGCGCAGGCTGAGCGCCGACGAGCGCTGGCGCTATTACCAGCAGCTCGCCGGCATCGAACGCACCGTCCCCCACGCCCATCGACCCGACCCCGACATCGTGCCGGACGTCGAGAGCGATGCAGGCTACCGCTACGACAGCGAGGAGGGTGGGGCATGACCGTCGACCTCCGTACGCGCTACCTGGGCCTCGAGCTCCGTTCGCCGATCGTCGCTTCGGCCGCGCCGCACAACGGCGAGCCGGCCATGGCCAGGCGCCTCGAGGCCGCCGGTGTCGGGGCGATCGTCGCTCCCGTCGCTGTTCGAGGAGGAGATCCTGGCCGAGGAACTCGAACTCAACCGCTCCCTCGAGCAGGGGACCGAGCACTTTGCCGAGGCGCTCGATTACTTCCCGGCGGTCGAGACCTTCGTCGGAACGGCCGATCGCTATCTCGCCGGCTCGAGCGGGTCAAGACCAGCGTGGGGGTCCCGGTCGTCGCCAGCCTGAACGCGAGCACGAGTGGCGGCTGGGTCCGCCACGCACGGCGGCTCGAGGACGCGGGCGCCGATGCGCTCGAGCTGAACCTCTACCACATGGCCGCCAACCCGAACCGGACGGCCGCCGACGCCGAGGCCGCCGATCTCGAATTGATCGCCGCGGTTCGCGCGACCATCACGATCCCGCTCGCGGTCAAGCTCAGCCCGTACTACTCGGCGTTCGCGAACTTCGCCGCCGCGGTCATCGCGGCTGGCGCCGACGGCCTCGTCCTGTTCAATCGCTTCTACCAGCCGGACCTCGACCTCGACTCGCTCGAGGTCGTGCCACGGCTCGAGTTGAGCCAGACCTGGGAGCTTCGGCTGCCGGTCCGCTGGATCGCGATCCTCCGACCCGCAGCTCGGCCCAGGCGGTCTCGCTGGCGGCAACCTCGGGCGCCCAATCCGGGACGGACGTGCTCAAGGGCCTGATGGTGGGCGCCGACGTCGTGATGATGACCTCGGCGCTGCTGCGCCACGGCCCCGAGCACGTCGCGCCGTCGAGACCGAGATGCAGACGTGGCCGACCGAGCGGGAGTACGAGTCCACCGACCAGCTCCGGGGGAGCGCGAGCGCCGCGACCGTGGACGACCCCGAGGACATTCCAGCGGGCCAACTACATGGCGACCCTTCGATCCTGGGTGGCTCCGACGCAGAGCTGACCCCGAGCGCTCCAGAACGGTGAATCCGATGGCCGAGCATCCCGTGCGCATCGCCCCGCCGCGCCGTTGCTGCGCGTATCCTGCCGCCATGTGTGTGACCTACCCGGGACAGGTCCTCGAGGTAGGCGACGATAGCGCGCTCGTCGAGATCGACGGTCGCCGAAGACGCGCATCGCTCCTGCTCGTCCCAGAAGTCGCGGTCGGCGACTGGGTCATCGTCGCGACCGGCACCGTGCTCGAGATCGTCGACCCGGAGGAGGCGACCGAGATGCTGGCCTTGCTCCACGAAGCTCAGTCGCAGGATGGTCGGATAGCGATGGCCGGAGAACGTCCCGTTCTGAACGCCGAGCGTGGAGTCCTGCTCGCCCTTGGGGCGGCCGCGATCAGCGGGCTCTCGATCTACCTGAATGCCTTCGGAGTCAAGCTCGTGCCGGACGCGACGGTCTACACGACCGCCAAGAACGGTGTCGCCGCCGTCATCCTGGTCGGCTTGGCACTCGCGCTCGGTGCCGCTCGCGAGACGAGGTCGCTCGACCGGCCCCATCGCGCCGGGCTGGTCGTGGTCGCCATCATCGGCGGCAGCATCCCGTTCGTGCTCTTCTTCAGCGGCCTCGCCATGGCCACCGCCCCGACGGCCGCGTTCATACAGAAGACGCTGTTCATCTGGGTCGCCCTGCTGGCGGTGCCGTTCCTGGGTGAACGCCTTGGGCTGATCCAGATCGTCGCTCTCGGGGTCCTGCTCGCCGGCCAGGTCCTCGTCGCTCCACCGACCGGCATGGGCTGGGGTGCCGGGGAAACGATGATCGCCATCGCGACGCTGCTCTGGTCGGTCGAGATCGTCCTCGCCAAGCGTCTCCTCGTCGCGGTCGTCTGCGCCGCTGCTCGGCGCCGTACGGATGGGGCTCGGTTTCGTCTTCCTGCTCGGCTATCTCGCGCTGACCGGACGGCTCGGCGGCCTCGCGACGATCGGCGGCGAGGCGCTCATGTGGATCCTCGTCACCGGCGTCCTGCTCGCGGGCTATGTGGCAACTTGGTTCGGGGCGCTGCGCCTCGCGCCGGCGACGACCGTGACATGCATCCTCGTGGCCGGGGCCGTCGTCACGGGCGCCCTGAGCTCGCTTTCGAATGGCACGACACCCGATTTGCGGGTCGTGCTCGGCTACATCCTCATCGTCGTCGCCGTGGCGCTCGTCATCGCGGCCTCGGTCGGGTTACGGCGGCTCGATGTATCCCGCGCATCCCTCGACGCCTGACCCAGCCCGAGCCGAGGCCTCCGGTCCGGTCCTCTTCGCTCGGTACGCGTATGGCCCGAACCGCCTCGGGCTCTGCGGGCCGGACGACGCCGAGGCCATCTTCGGTGAGACGAGCGATGGCAGCGACGAACGCGAGCTGCGCGAGCTCGCGCTCGGCTTCGAGGGCGCCTACCCGTACCTGGAGCTCATCGCCCAAGCAAACGCGATCGCGGACCCGCTCGACCGGCGGGTCGTCGAGGCTTATTGGTTGGGAAGCCCACTGCTCGAATCGGTGACGCCCGACCTGCTCGGCGAGTCGCTGCGTCTGCGCTTCCGGCCTCGGCTCGGGTAAGCCGGCCTGGAAGTGGCTCGCCTGGCGAGCGCACCCTCCGGAGCCAAGCCAGTCCACGCATTCCACGTCCTCGACGTCTTTCCCAAGGTGGGGCTCATGCGCGCGGAACAGGCCGACAGGGTCGTCGAGACCATGGACTCTTGCAGGATCCGGTGGGGCCGCGTCTCCAGGACCGAGTCGGTGACACCCTCGTCGTCAACGCGGTGCCCCTTGCCCTGATCGACGGCAAGCTGTCGTTCGGACCGCCTCGCATCGAGCAAGTCACGGGATGGCGGGACGGCCACGGCTTCCTTGGCGAGGTCTGTCCGGACGACGTGCTCGATCCACTGGGGTTGGGCCTGCGACGTGCTCCGTGGCGGATCAGGTCACCCGGCTCATCGGTTGGACGCGCCGTCAACTTGGCATCGCCAACGAGACGCTCTAATGCTCGTAGGCTCGCGGATGCGGGCCATCTGACCGATCGGCTGACGGTCGGGCTGCGCGGTACCCGACGATCCGCGTGAGCGGCGTCAGGCCACGCCGCTCGGACGGCGAGCTCGGAGGCGACGACGGTCGCGGCCACGCCGTCGGTGATGCCCGGCGCGTTGCGGGCGGTAATCGTGCACGACTGATCGCCCATCCGGCACGGACCGACGGCAGAGCCGGCCATGGAGCCTCCATCGTGCAGCACTCCGACCTTCTCCGGCGAAATGGTCAGACTGACCTCATGCGGATCGTGAGTGCCTCGGAGGCGGTCGCCTCCATCGACTCCGGGAACCAGGTCTACCTCCACGGCGCGGCGGCGACGCCGCGCGTGCTGCTCGATGCGCTGGTCGCGCGCGCGGCCGAACTGGAGGACGTGGAGCTCGTCCACCTGCACGCCAATGGGCCGGCGCCGCACGTCGACCCGAGCATGGCCGGGCACCTGCGCCACCGCGCGCTGTTCGTTGGCAGCAACGTACGCGCGCGCGGTCAACGAAGGTCGCGCGGATTTCGTGCCGATCTTTCTGTCGGATATCCCGAGCCTGTTCACCGGCGGTCGGCTGCCGCTCGACGTGGCGCTCATCCATGTCTCGCCGCCGGATGCGCACGGCTATTGTTCGCTGGGCACCTCAGTCGATACGGCGATGGCCGCGGTCGCCTGCGCGAAGCTCGTGATCGCGCAGCTCAATCCGCGGATGCCGCGCACGCTGGGCAACAGCTTCATTCGTTTCGATCAGATCGACCTGGCCGTCGAAGTCGACGAGCCGATCCTGGTCAACGAGACGGAGCCGACGACGGAAACGGAGGAGCGCATCGGCGCCCAGGTGGCCGGTCTGGTCGAGGACGGCGCGACGCTGCAACTCGGCATTGGCGGTATTCCCAACGCGGCCCTGGCGGCGATGACGGGACAAGCGCGACCTGGGCGTCCACACCGAGATGTTCTCCGACGGACTGCTCGACCTGGTGGAGCGCGGAGTGGTGACCGGCGCGGCGAAGTCCCTGCACCGCGGCAAGATCGTGACCACGTTCCTGATGGGCAGTCAACGTCTGTACGACTGGGTGCACGACAATCCGATGGTCGAAATGCAGCCGGTGGACTACACCAACGACACCGCGATCATTCGGCGCAATACGCGCATGACGGCGATCAACTCCGCGCTGCAGGTGGATCTGACGGGCCAGGTGTGCGCGGACTCGATCGGCACGCGCATCTACAGTGGCGTGGGCGGACAGATGGATTTCATGCGCGGCGCGGCCCTGTCGACAGGGGGCAAGGCGATCATTGCGCTGCCGTCGACGGCGAAGGGCGGGAGCATATCGCGCATCGTGCCGGTGCTGGCCGAAGGGGCTGGTGTGACCACCACGCGCGCGCACGTGCAGTTCATCGTGACCGAGTATGGCGTGGCCGACCTCCTCGGGACGAGCATTCGCGAGCGTGCGACGGCGCTCATCGCG
>CAVRKH010000005.1:0-127214 GCA_963721655.1 uncultured Chloroflexia bacterium | reverse complement strand
AGCAGGAACCCGAGCGTTTCAGCAGCGACTCCGCCTGGATGCCCCGCATCGTGCTCATGGCGAAGAGCACCTACGTGTGGCTCGACCAGCTGTCGCGGTCGTATGGCCGCGATATCCGAACGCTCGACGCGGTGCCCGACGAGGAGCTGGAAAAGCTCGCGCGCTGGGGTGTCACCGGGCTGTGGCTGATCGGCCTCTGGGAGCGCTCGCGCGCCTCCGAGAAGATCAAGCGCTGGCGCGGCAACGCCGACGCGGTCGCGTCGGCCTACTCGCTCGACGACTACCGGATCGCCGACGACATCGGCGGCGAAGCCGCCTACGCGGGGCTCCGCGACCGGGCGTGGGCGCGCGGGATCCGGCTGGCCAGCGACATGGTCCCGAACCACATGGGCATCGACTCGAGTTGGGTCGTCGAGCACCCGGACTGGTTCCTGTCGCTCCCAGAGCCGCCCTACCCTGCCTACACCTATACGGGTGCCGACCTGTCCGACGACCCGCGGGTCGGGGTCGTGCTCGAAGACCACTACTGGAACGATTCCGACGCGGCCGTGACGTTCAAGCGCTTCGACACGGCAAGCGGCGAAGCCCGCTACGTCTATCACGGCAATGACGGCACGAGCTTCCCGTGGAACGACACCGCGCAGCTCGACTTCCTCAAGCCGGAGGTCCGCGAGGCCGTCATCCAGGCGATCCTCGCAGTCGCCCGACGATTCCCGGTGATCCGCTTCGACGCCGCGATGGTGCTCGCCAAGAAGCACATCGAGCGGCTGTGGTGGCCCGAGCCGGGGTCGGGGGGCGGCATCCCGTCCCGTGCCGAGTTCGGATCGATGCCGAAGGCGGAGTTCGATCGGCGCATGCCGGCCGAGTTCTGGCGCGAAGTCGTCGACCGGGTCGCGGCCGAGGTCCCCGACACGCTGTTGCTCGCGGAGGCCTTCTGGCTGCTCGAGGGCTATTTCGTCCGGACGCTGGGCATGCACCGCGTCTACAACAGCGCGTTCATGCACATGCTCCGCGACGAGGACAACGCCGGCTACCGGCGGGTCATCAAGGAGACCCTCGAGTTCGATCCCGAGATCCTCAAGCGCTACGTCAACTTCATGTCGAACCCGGACGAGGCGACCGCCGTCGAGCAGTTCGGGAAGGGCGACAAGTACTTCGGGGTCGCGATGCTGCTCGCGACCCTGCCGGGGCTGCCGATGCTCGGCCACGGCCAGATCGAGGGGTTCGGCGAGAAGTACGGCATGGAGTTCCGACGCGCGACCCTGGACGAGCGGCCCGACGAGTGGCTGGGTGCCCGCCACGAGCGCGAGATCTTCCCGCTGCTCCACCGGCGCGGGCAGTTCGCCGAGGCTGAGGACTTCCTGCTGTACGACTTCGTGACCGAGGGCGGCGGCGTCGACGAGAACGTGTTCGCCTATTCGAACGGCAGCGGGCCGGCGCGGTCGTTGGTCGTCTACCACAACCGCTTCGCATCAACGTCGGGCTGGATCCGCGACTCCGTGGCGTACGCGGTGAAGCAGGGCGACGGCTCGAAACGGCAGGTGCGGCGGAGGCTCGCCGAGGGCATGGGTTTGCCGACCGATCCTGCGGCGTTCGTCGCGTTCCGTGACGCCCGCACCGGGCTGGAGCACCTGCGCTCCGCCGGTGAGCTCCGCGAGCGTGGTCTCTTCGTGCGGCTGGATGCCTACCAGGGCCACGTGTTCTGGGAGTTCCGTGAGCTTCATGACGGGTCGGCGCACCAGTGGTCGAGGCTCAACGCGATGCTCGCTGGACGGGGCGTGCCGTCGCTCGAGGAGGCCCAGCTCGAACTGCAGCTCGAACCGGTGCATAGCGCGCTGCTCGCGCCGCGATCGCGGATCCGTCGCTGGCGACGGTCGAGCGCGTGGTTGGCGCCCTTGCCGAGACGACCGGGACGGCCGGCGACCGCGCGGCGGTGGTGGAGCTCGTCGCGAAGCGAGCTGCGACGACCCACGCGGCGGTCGCGGCGATCAAGGACCCGGCGGAGGAGGCCGCGCTCCGCCTGTGGACGCTCCTGTCCGCGCTCGGCTCGCTGCCGACTGGCGCCGACCCGGCGGCCACCAGCCGCGCCTGGTATGACGAGCTTCGGCTCTCGCCGGTCGTCGCGGTCGGGCTCCGGGAACGCGGGCTGGACGAGGCCCAGGCGTGGTCCGTCGCCGATCTCGTCCGGGTCCTGCTCGACCTGCCGCGGCCCGGCACGCTCCGGGGAGCCGCGAAGACCCTCGACGCGCGGCTGCTCGAGGCGTGGCTCGCGCGGGACGACCTCCGTGCGGCGATCGGCGTGAACACGTGGGAGGGCACCGACTGGCTCGACCGCGACCGCTTCGCGTCGATGCTGCGCTGGTCGGCGCGCCTCGACGCGGTCGAGGCCGGCAAGGCACCGCCGACGCGGCTGCCGCCGTACGTCAAGCGGCTGACCGAGGCCGCGGCCACGGCCGGCTACCGGGTGGATGCGCTCCGTGAGTTGCTGGCGCCACGCGGTCGCCGCAAAGGGCGCCGCCAAGGGTGCGGCCAGGAAGACGTCACCGAAGCCCGCAACCCGGCCCCGCACGCCGGGAACCCGCCGTGCCTCAGCCGAGGATGATCCGGCGAAGGAGTGACGTCGGCGGTGCCCCGTGCGCGATCAGGTTCTCGAGGTGCGGCCGATAGCTGAAGCCCGGTGTCTCGCCGTACCCGCCGACGACGCGCGGCTCGGGGACCGCGTCGGCCCCACGCGGATCACCTGACGCCGCGGCGGCCCGCCGGCGCACCTCGCGCTCGATGTCCCAGAACTCCATCGAACCCGTGAAGTACGTCGACAGCTGCGTCGACGACAGGCGCGCCCGGTCGTACTTGGCGCGCGCCTCGGCCTCCTCCTGGAAGCCACCATCGACCATCAGGCTGACCGCCTCCTCCTCGGTCATCCCGTGGACGTGGATTCGTGCGTCGATGATCGCGTTGGTGATCGAGCGCAGGTAGAACTTCCAGTGGACGAGGAGCAGTGACGGGTCCTCGGCGCCGTACCCGACGTCCATCATCACCTGCGTGACGTACACGGCCCAGCCCTCGTGGAACAAGCCACTGCCGAAGATCGTGCGCAGCATCGACGTCGCGCGGTTCGAGTAGACGCCCTGCAGGTAATGCCCGGGCACGGCCTCGTGGATGGTGAGCAGCCGGAGCATTCGGGCGTTGTCCTCGCGCAGGTACGACTCCTTGCGCTCGTCCGGCCAGTCCTCGGGTACCGGGGTGATCGCGAAGAAGGTCTTCTCGTTGGGTTCGAGCGGCCCGGCTGAATTGAGCATCGCCCCACCAAAGGAACGCATGAAGGTCGGCGTCCAGCGAATCTCGAGCGGTTCCGCAGCCAGCCCGATCAGGTCGCGCTCGCGGCAGAACGCCTCCACTCGCTCGAGCTCCTCCCGGCAGAACTCGAGCAGCTCGTCCGACGGCGGGTGATCGGCGGCGATCGCGTCGAGGACTCCGCGCACCAGCCGCTGTTCGTCGGCGGGCAGTTCGGTGCCCGGGAACCAGGTCGGCCACAGCTCCGTGGCGATCCGAACCATCTCGGCACGGACGGCGCCATAGTCGCGCTCCGCCTGTTCGAGGATCCGCTCGGGCGTCAGCTCGTCCGAGCGCATCGTGTGGCGCATCCTCTCGGCGAACAGCCTGGCACCCAGCCGCCCCTCGCCCTCGCTCCGCGGCAGCACCTCCTCGCGGAGGTGGCGCTCGAAGCGCTCCATCTCTCCCCGCGCACGCTCGGCGGAGGCACGCAGTCGTGGCAGCACGGCGGCGACGGCAGGATCCTCGGCTTCCGCCTCCTCTGCCATCGTCAGCGCCTCGTCGGCGAGCTCGATCACGCCCGGCAGCTGCTCGAGCGCCTTCTCGGTGTGGAAGCGTGCCACCGGCCGGTCCCCGACCGGCCCGATCTCCTCGATCGCAGCATCGACCACGGCCTCGAACCCGTCGAGCCGTCCCGCGACCGAGGCGAGCCGCTCCGCCAGCGGTGCGAATTCCCGCGAGACGAGTCCGAACAGGCCGCCGCCCAGGAGGTAGACCCATTCGAGCGGGCTCCAGGCTTCCTCGCGCAGATCCAGGTCCGCGAAGCGCATCGCATCGAGCTGCTGGACGAGCAGGTCGCGATCGACGGCGTCGTCGGCTGGCAGGTCCGTGAACCCGCGGAACTCGGCCAGCCAGCGGTCTGCGAAGGCGATCCGCTCGCGCCGTCCGGCCGCCGACATGTCCGGCCACCGCGCGTCGTACGCGTGCTCGCCGATGAGCGTCGCTGCTGTCGGCTGGAGCGCCAGGAACTCGGAGAGGAACGCGTCGGTGCGCGCGCGGAAGTCGGTCACAGCGGAACCTCGGCAGGGTGCTCGGGCGGTGGTGCGAGTCTAGCCGTCCCCGCTACCATCCGAGGCCATGTCCGATGTGCCGTGGATCCAGCCGGTCGTGCTCGAAGGGCGCATCGTGCGCCTCGAACCGTTGCGCCATGACCACCTCGACGGGCTGGCCGAGATCGCGTTCGACCCGAGCCTGTGGCAGTGGACGCTCGCCCGGCCGGTGGATCGGGCCGGCCTCGAGGCATGGCTGCAGGCCGCGCTCGACAACGCCGCCGCCGGAATCGAGGTTCCCTTTGCGACCGTGGAGCGCGCCTCTGGCCGCGCGATCGGCAGCACCCGCTTCCTGAGCATCGTGGCGGAGCACCGCAGGTTCGAGATCGGCTGGACCTGGATCGCGGGTTCCGCCCAGCGTAGCGGCGCGAACCGCGAGGCCAAGCTTCTCCAGCTCGAGCACGGCTTCGAGCGGCTCGGCGCGAACCGGATCGAGTTCAAGACCGACTCGCTCAACGAGAAGTCGCGCACCGCGCTGCTGGGGATCGGCGCAACGTTCGAGGGGATCTTCCGCAACCACATGGTCATGCCCGACGGTCGCCTCCGGCATTCCGCGTACTACAGCGTCACGCGCGAGGACTGGCCCGAGGTGAAGGCCCGGCTCGTCGCGCTGCTCGATCGCTGACTTGCAGAGGCGGCACGCCGCCCGCCATCATCGGCGCGCACAGGGCGCCGGGCCCAATCCGCGCCGCCAGCCACTCGGAGGTCTTCGTGAGGGGTTTCATCGTCGGGACCGTGGCGACGGCCATCGCGTTCTGGGTCGTCGCGTCCGTGTTCCCCGAGTACCTGGGATTGGACTTCCTGACATACGAGGGCGAACCCGCCGGATTGCTCGTGCTGGCGCTGATCTTCGGCGTGATCAACGGGCTGATCGGACCGATCGTGCGACTGATCGCGCTGCCGATCTCGTTCATGACGCTCGGCCTGTTCGGGTTCGTGATCAACGGCATCCTGCTCATCGTCGTCGCGTGGATCGCCCAGAACCTCGAGCTCACCTTCACGGTGGGCGACTACCCGCCCGACTTCAACGCGGACACGATCGTGGCCGCGATCGTCGGCGCGGTGGTGCTCGGCGTGGTCAACTCGCTCGCGCACACGGTCGTCAAGGACTGACGGCCCGCGACGACGGCTGACCTGACGGGCCCACCGCCCGAGACCGACCGCCTCCCGGCCATCGCCGACGGCGCTCCGGCTCGCGGCGCGCCGGTTCGGCACGCCGCTGTTCGTCACCGACGTGGCGGTCCTGCGGGCCGCTGCGGCCGAGCTCGCGGTCGCGTTCCCCGACCCGATCGTCCGCCAGTTCTCGGTCAAGGCGAACGACGTCGCCGGGGTGGTGGCGGTCCTTCACCGGTTCGGCCTCGGGGCGAACGTCGTCTCCGGCGGGGAGTGGGCGATCGCCCGGCGCGCGGGCGTCCCACATGACCGGATCACGATCGAGGGGATCGGCAAGACCGACGCCGACCTGCGGCGCGCCGTGCGCGAGACAGCCAGCCGGGACGGGTCCGGCCTGGCTGGCGATCGAATCGCCCGACGAGGCGGATGCGCTGATCGCCATCGCCCGCCGGGCGCGACTGGGCACCGCGGGCCGTCCCCCGCTCGACGTGCTGTTCCGCCTCAACCCCGCAGTCGCCCCGGAGACGGCCGCAGGCCTGGCCGTCGGGGCGGCGGGCGCGAAGTTCGGCATGACCGAGACCGAGCTGACGTCCACGGTGGAGCGCGTGGCTGCGGAGGCCGACGGCGCGCTTGTCCCGCGCGGCATCCACCTCCACGTCGGATCCCAGCTTGGTGCCGTCGATGCGTGGCGCGACGCGGTGCGTCGCGGGCTGGCGCTGCTGGGCCTGGTGCGCGGCGGACTCGACCGCTTCGACACCCTCGACCTCGGTGGCGGTTTTCCGGTGGGCCCCCTCGGTCAGCCCGGTCCCCGCCCCGAACGCTTCGCCCGGGAGCTCGCGCCGCTCCTCGAGGCGATCCCCGTCGACCGGCAGCCACGACGGCTCGCCATCGAACCGGGACGCTTCCTCGTCGCTCGGGCCGGTTGGCTCGTGGCCCGCGTCCTCCACGTCCGTGACCGCCCAGGCGCCGACGTGGAGCGCCAGGTCGTGCTCGACGCCGGAATGACCGAGCTGATCCGACCTGCGCTCTACGGCGCCCGCCACGAGATCGAGGCGTTGACCTCGCTCGGCCGTCCTGTCGCCGGTCCTGTCGCCGGTCCGATCGCGGCGCCCCACACCGCCGCCCTCGTCGAAGGGCCCGTGTGCGAGTCGACCGACCACCTCGGCACGCACGATCTGCCGCCGCTTCGACGCGGCGACCTCGTCGCAGTCCGCGACGCGGGTGCGTACGCGGCCTCGCTCGGGTCGACCTACAACGGCCGGCCGCGCCCGGCGCAGATCCTGCTCGAGGAGGACGGCTCGCTCCGGCTCGTCCGGCGGCGCGGGCGCATCGCCGACCTGGGCTGACGGCCGCCACGACGTCCAGCGGACGCCGTCGGCGCAGTACCCTTCCACCGTGCCGTCACCCCGCCGCGCCATCACGCGAATCTTGTTCACCGCGCTCGCCGCGGCGTGCCTGCTCGCGGTCCCGGCAGCGCTCCGTGCGGCCGACCAGCCACCCACACCCGCCGGACCGCCGTTCCCTGAGCCGGAGATCGGCCGGGCCGTCTACGACTTCGCCGGCGTCTTCGAGCCCGAGACGATCGCGGCGGTCGAGGAGACCGTCGATCGCATCGAGGAGCGGACGAAGGCCGAAGTCGTGGTCTACACGCAGGTCGTCGACTCGACCACCTCGACCGAGGAGACCGAGCGCCACGCGAGGGCACTCATCGACCAGTGGGGCGTCGGCCGGCAGGGGCTTCGACGACGGCCTCGCCATCTTCTTCGACTTCGAGCCGGGCCGGTCGAGCGGGCAGGTCCAGCTCTACGCCGCGCCCGGGTTCGCCGCCACGTTCCTGACCAACAGCGAACGCCAGCAGATCTTCGAGAACGACATGCTCCCGCTCCTTCGCGAGGACGACTGGGACGGGGCGATCCTCGCCGCCATGGATCGCATCGACGAGGTGGCCACCCCGGAGAACGCCGCTCGGCTCGAGCAGGGCCGGCAACTCAACGCCGTCGTTGGTCTGGTCGGTGCGCCGCTGGTCCTCGCGGGTCTGGTTGGCTGGGGGTTCTTCCACTGGCGGCGGTACGGCAAGGACCCGGTCTACCTCGACTCGCCTTCGATCTACGTCCCGGCCCCGCCACCCGACCTGACAGCCGCCTCCGGGGCGATGGTCATGGATGGCGGGACCTCACGCCGCGCCCTGACCACCGCGATGCTCGACCTGGCCAGCCGCGGGCTGATCGGGTTCCGCGAGGACGTCGGTCTGCTTGGACTCAACCGAAAGGTCGGCGTCGAGCTCGAGCCAGCGACCGGCGACGAAGTCGTCGAGGCTCAACGGGCGCGCAACAGCCGGCGGCCCATGGGACCCGCGGAAAGGCACGCGTTCAATGGGCTGCACCGCCTCGAGACTGAAGGCGGCTTCATCGAACCGGACGAGCTCCTCAAGTTTGGTTCGTCGGTCGCCGAATTCGACCGGGAGCTCGAGCGATACGTCGTCAAGCAGGGCTGGTTCGCGGAGGCGCCGAGCACGGCGGTCATTCGCTGGGTCGTCCGCGGCGTGCTGGCCATCGTCGTCGGTGGGACGCTGGCGTGGCTGGCCTTCCTGATCCCGATGAGCGGGCTCGTCCTCGCTCGGTGGGGCGCTGATCGTCGGGGGTGTCTTCCTGCTGCTGCTGTCCCGCGCGATGCCCGCGGTCACGATGCCCGGGGCGATGATCCGGGCGCAGCTGGCCGCCTATCGGCGGACCCTCAAGAAGACCATGGAGCAGTCGCGCTCGATGGACCAGGTCGTTGCCGACGCGGGTCTCGAGTGGCTCGACACGCCCGACCAGGCGGTCGTGTGGGGCACGGCGCTCGGCCTGCAGGACGAGATCGAGAAGGTCCTCGAGCGGAGCCTCGATGACGTCAAGGACGGGCGTGCCACCGCGACCGGAACGTACTTCCCGGCGTGGTACGGCGGATCGGGCGGCCAGGGTTTCGCGAACACGGGTGGCGGTGGCGGCATCTTCTCGAGCTCGGGTGTCCCGAACCTCGGCGGGATGATGGCCGCGCTCGGCACGATCGGGAACTCGCCCCCGTCCTCCGGGAGCGGCGGCGGTGGCGGGTTCTCGGGCGGTGGCTCAGGCGGTGGCGGCGGAGGCGCGGGCGGCGGCTTCTAGCTCGTCAGATCCCGAACAGCGCGCGGCAGCGGTCGAGGCCGTCGACCTCGACCGTGGGCCGAGGACGCGCCTCCCACAGGGCCCGGGTCATGCGGTATTTCGCGGTCTCCCTCGACACGCCCTCCGGTGCGAGCCGCCCGAACCCGTTCGGCTCGTAGCCCAGGCTTTGCGAGACCGCGTTCGACGCCGCGTTGTCGAGGAACGCCTCCGATTCGGCGACCACGGCACCGAGGTGGTCGAAGGCGAACGCCAGGACCGCGCCCCGCATCTCCTTGCCGATCCCCTGCCGCTGGAACCGCCGGGCAACCCAGGAGCCGGTGTCGACGACGCGATGGACCGCGAAGCCTTCGGCGGCGATCGTCTGGGCAGCAACGAACTCGCCGTCCCGCTCGACGGCCAGGTTGAGCCACCATTTTTCGGGCGTCCAGTTGGCGCGCATGCCCCAGTGGTGTTGCACGAAACCGATCTCGAACTCCGGGCTCGGCCGGGTCGTCCACGGCACGCCGAAGGGCATCTCGTCCTCGCCGTGGATGCCGGATCGCGCCAGCTCGGCGAGGTCGACGAGCTCGTCGTCGGTCGGCAGGCGGAGGACCAGATGCTCGCTGCGGATGCGCAGGTCGAACAGCGGCCAGAGGGGATGCGTCACGGGCGGGACGGCTCCAAATGTGGTCGCGGGAGCGCGACGGTACACTCCGCCAATGGGTGCTGTCGAGACGATGGAAGTCTTCTTCGAAAAGCTGAATGCAGGCGACCGTGAGGGCGCGGTCGCGCTGATGGACGACATGACCGAGATGCGCGTGCACGTCGGCGACAGCGTGCAGACGCTGCGCGGCGTGGAGCGGGTCGGCGGCTGGTTCCTGCGTGGGGACACGGGCCTGCGCATGATCCCCGGCGAGGTGCGCGACACCGGCAACACCTACGAGGCCGATGTCCTCGTGGTCCGCCCGGGCGCGCCGACGCAGCACATCGACGCCACGTTCCGAGTCGAGGCGGGCAAGATCACCGCGATCAACATCGCGCCGCGCTAGGGGGCCGTCTGGCCGGCGAGCCGCGCCGGCGGCCTGCGCTACGGCGCGGTGCTCGCGGGCGGTTCGCTCCCGAGGAAACCGCCGTTGTCCCCTTCCGAGGCCGGCACCGGGATGATGACCGTATCCCCGATCGAAATCTTGTCCGGATCCTTGATCCCGTCCTTGTTGGCGGCGATCAGGTCGTCGATCGAAACGTCGAAGCGCTTCGCGATCTTCGACATCGTGTCGCCGGATCTGACGATGTAGACCTGCGGCGTCGGGACTGGCGGGACCGTCGGTGACGGGACGACCGATTCGAGGGCACTGGGTGCCGGCGACTCGTTACCGGCACCCGGCCCGCCACCGGAGCCGCCGAACAGGTCGAGCACTGACGGCAGGAAGAACAGGGCGAGCGCGGCGATGCCCAGCGCGGCAGCCATGACGGCGAGCCGCGGCAGGGGGATCGCCGCCCGAGTCTTGATCGTCGGGTAGGCCTCGTACCGCTTCGGCTGCTCCCACGACGGGGCGCCGTGCGGGTCGCGGTTCGGTGGTCTCGACGGCGGCCGGGCACCCTCGTACCGCACCTGGCCGGGATCGTCCTCGTACGACCTGGGGACGTACGGTTCGGCGGGGCGCTCGGGCGGGCGACCCCCGACGAGGCCGGCGAGCTCGGCGTCGGGTTCCTGGGCTCGCTCGGGCGACGCCGACGGGTGCCACGGGTCACCCTGCGGTGCGTCGCTCCTCGGCGCGTCGCTCCTCGGCGCCTCGTCCTGCGGCTGGCGCGGCGGGTCGACGAACGATTCGCCACCGGCCACGCGATCGGCCGTGCTGCCGGCGAGCCCGCGTGCCTCGGGTTCGGCAAGGAACGGCGGTGGTGGCGTCCCGGCTCCGGCGGCCGCGGCACCCGCTCCGGTCGCCGCTGCCGCGCCGGTCGCCGCGGCCGCGCCGGCCGCGCCCGCTCCGCTACTCATCCCCGGTCCGGTGGCCCACGGCGGCGGCGCCGCCCAGTCCCGCGGCGGGTTCCGCCGCGGCGGCAAGGGCGCGGGGCCGTCGTCGCGCTCCGCGCGGCTGGTTGGCGGCGGTCCCTGCCATTCGGCGGCTGGTTCGACCTTCGGTCGCGCAGCGTCCTCGCCTTCGGGCGGCCGTTCGGCCTGCGTGTCGTGACGATGGTCGTCGCCCTGCGAGATCGCGACGGTGGCCCCCGGAGGCGGGACCGCCGACCCGACGCCGCCCCGAGTTCGAGCCGCTTCGCGCTGAGCCCATTCCTGGAAGGTCGGGCACACCGCAAACGCGCTCGACAGGCAGTACGCCTCCTGGTGGGCGATGGCGCGCGGCGCGGGATGAACCTCGGCGTAGCAGCGGTGACGGTGATCCGGTCGGTCGGAGCGCTCGTCCCGGTCGTCCTCGAAGGCGACGAAGGGGCAGGCCGGCGCTCCGTCCGCATGGGCCATGCCGCGTTCGGTCATCGCGCGGATGATACCCGGCCTGCCACGCTCACGACCCGTTTGACGGGAGGAGGGATAGAGGGGGCGATCTGCCGCTGTTGCGGACGCGCCTCAACGGCTTGCCCCGGTCATCAGCGCTGCGACTCCATCGCCGCGACAGGCCCGATCAGTTCGACTGCACTGGCACCTTCGACGGTCGCGACTTCCAACGCCCGATGACCGATCCTCAGTTGAAGGTCACGTGGCTGGCATCGAGGCTCTCGAGGATCGGCGCGACGGCCTTCTCGAACCGCAGGCGCTCAGTCGGCAGGGTCCGCCTGGGCGACAATGTGCCAACATGAGGAGGTGGCGGTTCGAAACCGGGCCGACGGCGGCGAGGTAGTAGCGGCTGCTCTCCGTCGACGCGACCTTCCAGGTTCCGTCCCAGTGCTCAGGATCCGTCAGGATGGGGAAGCAGGTCGCCTTGACGACGCGGCGCATTCAGTGGTCCTTGTTCACCGCTCCGTCTGGCCACGTCGACCACGAATGTCGTGGTGGCCAGGCCCTTGCCGATGACCACCTTCATCGGGGCGGTCACGACTCGAGCCGATGGTCGGCCCTCAGCCAGTTCGTCATTCCGGCGACCGTCGACGGCACGGTCATGACGTGGCTGCCGTCTGGCTCGACCGGGATCACGTCACGCCAGAAGAACAGTCCGCTGCCATCGGGAAAATCGGGGTTGTGGAGGTTGAACTCGCCGGCGTCCTGCTCCGTGCTGTTCCAGCCATCGGGGATGTACATCGTCAGGCCGGGCAGGAACGCCCAGCGACCGTACGTCTGATAGGTCCCGGCCGTGAACCAGCATGGCGTCTGACTGTCGCACTGGCCGGGAGCTCCCGGCACCCGATCGCCAGGACCGGTCCAGATCGGGATCGGCGTCGATTCGGCCGGCCCGACGGCTGTGGGGCGGATCGCTGCAGCCGCCGCGGATCGGTGGCGGCTGTGGCGTCGACGGTCGGCGAGGATACGGCGCCGGTGACGCGCTCGGGGGGACCGCGCTTCCACTGCAGCCGGCCGTCATCAGGGCTAGAGCGACGACGAAGACGGTCAACCCGGCTCTGGCTGAGCGTGTTGGATCGGAACGTGTCATGTCAGTTTCCGACGCCCGGGTCGTACAGCTCGGCCGAGGCCAATGGCTTGTTGTCGCTGTAGGCGCCGTCAGCCGCGCCGCCCGCCACGAGCACCATGCCGTCGGGCAGCAACGTGGCCGTATGACCGGCGCGGGGTGCGTCCATGTTCCTGGCGGCGGTCCAGGTTCCAGTGCCCGGATCGTAGAGCTCCGCGGAGGCCAACGCACCGGTGCCGTCGCTGCGGAAGCCGCCTGCCACCAGCACCTTGCCATCGGGCAACACCGTCACCGAGTAACCGCCTCCCCGGGCCGTGACCATGTTCCCGGTGGCCGTCCAGGACCCGCTGATCGGGTCGTACAGTTCGGCCGAGACCAATGCCTTTTCGTTCGCGGTCGGCACTGAAGCCGCCCGCTACGAGCACCCTGCCATCGGCCAGCAGCGTGGCCGTGTGATCGGTGCGGCGCGCCTTCATGTCCCCAGTGGCGGTCCACAACCCGCTGCTCGGGTCGTACAGCTCGGCCGAGGCGTCCCTCGTTCGGCGGGCGAGTTGTCCGCCCGCCACGAGCAGCCTGCCATCGGAAAGCAGCGTGGCCGTGGCGTAATAGCGATTTGTGACGAGTTCCCCCCGGTGACCGTCCCGGTCCCGCTGATCGGGTCGTGCAGCACGGCTCGTTGCGGGCCGTAGTTGCCGCCCACAACGAGCACCTTGCCATCTGGAAGCAGCGTGGCGGTCCGACCTTCCCCGCCCAGGAGTTGGTCCGCGGTGACAGTCCAGGTTCCGCTGACCGGGTCATACAGTTCGGCCGTTTGCGGTGCGCTGCTGACGGCGCAGCAGCCTCCAGCCACCAGCACCCTGCCGTCTTGCAGCAGCGTCGCGGTCTGCTCGGTGCGGCCCTCGTGCATGCTCCCTGTCGCGCTCCAGGTCCCGCTGCTCGGGTCATACAGCTCGGCCGAGGTCGCTCCAGCTGCACCATTTTTGTCCGGGCCGAGCCTGCCCCCGGCCACGAGCACCTTGCCGTCGGACAGCAGCGTGGCCGTGTGGCCGCGTCCGAGCCTCGGTCATCCCCCCGGTTGCGGACCACCCGGGCGCCCTCGCTGCAACGATGGACGAGCTCGGGCCCGGCGCCACCGAGGAGCTCGGTGAGGACGGCGTCGCCGAGAATTCCAGGTGCCGTTTGCGCCGCCGAGGCGGCCGGCCCGGGGTTCGGTTGCGCGAACATCGACCCGACGAGGCCGGCGCCGATCGTCACGACGAGCGCGCCACCTCCGACGAGCAGCAGCCGCGAGTTCCGTGTCATGTTCGGATTCCTCCACGGCGCGAGCCAGGCGAACCCGGCGACGCCGTCGTGTCGTCTTGAGTTGGGCACGCGCCGCCCAGAGCACGCGATCCGCGAGCTCGGCCGGACCGGACTCCAGGTAGGCCTGGATCTGGCGGTCGAAGTCGTCGTCGGTGGTCATGCCGGTCGCTCCGCGCTGGTGGGCCGGTCGTCCGCTTCGATCGCGGCGCGCATGGCCCGTGTGGCATAGAAGAGGCGGGACTTGACCGTCCCGACGGGGATCTCGAGGGCGAGGGCGATCTCGGGCTGACTCCAGCCCAGGTAGTGATGGAGCACGACGATCGCCCGCTGGTCGGTCGGCAGACGCCGGAAGCCCCGATCCAGACGATCCCGGTCGATGACGGTGGACGTCGGGTCCGACGTGCCGGCGATGTCGATCGGGAGCACCCGTACGTGGGCATTCGAGCGGCGGCCGCGATCGGCCTCGAGGTAGCACTCCCGCACGAGAATGCGGGTGAGCCACGCCTCGAACCGGTCGGCGTCGCGCAGCGTCGGGAGGTCGCGCCAGGCGTTGACGAGGGCCGCCTCGACGGCGTCCTCGGCACGGTGAAGATCGCGCAGGATCCGATACGCGATCGCGAGGAGTCGGTCGCCGGCGATGGCCATCAGGCTGGCGTACGCGTCCTCGTCGCCCTGGATCGCCCGTTCGACGAGCGTTCGATCCATGTCGGTGCTCCCTCTCGCGTCCCGAACGGGACGCTACACCTCTGATGGGAGGCGCCTCACTCGATTGGTTCGATCGCGTCGATTCCGTCGTCGCTGTAGGAGGGCTCCGACTCGGCCGGCGCCGCGTCGGCAGCGAGGGGAAGGCGGATCGACGGGCGTCACCGGATCACGCTCGAACGGGCCGGACGGTGCCCGCGACCCGTTTGACAGGCACGCTGGAGGCCCGGACACTTCGATGATTGGACGGCCCATTCCGCCGTCCGAATCAGACTTCGAGTGCCCGAAGGAGTCCCATGTCCCGTTTCGGCCGTTGGCTCGCCCCCACAACCGTCGTCCGCGCGCACTGTGACCTGCCGTGCGGCGTCTACGATCCCGAGCAGGCCCGCATCGAAGCGGAGTCGGTGTTCCGGATCCAGGAGAAGTACCAGGGCAACGAGGATCCGGTCTACCGTGCCCGCGCGATCCACATCAAGGAGGAGCGCGCGGAGCTGGTGAAGGAGCACCTCGACGTGCTGTGGCACGACTACTTCAAGCCCGAGCACCTCGAGGCCGTGCCGAACCTCCACGAGCTGTTCTGGAACGCGACCAAGGCCGCCTCGAAGGCGAAGGCCTCGGTCGATCCGGCTGACGGCAAGGCCCTCCTGACGGCGATCGACGAGATCGACGCTGCCTGGAAGAAGACGGGCGGCGAGGAGAAGACGCGCGTTGCCGGTCGGCCCGGCTGATTCCGCCGCCATGACCGACGAGAAGCCCCGCCAGGCGGCGGGGCTTCGTCGTATCCGGGGGCCGTGGCGGGTCGAGGTGGCCGAGGCGTCGATGCTGCCGGCGATCGCCCCGGGCGACTGGCTCCTCGTCGACCCGACGACGCGCCATTGGCCGCGACGAGGGTCGGTCGTGGTCGTGCGCGAACCGGACTCCGGCGACCTGGCGATCAAACGGCTGGCGGCCGGTCCCGGCGATCGCGTGCCGTTCGCGGACGGCTACCTGATCCTTGCCGAGGACGAAGCGTGGCTCCTGTCCGACGCGGACGAGGAAACGACCCGCGCCGCAGGCTTCGGCGAGCCGATCGACTCGCGCCAGTACGGCCCGGTGCCGCTCGAGTTGCTCGTGGGTCGGGCGTGGTTCCGGTACGGGCCGGTACGACGGCTCGGCCCGATCCGCAGGAGATAGCGGCCAAATATTCGCCCCAGGATTGAATGTCAGAGCTTCGGCGCTCCGCGAGGCCGAGTTAGCTGGCCAAATATCAGCGCGGGTGCATATCTGGCCATCACCCAGGGCGTTTTCAGGGCCGTGCAGCCCCGGGCTTCTGACCTTCATTCACAGGGGCCGGGTTTTGGCCACTAACTGGCCGTAAGAGCCAGCCCGGCCGCCCGGCAATCCTCGGCGAACAGCGCCTGCGCCTCGGCCGTCGGGTTCCAGCGGGTCGGGAAGCAGACGACCCGATCCAGCCCCAGCGCGGCCAGCGCCCCGAGGAAGTCGACCCGTTCCTGGCCGGGTTCGCGGACGTCCTGGTCGCGGGTGTACAGCGACACCCGCAGCGTCGCGGGGTCGCGGTCCTCCTCCTCGCAGCGCTGACGGATGATCGGCAGCAGCTCGGCCACCTCGTCGGGAACGAGAAACACGAGGTTCAGCTCCTCGGCGAAGCGCGCGGCGTAGCGGAACGTCACGTTCCGCCCGTTGCCGCCGACGACGATCGGGATCCGCGGCTGCTGGAGGCCCTTTGGCTCGTTGATCGCCCCCCGAACTTCGGCGTACTCGCCCTCGTACGAGGCGCGACCCGGCTCGAGCATCCGCTTCACGACCTCGAGGTGGTCGCCGAGGGCCGTCATCCGCTCGCCGAGGGTCGGGAAGCCGTAGCCGTAGGCGATCCACTCGTCTTCCTTCCAGCCGGCCCCGATCCCCAGCTCGAAGCGCCCGCCGCAGATGACGTCGATCGTCGAGGCCATCTTGGCCGTGAGGGCCGGGTTCCGGAAGCCGGTGCAGACGACCATGTGGCCGAGGCGCATGCGCTTCGTGACCATCGCCAGCGCCGCGAGCACCGAGAACGACTCGAACGTGATCTCGTCGGCCGGGACGGGCACGGTGTGGAAGTGGTCGAACGCCCACAGGGACTCGAAGCCCAGGGTCTCGGCCTGCTCGGCGAGCTCGATCGTGCGTGTCCAGGCTTCCGCCGGATCCCAGCCGTCGTACTCGCGCTTCCAACCCTGCAACGTCATCAGGCCAACCTGCATCCAGACCTCCTTCAATCCCGCCCCTCAACCGGGACATGGTGCCGTGTCCGTGGCTGAGTCGTCATCCGCGCCGTCCCCGGGCGCCCGTATGCTGGCCGCCATGAGTGACCTCGCCTTCGATCCTGACGCACCGCTGCCCGGGCCGCCCGATCCGTGGGCGAGCACCGGGATGCCCTCGCTGCGCCCCGGGCCGCCGTACCACATGACCGAGATGATCGAGGCCGAACCGGGCGTCGCGAGGCGCCTGTTGTCGTCTCTCGCGGCACCGTCCGGCCCGGCGGCAGCGCTGGCAGCCGCCGTCGCCGAGGCGGCTGCCGCCGGCCAGCCGATCCTGGTCACCGGCTGCGGCACGTCGGAGCACGGGTCGCTCGCCGGCGTCGAGATCCTGCGCGACGCGCTTCGGACCGCCGGCCTGCCCAGCGCGACGCTCGCCAGCGTCCAGGCGCTCGAGCTGTCGCTCGACCCGGTGAGCAGCGGCCTCGTGATCGGCGTTTCCCACGAAGGCGGCACGCCCGCGACGAACGCCGCCCTTGCCGCGTGCCGCACCGCAGGCGCGCGTACGGCCATCGTGACGGTCAGCGACCGGTCGCCCGGGGCAGCCCTCGCCGACATCGTGCGTCACGACGGACGAGCTCGACCAGAACTGGTGCCACGTCATCGGCTACCTGGCACCGATCCTCGCGTTCGCGGCAGTCGGCGCCCACCTCACGGGCCGGCCCGTTGACCCGGATGCCGCGGCCGATCTCGTCGCGCGCGGCGTCGACCAGGCAGCCGCCGCCGAGGGAGTCGCGGCACGCTTCGGGGACGCGAACCGGCTCATCGTGGTGGCCTCGGGGAGTGACCGGCCCGCCGGCCGCGAGCTCGTCCTCAAGATCGAGGAAGGAACGTGGATCCCGTCCGCGTACCGTGACCTGGAGACGTTCCTGCACGGGCACCTGCCCGCCGTCGATGCGTCGACTGCGTTGGTCCTGATCCTCACCGAGCGCGAGCAACGCACCGACCGCGCCAAGCGGGCGGCGGACCTGCTGCGGGCAGCGAAAGCGCTCGACGTCCCGGTGGCGGCGATCCTCGCCGAGCCGCTCGACGCCGAGCTGCCGCGCGACCTCACGCCGGCCGGACGGCTCCTGGTCCCGGACGCACCGGGCTTGCCGGCCCCGGTCGCGGCGCTCATCGGTTCGGCCGCGCCGCTCCAGCTCATCACCGAGCGCCTTGCCCGCGCCCGCGGCACGAACCCCGACCCGATCCGCCGCGACGACCCGCGCTACCGCGCCGCGGCCGAGGCAGCCGAGACCTAGACCCGCCCGACCAGCTCCTCGCCCATGACGTCGACCATGTCGAGATCCCACGGCAGGAAGTCCTGGAGCATGATCCGCTCCACGCCGACCTCGGCAAAGCGGCGGACCGCGGCTCGGGCCTCGTCAGGCGTCCCGAAAATCCAGCGCGTGCGCCGTTCCTCGAGCCACGCCTCGCCCTCCTCGGCTCCCTTCTCGCCGAAGGCCGCCATCAGCGCCGCCTGGCGTTCGCGGACCTCGTCCTGGTTGCGCCCGATGAGCACGCCGCTCATGGCCGACCGGGTGATCTCGCGCGGGTCGCGGTCGATCGCCCGGCACGCTTCGTCGAGGGCCGCCGAGACCCGCGTCACCTCCTCGGGACGGGCCGAGACGATGTTGTACTCGTCGGCGTAGCGGGCCGCCAACCGCACGGATCGCGGCTTGCCGTCGCCGCCGATCACGATCCGCGGCCGCACCGACCCGATCGGCGTCGATGGTCGCCCGGCGACCTGCACCGGCTTCGGGTAGAACTGCGTGTCGTCGACGCTGACCCGCCGGCCCCGATACGACCAGCCGTCGGGCTCGCCCCACAGGCCGTGGAGGATCGCCAGCTCGTCCTCGACAAGGTCGAAGCGTTCGCCGACATCCGGAAAGTCCAACCCAAGCTGGCGGTGCTCCTCGTCGTTCCAGCCCGCACCCACCCCGGCCTCGATCCGACCGCCGCTCATCTCGTCGACCGTCGTCACGACCTTCGCGAACACCCCGGGGTGACGGAACGTCACCGGTGAGACGAGCGCCCCGAGCCCGATGCGTTCGGTCTCGCGGGCAAGACCGGCGAGGACGGCCCAGGCATCCGTCGTCGGCTGGCCCGACGGTCCCGGAAAGCTCTGGAAGTGGTCGGATCGGAAGAACGCCTCGAAGCCGTTTGCCTCGGCTCGGCGGGCGATCGCCAGCTGGTCGAGGTAGCTCATGCCCTGCTGGGGCTCGGTCATCAGGACGAAACGCATGGTCCCTCCACGGCGCGGCAACCATTCTGCAACCGACGACCTTCCAGATCGAAACGATCTTCGGGGTTGACAGAATGGTCAACTAAGTAGGAATATTTCACGCGATGAGAACTATCACTCCCACGATTGAACTCCACGACGAGATCATCGCCAACTTCCGCGAAGCGTTCGCCGAGCTCCGCTGCCTGGGCAGCGAGCGGATGCATCGGGCGGACATGAGCATGTCGCATTTTCACCTGATGTCGATGCTCGACCGCCACGGCTCGATGACGATGAGCCGCATCGCGGAACTGCTCGGCGTGTCGGTTTCGAACGCGACCGGCCTCATCGACCGGATCGAGGAGCGTGGGCTCGTCGAGCGAACCCGCATCCCCAACGACCGCCGCGTCGTCCACGTCTCGCTGACCGACGCCGGTCGCCAGACGCTCCACGACGTCGAGCTGTTCAAGGAAGACATGATCCACGGGATCCTGAACCGTCTCGACGAGCGCCAGCTCAGACGCGTGGCCCTGGCGATGAGCGACCTGCGTGCCGCCATCGTCGACGAGCTCAGCTCGGACCCGTCCGTCCAGCTCCACCAGCACATCCAGCGGGCTCACGGCTCGCCCGAGGCGTCGTCCCGGACCGCCTGACCGGTCCCACCTCATCAGCGACCAAACCCAGCGAAAGGACGTATTCATGGAATCCATGCCTGCCAGCGTCGAGGGCCGCGGCCCGACGCTCGCCGAGGATCCCGCCCTAGGCCTGAGCCATCGGCAGAAGCTCGAGATCCTCGGCGCCGTTCTGCTCGCTCTGTTCCTCGGCGCCCTCGACCAGACCATCGTCGGCACCGCCCTGCCCCAGATCGTCACCGATCTGAACGGCAACGAGCTGTACACGTGGGTCGTCACGATCTACCTGCTGACGTCCACGATCACCGTCCCGTTCTACGGCAAGCTGTCCGACCTGTTCGGCCGCAGGCCCCTCCTGCTGTTCGGGATCGGCGTCTTCCTGATCGGCTCCGCCCTGTCGGGCCTGAGCCAGAGCATGGAACAGCTGATCATCTTCCGCGGCCTGCAGGGCATCGGCGCCGGCGCGCTGTTCCCGATCTCGCTGGCCGTCATCGGCGACCTGTTCAGCCCAGCCGAGCGCGGCCGTTACCAGGGCCTGTTCGGCGCCGTGTTCGGGCTGTCGTTCATCCTTGGCCCAGCCATCGGCGGCCTGCTCACCGACTACGCCAGCTGGCACTGGGTCTTCTTCGTCAACATCCCGATCGGCATCGTCAGCATGATCGTCATCTGGCGGCTGCTGCCCACCGTTCGCCGGCCTGACGCCGACCGGAACATCGACTTCCTCGGCGGCGGCGTGTTCGCGGTCGCGATCTCGTTCCTGCTCGTCGGGCTGACCAACAAGTCGGGCCTGACGTCGGCCGGCATCCCGAACGAGTGGACCGACTTCACCGTCGGCGGCTTCCTCCTGATCGCGCTCGTCCTGTCGGCGATCTTCGTGGTCATCGAGTCGCGGGCGAAGGAGCCGATCGTCCCGCTCAACCTGTGGCGCGACCGGACCTACGCGTCGTCCATCATCTCGACGTTCCTGATCAGCTTCGGGTTCTTCGGCGCGATCATCTTCCTGCCCCGCTGGTTCCAGGTCGTCCGCGGCGAGAGCGCGACGCTCTCGGGCTACCTGCTCTTCCCGCTGCTGATCGGCCTCATCGGCAGCTCGATCATCTCCGGGATCCTCGTGTCGCGGACCGGCCGCTACAAGCTGCTCGTCTTGTCCGGCATCGCGATCATGGCCGTCGGCCTCGTGTTGATGCACCAGCTGACCGCGACGACCGAGTACACCTCGATGTTCGTGTGGATGTTCGTGACCGGCGTGGGCATCGGCCCGACGCTGTCGGTCTTCACGATCATCGTCCAGAACGCCGTGCCGTTCTCGGTGCTCGGCGTGGCAACCAGCAACCTGACGTTCTTCCGCCAGATCGGCGGTACGGTCGGGCTCGCGATCGCCGGCACGGTGTTCGGCAACTCGCTGCTGAACCGGCTGCCGACCGAGATCGTGGCCAGCCTGCCACCCGAGCTTCAGACCCAGGCCCAGCAGATGCTCGGGTCGGGTGCGAGCCTGAACGTCAACCCGAACAACCTGACCGGCGTCGGCCAGAGCTTCGGCGCGGCCGTGGCCGCGGTCGTGCCCGCGCTGCAGCCGTTCATCCCGAACCTCGACGCCGCCTTCCACCAGGCGATGTCGCTGTCGATCGCCGACACGTTCCTCATCGGGATCGTGACCGCAGGCCTTGCCTTCGTCTCGGCGCTGTTCATGCGGGAGCTCCCGCTGCGACAGACGAACGCCGAGGTGGCGGCGGTCCCCGCGGCCGCCGAAACCGAGGACGCGCCTCGTACGACGCTCCGCAAATCGCCGGTCACCGACTGACAACCCATCCTCCCCTCCTCCTCCGACGACCCTGGAGCGGCACCGCCGCCCGGGGTCGTCGCGTGTTTGGGCTAGGATCGGCGCGATGAGTGCAACGACCGACGCCGAACCCCGAGCCGCGCCGTTTCCTCCGGAGCTGCTGGCTTCGGGCGTCTCGGAGGCCGCCTTCGAGGAGCTCCTGTCCGTTGCGGAGTTGCCGTCAGGCTCGATGCACCGGGTGACCCGCGGCGACCTCGACGTCCTGCTGGCGCACACGACCGACGGCATCGTCGCGACGAACGACCGCTGCCCGCACATGAGCGCGCCGCTGTCGATCGGCGAGCTCGACGGGTGCGTCGTGGCGTGCCCGCTCCACGAAGGCCGCTTCGACCTGCGCTCCGGAAACGTGGTGCAGATGCCGACGACCGGCGGCCTCGAGCCGGACGGCGGCTACCACCCGACATGGACGCCCGGCGGCCGCGACCCGAAGGTCGACCCACCCGGCAAGAAGGCCGCGGCGCGGGCCCTTACCCGCGTCCGGCGGTTCCGCTACTACCCCGTCCGCATCCGCGACGGGATGATCGAGGTGGCGCTCCCCGAGCACGGCTGAGCGCCTCGGTCATTCGACCGGCCGCACGATGCGCGCGATCATGGCGGCGGCGGCCGTCGCAGACACCGACTCCGTGTCGATGACGACGTCCGTTTCGGGGATCTTGTCTTGCGCCGCAGTCGCGCGTGAGAAGTACTCACCGAGGAAGACGGGGTCGCGCGAGACGCCTCGGGTCGGATCGCTCTGTGCTCGCCGGAGGGCCTCCTCGAACGAGACGCTGAGGGTCACGTAGAGCGGGGTGACGTTCGTGGCGAGGTGCTGCTCGAGGGCCGCACGGTCGCTGGTGCTGTTGAACGAACCGTCGGCGATGACGACGACAATCCCGCCCGAAAGGAACGTATTTGCCAGGGTCGCGGCGGCGTGGCGCGCAAGGGTCCAGGTGGCAGGGTCGGACTTCGGTTCGTCTGCCGTCAGCATGTTCTCGAGGACGTCGAGGTCGATGACGGCTGCGCGGACGTCGACCCGAGCCAGTTCGTGAGCCAGCGCTCGTGCGACGGTGCTCTTGCCGCTCGCGATAGGCCCCGTGATCACGATCAGCACGGAGGTCAATCCTTCAGCTGGAGGATCGCGAGCGCGTTCTTGCCGGGGTCGATGATCCAAGCCATCCAGGCGAAGCCCACGTCGGCGATGCCGTTGTGGGTCACCAATTCGGGGGTGTCGTATTCCTCGATCGGCACCCCGCGGGCTCGAATGTCATCGATCTCGGTCTGGAGGTCTTCGACCTCCCAACCGATCTGGGTCTGGCTGTCCGCAGTGCCAATCGTGCTCTTGGAGACGGCCAACTTCGTTCCGCTACCGCACCGGAATTCGATCTTGTGATCACTTTCGGAAAGGATCTCGAGCCCGAGCCTGTCGTGATAGAACTCGCGGGTCTGGTCGAGATCCTTGGACAGCAGGATCGGGTGGACTTTGCTGGTGCCGAGCATGGCTGCTCCTCCGATGAGATCGAGCCGGGGGTCGTTTTCCAGGCTCCAGGCTGTTGACGCACCGTACCCCGACCCGTTTCGCTCCACAGATGACAACGCCGTCCGGTCACCGCATCGTGATCCAGAACACTCCGGACGTCACATGTCGGGTTGGCGTGCGGACCCTGCTCGACTCGGCCTCAGTTGAGGCCGGAGATGGCGCCGAGCGCCGGGTACGGTGGACCGGCCCGCAAAGCGGCGAGGAGCTCCACGGCTGCCTGCATTCCGCTCGGGAACTGGTCTTCAGGATCCAGCCGCCAGGCTGCGACCATCGCAAGGACGAGGACGCGGCAATCGTCGAGCAGTGCCTGATCGATGCCGGCGTAGCACTCGCTGACCTCCTTCGGGACATGGGCGAGGTCGAATTCGACCGGACCGCGACACGAAGTCTCGAGGTCAATGAACAGCGGGCCGTATTTGGTGTTGAGGACGTTCCCTGGGTGTGGCTCGCCGTGCAGCAGCTGCTCCGCGGCGCCCCGCCCGGCGATCGCGCGCATCACGCGACTGAACGTGTTCACGAGAAGGTCACGGTCCGCCTCGCCGAGCTCCGGAGTCCGGTCGCGGTTTCCAACGAGTCGCTGAGCTTCCTTGACGCGATCCGTGAAATGCGGCGTGGTGACATCCACGTGCTGCATACCGACGTGAAGCCGCGAGAGCGCGTCAGCGTAATCGGCTGGTGAGAGCTCGCGAGCCGGTTGGGGCTCGTAGTAGGTCCAGAGCGTGATCGCGAAGCCGTCGCGCTCGTAGACGCGCGGCGCCATTCGAGGATCGAGAAGCGCCACGGGACTGTCCGTTGCAGCCAGCCGTGTTGCGACTTCGACTTCGAGCTCTGCGGCCTCGTGCGTTGCGAGAGCCACACGCGCAAGAACGTCGGATGGCAGCAGGCGCAACGCGAGCCTGTTCGAGACGTGAAGAACGATCGCCTCGTCGACCCTCAGGCCGAGTGCTGAGGCGGTCGACGTGGCCGCAGCCACCGCCCGCGGTACCTCTGACGCCTGCATTGCCATGGCGATCACACGACGCAGGCTACCGGACGCTCGCGTCGCCGAGTGTTGCTTAGAACCCCTGACAGCCTGTCAGCTAAGCGCCGCGACCCCAGCGCCCTCGGGCTTAGGTCCGCCGCCCCGATGCCTGCGGTCTAGGCCTCCTCGAGCTGGAGGCTCACGATCGGCTCGGCTTCCCACTCGTCGAACGGGTCGTCGCCGACAGCCGCGAAGATGCCCGGAGCCGCGGCGAGGAATGCCTCGCGCGACTCCCAGATGGCGAGGCCGACGAGTCGGCCGCCGTCGATCTCCTGCCACGGTCCCATCTGGAGGAGGCCTTCCGCACCATCACTTGCAGCGCCCGCTCGTTGCATCGAGGCGATGACTTCGTCGCGGTGTTCCGGTTTGGGGGTGTGGATCGCGATGTGCGTGAACATGCGCGAAATCTACTCCAGGGACGGTCGTGTAGAAGTCCTCGACCTCGTCGACGCCGACGGTGTCGAACACCGGTGAAGGCAGCTGCTGGGCGGACGCCGAGCGATCCGGAAAGGCTGGCGACACCGACCCCCTCGCGGCTCGCTCTAGCAACCGCCCTGGGCTCCCAAAGCCCTAATCCTCCGAAAGGACGCCGTGGTCGGTCGGCGTGATGTCACCGGTGACCCAGTTCGCGGATCTGAACCTGGGTGGCCCAACGGCGATGAGGACTCGTTCCGTCGATACCTGAAGGCCAGTCCTGCATAGCTGTCCAGGATCTGTGTCAGACGTGAGTCGGCGCGATCGAGCCGTGATCAGCTCTCGGCGTGGTCCGCCCGGGCAGGCTCCTTCACGTCGTCCCGGCTCGATCGGCTTCGTCGTCGGCGGCCGTCTCGTCGGCCTCGTCCCGATGCTGCTTCGCGTACGCATCGACGATCCGGCACGCCTCGTCGGGATCGTCCGTGATCCGCAGGAGGTCGACATCCTCGGGGGTGATGGCGGCTTCCGCGAGCAACGTCCCGCGCACCCAGTCGAGCAGCCCGCCCCAGTAGTCGGAGCCGATCAGGACCACGGGGAAGTCCCGGATCTTCTTGGTCTGGATGAGCGTGAGGGCCTCGAACAGCTCGTCGAGCGTCCCGTACCCGCCGGGGTAGATGACGAATGCGTCGGCGTACTTCACGAACATCGTCTTGCGGACGAAGAAGTAGCGGAACTCGACCCCGAGGTCGACGTAGGGGTTGAGCCCCTGCTCCATCGGCAGCTCGATGTTGCAGCCGATCGACAGGCCGCCCGCCTCGTGGCAGCCGCGGTTCGCGGCCTCCATGATGCCGGGACCGCCGCCGGTGATGACGGCATAGCCGGCCTTCGCAAGGCCCGCCCCCAGCCGCCGCGCACTCTTGTAGTTCCGGTGGCTGCGGGGCGTTCGCGCCGAGCCGAAGACGCTGACCGCCGGGCCGACGGTCGCGAGCGCGTCGAAGCCTTCGACGAACTCGGACAGGATGCGCAGCGAGCGCCACGGGTCGCTGTCGAGGAAGTCCGGCCGCGGCGAAGGTTTGAGGAGCGACTCGTCCTCGGTCCACTCAACGCCTCGGGTCGCGACGTGTTCCATGTCGCGCCGGATCGTCAGCCGGCCGGCTCGCCTGCGAGCGTCCGGTCCGTGGTCATGCTCTCGCTCGCTCATGCACCTAGGATGGCAGCCGGAGGTATCGGCGATGCAACGGACGCGCTGGGCGATCATCGCGGTCCTCGTGCTGGTCGGCGCGGTGTGGATCGGCCAGGGAACCGGGTTGCTGCAGGGTTCGGGCTTCATGGTCGGCGACTCGTTCTGGGCGATCGCCGGGTTGGCACTCGTGGTTGCGGGCGGAGTCCTGGCGGCGCTGAGCCTCAGGCGCCGCGGGTGACCCACCGCTTCCAGGTCGCCTCGTCCCGACCGGCGGCAACCTCGTTGTCGAAGCGGACGAGCGGCAGGCGGAGCAGGGCCGGGTTGGTCGAGATCCGCTCGACGATCTCCGCATCGTCCATGCGCAGGTAGCCGAGGCCGGCTTCCTTGTACGCGCGGCTCTCCGGGTCGATGAGCGCAGCCGCGCCGAGACGCTCGACGAACCGCCGCAGCTCGGCCGGCGCGAGCGGGCGCTTCCGCAGGTCGACGAAGGAGATCGCGAGCCGGCGCTCCTTGAAGAACCGCTGCGCTGCGCGCGTGCCCTTGTCGCCGTCGAAGCCGAACACCTGGACGAAGGGTGCGTTGTCTGGCACGTGGGCCAGTGTGCCGCGGAAACGGAGGCGCCGCCGCCCGGATCAAGTCGAGCGGCGGCGCCGATTGGACTCTTTGGTGTTCCGGTGCAGTCCAGCGGAACGGGTCCTGAACACAGGATCGCCAGGGGCCGTCTCCGGCTCCATCGACCGAGGGTCGACAGTTGCCTCGTCATCCGTCGATGAACGTGGTTCATCGAATCGCATGAATGCGCAGGCCGATGGGCTCACGCCGCAATCTGGGCACCTGGGCGTGCGGGTTCGTGAGAATCCGATTACGAGGGGTAATCGACCGGCCCGCGAGGGGCCCGCGCGGTACCATCCCCACGCAGGAGGTGCCCCTTGACCGTCTGGTTCACGGTCCGTCTCGACGATCGTCCCGGCTCCCTCGCGCGCGTCGCGACCGCCCTTGCGGAGCGGGGCGTGAACATCACCGGGATCGTCGGCGTGGCCGAGGACACCGATGGGGCGCTGATGCTCACGACGTCGGACCCGGACGCCACGCGCGACGCGTTCTCCGCGTTGAGCCTCGCCTTCGAGGAGCACGACCCGACCGGCGGGACCGATCCCGATTCGATCTCGGTCGGCGACCTGCGGCCTGGGGCGGCCGGTCGCGGCGTCCTCGGCTGATCCGCGAAACGAGGTCGCACGGAATGCCCCGCCGCCAGGCCGAGCCGATCGCCGCCGTTCGCATCGAGCTCGCGGACGAGCCGAGCGCGATCCCTGCTATCGCCTCGAGCGTCGCGGACGCGGGCGGCCGCATCCGGACGCTGACCGTCGTGCGCCGCACACCGGGGCCGCCGCCCCAGGCCGAGATCGAGCTCGAGGTCGAAGGGCTGTCCGAGGACGAGGCGCTGGACGCCCTGCGCGGCGTCGAACCGGTCGTCGACGTGCAGCTGACCCGCGAGCTGGGGACGATCTTCGGCAAGCGCATCATCGTGGTCGGGGGCGGCGCCCAGGTTGCCCAGGTGGCGCTTGGCGCGGTGAGCGAGGCGGACCGCCACAACCTCCGGGGCGAGCGGATCTCGGTCGACACGATCGCGCTCGTGGGCGAGGCGGAAATCGCCGCGGCGGTGCGAGCCGTCGCCGACCTGCCCCGCGCGCGGCTGCTGGTCCTCGCCGGATCGATCATGGGCGGCGACATCAGCGTCGCCGCCGACGAGCTGCGGTCGGTCGGCATCCCGATCATCGCGCTCAACATGGTCGGCTCGATCACCGAGCACGTGGACCTCGTCGTGTCCGACCCGGTCCAGGCCGGCACGATGGCGGTCATGGCGGTCGCGGACACGGCGACATTCGACCTGGAACGGCAACGGGGACGGCGGTACTGATGCGCATCGCAACCTGGAACGTGAACTCGCTCAATGCCCGGATGGAGAAGGTCGAGTGGTGGCTCAAGCGGGCGAAGCCCGACGTCCTGCTCCTCCAGGAAACCAAGCTCGCCGATCAGGACGCACCCACGCTCGCGTTCTCGATGGCCGGCTACGACTTCGTCCATCACGGAGAGGGCCGCTGGAACGGCGTCGCGATCGCCACCAGGCAAGGGCTGGGCATGAGCGGTCCCACCACGAACTTCGGCCTCGGCGGCGTGCGCGACTCGAGCGCCGGGTCATCGGCAGCGTACGGCGAGGACGACTTCGACCCGCTCGATGAAGCACGCATGCTGAGCGTCTTCTGCAAGGGCATCCGCTTCGTCAGCATCTACGCGCCGAACGGGCGCGTCGTCGGCTCGCAGTTCTATGCGGGCAAGCTGAACTGGTACGCCCGGCTCCTGCAGTGGCTGCGCGAGTCCGCGAGTCCAGACGACGACCTCGTCATCGGCGGCGACTTCAACATCGCACCGACCGACGACGACGTGTGGGACGCCCAAGCCGTGCACGGTGGCACGCACGTGTCGGCAGCCGAACGGGCCGCGTTCCAGAAGCTGCTCGACTGGGGCCTCGTGGACGCCTACCGCTCGGTCCACTCCGAGACGGGGCGCTTCACGTGGTGGGACTACCGCGCCGGCAACTTCCACAAGAACTTCGGGATGCGCATCGACCATCTCCTCGTGACGCCGCACGTGGCAGATCGGATCGTCGCCGCCGAGATCGACCGCGAGGCGCGCAAGGGCAAGCCGATCCCGTCCGACCACGCGCCGCTGGTGCTCGATCTCGACGACGATGGCGTGCCGTTCGACGCGGGCTGGGAGGCGGCCGGCGAGCGGATCGCGGCCCGCGGCGGCGTCAAACCGAAGTAGCACCGGCGCGATGAGCCCGCAGCCACCGCCGTCCGACTGGATCGTTCCGCCGGCGCCGTTCTCGGGCCGGATCAAGCTGGTCGACTACGACCCGACCTGGCCGGCGCAGTACGAGGCGGTCGCGGCCAGGATCCGCGCCGCGATCGGGGACATGGCGGTGGTCCTGGAACATGCCGGCTCCACGTCGGTCCCCGGCCTGGCGGCAAAGAACCAGATCGACGTCGTCCTCGGCGTCCCGGATTCGACCGACGAGGCGGCGTACGTCCCGGCCCTCGAGGCGGCGGGCTTCGAATTCGCCCTCCGCGAGCCCGAGTGGTTCGAGCATCGCCTGTTCCGCGGCACCGACCCGAAGGTCAACCTCCACGCGTTCTCGGCCGACTGCGAGGAGATCGCGCGGATGCTCGCATTCCGCGACTGGCTGCGGACGCACCCCGAGGACCGCGAGCTGTACGAGCGCGAGAAGCGCCGCCTCGCCGAACAGACCTGGGACACCATGCAGGACTACGCCGACGCCAAGACCGAGGTCGTTCGCGAGATCGTCGGGCGGGCGCTCGCGACGAACTCGACGGATGTCCATGGCAACGACGGCGGTGACCACCGAACGTAGGCCGGACCCAGGAGGTATCCGCCATGTCCATCGCCGCACCCTCACGGACCGAACGCCTCGCCGCCGCAATGGGTCCGGTGCAGCAGATGGTCGAGTCGCGCGCATTCGCGCGTCGGGGATCGCCAGGCGTGGCCGACTTCATGGTGGGCAACCCGCAGGAGATGCCACTCCCCGGCCTCGTCGACGTCCTGCAGCGGAACGCCGAGCCGAAGGACAAGAACTGGTTCGCCTACAAGCTCAACGAGCCCGAGGCGCGCATTCCGGTCGCCCGCTCGCTCACGCGCCTGACGGGCCTCGAGTGGGATCCCGAGGACGTGTTCATGACGAACGCGGGCTTCGGTGCCCTGACCGTCACGCTGCGGGCCATCACCGAGCCCGGCGACGAGGTGCTCTACCTGTCGCCGCCCTGGTTCTTCTACGAGCTGCTGATCGCTGCCGCTGACGCCGTCCCGGTGCCGCTCAAGCTCGAGCCGCCGGCCTTCGACCTGGACGTGGACGCCATCGCCGCCGCCATCACGCCGCGAACCCGGGCGATCATCGTGAACAGCCCGCACAACCCGTCCGGGCGGGTCTATCCGCTGGAAGCGCTGAGCCGGCTCGCGCTCGTGCTCGAGGACGCCTCGCGGCGCAACGGCCGGACGGTCCATCTCATTGCCGACGAGCCGTACCGCCGGATCGTGTTCGACGGCATCCGCTACCACAGCGCCGCCGAGGTCTACTCGGGAACGATCGTCACCTACTCCTACGGCAAGGTCCTCCTCGCGCCCGGGCAGCGGCTGGGCTACATCGCCCTCCCGCCCACGTCCCCGGAACGGCCGGCGCTGCGTTCGGCGATCGAGCTCTTCCAGTGGGCCACCGGCTACGCATTCGCGGACGCCCTGATGCAGCACAGCGTCGCCGAGCTCGAGGACGTGTCGATCGACATCGACCGGATGCAGGCACGCCGTGACCGGTTCGTCGGCGCCCTGCGGGGGATGGGCTACGAGACGACCAACCCCGAAGGCACGTTCTACGTCCTCGTGCGCACGCCGATCGACGACGACCTGGCGTTCGCGGAGCGACTGGCCGAGGAGCACGACGTGCTGGTTCTGCCGGGAACCGTCGTGGAACTGCCCGGCTGGGTGCGGGTTTCGCTGACGGCCTCCGACGAGATGGTCGAGCAGGCCCTGCCGGGCTTCGAACGGGCACTCGCTCAGACCCGCTGAACCCGGCGCCGGCCCATGCGGGCGCCGTTGCGGTCCATGGGACGGCGCGCACCGCGTCGCACGGCGCGCGCATAGCCTCGCGAATCAATGCGTCTCACGGAAGCCCCCCTCCCTGAGATTCGCCTCGTCGACCTCGAGAAACGCTTTCGGGACGTCGTCGCGGTCGACCGGATCTCGCTTCGGATCGAAACGGGCGAGTTCTTCTCGCTGCTCGGCCCGAGCGGCTGCGGCAAGACCACGACGCTGCGGATGATCGGCGGGTTCGAGCCGCCGACCGGGGGCAGCATCGAGCTTCGCGGCCGGGACGTGACGCGCGACGCTCCCGACAAGCGCCCGGTCAACATGGTCTTCCAGCACTACGCGCTGTTCCCCCATCTCGACGTCGGCGACAACGTCGGGTTCGGGTTGCGCCGCAAGGGCGTCGCCAAGGCAGAGACCCGGACCAGGGTCGGCGAGGCGCTCGAGCTCGTGAAACTGACCGGGTACGAGCACCGCCGGCCGAACCAGCTGTCCGGCGGGCAGCAGCAGCGCGTGGCGCTCGCGCGAGCGCTCGTGAACAAGCCCAACGTGCTGCTGCTCGACGAGCCGCTCGGCGCACTCGACCTCAAGCTCCGGCGCCAGCTCCAGGTCGAGCTGAAGCGGATCCAGGTGGAGGTCGGGATCACGTTCGTGTACGTGACCCACGACCAGGAAGAGGCGCTCACGATGAGCGACCGGATCGCCGTCATGAACGGCGGCCGGATCGAGCAGCTCGGGACGCCCGAGGACCTCTACGACCGGCCCGCGACGCGCTTCGTGGCAGGGTTCATCGGGACGACCAACCTGCTCAGCGGAACGGTCGTCGGCCGGGAGGGCGGCGTCACGACGGTGCGGCTCGCGAACGGCGAGCTGACGGGAACGACGATGAACGGGCTGGCCGCCGGCCAGCCCGTCGAACTGTGCGTTCGGCCCGAGGCCATTACACTCCGCCCCGGCTCCGACGAAGGGGCGATCGTGGGCCTGATCGAACAGGCGGCATTTCTCGGAACCACCATTCAGTACCTCGTGCGCACGGCCGGCGGTGAGCCGCTGACCGTGCTCTCCCCGAAAGCCGGCGGAAAGCTGCCGGTCGGCGCGGACGTCACACTCAGCTGGTCGCCGGACGAGGCCCGAGTCCTCGGCGGGGACGCGTCCGGCTCGCAGGAGGAGGCACCCGGATGACGCATCGCTACGACGGCTCGAGCATCGACATCGAGAAGCAGCTCGTGCGCTACATGATCGAGCACAAGCTGACCCGACGAACGCTCCTCGAACGGATCGCCAAGGTCGGCGCGGTGACGGCACTCGCACCGATTGTTGCTGCTTGTACCGGCGGCGGGGCCAGCGCGTCCCCCAGCGTGGCAAGTGCCCCGCCGCCTCCAACCGGTTCCGTCGCCCCGCCAAGCGAGGCCGCCGCGGCGACCCCGGTCCCCTCGCCAGAGGACGAACTCTTCGTCTACAACTGGACCGAGTACATCGGCGAGGACGTGGTCCCTTCGTTCGAAAAGAAGTACGGCGTCAAGGTCACGTACGACTTCTTCTCGAACACCGACGAGGCCTACGCGAAGCTCGGCGACGACGGCGGCGGCTACGACGTGAGCTTCCCGATCTCCGTCGACATCCCCGACTTCATCGACCGTGGCGCGATCATCGCGCTCGACAAGTCGCTCATCCCGAACATCGCGAACCTCGGCGCCGAATGGGCCAATCCCGGCTACGACCCCGACAATGCTCATTCCGTGCCCTACATGTGGTGGACCACCGGCGTCGGCTACGACACGTCGAAGATCACAGACACGTTGACAAGCTCGAAGGCACTCTGGGACGAGCGCTGGCAGGGCCACATCTCGATGCTGGATGACTGGCAGGAGGTGTTCGCGCTGGCGCTCATCCAGCTCGGCTACTCGGCGAATACCGAGGCCACCGCCGAGCTCGACGAAGCGCTGGCGCTCCTCGAGAAGCAGAAGCCGCTGGTTCGGACGTACACGACCGACACGATCACGGCGATGTCGAGCGGCGACCACTGGATCGGCCACATCTGGGGCGCCGACCTGTACCAGATCAGCCAGGAGAACGAGAACATCGCCTACTACGTGCCGGAAGAGGGTGGCGTCAAGGGCTCGGACACGATCGCGATCTTCTCGGGCGCCAAGCACCCCATCGCCGCGCACGCGTTCATCAACCACCTGCTCGACGCGGAGGTCAGCGCGTCGAACACCAACTACATCGGGTACATGGGCCCGAACGCCGCAGCCAAGGAGTTCATCGACCCCGCGATCCTCGCCGATCCGGCGGTCAACCCGGACCAGGCGATCGTCGACAAGCTCCAGGAGCTGCTCGACCTCGACGCGGCGGTCCGGGACGAGTACCTGAGCCGGTGGCAGACGCTGCGCGGCTGATCCCAGCGTGACCGGCGCGACTCCCGTGACGGCCGTCTCGGAGGCATCGGCGCCGCCCGTCGCGCTCCGAACTCGCGTCGGGGAGCGGATGGGCGGGCTCCGTCAGTGGGCGCTGCTTGCGCCAGGCCTCGGCTGGCTTGTCGCGTTCTTTGTCCTGCCGCTGGTGCTCATCTTCATCGTCAGCCTTGGACACCGCGACGAGCTCGACCGGGTCGTGCTCTCGAACCCGTCCTTCGACAACTACGCGCGTGCGCTTGACCCGCGCTTCCTCCCGACGTTCTTCAATTCGCTGCGCTACGCGGCGCTGACCACGATCCTGTCGCTGCTGATCGGCTACCCGCTGGCGTACTGGATCAGCCGCTACGGCGGCCGCCACAAGGGCCTGCTCCTGATCCTCGTGATGCTGCCGTTCTGGACCAGCTACCTCATCCGGACCTACGCGTGGATGATCATGCTGCGCGACAACGGCGTGGTGAACTCGATCCTGCAGGCGGTCGGGCTCACGTCCGAGCCGATCATCCTGCTCAACACCGACTTCTCGGTCGTGCTCGGCATGACGTACGGCTTCCTGCCGTTCGCGATCCTGCCGCTGTACGTGTCGATCGACCGGCTGGATCCGGCCCTCGTCGGGGCGGCACGTGACCTGTACGCGAGCGGCCGCCAGGCGTTCCTGCACGTGACGCTGCCCCTCACGATGCCCGGCATCATCGCCGCCAGCATCCTGACGTTCATCCCGGCGATCGGCGACTTCGTGACCCCGGACCTGCTCGGCGGATCGGGCACGACGACGATCGCGAAGGTCGTCCAGACGCTGTTCCTCGAGGGCCGCGACTGGCCGTACGGCTCGGCGCTCGGGTTCGTCCTCGTCCTGATCACGCTGGCCGGCACGTTCATCGCGCTGCGGACGCTCCGGCGAGAGGTCGTGGGCGGATGAGGCGCGAACGGAACCCGCTGCTGACGGCCTACGCCCTTGTCGTCTATGCGTTCCTGTTCGCCCCGATCGTCGTGCTCATCCTGTTCAGCTTCAACGACTCGAAGCGCAACATCGCGTGGCGCGGCTTCACGCTCGACTGGTACCCGCGGTTGTTCGGCAACGAGGAAGTGCTCGACGCGCTGGCGGTCACGATGCAGGTCGCGATCGTTGCCGTGCTCGTGTCAGTGATCCTCGGATCGCTCATCGGGCTGGGGCTCGCGCGGCTCCAGTCGCGGGCACGGGCCGGGGCCGACACCCTGCTGCTCCTGCCGATGGTCACGCCCGAGATCGTGGTCGGGTTGAGCCTGCTGCTGTTCTTCCTGCAACTCTTCGACGCGCACGGCTCGATCGGCCAGCTCCAGATCGCGCACATCACGTTCTGCGTCTCGTACGTTGCCGTGGTCGTGCGGGCGCGCGCCGCCGGCATGGATCCGAACCTGGAGGAAGCGGCCCGTGATCTCGGCGCCTCGGCCCTGGGGGCCTTCCGATTCGTGACGCTGCCGATCCTTGCGCCGGCGATCGCCGCCGGGGCCATGCTCGCATTCGCGCTGAGCTTCGACGACTACGTCATCACGACGTTCAATGCCGGGGTCGGCTCGTCGACGCTGCCCCTCTACATCTACGGCAGGATCAAGTTCGGCGTGACGCCCGAGATCAACGCCATCTCCACGATCATCGTCGCGGTGACCGCTGTCGCGATCCTCCTCGCCTGGCGGTTCGGGCGGCTTGGCGGCGCCGAGCCGAGGGCGCTCGCCGACGAGGCCGCGGCCTGACCCTCAGTCTCAGGCGGGCGGTTCGTCGAGCGTGGACGCGTCGATCCAGCCCTCCAATCCGTCAGGGGCGCGAACAAGCGCGAAACCCTTGTCGCGCTGAAGCAGCTCCACCTCGTCGCCGCGGTCGACGCGACCGAGCTCGACGGCGTCCCGGTCGTCCGGGCGGTCCGAGACCAGGACGAGCCGGTAGGCAACGATCCGCCGCTCGCCGGCCGGTGCACCGGCCGGGAACCGCTGCGGTACCCGCGTGCCCTCCTCTGCCCAGTGAGACTGGCGCGCGGCCTGGAGCGACGGACGGCGCCAGCGTGGGATCGACGCTTCCGGGTCGGGGATGTCATCGACGGCATCGGGCGCGCCGATCTCGGGTGCCGCCCCGCCGTCAGCGACACTCGCCGCTGCCCCGGCGGCGGCCATCGCAAACGTGAACGGTTGCCGGTCGTCATCCTCCCCGGTCTTCCGGGCAAGGGCGAACGCGAAGAGGAGCGAACCGGCCGTCGCGAACGCTACCCACGCGAACAGGACGAGTGCGATGTCGAGCGGCGACGTCCCAGTCGGGAGCGGCGATGTCGGGGGCGTGAGACCCGGTCCGCGCGGCGGCAGCGGGCCACTGTGAGGCGGCAGGACCATGGCCGTCTGTGGTCGTCGTGTCGCGTCGGGCCCGGATGGCGGGGGATCGGATGACTGCGGCGCGCCCGGCTCCACGATGGCCGGTGGCGTGCTGACGTCCGGGGTCTCCTTCGGATCCGACGTCGTGTCCGGTGCAAGGGTTTGCCGCGGCTTCGGGGTTGGCTTGGCGGTCGCCTTCGGAGTCGGCTTTGGCTTCGGCGTGGGCCTGGGCAGTCGCCTTCGGCGTGGGCTTGGGCGTCGGCTTTGGCTTCGCGGTGGGCTTGGGCGTCGGCTTGGGGGTCGGCTTGGGGGTCGGCGGGACGCTGATCTTGATGGTCGTCGGTGCGCTGCCCGCAAGGACCACCCATGGATCCCCGGAGGTGAGGCGGGCGGCGAACTCGTACGGCCACGTCCCCGCCGCAGTCGATCTTGCGCTGACCCGAATAGGTGGCCGTGGTGATGCCTGCGGCCGTCGCCGGCTGGCCAGGTGACAGGCGCAAGCGTCGGTGACGCGAGTCCGGTGATCGTGACCCGGACGGTTCCGGGAGGCGAGCATGCCGCCTTGTAGGAGACCTCGACAACGAACGCAATGACGGTCTGCGTGGTCCCGGTACCGGGGGAGGCATGCCCCGCGTCCAGGGCGAGCTTGCAGTTCCCGGCGGCGGCCACGGCGGCCGGCCCGAGGGGCCAGCCGACCGGCAGGAGGAGGGCAACCAGAAGCAGGACCAGCCCTGCGGCCGGTCCCACACGGTGTCGGCGATGTGCGTCGAGTGTCAGCAACAGCCCTCGAAACCCCGGCGGACCTACACGCACCGTAGGGCGGCCTCGCGCGCGTGTCTCTGGGCGCGCCGGTGGCTATCGGTGGTACTTCCGTCCCGTGTTGCGGATGGCCCGTGACCGGGTACACAGAGGGCACCCGATACCCGTGGAGGCTGCAGGGTGGCCGCACCCGCAACAATCGAACCGTCCGCGCTGCCCGAGGGGGGGTTCGCGATCAGGCGACGAATCGTCGCCCTGGTCGTGTTGCAGTTCGTCGTGCTCGTCGGCATGTTCGCCGTCCTGGGCCTGTGGCCGGACGGATCGGGCACGCGCGTGCTCGTCGTTCTGCTGCTGGCGTTCGTGACGCTCTCCCTTCCGTTCGTGCTCGCGCTGATGGCCGCGCCGATCGTCAGTCGTGTCGAGGCGCTCGAGCGTCAGCACGCCGACCTGCTCCAGCTCTACGGACGCGCTCGGTCGGACGCGCTCCTCGACGGCCTCACCGAGCTCGGCAACCACCGTGCCTTCCAGGAAGAGCTCGCGCGCCAGCTCGTCCACGCGGAACGGCTCGGCACGCCGCTGTGCCTGCTCGTTGTCGACGTCGACGACCTCAAGCGCGTCAACGACGAGCGCGGCCACGCCTCCGGCGACGCACTGCTCGTGGCGGTCGGACGCCTGGCGCTGACCCACGTGCGCCGCTCCGACCGGGCATTCCGCGTCGGCGGCGACGAATTCGCGATCCTCCTGCCGCAGGCGACGGTCGACGACGGGCTGGTCATTGCGCGCCGGATGCTTGCCGGCGCGGTGAGCGGCGGCGTCCCCGGTCAGCCCATCGCCCCGTTCTCGCTGTCGATCGGCGTGTCCGCCTACCCGGCGCCGACGACCGAGAAGCACCTCCTCTACCGGCACGCCGACGCGGCCCTGTACTGGGGCAAGCGCCACGGCCGCACGACGGTCGTCGGCTACGACCCCGGGAGGCACGGCTCCACGGTCGACGAACGGTCCGTGCCGGAGATCGCCGCCGCCGTCATGGCGATCATCGACGAGCGCGGGCTGCGCCCCAACTACCAGCCGATCTTCTCGCTCGCGACCGGCGAGGTCGTCGGGTTCGAGGGACTCGTCGGTCCGATTGATGCAACGCGCTTTCCGAACGCGTCGGCACTGTTCGCCGGCGCAGAGAGTGCGGATCGGACCGTGGAGCTCGACATGGCCTGCCTGGCCACGGTCGCGCGCGGGGTCGGGACGCTTCCGGAGCAGACCTACCTGAGCGTCAACATCTCGCCGCGGACGCTCGAGTCCGAGCACTTCCAGCCGAGCGAGCTGCGCGCGATCTTCGGGCGTCACGGGATCACGCCCGACCAGCTCGTGCTCGAATTGACGGAGCGGCAGGAGGTCAAGGACCTCGAACAGCTGCGACGCAACGTGGCTGCCTGCCGCAAGGCGGGGATGCGCATCGCTGCCGACGACGTCGGGGCCGGCAACGCCGGTCTCCGGCTGCTGAGCGAGATCCAGTTCGACATCGTCAAGATCGACCTGTCGCTCGTCCAGGGCGGCATCCTGCACGACCCGGACCACGCGGTCCTGCGCGCGCTCCAGGAGCTCGCCGCCCGCTGGAACGCGTCGATCGTCGCCGAAGGCGTCGAGACGCCGACGCAGCTGGAGGTCGTGCGTGACCTCGGCATCCGGGCGGGCCAGGGCTACCTGCTCAGCCGCCCGGCCCGCGACGTGCGCGCCGTGCGGATCGACCCGGACGCGCTGATCGCGTCGGGAAACCCGGAGGACGAGGACCTGCCCGCGGCCGACGGGCGGACCGCCGCCGCCTGACGGTCAGGCGCCGGGGCTGGCCTTCGAGCGGGCCGCGATGCGGGCCGAACTGTCCTTCTTCCGCCGTTCGTGCCGTTCGTGCCGTTCGTGCCGTTGGTCTCGCCCGGCTTCGGGGGTGGGACGTCGTAGCGCTGGCGAACGAGGCGGTTGCTGACGAAGCCCTCGCCCGCGTAGCGGTCCGCGACCATCATGTCGAACGCGTGCACCGACGGCTCCTCGGTCGAGTAGCGGCCGGCGACCCACGTGCTCGATCGCGTCCCGCGTTGCTGCAGCTCGCAGACGTGCCAGTCCTGGCGGTTCGTCAGGTCCCAGAACGCGACCGCTTCCGAGGGGTCGAACGACGGCGCCGCAATCGTCGACGGCTCGAACAGAAACTCGCAGCGCACCGTGGTGCCGTCGACGCGATCCGGCGTCAGCCAGTGGACGAGCAGGTAGTCGGGGTGGAGCGACAGGAACATCGTCGGCCACACGAGGTAGTAGTAGATCCGCCGTTCGTCGACCGGGGTGATCCCCGCCATCGGCGGCCGTCCGTCGCGGTGGCCGCCCTCCATGGCCATCGTCTCGGCCCCGCCGGCCAGCTCCATCCAGCCACCCTGCCAGCCGCCCTTGGTCATGAAGTCGGAGCCGAGATCGTACGGCGTGAGCTTGTTGAGCTGGGGATGGAGCCCCGGGCAGTGGTAGCACTCGGAGTAGTTCTCGGCGATGAACTTCCAGTTCGAGCTGACGTCGTAGTCGATCCGCTTCGCCGAGCGCAGCCCGCTGAAGTCGAAGCGGCCCAGGTGCTCGACCAGGTCGCCGAGCTGGTCCGCCAGCGGGGCCGCGTCGGGATCGAGGTTCAGGAAGACGAACCCCTGCCAGACCTCGCAGCGCACGCCGACGAGGCTGAACCCGTCCAGGCTGAACCCTTCGACGCCGTCCGTGTGCTTGGCGCGGATGAGACTGCCGTCGAGGTCGTAGATCCAGGCGTGGTACGGGCACTGGAGACGGACCACCTTGCCGCACTGGTCCTCGGCCACCGCCGTGCCGCGGTGGCGGCACACGTTGTGGAAGGCTCGCAGGACGTCGTCCCGGCCCCGGATCACGATCAGCTGGTCGCCGTCGATCTCGGTCAGGAAGTAGCTGCCCGACTCGGGTGCCTCCTCTGCCCGCCCGACGGGCACCCAATCGCGGCGCAGGATCTGACGCCGCTCCCAGTCGTGGATCGCGGGGTCGTGGTAGGTCCGCTTCGGCAGCAGCGTGGCACTGCGATAGTCGCGACGGATCCGCGCCAGCTCCTCGGCGGTCAGGATCGTCGTGTCGGGTGCCATCGGAGCGCCTCCTGGACGGGTCGCGCGGTTCGCTCGAGTCTATGCCGTACGCGAAGGGGCACGCCCGTCAACGAGCCCCTCCGTCGAGCGCGAATTGTCCCGGCGTCCGGTTCTATTGCCTCTCGTGTCCCATCTGGCGGCCTGCGCGGTTGCACCGCGCGCAACCCGCGGCGAGGGCGCTAGCGGAGCTCGACGCGCTCGTGCCAGCGCGGCACGTGGACCTCGAAGCCGAGCTTGCGGACCTTCGGCTCGAGCGCGATCTGGGCCTCCGGGTCGCCATGGACGAGGAACACCAGCCGCGGGAACCCCGCGTCGCCGATGTGCCGGCCGCGGGCGAAGTTGCCGAGCCACGCGAGGAGCTCGGGCTCGTCGGCATGGGCCGAGAAGCCACCGATCGAGCGGATCTGACAGCGCACGACGTGCTCCTGCCCATCGATGCGGGCGGACTTCGCCCCGGCCTGGAGGTGTGCGCCGAGCGTGCCCTCGCCCTGGTAGCCGACGAACAGCAGCGTCGCGCTCGGGTCGCCGATGAGCTCGCGGAGGTGGCCGACGACCCGCCCGCCGGTGAGCATCCCGTTCGACGCGACGATCAGGTACGGCCGGGGTGCCCGCGCGATCGCCTTCGAGTCCTCGATGTCGTTGGTGATGATCTGGTTCGGGTAGTCGAGTGGCGTGTCGCCGCTGCGCAGGAGCGCACCCGTCTCCTCGTCGAAGTAGTCGGCGTACGTGCGATAGATCTCGGTCGCCTTCGATGCCATCGGCGAGTCGAGGTAGAGCGGTAGCAACGGAATGGCGCCTTGCTCGATGAGCCGGTCGAGCTGCCACACGATCTCCTGCGTCCGCCCGATCGCGAACGACGGGATCAGCAGCACGCCGTCAGCCTCGTCGACGAGCCGGACGGTCTCCGCGAGGATGCGCACGGCCTCGTCGGAGGGCTCGTGCTCGCGACCGCCATAGGTGGACTCGACGAGGACGTAGTCGGCGGCATCGAGGACTGTCGGGTCGCGGATGATCGGCGTCCCCGGCCGGCCGAGGTCACCAGAAACCACGATCACCAGCTCCGGCCGATCACCGTCCTGTTGGACGCGGAGGCGGATGATCGCCGAGCCGAGGATGTGCCCCGCGTCGAAGAACGTCGCGTGGATGCCCGGCGCGACCTCGATCTCGGTGCCGTAGTCCACCGGTCGGAACAGCGGGAGCACGGCCTCCGCATCGTCCTGCGTGTAGAGCGGCGCATCGAGGTCGATGTCGACGGCCGGGGGCTGCGCGCGCAGGTCGACCTCGGGGTCGCTCGTCGGCCCGACCGGGCCGGCCGGACCGACCGCCATGACGGTCGCCTCGCTGGGCAGGGCGTTGCCCTCGGAGGCGAGGGACACGGCGGCCTGGTAGCTGTCGGCCTCGGCCCGGTCGTCCGCCTCGACCTGATCGGGGTGGCGCTTCTCCCAGCGCGCCTCGCGCTTGGCGAACTGCTCATGCAGCTTGCCCGAGTCGAGCATCACGAGCCGCGCGAGCTCGGCAGTCCCGGCGGTGCAGTGGATCGGCCCGGCGTAGCCCTCCCGCACGAGCACGGGGAGGAGCCCGCAGTGGTCAAGATGCGCATGCGTCAGGACGACCGCGTCCAGCTCCGACGGCTCGAACGCGAACGGCACGCGGTTGCGAACCGATTCGTTCGGGCTGCCCTGGAACATCCCGCAATCGATGAGGACCTTGGCTCGGCCGGTGTCGAGCAGGAACTGGGAACCGGTGACGGTCGTGGCGCCGCCGAGGAAGTGCAGGTACATCCAGGAGATGGTGCCACCGCGGGCAGTCCACGCGTGTGGTCCGCCCGTATGCTCGGGGCGTGTCGGGTTTGTCGCAGTTCGAGGCGCTCGAGGCGGAGTTCGGAGAGCTTCGCGACGCGTTCGGGTCGCTGGTCGTGGCGCGCCATCGGGGCGAGGACGTCGCCGGCATGGACAGCGCGTACGGCAAGCGTCGGGTGGCGTTCGGGGCGCTCCTCGCCGCGCACGTCGGCGCCGCGCCAACCGAGCGGCCGCTCCTCGATTCGATCGCCTCCGCGCTCAGCTGGATGGACGAGATGGAGCCCGTCGACGGCCTGGCGGAGACCGGCAGCGGCCCCGCGGAGGAGCCGGACGTCGCCGAGCTCCGGCGACACACCTTCCAGCGTTTCGGTGAGGTGTCCGAGGCCGTCCGGGTGGGATCGCAGACGATGGACCGCATCACCGCCCTCAACCGGTTGGCCACCGAACCTGACGCGGCCCACCGGCGAGCGATGTTCGATGCGCTGGAGCCCATCTGGCGGACCGTCGACGGTGACGGCGGGTCGTCGAGCCCGTACCGGACACTGCTGCGGTCCAGCGCCGCGCGGTGGGCCCGCGACGGCTCTCCGGTGGAGGCCGCGGCGACGGCCCTCGGCCTTGGCCCAGGCTCGATCGAGACCACCCTGCATGAGGTCCTCGCGGCGTGGCGCGCCGTCCTCGATCCGGGGCTCGTGGAGCCGTGGGACTACCGGTTCGCGACCGGCGCGATGGACCGGCGCCTGAACGGGCTCGTCACGCGCGAGCGGCTGCGAGTGATCAACGACGAGCATCTGCGCAGCCTCGGCGCGGATCCCGCAGTCCTCGGCATCGGCTACGACATCGAGCCGCGGCCCGGGCGGCCGGCGATCCCGACCGCATTCGCGATCGCTCGCACCATCGCGCGCGAGGCCGCCGACGGGACGTGGCGGGCGGCGACGCCGTGGGTGTTCGCGACGCACGCGGAGGGCGGGCTCGGCAACCTCGAGGAGCTGCTCCACGAGAGTGGGCACGCGCTCCACTACGCGGCGATCCGCGCCCGGCCGGCGCTGTTCGATCCGCCGGTCGCCGATGCCGGTCTCGACGAGGCCTTCGCCGACCTGCTCGGCTGGGACGTCCAGGAACCCGCATTCCAGGCGCGCCATCTTGGCGACGCCGTCGGCCCGCGCGAGGGCCGGCTCGGGCGCTACGGCTGGGTGATGCTCGATGTGTGCTGGGCCCTGTTCGAGATCGAGCTGCATCGCGATCCGGAACGCTCGCCGAACGAGGTGTGGGCCGAGCTGACCGAGAGCGGCCTCGGGATCGCAGCGCATCCCGAGCTCCCGTGGTGGGCGATCCGCGGCCAGCTGATCGACGGGCCGGGCTACATGGCGAGCTACGCGCTCTCGGCGCTGGTCACGGCCGCGATCCGGGCACGGATCCGCGAGGTTCGGGGGGATTGGCTCGGGGACGGCGGGGACCCGGGCTGGTACTCGTTCGTCTCGGAGCACCTGCTCCGGTTCGGCGCCAGCCGGCCCGCTGCCGACGTCCTGCGCTCGTTCCTCGGCGGTCCGCTGACCGCGACGCCGCTGCTCGACGACCTGGCTGTCGCGGCCGGATAGGCTTGTTCGATGCAGGCGCTGATCCTGACCAACGAGTACCCGCCGAACGTCTACGGCGGCGCGGGCGTCCACGTCGAGTACCTGACCCGGGAGCTGGCGAAGCTCATCGACGTCGACGTGCGCACGTTCGGCGAGCAGGACGTGCGCGAGGGCTCGCTGCGGGTCCGCGGCTTCCCGGTCGCCCATGACCTGTCGGCGGCTCCGCAGCAGCTCCGGCCCGTCCTCGCGGCGTTCAGTCGGTCGATCGGGTTCGTTGCCGAGCCGGTCACGGCCGACGTCGTCCACTGCCACACGTGGTACGCCCACCTCGGTGGGATCCTCGCCAAGCTCGCGTACGGCATCCCGCTCGTGATCACCGTCCACTCGCTGGAGCCGCTCCGCCCGTGGAAACGGGAGCAGCTGGGCGGCGGCTACGACGCGTCGTCGTGGGTCGAGCGGACGGCGCTCGAGATGGCCGATGCCGTCATCGCCGTGTCGCAGGGCACGAAGGACGACGTCCTCGCCCACTTCGACGTCCCGGAGGAGCGGATCGCCATCATCCACAACGGGATCGACACCGACGAATACCGCCCGCAGGAGGCGACCGACGCCCTGCAGCGGCACGGGATCGACCCGTCCGTGCCGTACGTGCTGTTCGTCGGGCGGATCACGCGTCAGAAGGGCATCGTCCACCTGGTCCGCGCGATCCGGCATCTCACCCCGGGGACGGCGGTCGTGCTCTGCGCCGGCGCGCCCGACACGCCGGAGATCGCCGCCGAGATGGAAGCGGCCGTCAGGGAGGCCCAGGCGGTCAACCCGAACGTGCACTGGATTGCCGAGATGGTCGACAAGCCGACAGTCCGCCAGCTGTATTCGCACGCAGCGGTGTTTGCCTGCCCGTCGGTCTACGAGCCGTTCGGGATCATCAACCTCGAGGCGATGGCGTGCGAGACCGCGGTCGTCGCAAGCGCCGTGGGTGGCATCCCGGAAGTCGTCGTCGAGGGCGAGACGGGGCTGCTGGTGCCGTTCGAACCCGCGGGCGGCGGGTCATTCGAGCCCCGGGATCCGGACGCCTTCGAGCGCGACCTGGCGGCCCGGATCAACGAGCTGATGGCCGACGAGCCACGCCGGCGCGCAATGGGCGTGGCGGGCAGGCGGCGGGCGGTGGAGCAGTTCGGCTGGGCGTCGATCGCGCGCAAGACCGTGGACCTGTACGAGTCGCTGATCGGCCGCTGATTACCGCGTTGGGCCGAGCAGCGGTTCGCCCAACGAACCAAGGAACCAATGGAGAACGCCGCGGGCGTTCGTTTGGTGCATCCAACGACCCAGATCGACCCTGAACACGCGGTACGGGTGCCATACGGTGCATCGGATGCACAAATTGGAGGATGGTGCGGCGGTCATTGGCCGGTTGGTTCGTCTGATGAACCAGCAGCCGGTGAGGCGGCTGCCCTAGATCGCGGCGACCACCAGGGCGTCGATCGCCACCGCCGCGAACAGCAGCGTCAGGTACGAGATCGAGTAGCGGTACAGGCGGATCGCGCCGGCCGTCGACGCCTCCTCCGACGTGCCGTGCCGCCACAGCCGGTACGCCTGCCACAGGAACATGGCGCCGAGGATGACGGCGGCCGCCAGGTACACCACGCCCATCCGGGCGACGGCCCACAGGACCAGCGAGATCGCGACCATGAGGATCGTGTAGAGGCCGATCTGGCGGGTCGTCTCGGGGATGCCCTTCACCACGGGGAGCATCGGCACCCCGGCCGCGGCGTAGTCCTTGCGGATCCGCAGCGACAGCGCCCAGAAGTGCGGCGGCGTCCAGTAGAAGACGAGCGCGAACAGGAGCAGGGCCGGGATCCCGACGTGGCCGGTCACCGCCACCCATCCGATCAGCGGTGGCAGCGCGCCGGCAGCCCCGCCAATGACGATGTTCTGGGGGGTCGTCCGCTTGAGCATGATCGTGTAGACGACGACGTAGAAGGCGATCGCGAGCAGCGTCAGGTACGCCGCAAGCAGGTTGACGAACCACGCCATGACGACGAAGGACACGATGCCGAGCGCGACCCCGAACACGACGGCCCGTTCCGGCTCGACCTGGTGTGCCGGGAGAGGCCGGCGCCGCGTGCGGGCCATGAGCTCGTCGATGTCGCGATCGAGGTAACAGTTGATCGCGTTCGCGGAACCGGCCGCGAGCGTGCCGCCGATCAACGTCCAGACCACCAGCCAGCCCCAGCTCTGCCATTGGATGCCGGGGACCTCGCGGATCGCGAGCACCATCGCGGGCACGGTCGTGACGAGCAGCAACTCGATGATCCGTGGCTTGGTCAGGGCGATGTAGGCGCGGACCGAGTCCCCCGCGCTGCGCGGCGTCGTCCCGTCGTGATCGCCATCGCGGGCACCCACGCTGCCGCCGTAGCTCGATGTCGCCGCCGCGGCGCGGGCGGTGTAGTAGCTGGTGATCGCGAGACCGGCCAGCAGCGCCCAGATCGTCGCCCCGAGCGCGAGGTGGAGCGTCTGCGTCCACGCCGCGAGCTTCGTCAGGACCTGCAGCCCGCCGACCAGCGCCTGGACCGGGTACAGGATGCCGGCCGCCACGGCCAACCGCACGATCGTGGGGTGGTCACGCTGGGTCCGCCAGGCGACGATCGCGGTGGCGACGACGATCACCCCGACGACAACCGCGATCCAGCGGTGCAGCACGTGAGCGCTGGTGACCTCTGTGAGAGCCGGGAAGGGCGTCCCACCCATCAGTGGCCAGTCGCCGAACACCAGCGACGAGGTGAGGCCGCCGGCCGTCACATTGGAGCCGAACATGAGCAGCGCGAACGTCGACGCGGCCGCGAACGTCGCGAGCAGCGTGAAGCGCTGGCTCGCGCCGCGAACCGGGAGCCGGGCCGGGTAGCCGGCACGCACCAGGATGAAGACAAGCGCCCCGAGCAGGAGCATCGCCGCGGCGAGGTGCGCGGTGACGGACTCACCGCTGTTGCCGAGGCGGACGGTCTCGCGGCCGAGCCACGCCTGGAACCCGACGAGCACCACCGCCCCGAACGACGCCACGACGAGCGAGCGCCGGTCACGATGATCGACGACGGCGAGGATGGCGAGGCCGAGGATCTCGAACCCGATCAGGACCGCGATACCGCGATGGATCCACTCGATCCACGCCTTCGGGTCGTCGAGCGGCGGCAGGAGCTGGCCGTAGCAGAACGGCCAGTCCGGGCAGCCGAGGCCGGAGTCCGTGGCGCGCACGATGACGCCGACCGTGACGAGGACCAGCGTCGTGACGAGCGTCGCCGCGGCAAGCTTCTGGAAACGGGTCAATCGAGCTCCTGGACGGCTCGGACGCGCACGGCCGTCGATCGAGATGGATGCGGCGCAATTCTAGCGCGGTCGCGGACTGGTCCTCACGGGCGGTCCGGGCCGCTCGACGCTACGCTGTGCCCGTGATTCGAACCTCCCGTGTCGCGGCGATTGCCGCGCTGACCCTGCTTCTGGTCGCCTGCAGCGGCGGCTCGACCCCCTCGTCGCCCGTCCCCGCGTCGGCGGCGCCTTCCGGTAGCGCCGACGCACTGTGCGAACGCACCCCCGACCCCACGAGCCTGCCCGACTCATGGGATACGGCGTCCCAGTCGCCGTCCGTGATCCCGCTCATCGTCACGAACCAGATCGTGTGCGGCGAGGCGCGGATCGTCTTCCTGTTCCTCGATGACGCGCAACGCGTCGTCAGCTCGCCGGACCGCACGGCCACGGTTGCGTTCTACGACCTCGCCGCCGATCCCGACACGCCCGTGACAACGGCCGAGAGCGAGTTCGTGTGGGCGATCCCCGACGAGCGCGGCATGTACGTCGTCAATGCCGACCTGCCGCATGCCGGCATCTGGGGCGCGGAGATCACCACCGAGGCGCCACAGGTCCCGACCGAGAAGATCCGGATGACCTTCGAGGTGGCCGACTCGACGCCGACGGTCCAGATCGGCGAACCGGCACCGGCGTCGGACACGCCGACGGCCGCGGACGTCGACGGCGACCTCTCCCGTATCTCGACCGACGATCAATCCAGAGCCCGCGTTCTACGAGACATCCGTTGCCGACGCGCTCGCCGCACACAAGCCCTTCGTGCTCGCCTTCGCGACGCCGAAGTTCTGCGTCAGCGAGCAATGCGGCCCGACCCTCGATTCGATCAAGCCGATCGCGGAAGCACACCCCGACGTGACGTTCATCAACGTCGAGCCGTACGTCCTCGAGTACACGGATGGTCAGCTGCAGCCGGTGCTCGACGCGAACAAGCAGCTGCAGGCCGCCCCGGCGACCGACGAGTGGGGCCTCCTGTCGGAGCCGTGGATCTTCGTGGTCGACGGCGACGGCATCGTCCGCGGCTCGTTCGAGGGGGTCGTCGGCGAGGCGGAGCTGGAGCGCGCGCTGGCCGAGGTCGAGGGCTAAGGCAGGACCGCGCCCGCGCTACGGCGAGTCCTCGAGGCGGAACGCCACCAGGCTGCCACCCTCCGTGCGGTACCAGACGCGGATCGGCGACGCCAACGCCTGGTGCTCGGCGAGGTGGCCTGGCGGGAACTGGGCGCCGTTCTCGAGCGTGCCGATGGTGAATTCGAGCTCGCGGCCGTCGGGCGTCAGCAGCGTGAACCCGCGCACGTTCGTCAGCCCCTCGGAATCGATGGAGCTGACGATCCCGACGGCTTGCTCGCCCTGCGCCGGCGCCGGGTTGCCGGCGGTCCCACCGAACACGGCGGCGGCAACGGCGACCGCAACCACGATCACGGCGAGCGCGACGACGAAGATCCGGAACGTCCCGCGGTCCATGGTTTGTGCGGGCCGTCAGCCCGCAGGTCGCGCCGGTACCCGTGCTGCCGGGCGCGTGGAGCGGCGTCCCGTCGGCGCAGCGCGGGCAGGTTGCAGGACCAGCCTCGTAGGTGGGCAGGTCCAGCTGCCACAGCGAGCGGAGGGCATACGAACGGCCGGTCCGTGGCGACTCCAGCGCGGCTCGCCCGCCGCTTCGGTCGACGAGCACGTCGCACTCGATGATCTCGCCACCTGCGTCCTCGACGGCCGGGATCATCGCCAGGAGCGAGCCACCGGTCGTGAGGATGTCGTCGACGAGCAGCACCCGCTCCGCCGGGTCGATGCGGAACCCGCGCCGGAATTCGCGGTGGGTGGCGCCGTCGGCGTCGCGAACCTCCTCGGCGAAGATCGACCGAACGCCGAGCTGGCGGGCCGTTTCGAAGGCGAGGATGATCCCGCCGGTCGTCGGGCCGGCCACGACGTCGACCATTGGCTCGCCGTCGCGACTCCGCACGCGGGCGGCCCACAGGCCGCACAGCTCGCTGGTCGCGGCAGGGTCCTGAAGCACCTGGAACTTCTCGACGTAGGCGTCGCCGTGCCGGCCGCTCTTGAGCAGGAAGTGGCCCTCGCGGAACGCGCCGGCGTCCCGAAAGATTCGTTCGGTGCGGAGGGCGATCGCGCGCCGGGCTGCGTCGTCGATGGCCGGTCGAACGGTGGTCACGCCCGAAGTCTAGCGAGGAGCTCGTCGAGGGCATCGACGGCACGTTCTCGAGCGGGCGACCCCAGGGCGCCTTCGTAGCCTTCCGCGACGATGCCGGGCGCATGGTTCGTGCTCGGCACTTCGGCGAAGTGCTGGCGCGCGACGGCCACGTCCGCAAGGCGCTTCGAGCCATGGAACGCCGACCGCAAGGACCCGGTCGCGTGCGTCTTCGACGACCTCGTCGAGGTTCGCGACCGTCGGTCCGCACGTACCAGACGTCCGGTCGGTCACGCCATACACCGGGCTCGAGCCGCGGGTCGGGCGCCGGGATCGGAGGTCGCTCCGGCTCCGGGGTCGGGCTGTGCGAGGCCCTTCGCCATGTGGAAACGCGCCTGGCAATGATGCTCTGCCGGCCGCGATCGATCCTTCGCCAATGGTCCGAACAGCGCGCCTTCCGCCACGACCGGGTAGTACACGCCGAGGTTCACGCAGAAGGAAAACGGCGTGCATCGGAGCTGGTCCGCAAGGTACCGGTTGAACGACTGGATGTTCACCGTCTGGACACAGTGCGGCCGGTCGCGCCACGCCGTCCGGCCGGTCCTGCGATTGAAGCCGATGTCTGCGAGGGCGGGCCAGAAGTCGGCGCGGAGCGCCTTATCGACGGTCCTGGAATCGACCTGGGCTCACGGTCGGTATTCGACGCCGTTGGCGGACGACGGGGACTGCTTCCGAGGCAGCGCCGTCCCGATCAGCGGCCGGTGGGAGTCGAGGCCGCGCCGGCCGCACTCGGCCGCCAGCTCGTCGACGAGGCGGACCGGGAGCGTCGGGTCCGCGAAGATCGCCGTCCCGACCTGGACCGCGACTGCCCCGACCGCGAGGTAATCGAGCACGTCGGCCAGCTCGGTGACTCCGCCGATGGCCACGATCGGGATCCGGACCGACTGCGCGACCTCGTACACGATCCGCAGCGCAACGGGCTTGATCGCCGGGCCGGACAGGCCGCCGAACACGTTGCCGAGCAGCGGCCGCTCCCGGGACGGAGCCACGGCAATCCCCGACAGGGTATTGATGGCGGTCAGCGCGTCGGCCCCGGCCTCCTCGATGGCCTTGGCGATCGGGCGCACGTCGGCCACGTTCGGCGACAGCTTGACGAGGAGCGGCAGGTCGGTGGCGCGCCGGACCGCTGCCGTCACCTCGCCCGCGGCCGAGGCATCGATCGCGAACTGGAGCCCGCCCCGCCCGACGTTGGGGCAGCTGATGTTCAGCTCGATGCCGGCGATGCCCGGCACGCCGTCGAGCCGGCGCGTGACCTCGACGTAATCCTTGACCGACTCGCCGGCCACGTTGACCAGCACCGGCACGCGCCAGCCGGCCCACGTCCCGGCGTATTTCTCGACGACGGCATCGACGCCCGGGTTCTGCAGCCCGATCGAGTTGAGCATCCCGCCGGGCGTCTCGGTAACCCGTGGCGTCGGGTTGCCGATGCGCGGCTTGAGCGTGGTGCCCTTGCAGCAGATCGCGCCGAGCCGATCCACATCGACCACGTCGCCGTATTCGATCCCGTACCCGAACGTCCCCGACGCGACGAGAATCGGGTTCGGCAGGACGAGCCCGCGGCCAAGGTCGACCGACAGGTCGACGTCCGGCGGGGCAACTGGCACCGGTTCGGATGGCGCGGCGGCCTGTCCAACCGCGGGCTGCGACGGGGCCGGCACGATGGCCGGCCGCACCCGACGTGCCGTCGGGCTGCGCTTCGCTCCCGCCGGCCGCCCGGACGTCACGACGCGCTTTCTGCTCCTCACCAGGCCGCCTCCCAGGCGATCTCCCCGGCCGCGAACACCGGGCCTTCGCGGCACACTCGTTGGGGGGTCCCGCCCGTGGTTTGCACCACGCACCCGAGGCACGCACCCACCGCACAGCCCATGTTCTGTTCCATGGAGACCTGCAGGAACGCCTTCCGGCGCGCGGCAGGCGACCCGGGCGGATCCGCCCGTCCCCCGCCCCGCTTGCGCCCGAGCTTCGCCACGCCCAACCGGCCGCGGCGCCCTTCGGCGAGCCGCGCCAACGCGGCGAGCATCGGCCACGGTCCGCACGCGAACGCCTGATCGGCCCACGCCTCGTAGCCCTGCACGAGGTCGGTGACGTAGCCGTGATGACCAAGCGAGCCGTCGTCGGTGGCCACGACGTACTCGACCTCGTCCGGGAGCAGCGTCGACGGGTACACCTCGCGCGCGGAAGCCGCCCCGAACAGGAGCGTCACCTGGCGCCCGTCACGGATCGCCTCGTCGGCGAGCATCCGGACCCCGGCCATCCCCAGGCCTCCCGCCACGAGCAGAAGGTGGCGGCTCCGCGGATCCACCTCGAACGGTCGCCCGAGCGGCCCGAGCATGTCGATCTGGTCGCCCGGCCGGAGATGCGTGAACCAGTCGGTGCCGCGCCCGATGACCCGGAAGTGGATCGTCACGACCCCCGTCACGGCGTCCGCCGTATTCAGCGAGAACGGCCGCCGCAGCACGAGCCCCGAGTAGTCGCCCGGGCGCACATGCACGAACTGGCCGGCGCGTGAGCCGTTGGCCAGCGCGGGCGCGTGATAGGCCTGAATCCACTGGCCCGGCAGAATCTCGCGGCTCTCGATGAGCTCCGCGGCAGCCAGGCGCATGGTCACGCGGTCGGGCGGCCCTCGGCGCCGTCCTGGCCCGCCTCGTCCTCGTCGGGTTCGTCCGCACCGGCTTCAGCCTGGTCGGCGTCGGCTTCACCGGCCGCGGCCACCTCGCCGTCCTCGTCGGCGGCCTCAAGCAGATCCTCGGGTGCCACGGCCGGGAAAGCCTCGGCAAGCGCGTCCGCGAGGTCCCCGAAGATGTCGGTCGGGTCGTAGAACTCGACGATCTCCTCCGCGCCGGTCAGCGTCCGCCATTCGCCGTCCGAGTCCTCCGGGATCACCTCCGCCCGGAAGTTGCCGCTGGCCTCCAGCACGAGCCGCTCGTCCTCGTCGTCGACGACGATCAGATCGCCGACCCTGCCCGTCAGCCGTTCGGCCGCGGTCTCGAATTGCTCGATGAGGCGCGCCTCGCTGTGCTGGCTGCGCTCCTGGAACTCGAGCGCGAGGTCATACAGGCGGCGCGCGGCTGACGCGTCGTCGTCGACCTCGAGGTTCGCCGGCTGGGCAGCGGCCCAGTCGTCGGCCGCGGCGACATAGGGATCCTCGCCGACCGGCCCGGTCTCCTCCACACCGATCCCGGCGACTTCGAACAGCTCCTCCGCCGCGGTCGGTTCGATCTTGCCGGCAGCTTCCCGCGCCGCCTCCGCGAAGGCCGCGAACACGTCGCTCGGGTTGTACAGCTCCACGACCTCGGCCGCCGACTCGAGCACCTCCGTGTCGCTCACCCACTCCGAGGTGTCCTCGTCGAGGTACCGGCTCCGGCTGCGGAACGTCAGATCCGGGGCGATCGACAGGTAGTCCGGGTCCTCGTCGATGAGCGTCATGCCGCCCAGACCGGAGATCCGGCTGCGGTTCGCGTCGAGGAACTTGCGCAGCTGCTCGGTCGCCTGGACGATGAAGTCCGACCGCTCGAGCTCGGCGTCGCGGGCGAGCTCCCCGAGCAGGTCGTTGCGGCCAGTCTCCATGGTCTGCCTCCCGTTCGGTTCGTCGCCTTGGTCGCGCGGGTCGCGCACGTCTCGTCGATAGCCCATCGGTCTAGGGGTGGTATTCGAGATCGGGTCCCATGCGCTCGCGCAGGAACATCGAATGATGCCGTTCGAAGATCCATTCCCCGGCCCGGTGCCCGAGGGCGCGCGTGGCCTCGTCTGCCTCGAGCTTGTCGAGCGTGGCGTAGTCGGGCAGGTCGAGCAGGATCACGTTGTCGAAGTCCCAGCCGTGCGCGACGTTGTACCAGCCGATGAACCGGATGCCGAAGCGCTCCTCGTACTCCTTCACCTGTTTCGGGAAGATCGTACGCATGAAGAACTTGAAGAACGGGTCGCGACCGCGGCGGACCGAGAAGTAGGTCGCAAGGACGGGCACGGCGAGTTGGATCCTCCTGGGCAGGCGCCAATCGGCGGGAAGCGGCGCCTATTGTCGCACGGGGTCCTGCGGCTCGGCGGAGGGCTCGGCGGTGGGCTCGACAGGCTCGGTCCCGCCCTCGTCCTCGAGCTCACCGACGGTCTTCGTCTCGCTCGCCAGCGGGCGTCGCCGGCCCCGCCGATCGGCCGCCGTGAGACGCAACAGGAAGATCACGGTCTGCCCGGCGAACAGCAGCAGGATGAGCACCGCGAACAGCAGCACGGCGCTCAGCCACGCGGGCCAGTGCCACGCCACGCTCAGCGGCGTCAGCACGACCAGGAATACGAGCAGTGCCAGCTGGAAGCGGAAGCAGCCGAGCCCGGGCCCGCGCTCGGAATCGAGGTCCTCGCCCTTGTACTGGACGGGACCGGTTGACGGTCGATCGGTCACGAGCGTGAACTCTACGGGAGGCAGCCGAATTCAGGCGGCGGGCTCGGGCACCTTGGCCAGGTCGCGGGACGACCTCGACGTTCGACAGCCGTTCGAGGATCGCCGGCGGCCCGATCGACCTTCCAGCTCCGGCTGCCACCGCCGAGCACGATCCGCTCGCGATCCATGACCCGCGCGTCGACCCAGATCGGCATGCCGTCCGGCAGCCCGAACACGGTCACGCCGCCGATCTCGTGGCCGGTGATCTCGCGGGTGACGTCCGGTGGCGCGAACGACGCCTTGCGCGTGCCGAGCTTGTCGCGGACGACGCGGTTGACGTCGAGTCGTGTCGTGGCGAGCACGACGCAGGCGGCATACCGAGGTGGATCGGACTTGCCGATCACGAGGATGGTGTTGGCAGACTGGTCGGGATCGAACCCGTACGCGGCGCAGAAGGCGGCCGTGTCGGCGAGCGCCGGGTCGCACGGGAAGAGCTCGTACGGGACTCCCAGCGCGTCGAGCCGCTGGGCCAGGGCGTCGCGGGTCGGGTCGGCAGGCATCAGCCGCAGGATAGCGGCCCCGCTACCATCCGCCCCATGCCCGACGACCATCGTCTTCCTCCCCCGCCACCGTTCGATGCCGAGGAATACCTCGAGCGGTTCGGCTGGCACCCGGAGCCGGAGCTGATCGGCTTCCGCGACGCCGCGACGTCCAGCGAGGGCGTCCGGCGGCTCGGCGAGGCGACCTGGGCCGTTGCGGTCGACTACCTCTACGAGCAGGCGGTCGCGTCGCGCGATGGGCGCGTCCAATGACTACGAGACGGCCCGGGCCGCGTTCTACGGGGAGGGCGAGGGTCCGTCGCCGGCCCCGCAGGCGCCGCTCGCGATCCCAGGACGTGCTTGCCGAGTTCGAGCGCCGGCTGGCTGCCTCCCAGCTGAACTCGCAGCATCCGCGCAACTTCGGCTACTTCACGCCGCCGCCGCTGCTCATGTCGATCGCGGGCGAAGTGCTCGCCCAGATGACCAACCAGGGGGTGGACGTCTGGCACGCCGGTCCGACCGGCGCGTTCGTCGAGGAGGAGGTCGTGCGCTGGCTGGCCGAGCTCGTCGGCTATGGGCCGGACAGCTTCGGGTTGCTGACCTCGGGCGGCGTGATGGCCAACTTCATGGCCATGGCGCTGGCCCGCGACATCCACCTGCCGAACGTCTGCGGGCTGGACCACCCGCCTCGCGGCCGTGACCTCGAGGGGGTCCGCGTCTACGCCTCGGACCAGGCGCATTTCTCGATTGCGCGGGCACTCGACGAGCTGGGGTTCCCGCAGGACACGCTGGTCGTGGTCGCAGCCGACGAGCACTTCCGGCTCCGCGGGGCGCCCGTCGCGGAGGCGATCGCCCGCGACCGGGCTGCCGGGCTCACGCCGCTCGCGATCGCGGCGGTGGCAGGGTCCACGAACACCGGGGCTGTGGACGCTCTCCCCGAGCTCGCCGACGTCGCCGAGCGGGAAGGCCTGTGGCTCCACGTCGACGCGGCCTACGGCGGGGCGGCCCGCCTTTCCGCGAAGCTGGCGGGACGCGTCCCCGACCTGCACCGCGCACATTCGGTGACGGTCGATCCGCACAAGTGGTTCTTCCAGGCCTACGACATCGGCGGCCTGCTCGTCCGCGACGGCAGCCACCTCGGGCAGACATTCGGCGGCCGGCGGCCGGAGTACTACCGCGACGCCGAGGGACAGGTCGCCGGCCACGACGACCACGACGAGGACGCCGGGCAGCTCAGCTTCTACAAGCTCGGCTTCGAGGGCACACGCCGCTGGCGGGCGTTGAAGCTGTGGCTGTCGTGGAAGCACCTCGGGAGCGAAGGGTTGGCACGGCTCGTCGAGACGACCGTCGATCTCGCCGCACACCTGTCCCGGCGCTGCACCGAGGCGGACGACTTCGAGGCGCTGCCGGAGGAGGTGGAACTGTCCGTCGTGTGTTTCCGCCACCTGCCCGGCGGCCGGAGCGCCGCGCTCCAGATGCCGGCGGGTGAGCTCGACGCCCACCAGGACCGGCTGCAGGCCGCGCTCGAGGCGTCGGGTGACGGCTGGCTCACGACCACGCGGCTACGCGGAGCCACGTACCTGCGTGCGGGGATCGTGAATTACCTCGCGACCGAGGCCGACATCGACCGCCTGCTCGACACCCTGCGGCGCCTCGCGCGCTAGGCCGAAGGCGGCGTGGTCGGCGGTGAGCGGAAGGCTGCCACGCGGTCCTTCATCCGATACCACTCGCCGACGAACGGCAGGAACCACGGGTGGCCCTCGTATGGCGCGGGCACCAACGGGAAGCCGAGCTTCGTGAGCGCGGGTGCCGGGTCGCCGGCGAGCCAGCCGCCGACCTGGGTCCCCAGCCCAGTCATGAGCGCCACCCCGGTCCCGCAGCAGCCCACGGCATAGGTGACGCCGTCCGACGTGCGGCCCGCGTGCGGCATCCGGTCGAACGTGAAGCCGACGTTGCCGCCCCAGGCGTATTCGATCCGATAGTCGGCGAGCTGCGGGTGGACCTCGAGCAGTCCGCGATGGAGGATCGCGGCCGAGCGGTCGACGGATGTCGGCAGGAAGCTGGTCCGGCCGCCGAAGATCATCCGGTTGTCCGCGGACACGTGCCAGTAGTACAGGAAGTACTTCGTGTCCCAGAACGCGCGGCCGGTCGGCGACAGCTCCCGTGCCAGGTCCTCGGGGAGTGGCTCGCTGGCGATGATGTAGCTGCCGATCGGCATGATCCGCCGCCTGATCCCGGGCGCCACGCCATCCGTGTAGCCGTTCGTGGCGACGAGGACCTCATTGGCGAGGATCGAGCCGCGCTCGGTCTCGACGATGAAGCGGCCGTCGCCCTGGCGCCGGATCGAGCGTGCACGCACGCCCTCGTGCAAATCGGCGCCGGCGCGGTCGGCCGCGGCGGCCAGACCCGCGAAGTAGCGCGCCGGGTGGAGCAGCCCGCCGACGTCGACGGCCAGCGCGCCGTGGTATGCGTCGCTGCCGATCTCCTCACGGATGCGCTCGCGGGGCAGGATGCGTGCCTCCACCCCGACCGTCGCCAGGCTCGCTCGCGTGTGCTCGAGGTCGTCGACGTGGGAGGCGGCGTACGCCAGCTCGAGCGTGCCGTGCTCGCGCCACTCGCAGTCGATCGCCTCGTCCGCGATGAGCCGACGCACGAGGTCGAATGAGTCGAGCGTGTCGCGGTAGAGCGCGGCGCCGGTCTCCTGCCCGTAACGGCGGAGCAGGTCGGTTGGGCCCCATTTGTAGCCGGGATGCACGATGCCGCCGTTCCGGGTCGAACCACCCCAGCCAAGCGTGCGTGCCTCGAGCACCGTCACCTTCGTCCCACGCCGGGCGAGCTCCCGCGCGGCGGTGATCCCTGCGTAACCGCCGCCGATCACGACGACGTCCGCGGTATCGGGCAGGTCCCTGCCCGAGCGGTCGGGCTGCGACGCCGTCGTCGCCTGCCAGTACGGCCGCCGCTCGTAGTCGCGGTTGAGCTCGGGGCCCTTCGCCATCGTCCGCGGAGCGTAATCGAGCGGCGGGCACACGCGAAGGGCGTCGCGCCACGCGACGACGCGGTCGGCGGCCATCGCCGACGACGCGCCGGCGTAGGCTGCGAGCGGATGAACGAGGAGCATCTCCAGCCCGTTCAGTCGCTGACGCCGGACGAGCGCTCGCGAGCGCGGAGGCTCGCCGTCACGATGGTGCCGGCGATCGTCCTGATCGCTGTCATCGGCGCGGCGATTTTCGGTGGCGGGCGGTCCGCCGACGACCCGTCCAACCCCGAGCGACCGACCGGCACTCCGGAATCGGTGGTCGATGCAAGCTTCGCCCCGGATGTCGAGGCGCTCCGGGCTGCCGGCTTCCCGACGCGCGCACTCGGCCTGCCGGTTCACTCGGTCGCCCGGACGATGGCCCTTCGCGACGAGGGCGAGATCCAGGCCAAGGTCGTCGCCGTGGCCGGCTGGTTGACGGTTCCGCCCGAGCCGGACTGTGGCCTGGACGTGGTCGTAGAAAGCGATGGGCCGTACGGCGTCGGCGCCGATTGCCGGCGATCGACCGTGCTGACCGACGATGCCGAGCCCGTGTTCGCGATCCGAGGCGGCGAGGGCACCCGGCTCCGCGCATGCGGTCGCCGGCGCGGAGCTGCATCCGCAGGCGCTGCCCGGCCCGTCCCTGGCCGGGGATCGCGGCGGACCAGATTGCTCCCGACCTGGTCATCCGGCCCGAGCGCGCCGTCGTGCTCGGCCGGTTTGGCGATCCCCGGCTCTCGGAATGCCAGTCCTCGTCATCGGACTGCGGTTCGACATTCGCCATCGAGCGCGTCGTCTGGGTGGAGGGCAGCTGGCGCCTGCGCCGGCCGCGAGATCTATCCGGCCGACGTCGACCCGGTCCCTTCCGGCATGGTCCGCTGGCCGATCATCGATCGAGCGATCCGCCGGGGCGCAATCGTGCTGACCGAGGTCATCGTGGAGCGCGACCACCTCGCGACGATCGACCCCACCGCCGACGCCGTGGTGCCACGTGACGTCGACACGATCTGGTACGTCCGGGCGCTCCTGCGACCGCGCGGGTTGGAGGACTCGACTCGGCGAGGTGGGGTGGGCGGTGATCGAAGACGACACGGCCGTGGTCCTCGCGTCCGATCCGGAGCGCACCGCAGAGGAATCCGTGTCCAGCCGGCCCGGGGGTGGACCATCGCCGTCCGAGGAGGCAGTCGCCATCCCGGAGCGGATGCTCGGCCTGGAGGTGCTCGACGTCGAGGCGGTGCAGCGGCTCGTCGACAGCGGGCTCGAGCCTGAGCGGCTCGTCGCGGTCGACGGGTGGCTCACGGTCGCCCCCGACGAGCCGGGCTGCACCGACCTCCCGGTCGTCGCCTGCCCGCGACGCGGGGACCTCTCGGGAACGCGCGAACCCGGCGGCCCGACGCTGGCCGTGGAGACTCGGCTCGGGCACCCCGCTGCTCGGCCTGACGCGCCAGAGCCCGAGTCTCGGCACGTGGACCGTCCCGAACCGGGTCGCGCTCGTCGGCCACGTCCGCGCGACCCAGGCGGGGCCGGTATTCACCATCGAACGGCTCGCCTGGCTGCGCACGGCGGCGCGGCAGCGTCCGGTGCTGACGGCTCCCGGCTCGCTGGCCTACTCGCTGGTCGCGCGAGGCGGCGGAGCAGGCAGCCCGCGCGTCCGTGGAGGGCGCCGGTTCGACGTTGCTGTTGGCGCTCCTCGACCGGCCGACGCTGGCGCGCTTCGACGCGGTGGCGGCCGACGCGATCAGCGCGGCCGGCGGCCCCGTCTGGTACCTGCGCACGATCGTGTGGCAGCCTCGGCGGGGCGCCGATGATGCGCCGGTCGTCGGCTGGTCGGTGGTCGACGACCGAACGCACGAGGTGCTCGCGACGGGTCTCTGGCTGGACGCGCCGTAGCGTCAGTCCGAGGGCGCCTCGTGGGCGATCCGGCCGTCCGCGATCGTCAGCAGCACCCGGCCCGGGAGCGTTCGCCCGAGGAGCGGCGAGTTCCTGCCGCGCGAACGCAGCTCCGAGGCGCCGACCGTCCACGAATCCGCCCGGTCGAACACGACCAGGTCCGCGGGCGAACCCTCATTGAGCCCCGGTCGGCCGCGGCGAGAGCGTGATCCCAGGACCGCAGCCGGTCCAACGGTGAGCGCGGCGATCGCCCGTGCGAGCGGGAGGCGGCCGGCGTCGACCGCTGCGAGGAGCACCCCGAGCGCCGTCTCGATCCCGCTGATCCCGTTCGCGGCCAGCCCGAATTCGACGGCCTTGTCGACCTCGGTGTGCGGAGCGTGATCCGTCGCAACGGCGTCGGCGGTGCCGTCGAGGAGCGCGGCGAGGACCGCGGCCGCGTCGGCGGGTGAGCGGAGTGGCGGGTTGACCCGCAGCGACGGGTCGTAGGGCGCCGCCTCCAGTGCGCCGTCGGCCCACGGATCGCCGCTGGCATCCCATGCCCAGCGTCGCGCCCCGGCAAGCCATTCGTCGCTCAGCGCGAGGTGGTGCGGCGTCACGTCGCAGGTGACCGGCAGCCCGGCCGCCTTCGCCCGCCGCACGAGATCCAGGGCACCTGCCGTCGACACGTGCGTGAGGTGCAGCCTCGCGCCGGGGACGTCGCGCACGACGTCCTCGAGGATCGCCAGATCGCGGGCGACGGCGCTCACCTCGGCCGAGGCAGGCCAGCCGCGCAGCCCGAGAACGGTCGCCACGAAGCCGTCGTTCGCTTCGGCCCCCTCGGTCGCGGTGGCGTCCTCGGCGTGGTCGACGATCGGCAGCCCGGCCATGCCGGCGTAGGCCAGGGCGTTGCGCAGGATCTGTGGCGAGCGAACGGGCGCGCCGTCGTCCGAGAAGCCCACGACGCCTGCGTCGCCGAGCTCGCCGAGCGCGGCCAGCTGGTCTCCCCTGCGCCCGGCGGTCACCGCGCCGTACGCGAGCAGCTCGACCGGCGAACCGGACGCCGCAGCCGCGCCGCGGATCCGGGCGAGCACGCCCGGCTCGTCGAGCGGCGGGTCGGTGTTTGGCATGGCGCAGACCGTGGTGAACCCGCCATGTGCCGCCGCCGCGAGTCCGCTCGCGATCGTCTCGGCGTCCTCGTTGCCGGGCTCGCGCAGGTGCACGTGCAAGTCGATGAAACCGGGCGCCACGACCACGCCGCTCGCGTCGACGCCGTCCGCGTCCGAGCCGTCCAGCCAGGTCACGGTCTCGAGCCGTCCGTCCCGCACGACAATGTCCGCAGGCCCTTCGCGGCCGGTTGCCGGATCGACCGCCCAGACGCTGCTCAGGTCCAGCTCGGCAACGAGTCGGCCGACTTCGCCGGGTGCCTCAACCGCCATCGCGGACCCCCGCCAGCAGGTACAGCAGCGCCATGCGGATCGCGACGCCGTTCGTGACCTGGTCGGTGATGCGCGACTGCGCCGAGACGGCGACGTCCGGCGCGATCTCGACGCCCTCGTTCATGGGGCCCGGATGGAGCACGATCGCGTGCTCTCGGGCGAGTGCCAGGCGTTCGCGGGTGAGACCGAACCGGGCGGCGTACTCGCGTAACGACGGCAGCAGCCCGGACGCCATCCGCTCGCGCTGGATCCGCAATGCCATCACCACGTCCGCGTCCCGCAGCGCCTCCTCGACGGACGACGTCACCTGGAACCGCCGCCCCGCGGCGGCGCCGTGCGCCGCCCACGCCTCGAAGCCGTGGAGGAGCGTGGACGGGCCGCACAGCCAGAGGTCGGCGCCCGCGGCGGTCAGCGACCAGATGTTCGAACGGGCGACGCGCGAGTGCAGCACGTCGCCGAGGATCACGACCTTCCGGCCCGCGACCGTCCCGCCCGGGAGCTGCCGGCGCATCGTGTACAGGTCGAGCAGCGCCTGGGTCGGGTGCGCGTGCCAGCCGTCGCCGCCGTTCAACACGGAACCGCCGAACACCTCCGCGGCGAGGTACGGGGCGCCGGACACGGAGTGGCGCATGACGAGCATCCGGGCGCCGAGCGCCTCGACGGTCCGGATCGTGTCGACCAGCGATTCGCCCTTGGCGACCGACGACGTGGCCGCGGCGATGTTCACGACGTCGGCACTGAGGTTCTTGGCCGCGACCTCGAACGAGACACGCGTCCGCGTCGACGCCTCGTAGAAGAGGATCGTCACGTTGCTGCCACGGAGCGCCGGGACGCGCGGGATGGGCCGGCCGAGGACCTCGCGCATCGCGTCGGCCGTGCGCATGACGAGCTCGAGGTCGTCCGCCGACAGCACGTCGACGTCGAGCAGGTGCCGATGGCGCCACGGGACGTCCTGCTCGTGCGGCGCGGCATCGACCGCCGGAACCGGAACGTCGGTGGGTGAGGGCTGCCGGGCCTCGTCCGCGGCAGCGAGGTTCATGCGACGGGCTCGGCGGCCGCGGCGCGCTCTTCGATGCGGGTGATCTCGACGCCGTCGACGCCGTCGATCTCCTCGAGCTGGACCTGGACGAGCTCCTCGCGCGAGGTCGGCACGTTCTTGCCGACGTGGTCCGCGCGGATCGGCAGCTCGCGGTGGCCGCGATCGACGAGCACCGCCAGCCGGATCGCCTGGGGCCGGCCGAAGTCGACCAGCGCGTCCATCGCGGCGCGGATCGTGCGCCCCGTGTACAGGACGTCGTCGACGAGCACGACCGTGCGACCGTTGAGATCGACGGGCAGTTCGGTCCCCTTGACGACCGGCTGCTGGGCGACCAGCGAGAGATCGTCGCGGTAGAAGGTGATGTCGAGCGCCCCGACCGGCACCTCGACGTTCTCGTGCTCCAGGATGCCGGCCGCGATCCGCTGAGCGAGGGGAACGCCGCGGCGCTGGATGCCGATGAGGACGAGCCCGGCCGTACCCGCCTGCTTCTCGACGATCTCGTGGGACATGCGGATCGTCGCCCGGCGGATCTCGTCGGGGGTCATGATCTGGCGGCCGTTCACTCGCTCCTTCCCGGCCTCTCGGGGCCATCGTGCGGCCTCACAGGGCACGCGCCGAAGGGACGGCACCAAGGATACTCCGGGACGAACTGCGTCTCGTCCTGATCGGCCCGGTTCGGTTGCCGCCCCACGGCAGGCCGACCGCGCTCAGGCGTCCCTGACGCAGCGAGAGGGCGGTTCAGGCCGAGGCGGCGGGGAGCATGCGAGCGAGCGCACTCGGGTGTGCGTGAGCGAGCACGCGCACCCGCCAACGACGGCCTGGGCCGTCAACGAGCTGCGTTAGCGGATGACGACCACCTGGTCGCCGGGGGCGGTCTCGGCGGTGCCGACGCCCTCGTCGGTCCAGGCCACGATCTGGACCCGGCTGCCTTCGCCACCCTGGCCGGACGGCGTGGCCCACGCGAGCCGGCCGTCGCCGATCGAGAAGCCCGGCAGCGCCGGCTCCTCCCGGGGCGCGTTATCGGGCTGCAGGATCTTGCCGTCCGGATCGATGAAGTACAGGCTCAGTCGCCCGAACGACGGATCGGCGGCATCCTGGACCCATACCGCGAACGCGGTGCCGCCATCGTCCCAGCGGGCGTCGAACGGGGTGTCGACGCCGTCGAGCACGAGGGTTGCGCCGTCCGCCGAGGCGCCAGCCGCGCTCCAGCTCCGCAGCTCGAGCGTCCCTTCACCGAGGGTCAGATCCTGACCCTCGTCCCCGACCTCGACAGGCCCGGAGAAGACGATGGCGAGTTTGCCGTTCGGTGAGACGATCGGGCGGAAGCCGGCCTCAGCGAGCACCTCCTCGTCGCCGCTTTCGGGGTCGACAAGGAAGACTTCCGCCACCGGCAGATCGAGCGGCTCGACGGACGTGTCGCCACCGACGAAGGGACGGCTGCCGACGATCCGGCCGTCCGTCCACGAGGCGAACACGCTGTTGTGATCCTCGGTGACGGGCTCGGCCCGCTTGGATCCAACGTGCCACAGGTAGATGTCCGGACCGTGGCTTTCGTCCGCCGGGCGAGCGGTGAAGGCGAACCAGTTGCCGTCCGGCGAATAGGCCGCGGTCTGCCCGATCACGATCAGGTCGCTGGCGATGGCGATTGACTCCGGAGTCGGCGTCGGCGTCGGCGTGTCGGTCTCCTGGGGAGACGGCGTCGCCGGCTCCTCGCTCGGCTCGACGGATTCGGCCGGCGTTTCGGTCGGCGGCGCGGACTCCGTCGGGACGTCGCTTGCCTGCGGCGTCTCGGGCGCAGCGCTGGCGGTGGACGGCGGTTCGGAGCCGGCGGGCGGCTCCGTAACGTCGGCCGTCGCAGTCGGCTCCTCGGACGCCGGCGGTTCGGTCTCCGGGGCCACTGACTCCGGTGCCTCGCTCGGCTTCGGGAGCGCGAACACGATCACGTCGCTCCCATTCGACTCGTTGGGCTCGCTCACGACGATCGCCTGCCGGTCGTCGGGCGAGCCGATGATCGTTTGGGGCTCCGCATTCAGCGCGAGCGCCATGGCGGACGCGTCGGGAACCATCGGGCAGTCAACGTCCTGCTTCTTCGGGCAAACGGAATCGACCCCGAGCCGCCCGTAGCCGAACTTCCCGTCCGGGTCGCGCTGGACGAATCCGACGTCGCCCGCGGCCACGAGGAACGGCGTCCCGGCCGGCCCCGGCAGGAGGGACGCCACGGCGGACGCCGCGATGTCCGGAGCCGAATCGGTCGGCTGTGTGACGGTCGTCGTGGGCGTATTCGAGAGGAGCGTTGCCCCGAGCACGACGACGATCACGGCGATGCCCGACAGGGCGCCGAGCGGCAGGCCGCGCACCGGGGCCCGGCGGCCGCGCTGGGACTCCTGCTCGATCGCCGCGGCGGTGCGCGCCCAAAGGTCGCGTGGCGGGGGTGGCGCGTTGTCGCGCAGGGTGCGCAGGCGATCACGATTCTCGAGGTATTCGTCGGCGCGCCGCCGGCACGACCGGCAGTCAGCGAGATGCGCGTCGAGCCAGACGGCTTCGGCTGGGTCGAGCGGCCAGTCGAGCCGCTGCGCTGCCCGGGTGCGTGCCCGCTCGTGCGGTGATGCCCAGTCGTCGGCGTGGCGCGCCCGGCGCCCCATGAGGTTCACCGATCCTGCCCCACGCGTGCGTCGGTTCGCGGCCCGTGGTCGGCGGCCGCATCGGCGGCACGCTCGGCTGCGAGCGCCTGCCGGAGGCTCTCACGGGCGCGGGTCAGGAGCGCGCGAGCCGCGACATGGCTGACGCCAAGGGCGGCGGCCAGCTCGAGCCCGGTGAGATCGTGCAACTCGGCGAGGAGCAGCGCGGCGCGCTGGCGCTCCGGGATGCGGTCCAGGGCGCGTTGCAGGTCGCCGGACAGGCGCATGTCCATGACCGTGTGCTCGGCCGACGGCGCCGCCCCGCGTGACTCACCCGTCCACGGCAGGAAACGGATGATCTTGCGCCTGCGGATCTCGTCGAGCGCCACGCGGTGGGCGATCTGGTAGAGCCACGCTCGGGCGTTCTCCGGCTTCTCGAGCGTGTCGTAGTTGCGGTACGCCTTGACGAACGCGTCCTGCGTCAGGTCGGCGGCGAGCTCCGGGTCGCGGACCATCCGCAGGAGGTACACGTGGATCTCGCCGTGGTGCTTCGCGAACAGCGTTTCGACGAATGCCGCGGCCGCGTCCTGGTCCCAGGTCTCGCTCACGGCGCGGCCCGCCCCTGCCGCGGAGGCGGCACGGCTGAAGACGCGCAGGAACGATGGGTCGCTTGACATGAAGGCTCCGAACGGCCGGATGGTGGGCTGCTCGACGGGGGTCGCGCGCTCGTCTGCCCAAATGACGGCGGCGCTGCCCCTCATGTGACGCGTCCTCGGGCCGATGGCTCGCGGGAGCGTCGCCTCGGACCTCGGACCGGTCCGGCTGCTCGGCCGCTCCGTGCCACTTCCGTCCTGCGACGGCCGCGCGGCCGAGCAGCTCCTCAACGGCGTCCTCGGGTGAGACCGGATTGACCGGCAGCCCCGTCCCCAGCTCGAGGCCGGCGATCTCCCGGAGGCGCGGATGGATCTCCCAGTGCCAGTGATAGGTCGCGTCAACCGACTCGCGCAGCGGGGCGGTGTGGAGCACGAGGTTGTAGGGCGGCCCGTCGAGGCTGACCGCCAGCCGGCTGAGGACCTGGCGCAGCGCTTCCGCGGTGGCCGCCACGTCGTCCGGCGTCGCTCGCCCGAAGTCCGCGTCGTGGCGGCGGGGCACGATCCAGATCTCGAACGGCGAGCGCGAGGCGTACGGCGCGAACGCGACGCTGTGGTCGTCGAGCCAGAGCAGCCGCTCGGGCCGGTTCGACTCCTCGCGGACGAGGCGGCAGTACGGGCACTCCCCTTCACGGATCACGAAACGCGCGGCCCCGCCGAGCTCCTCGGCGATGCGGTGCGGGATCTGGGGCAGGTCGTACAGGTCGAGGCACAGGTGATTGGTCCGCGCGCCGGCCTGCGCACCCCAGTTCTGGACCACCTGCAGATAGTCGGTCTGACCCGCGTCGCGGGCCTCGGTCAGGGCGCTCCGGGCACCGGCGACGAGGCCCACGATGATGTCGTTGCCGACCGCGTGGAGGGCACGATGCTCCTCCGGCGGCGCAACCACGGTCCGCCAGCTCCCGCTTGCGCGAGCCTGGGCGAGCGCGACCTGCGCGAGGTTGCGGTCGAGCTCGCGGGCGTCGTCGTCGGTCCCGACCACGTGGAACGCGAAATCCTTGAGCATGCGGACGCGCACCCCGTCGCCCGGCGGCGACGAGCAGTTCGCGCAGCCGAACATCCGATCGTCCACCGGCTCCGCGGCACGGGCGAAGCGGTCACGGTGGAACGCCCGATCGACGATCGTCGCGACCCACCAGCTGGTGATCGGGTCCTTGCGCAGCTCGAACAGCCCGGCCGACACGTCAGGCTCCGGCCGCGGCGAGGGTCCGTTCGAGGGCGTCGACCGCAGCCGCGGGCTCGGGGAGTGGATCTGCGAGGCCGCCTCCTTCGATGCCCAGTCGCCCCGCCAGTGCCTCCGCGAAGTGGCGGGCCGCCGTCGCGACCGACGCCGTGCTGGGCGGTTCGGGCCGGCCGAGCTCTGCGGCCACGGAGGTCGACACGACTCCGGGCATGCCGCAGGCATCGATCAGGTCGAAGTCCGCGAGCTCGACGGTCACGTTCAGGGCGATCCCGTGGTAGCTCACGCCGCGCTCGATGCGCAGCCCGAGTGCTCCGATCTTGCGCGGGGCGGGTCCCTCCGGGTCCACCCAGCAGCCAGGGTGGCCGTCGCGACGGTCGGCCCCGACGCCGAGCGCCCGGCACGTATCGATCATCGCGCCCTCGAGCGCGCGCACGAGCGGCCGCACGAGCAGGCCCCGACGGCCCAGCCCGATGATCGGGTACGCCACCAGCTGGCCCGGGCCGTGGTAGGTCACCTCGCCGCCGCGCTCCACGCGGAGGACATCGATGCCGCGCGCTGCGAGCGCCTCGGGCGAGGCGAGGACATGCGCTGGATCCGAGGTGCGGCCGAGGGTGAGCACGGGCGGGTGCTCGAGCAGCAACAGCTGGTCGTCGATCCGCTCGTCGGCGCGCGCAGCGGCCAGCCGCTTCTGCAGCTTCCAGGCACGTTCGTACGCGATCCGGCCGAGCCAGTGCACCTCAAGGCCCCCAGAAACGACCCCCGAGGTGCCCGCCTCCACCGGCGCCATCAGCGTGGCGTCCACCGCCGCACGATAACAGGCAGGCCCGTTCTACCCGTTCCGAGCGACCGGGGTATGGCAGCATCGCCGCTGATGGCGTACCGGATTCTTCTGGTCGAGGACGACCCCTCGATCCGCGAGCTGACGACGATCGGGCTGCGCGCGGCCGGCTACGACGTGGTCGATGCCGCCGACGGCCGCCAGGCCCTCGACCGGTTCGCGAGCGAGCAGCCTGATGCAGTGGTCCTCGACATCATGCTGCCGGTGCTCGACGGCCTTGCCGTGTGCCGCACCATCCGCCTCGAGTCGGCCGTCCCGATCATCATGCTGACCGCCCGGACCGACGCCTTCGACGTCGTGGCAGGACTCGAGGCCGGCGCCGATGACTACGTGCGCAAGCCGTTCGAACTGCCCGAGCTGGTCGCCCGGCTGCGCGTCGCGCTGCGTCGCGCAGGTCCGACCGAGACCGGCGGCCCGCTCCGCCTCGGACCGCTCGAGATCGACGAGGCGTCGCATACCGTCCGGCGCGACGAGCGTGAGATCGCCCTCAGCCACACCGAGTTCCGCCTGCTCGCCGAGCTGGCCCGCCGGCCCGGCCAGGTCTTCACGCGGGAGCTGCTCCTCGACCAGATCTGGGGCTACGACTACCTGGGTGATTCGCGCCTCGTCGACGTGGCCATCCAGCGGCTGCGGGCGAAGGTGGAGGCCGAGCCGGCGCATCCCGAGCTGATCCTCACCGTCCGCGGAGTCGGCTACAAGGCGAGCACGTGAGCCGGCGGTGAGGGGTGTCCGCGGGCGGCTGCTGGTCACGATCGTCGGCCTCGTCGCGCTGACCTCGGTCGTCCTCGGTGCGGGCGCGTACCTCTATGTCGCCACGTCCCTGCGCGGGCAGCAACAGGAACAGGCCGTCGCCCAGACCGACTTCAACGTGGGCGTGCTCGCGGACCAGGTGCTGCCCGCCGATGCAACGAAGCAGGACGTCGTCGACACCGGCCTCATCGAGGCCTTCGAGCTGCGCGGCGGGGTGGGCACGATCGTCGACTTCGGCGACGGCGATCCGCTGACGTCCGGGTTCGTCGCCGCAAACGCGCTTGCGCAGCTGTCGCCCGAGCTGCGCTCGCTGGTCGAGCGCGGCGAGATCGGCTTCCAGCGGTTGGACCTGGACGGCACGCCGTACCTCGTCACGGGGGCCCGGCGCCCGAACGGCAGCCCTGCGTTTTACTTCCTGTTCGACGCGGCCGGGACCGAGGCCGCGATCGCCCAGCTCGGGCAGGCGCTGCTCGTCGGCGGCCTGGTCCTGACCGGCCTCGCGGCGCTCGCCGCGGGGTTCCTCGCGCGCGGGATCCTCCGGCCCGTCCGCGATGCGAGCGATGCGGCCGGGCGCATCGCGGCGGGAGACCTGTCCGCTCGCCTGCCGGTCGATTCGCGCGACGAGTTCGGGGCGTGGGCGGCGACGTTCAACCGGATGGCTGCGTCGCTGGAAGGGACCGTGGGCGAGCTGCAGCTTGCCCAGGACCAGCAGCGCGCGTTCGTCGCCGACGTGTCGCACGAGCTGCGCACGCCGATGACCGCGCTCGTCCAGGAGGCGGCGCTCCTGCACGACCACCTCGACGCGCTGCCGCCGGATGGCCGGCGCGGCGGCGAGCTGCTCGTTCGCGACGTGGCGCGCCTCCGCACGCTGGTCGACGACCTGATGGAGATCTCGCGCTTCGACGCCGCGGCCGAGGTCGCGACGCCGACCGAGTTCGACGCGGCGGCCTTCGTCCGGGCCGTCGTCGCCGCGCGGCTGCCGAGCGCCCGGCTCGAGGTGCCCGATGAGCCGGTCCGCGTCGTCCTCGACCGGCGGCGCCTCGAGCGGATCCTCGGCAACCTGCTCGACAACGCCCGCGAGCACGGCGAGGCGACCGCCGTGGAAGTCGGGCTGGACGTGGAGGGCGACACGCTCCGCCTGACCGTTGCGGACCGCGGCCCGGGCGTCCCGCCGGAGGAGCTGCCGCATCTGTTCGAGCGCTTCCACAAGGCCGATCCGTCCCGCAGCCGCGGCGGCAGCGGCCTCGGGCTGGCGATCGCGCGCGAGCATGCCGAGCTGCTCGGCGGCACGCTGGACGCCACGCTGCGGGATGGCGGCGGGCTGCGCTTCGAGCTGCGGCTGCCTGTGACACGACCGTTACCCGGCGGCGATGAGCCGGTTACCGAGGAGATCGAGGCTTGAACCCATCGATCTCCCCGCCCCGAGGCAATCCGATGTCCGCCCAGCGTTCGACCCGTCACCCGACCGTTCTCATCCTGCTCGTCGCGCTCATGGCCCTCGTGGTCGTCGCGTGCTCGTCCGTGGGCAGCGGCGGGACCCTGACGCCCCGCTCGCCCGATACCGGCACGATCGCGCCGGTCTCGCCCGAGCCGTCGGCGGAACCGACCGCACCGGCCCCCTCCGAGCCGCCGGCCGAGTCCGAGGCGCCCACGACGCCGGAGCCGACCGAGGCGCCGTCCGGTGCCACCTCGGTGAGGATCTACCTGTTCATGGACGGGAAGCTCGTCCCGGTCCGGCGCGAGGTCGACGCCACCCGCGCCGTCGGACGAGCCGCGCTGAATGCCCTCTTCGAAGGCCCGACGGCCGAGGAGGCTGCCGCGTCCCCGGCCCTCACCACGGACGTGCCGGAGGGCACGATCCTGCTCGGCCTGGACATCGCCGACGGGCTGGCCACGGTCGACCTGTCGCGCGAGTTCGAGCGCGTCCGGACTGGCGGCAGGCGTTCGGAGCGCCAGGCCCAGGTCATCTACACGCTGACCCAGTTCCCGACGGTCAAGCAGGTTGCGTTCAAGATCGACGGCGAACCGATCACGTATCTCGGGCGGCGGGGATCCGTCGCGTCGTACGAATCGTCGGACCGCGAGGACTGGCAGGACGAGGTCCTGCCGTCGGTCTTCGTGGAACGGCCGACGTGGGGCGCGACCATCGGCAACCCTGTCCGGGTGAGCGGCATCGCGAACGTCTTCGAGGCCGTGTTCTTCGTCGAAGTGCGCGACGCGGATGGCGCCACGCTCGCCAAGGAGCGGGTCATGGCCTCGTGCGGCACCGGGTGCTGGGGCACGTTCGACGTGTCGATCCCGTACGACGTGTCGGCCCGGCAGGAGGGCAGCGTCGTGACCTACAACCTGTCGGCCAAGGACGGCAGCGTCGAGGACCTGCGCAGCTACCCGGTCACGCTCGTCCCGTAGGCGCGTTTCATGCGATCCGGGTGATGCCCCGACGAGCGCTGTCGGGCGTGAATGGGACGGACGGCGATGGGCCGTCCGTTCCGCCACGAAACAACCGAGGAGCCCCATGGACCTGCTGAACGACGCGCGCCGCCTGGCGAGCATCGGCACGTACTTCATCGTCATCGGCTGGATCTTCATCGCGTACGCGATCATCGCCGGCGTCCTCTGGTGGATCGATCTCGTCCAGCGACCCGCGTTCAACTTCATCGAGGCGCTGGCAATATCACTCGGGTCGATCGGCTTGCCGTTCTTCCTTGCGGTGGTGGTGCTCGGGCTCGGATACACGATGCGGCTCTTTGCGCTGTACGTCGCCAGCAAGACCGTCTAGCGCGTCTCGGACACCCCACACATGCGCACGCGCCTGATCTGGGCCCTCGCGGTCCTCGCCCTCGTCGTCGCCGCCTGTTCGCCCGGAGACGCCAGCGGCGGACAGCTCGACGGCACCGACTGGGTCCTCCGCTCGTACGAGCTCGATGGCACGCTCACCATCGTCCCGGACAACCTGTACGCCGACGCCGAGTTCGCGGCGCAGCGTGTCCGCGGCTTCTCGGGCTGCAACGAGTTCGACGCGTTGTACCGCGCGGGCGGGCGGACGCTGTTCGTCTCGCAGGCGGCGGTGACGCTGCGGGCGTGCGACGAGGAGACGATGGCCTTCGAACAGGCCGTCCTCGGGCTGCTCAATTCGAGCCGGACCTACACCGCGCGGCGCGACACGCTGACGATCTATGGCGAGGGACGCAACGAGATCCTCGTCTACGATGCCGCGCCACGGAACCCGGTCCGCGGGGAGTGGCAGGTCACCGCGTTCAACAACGGCGCAGGTGCCGTCACGTCAGTGATCGCAGGCACGGACATCGATATCGCGTTCGGGCTCGCGAGCGTGGGTGGCTTCGCCGGCTGCAACTCGTTCAGCGGCACATACGGCACGAACGGCAACATCATTCGAATCGGCGCCCTCGCCACAACCCGGATCGCCTGCGACCAGGAGGTCATGGACCAGGAGACGGCCTTCCTCGAGGCGCTCCAGGGGGTGGCGTTCATCGAGACGCGCGGCCAGCAGGTCAACCTGACGGACCTGAAGGGTGCCATCAAGGTCACGCTCATCCGGCCCGAGCCCGCTGGCACCTGCCTCGCCGGGACCATCCGGTGAGCCCACCAGCGAGCCGACGTCCGAACCCAGCAAGACGCCCAAACCGACACCGACGCCAACGCCCACGCCGACACCAAAGCCCACGCCGACGCCCTCGCCCGCGGCGAGCCCGACGCCGACGGCCGGGGCATCGACTGCGCCGAGCGCCCTTCCCTCGATCGAGCCGCCACCGGGCGTGACGGTCTCGACGTGCGATGTGGTCGCGAGCGGGGAAACGCTGGCCACGATCTCCTACGCGGCCACGTGGTTCACGCTGACCAGCCCGGCAGACCTGGCCTGCCGCTACTTCGACCCGAGCGAGATCACCGTCCCGTCCGATCCCTCGACGCTGGTCACGGACGTGATGATCTCGGTCGCCTCCACGCCCTACGACCAGGCGGTCACGGCGGCGGAGGACCCGGGATCGTGGACCGTGAGCCAATCGCAGGAGTACCTGGTGAACAACGTGCCGGCCACCCTCGTCGAGGCGCAGGCCGTCGCCGACACGGACGGTGTGCCCACCGGTAGCTGGCGGTTCGCCTACCTGGTCAATCTCGGCAGCGCGGGCACGCTGACGATGTTCACCACCGGAACGACCAACGACGAGGCGTACGACACACGGTCGGCGATCGTCACGCTGATGATGGAGGCCGCGGTCTTCGCGCCGGTCGACTGAGGCCCGCGCTCAGGAGCGCAGGCGAGCCATCTCGCGATCGAACAGCGGCTCCTCGGCAACCACGGCGGGGAGCCGCTCGCCGAAATACTCGATCTCGACCTGCCGGCCGGCGTTCGCTGCCGCGGCGGGCAGCCAGGCGTACGCGATCGAACAGCCCACCGAGTAGCCGAACGCTGCGCTCGTGACGTAGCCGACCGGCCGGCCGTCGACGAGCACCGGTTCCTTGCCCATCACGACGGCGTCGCGATCGGCGAGCGTGAGGCACGTGAGGCGGCGCGCGGCCGTGGCCTCGCTGCGACCCTCCAGCGCGCGGCGGCCGACGAACTCGCCCTTGTCCATCCGCACGGCGAACCCGAGCCCCGCCTCGAACGGGTCGTGCTCGGTGGTCATGTCCGTGCCCCACGAGCGGTAGCCCTTCTCGAGCCGCAGGCTCCCGAACGCGCTGCGTCCCGCGGCGATCAGTCCGTGCTCGCGGCCGGCCTCCCAGAGCGTGTCCCACAGCTTCCGACCCATGTCGGCGGTCGCGTACAGCTCCCAGCCGAGCTCGCCCACGTAGCTCAGGCGGAGCGCGGTGACCGGCACGTGCCCGACGTGGAGCCGTTTCGCGCGGAAGTACCCGAACCCCTCGTTCGAGACGTCATCCCCGGTGAGCGGCGCGAGCACGTCACGGGCTCGCGGCCCCCACAGCCCGATGCAGCACGTGCCGCTGGTCACATCGCGGATCTCCACCGATCCGTCGGCCGGGGCGTGCCGTTCGAACCAGTCGAGGTCCAGCTGGCCGTTGGCGCCCACCTGGAACAGGTCGGGTTCGAGGCGGGCGATCGTGAGGTCGCTGCGGATCCCGCCGTGCTCCTCGAGCAGGAGCGTGTACACGACGCTCCCCACGCGACGGTCCAGGTTGTTCGTCGTCAGCCGCTGGAGGAACGCGAGCGCACCCGGGCCGCGCACCTCGATGCGCTTCAGCGACGTCATGTCGTAGAGCGCGACGCCGTCCCGGGTCGCGAGCGCCTCCGCCCCGGCGACCGGCGACCAGTAACGGGCCGCCCAGGCGCCCCGCTCGGGGATCCGCTCGCCGTACCGCTCCAGCAGCTCGGCGTTCGCCTCGTACCACTGGGGGCGCTCCCAGCCGGAACCCTCGAGGAACGACGCCCCGAGCGCCTGCTCCCGCTCGTAGAACGGACTCGTGCGCAGGGGCCGCGGTGCTTCCATCGGCTGGAGCGGGTGGATGACGTCGTAGACCTCGATGAAGTTCTGGATGCCACGGTCGCGGACGTGCTGCGGCGCGACCTGGTGAGCCTCGAAGCGGTTCACGTCGCATTCGTGGACGTCCAGCGACGGCGCGCCATCCACGAGCCACTCGGCCGCGGCGCGCGCGACGCCGGCGGAATGCGTGACCCACACGGCCTCCGCCACCCAGAAACCCGCCACGTCGCGTGACTCGCCGAGCAGCGGGAAGCCGTCCGGCGTGAACGAGAACACCCCGTCGATCCCCTCCTCGATCGTCGTCTCGCGGAGGGCCGGCATGAGCTCCTGCGCCCAACCCCACGACTCCTCGAAGTCCTCCGGGGTGAATTCGAGCACCGAGGGCATGACGGGCGCCTCGGCCGGTGACAGCAGGGAGGTCGCGTCCACCGGCAGTGGCCGATGGCCATACGCCCCGATCCCCATCCGGTCGACGTGCTCGCGGAAGTACAGGTCGCGGTCCTGGTGACGGAGGATCGGCCGCTCGTCCTCGAGCTCCGCAGAGGCGGCGATCGCAGCGAGCGCGGGCACCGGCCCGGTCTTCGCGTAGAGGTGGGCAAGCGGCTGGAGCGGCGTCGCCATGCCGACCATCGCCCCGATCCGCGGTCCCCAGATCCCCGCGCACGAGACGACGACGTCCGCGGGGACCTCGCCCTGGTCGGTGATCACGGCCCGCACGCGGCCGTCGTCGGTGCGGATGCCGGTCACGGCGCACTCCCCGACGACGCGGGCACCACCCTCGATGGCGCGGCGGGCCATCACCTCCGCGGCCCGGACCGCCTTGGCCAGCCCGTCGGACGGGACGAGGTAGCCGCCCAGCACGACGTCCCGATCGAGCAGCGGCGAGAGACGCACGCACTCGTCGGGGTCGAGCAGCCGGGCACCCTCGAGCCCCCACGACTGGGCGTAGCCGTGGCGCCGGCGCAGGTCGGTCAGACGAGCCGGGGTCGTGGCAACCTCCAGGCCGCCGACCTGTCGGAAGCACCACTGCCCGTCGAGCGTGAGCCCGCTGTACTTCGCGACCGTGTACTTCGCGAACTCGGTCATCGTCTTCGACCCGTTGGTCTGGAACACGAGACCCGGCGCGTGCGACGACGAGCCGCCGGCCGCGTACAGCGGCCCCTGCTCGAGCACCGTGACGTCGGTCCAGCCCCGGGCGACGAGCTCGTCGGCGAGCGCCGTGCCCACGATCCCGGCCCCGATGATCACGACCTTCGGCGTCGCAGCCATGGGCGGAGGATACGTGGCGGATCACGCCGCCGGAACGCGTGCGGGCGCGCCTATAGTGGGACCGCGCGATGACCGATCAGGCCGGTGTCACGGCGCGAACGCTGGAGGACCCGCTCGCCGAGGCCCTCCGGATCGTGGCGGCCGCCGACCAGCGCGGTCTCCTCGTCCGACTGATGGGCGGGATGGCGGTGCGCGCCCACTCCCCCGAATGGACCCACCGCACACGCCGCGTCGAGGTCGATCTCGACTTCGCCACGCGCAGCAAGGATCGCGCGGCGTTCTACGAGCTGCTCGAGGCCGAGGGCTACACCCCGGACAAGCAGCACAACGCGCTGTTCGGGCGCAAGCAGGCGTACTTCGTGGACGCGCCACGCAAGCGGCCGGTCGACGTGCTCGTCGACACCCTCGAGATGTGCCACCGCTTCGACTTCGCGGACCGGCTGCAGTACGCGACGCCGACGCTCCCGCTCGCCGAGCTGCTGCTCTCGAAGCTGCAGGTGGTGAAGATCAACCGCAAGGACGTGCTCGACGCGATGGTCCTGCTCGCCGAACACGAGCTGGGGCCGGACGACGGGGAGACGGTCCACGGCCAGGGCTACGGCAGGATCAACCTGCCGCGCATCCTGGAGATCACCTCGAACGACTGGGGCTGGTGGCGGACCGTCACCGGGAACCTCGACAAGCTCGCCCAGTTCATCGACACGGAGATGACGCCGGCGGATCTCGATGTCGGCGCGACTCCGGTGCGCTTCGACGTGCGGGAGCAGGTTCGCGCGCTCCGGCAGGCCATCGACGAGGCCCCGAAGTCGACGCGCTGGAAGATGCGTGCCCGCGTCGGCGAGCGCGTGTCGTGGTATTCGCTGCCAGAGGAGGTCGGCCACGGCCAATGATCCCGACCTCAACCGCGGTTTGCCGCGGACTTGACGAGCGCCGAATACTGACGCGCGGAGGGAGGGGTCAGTGAGGATCTTCTTCGCCACGGACATCCACGGTTCGGACGTGTGCTGGCGGAAGTTCCTGAACGCGGGCGCGTTCCACAAGGCCGACGTTCTGATCATGGGCGGCGACATGACCGGCAAGGCCATGGTCCCGATCACGGAATCGAACGGCGGCTGGGAGGTCACGCTCCAGGAGCAGCGCCACACCCTCGCCACGGACGACGAGCTGCGCGCGATGGAGAAGCGCATCCGCGACCGCGGCTACTACCCGATCCGCCTGACGCGCGACGAGCTGGCCGCATGGTCCGCCGATCAGTCACTGGTCGACGCCCGGTTCAAGGACGAGATGCTCCGTTCGGTGGAGGCATGGATGGCGCTCGCCGACGAGCGCCTCGGCGGCACGAGCATCCGCTGCGTCGTATCGCCCGCGAACGACGACATGTTCGAGATCGACCCGATCATCGATCGTGCCCAGCACGTGCAGCTCGGCGAGGCGAACACGATCCCGCTCGACGGGTTCACGCTCGTCTCGACCGGCTGGGCGAACCCCACGCCCTGGAACACCTTCCGCGAGCTGCCTGAGGACGAGCTCCGAACGCGGATCGACGGTCTCGTCGCGACGGTGCCGGACCGGAGCCGAGCGATCTTCAACTTCCACGCGCCGCCGTACGCCTCGAACCTGGACGCCGCGCCGCAGCTCGACGCCGACATGAAGTACGTGGCCGGCGGCCAGGCGCTGGTGCCGGTCGGCTCGAAGGCGGTTCGCGAATCCATCCTCGAGTACGGACCTGCCCTCTCGCTCCACGGCCACATCCACGAAGGCAAGGGCGCGGTGAAGCTTGGCCGCACCCTGGCCGTCAACCCCGGAAGCTCCTACGAGGACGGTGTGCTCCAGGCGGCCATCGTCGACCTGGACACGAAGAAAGGCGAGGTGAAGCGCTATCTGCTGATCAATGGCTGACGTGTGGGCCGGGGGGCCAGCGGGAGAGATTGATGGAGACAACCTCGAGCGAGGCACCAGTCGCCGCCCCAGCGGCGTCGCCGACGCTCTTCCTGCGCAACGCCACCGGACTGGTCAAGGGCTGGTCCGGCTTCGATGCATTCGTCTACTCGTTCATGTCGGTCAACCTCGTCACGCTCGGCATGTTCTACAGCCTCGCGGTGTTCGCCTAGGTGCACGAACGCGCTCGCCGATCGCCGCGATCCTGGTGACGGCGGTCGCGATGACGTTCCTGGCGATCGCCTACGCCGGCCTCGTCGCGGTGATGCCGCGCGCCGGCGGCGACTACGTCTGGCAGACCCGCATCCTCGACGGGCTGCCGGGCGCGGTCGCCGGCGCGGTCGTCGATCGGGATCGGGTGCGTACCTCGTCGGTCGAACGCCCTCGGCGCTCGGCGAGCGCTCGCGATCGTCGCTCGGCGTCGTGGGCGTCGTCGGCGGCGGCAGCCCTCGGCCTGCTGCGCGGCGGCATCGGCTTCGTCCTCGCGGCCACCGGCTGGTGGTTCATCCTCGCCCTGTGGGCGCCGATCTACGGCGCGATCCTCAACCTGCGAGTTCGTCCAGCCGGTCGCCGCGCTGGCCGGGATCCACCGGACCTCGGCGATCCTCGGCGGACAACGGCACGTTCATCGTGTCGATCATCGTCATCGCCCTGGTCACCGGGCTCGTGGCGCTGGGGATGGCGGGCTATGCCCGGATCCAGCGCATCGGCCTGGTCATCGGCCTGTTGGTGCTGCGTCCTCGTGTTCGCGTCCTGCTGGCGATCTTCTCGCAGGCCAACTTCCAGGCCGCGTTCGATCGCGAGGCACAGAGCCTGTGGGGCGTCTCGAACGCCTACCAGACGACGATCGACGTCGAGACCACGTTCTACGGGGCCGAGTTCCCGGCGCTCGACCCGCTCGGGTTCGGCCCAGGGACGTGGCTGCTGATCCCGCTCATGCTGTTCTGGCTGCTCTACCCGAACTGGGGCTGCAACGCTGTACGGCGAGGTCCGCGGGGCGGGCGACTTCCGCAAGGTCCTGATCGGCATGCTCGGCGGGATCTGGGTCGCGACCGTTCCTCGCGATCGTGTTCGTGCTGCTGTCGGCCAAGACGTTCGGCTGGGACTTCTTCCAGGCGACGAACGTCAACTTCATCGACCCGGTGCTACGGCGTCGACGGCGCACCGGCTCCGGTCATCCCGATCTGGAGCTACCCGACGACTGCTCGGCGTCGTTCCTGATCGATAACCCGATCTTCCAGATCGATCGATCGTCGTCCTGGTCGGCGTCTGGTTCCTCGGCTGGTCCGGGACGCTGTTCCTGTCGTCGACGCGGATGATCTTCGCGGCGGCGTTCGACCGGATCCTGCCTGAGCAGGCGGCGGCGCGTCTCCGACCGGCGGCGTCCCGGTGGTGGCCCTCCTCCTGATCATGGTCCCGTCCGATCGTCCTCAGCTGGTTCTACGCCTACTCAGCTCGGACGTTCGGCGCGCTCACCCTCGACGCGACGCTCGTCATCGCGGTCACGTTCCTGGGAGTCACGCCTTCGCGGCCACGATCCTGCCGTGGTGGAAGCCCGGACCTCTTCCACAACTCACCGGTCGCCCGAGCTGCTGGTTCCCGCTATCAGCATCGCCAGGCTGATCATCACGATCTTCCTCGGCGTACGTGATGTTCCTGTGGATCACTGACCCGAACCGCCTCTACCTGCATCGGCGTCGGCAACTCGAACTCCATCATCTTCCTCGGCGTCCTGTACGGGGTGGCCGCGATCGTCTACGTCGTCGCGCGCCTCTACCGACGAAGTCCAAGGCGTCGACCTCGACGCGATCCACGCGGAGATCCCGGCCGACTAGCTCGTCGGGACAAGCGTTTCTGCGCGCCCGGCGCCCACCGGGCGCGCCAGAGACGCGCTCGATGAACAACCTCACCCGGCTCCTGCCGCTCGCGATCGGCGCCGCGCTGGTCGCCGGCCTGACGTGGGTCCTGCTGGACCGCGACCTGGAACTTGGGCGGTGGCTGCTGGCCGCGCTGCTCCTCGGCCACGGCCTGGCGCACGTCGCCTTCGTCGTCCCGACGCCGGAACCGGCCAGGGCGACGGGCAGCGGAATGGCGTGGCCGTTCGACCTCGGCCGATCGTGGCCGGTCACCAGGATCGGCCTCGACCGAGGCATCGTGCGCGCGGCGGGCATGACGCTGACCGTGGTCGACGCTCGTCACGTCGCTCCTGGCGGCGCTTGCCACGATCGGCATCCTCGTCCCGGCGGATTGGTGGTCGGGACTGGTCGTCGCGGAGGCGGTGAGCTCGCTGCTCCTGCTCACCGTGTGCTTCTCGCCGATCCTGCTCAACGGCTTCGGCATCGACGTCGCGCTGCTCTGGCTCGCCCTCCTGTCGGGATGGAGCCCGGCAGCGTAGCGCTAGTCGCCCGAGAACCAGCCGGTCGGCGCAGGCGCGGTGTTCTGGTAGATGTGCTTCGCCTCGCGGTACTCGTCGAGGCCGCTCGGCCCGAGCTCGCGCCCGATGCCCGACTGCTTGAAGCCGCCCCATTCCGCCTGCGGCAGGTAGCGGTTGTACTCGTTGATCCAGACCGTGCCGTGGCGAAGCCGCCCGGCGACGCGCTGCGCCCGCGAGGCGTCGGCGGTCCACACCGCGCCGGCCAGGCCGTAGTCGGTGTCGTTGCCGAGCCGGATCGCCTCGTCCTCGGTCGTGAACCGTTCGACCGTGACCACGGGCCCGAAGACCTCTTCGCGCACGATCGTCATGTCCGGGGTGCAGTCGGCGAACACCGTCGGGCGAAGATAGAAGCCGTCCTGGAGCTCCGGTTCGGTCGGGCGGGTGCCGCCCGTGACCAGCCGCGCGCCCTCGGACGTGCCCAGTTCGATGTAGCGCTCGACCCGCTCGCGGTGATCGGCCGAGATGAGCGCCCCGGTTTCGGTCGCGTCGTCGGTGCCGTGGCCAAGCCGGATGCGGTCCGCGCGCCGCGCGCAGCTCGTCGACGAACCGGTCGTGGATGCTGTCCTCGACGATCAGCCGGCAGCCGGCCGAGCAGACCTGGCCGCTGTGCAGGAACGCCGCGGTCAGCGCGTTGTCGACCGCGGTCTCGAAGTCGGCGTCGGCGAACACGATGTTCGGGCTCTTGCCGCCGAGCTCGAGCGCGACCCGCTTCACGTTGACGGCAGCCGCGGCCATGATCGACTTCCCGCCCGCGAGACTTCCGGTGAACGACACGAGATCGACATCGAGGCTCTCGGCGAGCGCCTGCCCGACGCGGTTGCCCGGCCCGAGCACGAGGTTCACGACACCCTTCGGGACGCCGGCCTCGTCGAGGAGCCTGACGAGATGGATCGTCGTGAGCGGCGTGGCCTGTGACGGCTTGACGATCATCGTGTCCCCGGCCGCCAGCGCCGGCGCGACCTTCCACGAGATCTGCAGGAGCGGGTAGTTCCACGGGGCGATGAGCCCGCACACGCCGAGGGGCTCGTAGACGATGCGGCTCAGCGCGTTGGCATCGGTCGTGGCGACCAGCCGGCCGGCCTCCTTGTCGGCGAGGCCCTGCGTAGTAGCGGAAGACGCTGATCACGTCGTCGACGTCGTACTCGCTCTCGCGAAGCGCCTTGCCGGTATTGAGGGTCTCTTCGCGGGCGATCTCGGCCCGGTCGCGCTCGAGGAGTTCGGCGGTGCGCGTGAGGAGGGCGGCTCGCTCGCCGGCGGGACGCCATGGCCAGTCGGTCTCGTCGAAGGCCCGCCGGGCGGCGGCGATGGCCCGGGCGATGTCGACGTCGTCGGCGACGTCCACCTCGGTCACGACCGTCGCGTCGGACGGGTTGACGACCGGGCTGCAGGTCCCCGAGGTCGCGGCGACCCACTCGCCGTCGATGAACAGGCTTGGCACGGCGGTGAGCATCGAGCCGAGGCCGGGCGGCCGTCAAGGCGGTGGCCCGCCACCCGCAGCGCGTCAGCGCCGACAGCGCCTCGCTACGATGCAGCCCATGCCGTCACCCGAGCCCAGGCCGGCCCACCACCCCGAGCATCTCTGGCGGAACCCGGAGCCGAAGCGCGCCTACGACGTCGTGATCATCGGCGGCGGCGGGCACGGGCTCGCGACGGCCTACTACCTCGCGAAGCTCCACGGGATCACGAACGTCGCGGTCCTCGAACGCGGCTGGCTCGCCGGCGGGAACGTCGCCCGCAACACGACGGTGATCCGCTCGAACTACCTGTGGGACGAGTCGGCGGCGATCTACGAGCACGCGCTGAAGCTCTGGGAAGGGCTGTCCGAGGAGCTCGACTACGACCTGCTGTTCAGCCAGCGCGGTGTCATCAACCTGGCCCACAACCTGCACGACGTGCGCGAGGGCATGCGGCGGGTCAACGCGAACCGCCTCAACGGCGTCGACGCCGAGTGGCTCGAGCCCGAGGACGTCCAGCGCCTGTGTCCGATCGTCAACGTGTCGCCCGACGTGCGCTACCCGATCCTCGGTGCGACCTACCAGCCGCGCGGCGGCATCGCCAAGCACGACCACATCGCGTGGGGCTACGCGCGGGCGGCGGATGCCCTCGGTGTTGACCTGATCCAGCACTGCGAGGTCACGGGCATCACCGTGGAGGACGGTCGCGCCATCGGCGTCGAGACCGTTCGCGGGCCGATCGCCGCCGGGCAGGTAGCGATCGTCGCCGCGGGTCATGCGTCCGTGGTGGCCGCGATGGCCGGGCATTCGCCTGCCGCTGCAGAGCCATCCCCTGCAGGCGCTGGTCTCGGAGCTGCTCGAGCCGGTCCACCCGAACGTCGTCATGTCCAACACCGTCCACGTGTACGTCAGCCAGGCGCACAAGGGCGAGCTGGTGATGGGTGCCGGGATCGACCCGTACAACTCGTACGCGCAGCGCGGCTCACCGCACGTGATCGAGGCGCAGATGGCGGCAGCCATCGAGCTCTTCCCCGTGTTCGCGCGGGCCCACGTGATCCGGACCTGGGGCGGGATCGTGGACGTCTCCCCCGACGCGTCGCCGATCATCGGCCTCACCCCGGTCCGCGGCCTGTACCTCAACTGCGGCTGGGGCACGGGCGGGTTCAAGGCGACACCGGCCTCGGGCTGGGTGCTCGCCCACACGATCGCCAACGGCGAGCCGCACCCGCTCAACGCGCCGTACGCGCTGGAACGGTTCACGACGGGCGCCTTGATCGACGAGCACGGCGCTGCGGCGGTTGCGCACTGATGTGGGCACCGGCCGCGCTGGTCCTGGTCGCCGCGGTCACGGTCGGCTGCGCTGTCACGTCCGAGCCGGCAGTCGTCGAGGGCACGCTCGTCGACGCGCTCGGGCAGCCGGTGCCCAACGTGACCGTCGTCCTCGATGCCTTCGACAACCGCGGAAAGGCGCCCGGCGAAGGCTTCGAGCCATTCGAGGTGGAGACGACGACCGGTCCGGACGGGCGATTCGCGTTCCGGTTCGCGCCGTCCGATCGGCTCCGACGGTTGGCCGGGGCCAATGCACCAGCGGTCAACTTCGCGATCACGGCCTTCGATCCGCGGCAAAGGCTCACCTGGTCCTGGAGCTTCTCACGCGAGATGGGAGCCACTGGCTGGCAGCACGAGACGACGCCGGTCCGGCTTGTGCCCACTGGAGTGGGCTCCTGATGCTGCTCGTGCCCTGTCCGTGGTGCGGGCCACGCCCCGAGGTGGAGTTCCGCTACGGCGGACAGGCGGGCATCGAGTACCCGCAGGATCCCGACGCGGTCGACGACGCGGGCTGGGTCGAGTACGTCTTCATGCGCGATAACCCGAAGGGCCCGTTCCGCGAACGCTGGGTCCACTCGGCCGGATGCCGGCGCTGGTTCGTGGCCACGCGCGACACCGTCACCCACGAGTTCCTCGAATGAGGCTCGCCGAGGGTGGGTCCCGCATCGACCGCGCGACGCGTGTCCGGTTCCGGTTCGACGACGTGGAGTACGAGGGCTTTGCCGGCGACACCATCGCCTCGGCCCTGCTGGCGAACGACGTGCACGTCGTTGGCCATGGCATCTACAGCGGCCGGCCGCGCGGCGTGTTCTCCGCAGGCTCGGAGGAGCCGAACGCGATCGTCCAGGTCCGTTGGCCGAACGGCGTGAGCGAGCCGTCGCTGCGGGCGACGGTCGTCGAGATCGCGGACGGGATGGACGCGTGGTCGCTCGCCGGGCGAGGCCGCCTCGACGGAGAGGATCGCGGGCGATTCGACAGGAAGTTCGTCCACGTCGAAACGCTCGTGGTCGGCGGCGGTGCGGCGGGGCGGGAGGCGGCCGCGGCGAAGCTGGACGGCCGGGTGCTCCTCGTCGACGAAGGGCCCGTCGTCGAGCCCATCGAAGGCGTGCAGGTCCTCGCGCGAGCGACGGCCCTCGGGATCTACGACCACGGCTACGTGCTCGTCGCCGAGCGACGGCCTGGGCACCGGACCGAAGGCCGGCTGTGGCACGTCCGGGCAGATCGGATCGTGCTCGGCACCGGCGCCATCGAACGACCGATCCCGTTCCCCGGCAACGATCGTCCGGGGGTCATGCTGGCGGGCGCGGCCGCTGCCTACGTCGAGCGGTATGGCGTGTTGCCGGGTCGCCGTTTCGCGCTCGCAACCACGAATGACTCGGGGATCGCGTCCGCCGCGGTCCTCCAGGATGCGGGCGCTGAGCTGGTCAAGGTCGTCGACCTGCGCCGGGGCGAGCGTGTCGACGGCACGGAGGCGGACCTGCTGCTCGTGTCCGGCGGCTGGAACCCGAACCTCGCTCTCTGGTCGCAGGCTGGCGGCCGCCTCCGGTTCGACGACCGGATCGGCGCATACGTCCCGGACGGCGAATTGCGGAACGTCGAGGTCGTCGGAACGGCAACCGGCGACGGGCTGCCGGACAGCGCCGCCCCGACATGGGACGGCACCGGCGACGAGGACGCCACGTTCGTCGACCTGGAACGGGATGCGACCGTGGCCGACATCCGGCGAGCGCTGGGCGCCGGTCTGACCTCGATCGAGCACGTCAAGCGGTACACGACGATTGGCACGGGCAGTGACCAGGGCAAGACCGGCGGGGTGCTGGCCAGTGCGGTCGCGGCCGCGCTCCTCGGCCAGGAGCCCGGCGCTCTCGGCGTCCCGACGTACCGCCCGCCATACGTGCCGGTGTCGTTCGCCCAGCTCGCGGGCCGTGATCGCGGCGATCTTCACGACCCGGTCCGGACCACCTCGATCCACGCCTGGCACGTCGACCACGGGGCCGTGTTCGAGGACGTCGGCCAGTGGAAGCGACCGCGCTACTTCCCGCGCGACGGTGAGTCGATGGACGACGCCGTCCTGCGCGAGGGAGCGGCGGCTCGCCGTTCCGTGGCGGTGATGGACGCCTCGACCCTCGGCAAGATCGACCTCCAGGGTCCGGACGTCGGCGTCTTCCTCGACCGCATCTACACGAACCGCTTCTCGAACCTGGCCGTCGGCGCGTGCCGCTACGGGCTGATGTGCCATGCCGACGGCATGGTCTTCGACGACGGCGTCACCAGCCGCCTCAGCGACGACCGCTGGCACATGACCACGACCACCGGGAACGCGGCGCCGGTGCTCGAGTGGCTCGAGGAGTGGCTCCAGACCGAGTGGCCGGAACTGCGGGTCCACGCCACGTCGGTCACGGAGCAATGGGCCACGATCGCCGTCGTGGGGCCGAGGTCGCGCGACGTCCTGCGGGCGCTGGCGCCGGACCTGCAGGTCGAAGCCGCGGACTTCCCGTTCATGACCGTGCGCGAGGCCGTGGTCGCGGGCGTGCCGGCTCGCGTGTTCCGCATCTCGTTCTCCGGGGAGCTGGCCTACGAGATCAACGTGCCGACCTGGCATGGGCACGCGATGTGGGAAGCGGTGATGGCCGCCGGGGAGCCGTTCGGGATCACGCCCTACGGCACCGAGGCGATGCACGTCCTGCGCGCCGAGAAGGGCTACCCGATCGTCGGCCAGGAGACCGACGGCACCGTCACGCCGATCGACCTCGGGATGGACTGGATCGTCTCGAAGCAGAAGTCGTTCGTCGGAAAGCGTTCGCTTTCGCGATCGGACACCGCGCGGACGGACCGCAAGCAGCTGGTGGCGCTGCTGCCGGACGACCCGTCCGAGCTCCTGCCGGAAGGGGCGCAGCTCGTCATCGATCCCTCCGCACCGATCCCGATGCCGATGGTCGGCCACGTGACGTCGAGCTACCGAAGTGCCGCGCTCGGCCGGACATTCGCGCTGGCGATGGTCAAGGCGGGCAGATCGCGTGTTGGCGAGCGCGTCTTCGCGCCGCTCCCGGACGCGGACGATCGCGGCCACGATCCACGACTCGGTGCTGTTCGACCCCGAGAACCGCCGCCGCGACGGGGAGCCGGAAGCGTGATCCGGCGTTCGCCGCTGGAGGGCATCGCGCTGATCGACGGTTTGCGCGAGGTGCCGTTCCTCACGCAGCTCGACCTGCGGCTCGATCCCGGCGACGCCGAGGCGCGGGAGGCCGTCGAATCGGTCATCGGGCAGCTGCCGCTCGAACCGAACACCGTGCATGGCGGAGCCGAGGCTGCCGTCCTGTGGCTGGGTCCGGACGAATGGCTCGTCGTCGGGCCGCCGGACGGCGAATCTGCCCTCGAGGCGCAGCTGGACGATGCTCTCGGTGACGCGCGGAGGCGTGTCGCGATCGTCGACGTCTCGGCCAACCGGACGACGCTCGAGCTCCACGGTCCGCGCAGCCGCGAGCTGCTCGAGTTCGGCTGCCCGATCGACCTCCACCCGCGCGTCTTCGGTCCGGGCCGCTGCGCGCAGACGCTCCTCGCCCGCGCGAACGTGCTCATCTGGCACATCGCCGTCGAACCGGAGGACACGTGGCGGCTCTTCGTCCGCCCCTCGTTCGCGGCCTACGTCGCGGCGTGGCTCGCCGACGCCGCCGACGGCCTCATCGACTGAGCGCGGCCTCGAACACGTCGTACGTGTCCTGCGAGAAGAGCACGAACGTCACGCGCTCGATCGATCCCGGCTCAGTCTCAAGAACGTCGCGGACGGTATCGATGGCAATCCGGGCCGCCTGGTCGAGCGGGTATCCGTAGACGCCACACGAGATCGCCGGAAGCGACACCGTCCTCGCGCCCTGCTCGGCGGCCAAACGCAGCGACGTCCGATAGGCGCTGGCCAGGAACTCGGGCTCACCAGCGGCGCCACCGCGCCAGATCGGGCCGACCGCGTGGATCACCCAGCTCGCCGGCAGATCACCGGCGTCACTGACGACCGCGCTCCCCGTCGGGCAGTAACGGTCGGCACCGTATCGGCGCTCGAGGTCCGCCATGACCGCCCGCCCGCCGGCCCGGTGGATCGCCCCGTCCACCCCGCCACCGCCCGCCAGCGCGCTGTTCGCCGCGTTGACGATCGCATCGGCAGGGATCCGCGTGATGTCGCCGAGCACGAGCTGGATCGGCGCCGGCTCGGTCACAGGTAACCCTCCGGCACCGGACCGACGATCTCCATCTGGTAGCGCTCGGCCAGGGCATCGAGGCCAGTCTCGTCAACGCCCTCCGCGATGGCGGCCGCGAGCTCCTCGAAGTAGCCGACCATGCCCGCCGGGGTGTACAGGTTGAGCTTCCTGCTGCCTGGCCCCGCCGACTGGAAGGTATGCCGCATCCCGACCGGCACGTACACGAAGGAGCCCGCAGGGCAGTCGAAATCCTGGCCGTCGAGGTGCATCCGATAGCTGCCCGAGATGACGTAGAAGGACTCGGCGCAGTCGCGATGGATGTGGAGCGGCGGCCCCAGCCCGGCCGTGGTCTCGCCCGTCTCGATCAGCGAGAACCCGCCCTCGGTCGTGCTCTCGTCGGCGAGGACCGTGACGCCGAACCCGCCCAGGTCGATCGTCAGCGCCTCATCCGGCCGAAGCACAACACCGCCGCCCGCCACGTTGACCATCGCCGCCTCCTGCCGTCGACTTTGATGGTGGATCGTACCCAAGGATTGACAAGAACCGGGGGCTGGCGCACCCATACCGGGTGATCGACGTCGTACCGAAGCGACGCGGTCACTGGGAGAGCCATGGATGCCGGTCTCGTGATCCGGGCCCAGCGTGGTGACAAGGAGGCGTATGGCCTCATTGCCACCGAGATCGCGGATCGTTTCCTGGCCGTGGCGCGCAGGATCCTGCGCGACCTGGATCTCGCCGAGGACGCGACGCAGCAGGCGCTGCTGTCCGTCTGGCAGGACCTCCCCCAGCTACGCGACCCGACCCGCTTCGAGGCCTGGTCGTACCGGCTCCTCGTGCGCGCCTGTTACACGGAGGGCCGCAAGAACCGTCGCTGGGCGCCGAACCTTCGGCTGATGCCGCTTGGCGAGCCGCCCGCGGATGACGACCTGAGCTCGGTCGTCGATCGCGATCAGCTCGAACGCGGTTTCCGCCGTCTGTCACTCGATCACCGAACGGTGGTGGTCCTGTACCACTACCTCGACCTGCCGCTCGAGCGGGTTGCCGAGATCTGCGGCATCCCGACTGGAACGGCCCACTCTCGACTTCATCACGCGATGCGCTTGCTGCGGTCGGCACTCGATGCCGATCTGCGGCCGGCGTCCAGAGAGGTGAGCTGATGCATACCGAACAGGACGTCTCGCGCATCGTCCGGTCGTGGCTTCGGGTGGACGAGCACGAGTCCGCGGACCAGGTCCTCGCCATCGTGCTGGACTCGCTCGACGCGACCCCACAGCGCCGCCAGTGGTGGCCGGCGCGGAGGATCCCCGAGATGAACTCCTACGCCAAGCTCGCCATCGCGGCCGTTGCCGTCGTGGCGGTCGCGATCGTTGGCTTCAACCTGCTACCAGCCGGTAGCGATCCCGAGGTCGGTGGCCCCGCCGTAACGGTCTCGCCGACGGCGGTAGCAGACACCGAGCCCTTCAGCCGAGGCCGCACCCCTGGCCAACGGGAGCCACTTGATGGTACGCCATTACGACGTGACGGCCGACGGGCGTCCCGCTGTCGTTCGCAATCCCGACAACCGGCTGGCGCGGCCATCAGTTGGGGGACGCGTCGAGACCGGAACATTTCCCACCGACAAGCTACGCCTGGATCGTCTTCCCAGGGGACATCACCGCCGTCGCCACGGACCCCTGCAAGGGTCAGGCGGCACGGGTCGAGGGTGACTCGATCGACGACCTGGCGACGGCGTTGACAACCATCCCGGGCACCAGCCGCGGCGGCCCAGTGGACGCCACGGTGGGTGGGCTGCCGGCAAAGCTCGTCGTCCTGACGATCGACGCAGACCCGCCTGCGCCATGAACGAGTTCTGGCTCTATGGCAGACTGGATCGCTCTATCCGAACACGGTCGACAGCACCATCCGGCTCTGGATCATCGAGGTCGCCAATCAGCGCTGGGTGATCCACACGGACCAGGCCGGTCCGAACCCGGAAGTCGAACAGCAGATCCAGCAGATCGTCGACTCGATCCAGTTCGAGTAGCCGACGGATGTCGGTGTCTATCGCGGTCGGGTCGACCGGAGCTCTGCGGAGATCCGCCCCGCGGCCCGAATGACGCGCTCCGTCACGCGCTCGCGCGTGCCGGATGCCGGGAAGCGGTACGAGGGGCCGTGGACGTGGACGGCGGCGAGCACTTCGCCGTCGCCGTCCACCACCGGCGCCGCAACCGACGCAAGCCCCTCGCTGAACTCGTCGCGGACCCAGGCATACCCGTCGCGGAGAACATCCCGAAGGCGCTCGCGCAGGGCCTCGGGGTCTGCGAGCGTGGCCGGCGTGAACGACTCGAGCGGCGTGGCGAGGAAGCGCTCCAGGGCCGCCGGCGCGAGCCCGGCCAGCATCACCTGGCCCGACGGGACGGCGTGCATCGGCACGCGCGAGCCGGTCCAGTCCCGCACCTGGACCTCGTGCGCGGTGCCGACCTGGTCCACGTAATGGACGACCCGCCCGTCGGGAACGGACAGCCCGGCGACCTCGCCTGCGGCGGTCGCCAGCTCGACGAGATGCGGCCGCGCCACCCCCACCAGGTCCCGCGTCGGGACGTGACGCGCCGCCAGGTCCGCGATCCGCGGCCCCAACCGGTAGCGGGTCCCGCCCGCCTCCTGCTCGACGGCGCCTTCGTGCCACAACGCCGTCAGCAGGCGCGCGGCGGTGCTCTTCGGCACGCCGACCCGCTGCGCGACCTCGGTCACGCCGATCGGGCCGTCGGCCAGCGCCGACAGCACCGCGAAGGCTCGCTCGATGGACTGGACTCTGGACACGTTGACGGCCCTGAATTACGCTCCGGACGCGGACTGTTCCACTATACGGCACCGTTCCGCATTGCGGAACGGCCGTGTTGGGCAAAGGAGCGGGTTCGAGGCGATGGCTCAGGACGACTACGAGGAAATCGATCTCTCTGCGCTGAACGACGACGAGCTCGTCGAGCAGATGCAGAACGATCTCTACGACGGCATGGCCGACGAGATCGTCGAGGGCACGAACCTCCTGCTGGGGCGCGGCTGGACAGCGACGAAGGTTCTCGACGACGCGCTCGTTGCGGGCATGAAGATCGTCGGCATCGACTTCCGTGACGGGATCCTGTTCGTCCCCGAGGTGCTGCTCGCCGCGAACGCGATGAAAGCCGGCATGGCGATCCTGCGGCCGCTGCTCGCCGAGACCGGCGCCGAGCCGATCGGCAAGGTCGTGATCGGCACGGTCAAGGGCGACATCCACGACATCGGCAAGAACCTGGTCGGCATGATGCTCGAAGGCGCCGGGTTCGAGGTGTTCGACCTCGGGATCAACACCGACGCGGACAAGTTCATCGCCGCGCTCGAACAGCACAAGCCGGACATCCTGGGCATGAGCGCGTTGCTCACCACGACCATGCCGTACATGAAGGTCGTCATCGACGAGCTCAAGAACCGCGGCATGCGCGACGACTACATCGTGCTGGTTGGCGGGGCGCCGTTGAACGAGGAGTTCGGGGCGGCGATCGGCGCTGACGCCTATTGCCGCGACGCCGGCGTGGCCGCCGAGACAGCCCGGAGACTGATCGATGCCAGGCGCGCTGCTGCCTGACGCGGCTCCAGCGCCGCGCGTCCTCGTCGTCGGCTGTGGCGCGCTCGGGCGCGAGCTCGTGGCGCTCACGCGGAGCCTGCCCGGGGTCGACCTGACGTGTCTCCCCGCCGAGCTGCACAACCGCCCCGAGCGCATTCCGGACGCGGTTGCGGCACGGCTGCGTGCTCGTGGTGGGGAGTACGACCGGGTCTTCGTGGCGTACGCCGACTGCGGCACGGGTGGCCTCCTCGACCGGATGCTGGAGCGCGACTTCGAGGGCGTCGAACGCATCCCTGGCGCCCACTGCTACGAGTTCTATGCCGGCGCGGCAGCCTTCGAAGCGCTCCAGGAGGAAGAGGTCGGCACGTTCTACCTGACCGACTTCCTCGCCCGGAACTTCGAGCGGATCGTGTGGCGCGGCCTCGGGCTGGACGATCACCCCGAGCTGCTCGAGATGTATTTCGGCAACTACCGGCGGCTCGTGTACCTCGCGCAGACCGAGGACCCGGAGCTCGTCGAGCGGGCCCGAGCGGCGGCGGACAGGCTCGGTCTGGCCTTCGAATGCCGGCAGACCGGCCTGGGCGATCTCGCCGCCGCGATCCGCGGGGCGGCCGCCTGATGGCCGGCACGCTGACCGTCATCTGGTGGCGCGACATCCCCGCCCAGGTGATCGCCAAGGACAAGCGCCGGGCGAGCAAGATCGTGCTCCATCCGCGCTTCCAGGTCGCCATCGACCGCGCGGCGCTCAAGGCCGGCCGCCGCGAGATGGACGCCTACATCGCCGAGTGGCGCAAGGAGCAGCGACGCTGCGGCGACGACCTCGAGGCGGCCGCGCGCGAGGAGGCGGAGCGGCTCGAGGCGCACTACACGAAGGAGCGTCTCAACGAGCTGGTCGCGACCGGTGGTGTCGACGAGACGAAGGCGGCCTCGTGACGCGAACCGTCATCGCGTCGGCGACGCGCGAGGTGGTCATCGGCGACGACCGCCCGTTCGTGATCATCGGCGAGCGCATCAATCCGACCGGCCGGCCGCTGCTCGCCGAGGAGATGAAGGCCGGCGACTTCAGCCGGGTCGAGCGGGACGTGCTGGCCCAGGTCCAGGCAGGCGCGCACATGCTCGACGTCAACGCCGGCATTCCGCTCGCCGACGAGCCCGCGATCCTCGCCACGACCGTGCGGCTCGTCCAGTCGCTCACCGACCTCCCGCTGTCGATCGACTCGTCGATCGTCGAGGCGCTCGAAGCGGGCCTTGCCGCCTACCAGGGCAAGGCGCTCGTCAATTCGGTCACGGGCGAGGAGGAGCGGCTCGAACGCGTCCTGCCGCTCGTGAGGAAGTACGGCGCGGCAGTCGTCGCGATCTCGAACGACGAGACCGGCATTTCCGAGGACCCGGACGTGCGCTTCGCGGTCGCGAAGCGGATCGTCGAGCGCGCCGCCGACCACGGGATCCCGCGCGAGGACGTCATCGTCGACCCGCTCCTGATGCCGATCGGCGCGCTGCCGACCGCCGGCCGCCAGGTGTTCCGGATCCTCGGCCGCCTGCGCGACGAGCTCGGCGTGAACTCCACGTGCGGCGCGAGCAACGTCAGCTTCGGGCTGCCGAACCGCCAGGGCATCAACGGCGCGTTCCTGACGATGGCCATCGCGAGCGGGCTCACCTCGGCCATCACGAACCCCATCGCGGAAGGCGTCCGCCACGCGGTCATGGCCGCCGACGTGCTGATGGGCAACGACCGCGATGCCAGCCGCTGGATCCGCCAGTTCCGGGTTGCCCCGCCCGATGGCGAGAACGGCGGCCGGAGGGTGAACCGCCGGCGTGGCGCCGGTGCCGGCGCGGGGGCGGGTTCGGCGACCACGGGATGACCCGCTCGGCCGAGCCGCTCGTCATCTTCACCCCGTCGGGGCGGCGTGGCCACGTTCCCGAAGGCACCACGGTCCTCGACGCGGCCCGATCGCTGGGCGTCGACATCGACTCGGTCTGCGGCGGGCGCGGCATCTGCGGCCGCTGCCAGGTGTCGGTCGGCGTCGGGTCGTTCCCGAAGCACGGGATCACGTCGTCTGCGGAAAGCCTCTCGCCGTTCGGGGAAGTGGAGGCCGGCTACCGCACAGAGAAGGGGCTCGAAGCGGACCGACGCCTCGGGTGCACGGCCACGGTCCGTGCCGACTGCCTGATCGACGTTCCGCAGGAGAGCCAGGTCCACCGCCAGGTCGTGCGCAAGGGCCTCGACGTGCGCGACCTTCGACATCGACCCCGTCGTGCGACTCCACTACGTCGAGGTCGAGCGGCCCGAGCTGGCGTCCCCGTCCGGCGACCTGATCAGGCTGTTCGAGGCGCTCGAGCGCGAATGGGGCCTGACCGGCCTCGAATCGGACCTGCACGTCGTTCGGGCGCTCCAGCCGGCGCTGGCCGAAGGCGACTACGCGGTGACCGTGGCCGTCCACGAGGGACGAACCCTGACCGCGGTCTGGCCCGGTTACAACGAGGAGCTGTACGGGGTCGCGATCGACGTCGGCTCGACGACGCTCGCCGGGCACCTGGTCCGCCTCGCCAACGGCGAGGTGCTCGCCTCGTCGGGCGTGATGAACCCGCAGATCCGGTTCGGCGAGGACCTCATGAGCCGCGTCTCGTACGCGATGCTCCATCCCGAGGGCGCCGGCGAGATGACACGTGCCGTTCGCGCGGCACTGAAGGCCCTGGTGACGGGTCTCGCGCGGGATGCGGGCGTGGACCGGCGAACATCCTCGAGCTGGCGTTCGTGGGCAACCCGATCATGCACCACCTCCTGCTCGGCATCGACCCGACCCCGCTCGGCACGGCGCCGTTCGCGCTCGCGACCGACCGGGCGGTCCGCACGTGGGCCGTCGAGCTGGGCATCACCGCGCACCCGGGCGCGCGTGCGTACGTGCTGCCGTGCATCGCCGGGCACGTCGGCGCGGACACGGCCGGCGTGATCCTCGCCGAGACGCCGCACCGCGCCGAGGGTGAGGTCCGCCTCGTCGTCGACGTCGGGACGAACGCGGAGATCGTGCTCGGCAACCGCGAGCGGCTGCTGGCCGCCTCGTCGCCCACCGGCCCGGCCTTCGAAGGCGCCCAGATCTCGTCGGGGCAGCGCGCGGCGCCCGGCGCCATCGAACGGGTGCGGATCGACCGCGAGACGCTCGAACCGCGTTTCCGGATCATCGGCTCCGAGCTGTGGTCCGACGAAGCCGGGTTCGCGGAGGCGGCCGCCGAACTGGGCGTGAGCGGGATCTGCGGTTCGGGCATCGTCGAGGTGATCGCCGAGCTGTTCCTCGCCGGGGTGATCACCCCGGACGGGATCATCGACGGGTCGCTCGCGGAGCGGACGTCGCGCATCGTCCCGGATGGGCGCACGTTCTCCTACCTGCTTCACGCGCGGCGAACCGCGCATCCTCGTGACCCAGAACGACGTCCGCGCGATCCAGCTCGCCAAGGCCGCGCTGTACGCCGGTGTGCGCCTGCTCATGGACCACGCGGGCATCGACGCCGTCGACGAGGTCCGGCTCGCCGGCGCGTTCGGCAGTCAGATCGATCCGCTCCACGCGATGGTCCTCGGGCTGATCCCCGACTGTGACCTCGACCGCGTCAAGGCAGCCGGCAACTCGGCCGGGACCGGCGCGATGATCGCGCTCCTGTCGGCCGCGGCCCGGCGCGAGATCGAGGACGTCACGCGGCGGGTCGAGAAGATCGAGACCGCCGTCGAGCCTCGCTTCCAGGAGCACTTCGTCGACGCGCTCGCGTTCCCCCACCGACGTGCGCCCTTCCCGCACCTCGAGCAACGGGTCGAGCTCCCGAAGCGCCCGTCCGACGGCGACGGGAGCGGAGGTGCCGGAGCCCGCGGGGAGCGGCGGCGTCGGCGCGAGGTCGCCGCCGCCTCGAGGGACCGCTCATGACCGACGACGCCCACCGCAGGCGAAGCGGCGGCCGCGCGGCCCGCCAGGCCGCCCGGCTCCACGCGCACGTCGAGCGGGAACCGTTCCTCACCCGGACGCTCAAGCCGTTCGAGGTCCTCGACGAGGAGGGCCTCGCGACCATCGAGCACAACGCCGACACGATCCTCGAGGAGGTCGGCGTCGAGTTCCGCAACGACCCCGAGTCGCTCCGTGTCCTGCGCGACGGCGGCGCCGACGTCCAGGGCGAACGCGTGCGCTTCCCGCGCGGGATGTGCCGCCAGATCGTCCAGGCAACCGCGCCGCGCGAGTTCGTCCAGTACGCCCGGAACGAGGCGAACAACGTCCGGATCGGCGGCGACGCCACGGTCTTCGCCCCGAACTACGGCTCGCCGTTCGTGCGCGACCTCGACAACGGCCGGCGCTACGGCACGATCGAGGACTTCCGCAACTTCGTGAAGCTGGCCTACCTGTCACCGCACCTCCACCACAGCGGCGGGACGGTCTGCGAACCGGTCGACGTGCCGGTCAACAAGCGCCACCTCGACATGGTCTATTCGCACATCCGCTACAGCGACAAGCCGTTCATGGGCTCGGTGACGGCGCCGGAGCGGGCGCGCGACACCGTGGACATGGCGCGCCTCACGTTCGGGGCCGACTACATCGAGACCCACCCGGTGGTCCTCAGCCTGATCAACGCGAACTCGCCGCTCGTCTGGGACTCGGTGATGCTCGGCGCGGCGCGGGCCTACGCGGAGGCCAACCAGGCCACGCTCCTGACGCCGTTCATCCTGGCCGGGGCGATGGCGCCGGTGACCGCGGCCGCGGTGTGCGCGCAGACGCTCGCCGAGGCCCTCGCCGGCATGACGTTCGTGCAGCTGGTCCGGCCCGGTGCGCCGGTCGTGCTGGGCAGCTTCGCGTCCTCGATGTCGATGCAGTCGGGTGCGCCGACCTTCGGGACGCCGGAGCCCGCGCTCGTGCTGTACGTCATGGCCGCGTTGGCGCGGCGGCTGGGCGTGCCCTTCCGGTCGGGCGGCTCGCTGTGCGCGTCGAAGGTCGCGGACGCCCAGGCCGCCTACGAGAGCGCGGCGACGCTCCAGCCGACGGTCCTCGCCGGCGTCAACTTCGTGCTCCACGCGGCCGGCTGGCTCGAGGGCGGGCTGTCGGTCGGCTACGAGAAGTTCATCCTCGACGCCGACCAGTGCGGGATGATGGCCGTGTTCGTGAAGGGCGTCGACATGTCGGAGAACGGTCAGGCGCTCGACGCGATCCGCGAGAACGGGCCCGGGCAGCACTTCCTGGGCACCGCCCACACGCTCGCCAACTTCGAGAGCGCGTTCTACCGGTCCGAGACGGCGGACAACAACTCGTTCGAGCAGTGGGTCGAGGACGGCTCGCTGGATGCGGCCCAGCGCGCGAACAAGATCTGGAAGCGGATGCTCGCCGAGTACGAGGCACCGCCGATCGACCCGGGCATCGACGAGGCGCTGAGCGAGTTCATCGCGAAACGGAAGGCGTCCTTCCCCGACTCCGAGGTCTAGGCGTGCTCTTCCGGCGCCGCACGCGCGTTTCGGCGTCCGGTCGCGAGGCACTTGCGCGCGTCCTCGCCTCACCGACCTTCGAGCTCGTGCCACTGAAGAACGCGATGGACCAGGCGGCGCACCTTCCGGCGGGGGCCACCGTCTCGGTCACCGCGTCGCCGGCGAAGGGCCTCGAGGCGACCGTCGCCCTCAGCGAGCAGCTCCAGAGCGCGGGTTTCCGGGCCGTGCCGCATCTCTCGGCGCGGATGGTGCGCGACCGGCAGCACCTGTGCGACCTCGTGGCCTGGCTCGAGGCCGCGGGCGTCCGACGCGCGTTCGTGGTCGGCGGCGACGAGAAGGAGCCCGGCGACTACCCGGACGGGCTGTCGCTGCTGCGCGAGATGGCCGAGATCGGCCACCCGCTCGCCGAGATCGGCATCCCCTGCTACCCCGAGGGTCACGCGTTCATCGCCGACGGTCTGCTGCTCGACGCGCTCCGCGCGAAGGCCGCGTTCGCGAGCTACATGACGACCCAGCTGTGCTTCGACCCTGCCGCGATCGACGTCGTGGATCACGGCGCGCCGAGCGGAGGGCGTCGCGCTTCCAGTCCACATCGGCATCCCGGGCGTCGCCGAGCCCCACAGGCTGCTCGCGATTGCGGCACGGATCGGGGTGGCCGACACGCACCGGTTCCTCAGCAAGAACGCGCGCTTCGTGGCGCGAATGCTGCGCTCCGGCGGCTTCTACAAGCCGGACGGCCTGCTCGACGGGCTCGCCCCGACGGTGGCGGACCCGACCGCGGACGTCGTCGACCTGCACCTGTACACGTTCAACGCGGTCGACGCGACCGAACGATGGCGCAAGGAATACCTGGCCCGACCCGACTGCCCGTTTAGCCGTCTAGGGACCGGCCTTGGCGCAGTTGCGTCATCGTGCAAGACTGTCGGCCCCGCACAGGGAGCCACGCGATGTCGATCGACCGACGCGCCGCCAGGTTCGGGCCGCACGAGCAACATGCCCTCACGGGCCGCTCCCCGTACCCGCCGATCGCCGACTACGCGTACATCTCGGACTGCGAGGTCAACGGCCTGATCGCGCCGAGCGGCAACGTCGAGTGGCTGTGCATCCCGCGGCCGGACTCGCCGAGCGTCTTCGGAGCGATCCTCGATCGGGACGCCGGCGGCTTCCGCTTCGGGCCTGCCGACGTCCTCGTCCCGGCGGCCCGCCGCTACATCCCCGGCACGATGGTCGTGGAGACCAGCTGGAACACGCCCACCGGCTGGGCGATCGTCCGCGACACCCTCCTGATGGGCCCGTGGCACCACGACGACGTGCGCGACTCGACCCACAAACGCGCCCCGACGGACTACGACGCCGAGCACATCCTGTTGCGCACCGTTCGCTGCGTGAACGGCGAGGTCCAGATGACCCTCGATTGCGAGCCGGTCTTCGACTACGGCCAGGCCCTCGGTCGCTGGGAGTACACGGGCGAGGGCTACAACGAGGGCATCTGCCGGGCGACGCAGAACGTCGACCAGGCGCTGACGCTCACCTCGGACATCAACCTGGGCTTCGAGGGTCCCCGGGCCATCGCCCGGACGCTGGTCAAGGAAGGCGAGACACGCTTCGTCGCCCTGTCCTGGGGCAAGGTCGCGCCGCCGACCACGTTCGACGAGGCCTACCGGCGACAGGTCTGGACCGCGCACCATTGGCAGCACTGGCTGGCCCGCGGCCACTTCCCGGACCACCCGTGGCGTGCCGTTCTCGAGCGTTCGGCGCTGACCCTCAAGGGCCTCACCTATGCCCCGACCGGAGCGATCACCGCCGCGGCGACGACCTCGCTCCCCGAAACGCCCCACGGCGAGCGCAACTGGGACTACCGCTACAGCTGGATCCGCGACTCGACGTTCGCGCTGTGGGGCCTGTACACGCTCGGCTTCGACTGGGAAGCGAACGACTTCATGAACTTCGTCGCCGACGTCGCCGATGGGCCGGGCGATCTCCAGGTGATGTACGGGGTCGGCGGCGAGCGTGAGCTCGACGAGCGCATCCTCGACCACCTCGAGGGATACGACGAGGCCCGACCGGTCCGCATCGGCAACGGCGCGTACAACCAGCGCCAGCACGACGTGTGGGGCGCGGTCCTCGACTCGTTCTACCTGCACACGAAGTCGCGCGATCGGCTCGACGAGCGCATCTGGCCGATCCTCGTCCGCCAGGTCAAGGCCGCCCTCGAACACTGGCGGCTGCCCGATCGCGGGATCTGGGAGGTGCGCGGCGAGCCGAAGCACTTCACCTCGTCGAAGGTGATGTGCTGGGTCGCCGCCGATCGCGGCGCCCGCCTGGCCCGCATGCGCAACGAACACGCGCTCGCCGGGGAGTGGCAGGAGGCGGCCGACGAGATCCACGCGGAGATCTGCGCGAAGGGCGTCGACGAGCGCGGCGTCTTCACCCAGCACTACGACACCAAGGCGCTCGACGCATCGCTGCTCCTGCTGCCGCTGGTGCGCTTCCTGCCCTCCGACGACCCGCGCATCCGGGCGACGGTCCTGGCCATCGCCGACGAGCTCTCGGTCGACGGCCTGATCCTGCGCTACAGGACCGAGGAGACCGACGACGGCCTGGCGGGCGAGGAGGGTGCATTCGCGATCTGCTCGTTCTGGCTGGTGTCGGCGCTGGTCGAGATCGGCGAGCTCGAACGAGCGCACCAGCTGTGCGAGAAACTGCTCTCGTTCGCCAGCCCGCTCGGGCTGTATGCGGAGGAGATCGATCCGCACAGCGGTCGCCACCTCGGCAACTTCCCGCAGGCGTTCACGCACCTCGCCCTGATCAACGCGGTCATGCACGTGATCAACGCCGAGCAATCGTCGGCGCACGTCACGCCGCTGGCGCCGCGGACCGATGCCGCCGCTGATGGCGCTTCGGAAGATGCCGGCGTCGGCGAACCGGCCGCTGGCGAACCGGCGGCCGCGGAACCCGGGATACGGGAGGAACGATGGCCAGCGAAGGGTCGATGAGGCCGGTCCGATGGGGCCTCCTCGGCACCGGCTCGATCACCGACAAGGTGGTGCCCGGCGCGCGCCGCTCGGACCGGGTGACCTTCGTGGCGGCCGGCAGCCGGACGCTCGAACGAGCCGAGGCGTACGCCGCGCCCAAGGGCATCGCGCGCGCACATGGGTCGTACGAGGCGTTGCTCGATGACCCGGAGGTCGAGGCCGTCTACATCTCGCTGCCGAACTCGATGCACCACGAATGGACGATGCACGCCCTCCGGGCCGGCAAGCACGTGTTGTGCGAGAAGCCGTACTCGACCCGCGTGGCGGACGTCCACGAGGCCTACGACCTCGCCGACGCGCGCAACCTCGTCCTGTCGGAGGGGTTCATGTGGCGGCACCACCCGCAGGCGGCGGCGCTGCGCGCGACGCTCCCGGAGCTTGGCGAGCTGCAGACGATCCGGGCCACCTTCGCGTTCGTGTTGGGCGCCGACCGCGCGACCGACATCCGCATCCAGGCCGATCTCGATGGCGGCTCACTGATGGACGTCGGGTGCTACTGCGTCAGCGGTGCGCGGCTGCTCGCCGGGGAGGAGCCTGAGACCGTCTACGGGCGCGCCGCCTGGGGCCCGACCGGCGTCGACCTGCGCTTCACCGGCGTCCTGCGCTTCCCGAGCGGCGTCATGGCCGAATTCACGTCCGGGTTCACGATGGACCACCGTGGCCTCGAGGCCATCGGGGACGAAGGCTCGGCGATGCTGCTCGACCCGTGGCAGGCGGACCCGGCGACGCTCGTCCGCGACGGCGAGGTCACCCACTGGCACCCCGACGATCCGCACCCGATGGAGGTCCCCTACTTCCACGAGTTCGACAACTTCAGTGCCGCGGTCCGTGGCGAGGCGGAGCTCCTTCTCGGCCGGGATCATGCCGCCGGGCAGGCGCGCATCCTTGGCGCGCTCTACGAGTCGGCACGGAGCGGCAGGGAGATCGCACTCTGACGGAGGCACCGCAGTCGGCCGCGAACAACGCCGACATCGTCATCGTCGGCGCCGGGGCAGCCGGGTGCGTGCTCGCCCGGCGACTGGCGGAGCGCACGTCTGCATCCGTGCTCGCTCCTCGAGGCCGGCGGCGAGCCGGACGCGAACGCAGCTCCGGATGGCTGGCGCCTGGGGAAGCCCGCCGACTGGGGCTTCACGTCCGAACCCGGGCCGTCCGGTGGGTCGAAGCCCCTGCGGCGAGGGCGGCTGCTCGGCGGAACGTCGTGGCTGACGCGCTTCGCGGTGCGCGGCGCGGCGGCCGACTTCGATGCGTGGGCGGCCCGCGGCAACCCCGGCTGGGCGTGGGCCGACGTCCTGCCCGCATTCCGCCGGCTCGAGTCGGACGTCGACTTCGGTGGCGAACCGTGGCACGGCTCCGATGGCCCGCTTCCGATCGCGAGGTATCCGGACCTGCCGCGTTCGGACATCCATCGCGCGGCGATCGACGCGCTGCGCGAGTCAGGCTTCGAGGCGGTCGCGGACCACAACGACGGCCGCGCCGTTGGCATCGGGCCGATGCCGATGAGCGTCCGCGGCGACCGGCGAGTCACCACGTTCGGGGCATACCTCTCGCCAGGCGAGCGACCACCCACGCTGACGATCCGAAGCCACGCCGAGGTCGATTCGGTGCTCCTCGAGGGGCACCGCTCGGTTGGGGTCCGACTGGTGGACGGCACCGACGTTCGCGGCCGGGATCGTCATCCTCGCCGCCGGCACGTACGGCAGCCCGATGATCCTGATGCGTTCGGGGATCGGGCCGGCGAACCATCTCGCCGATATCGGCATCGCCACCGTCGTCGATCTGAATGGCGTCGGCGCCAACCTGGCCGACCACCCCGGCATCGACTTCGACAGCGGTTGGCGGGGCGCCGGTAACTCCGGGCCGACTCCTGCACTCGATCGGGACCTTCCGGAGCAGCCAGGCACGGCCCGGATGGCCCGCCCGACCTGATGTTCTGGCTGACCGACCCGGACGCCGTCGACCCGGGCTTCTACCTCGACCCGATCCTGCTGAAGCCGGTTGCGCGCGGCATCGTCCGCCTTCGATCGGCACGATCCGGCGACCCGCCACGGATCACGCTCCCCTCCGTTACTGAACCGGCCGACCTCGAGCGCCTGGTCGAGGGCTACCGCCTGGCCGTCGAGATCGCCAACCGACCCGAGATCCGCGGCCTGAGCTCGGAGCCAGCCCCCGATCTGCCATCCGACCGGCTGGCCCGGGATCAGCACCTGGTCGAGAACGCCTACTCGATCCCGCACGTGGTGGGGACCTGCCGGATGGGCCCGTCGCCGGCGGACGGTGACGTCGTCGACGACCTCGGACGCGTCCACGGGATCGACGGGCTCCACGTGATCGACGCTTCGATCATTCCTGACGCCCCATCGGGGTTCCCGCACGTCATCACGATCATGGCGGCCGAGCACCTGGCCGCGCGGCTGCCGCTCTGAGGACGCGCCCGGCGGCATTGCCACCGGGCTCTTTGCTGCGGTCTGGGCGCTGCTTCAGCTGCTCGGTCGTGACGATCCGGGCGACCGGGATCAGGCGACCCGTCTGCTCGGGGTACGCCGCGAAGTGCGGGAGCTGCTGGACGTGTTGGTCCCACAGCCGGTCGCGCTCGGCGCCTTCCCGGATGACCTCGGCTCGGCCGGTGTACGTCTTGTCGCCGAACTCGAACTCGACGTCAGGATGCGCTTCGAGGTTCGCCACCCACGACGGCGTGGACGTCGAGCCGCCGGCCGTCCCGGCGACAACGTAGGCGTCTCCGTCGTTCGAAATCGTCAGGATCGAGCGACGCCGCTCCCCGGTCTTCGCTCCGGTTGAGTACAGGACGATGATCGGGTGGCCCTTGAGCGGCCCCTGCGAGGCCCGGCCGCCGTTCGCGCGCAGGTCGGCGATCAGCCCTTCTTCCCAGGCGTTCTCGTCCGCGCTGCGGGCCGCCGTCTCGCGGTTGGTTTCGGTGTCGGTCATTGGGCAGTCCTCCAAGGTTCGTTGCTTCGGCAACGATGCCACGAATCGGCAAAGGCCGCCCGCATCCCGTCTGACCGCCCGAACCGCCTCAGGCCTGGCTGAGCACCCCGTCGAGGATGACCCCGAGCCCCGTTTCGAAGCGTTCGTCCGGTGTTGACTGAACGAGCGCGGCGACCGCCCGACGCAGCACCGCATCGTCTTCGAGGAGTTCGGGCTCGGCGACGCAGGTCGCGAGACCTCCTGGAGAATGAACCCCAGGACGAAGGCAACGAGCGTCACGTGCACCTCGACGGCGCGACGCGTCGAGAGGCCGGCCTCTTCGAAGAGGGAGATCGATCGCGTCGCGAGACGCGCCTGGCTCCTCGTGAACCGGGCCCGCTCGGTCATCAGCAGCACGATCGTCGGGTGCGCGAGGAGTGCGCGGCGGTAGGCCGAGAACCCCTCGACGATCGCGGTCCGCGGATCGCGGTCGGGCGCGGGCAGCTCGATCCCGTCCAGCACGCGATCCAGCACCGCGTCGATCAGGTCGTCCTTCCCGGCGACGTGGGCGTACAGGGACGCTGCCTCCACGTGGAGCGCGTCACCGAGACGACGCATCGTCAGCGCGTCGCGGCCTTCCGCATCGAGCAGGCGGAGCGCCTCGCCGACGACCGCATCTCGATCGAGGCCGCGGTGCCATGACCCCTGGTCGCGTCGGCGATTCGTCACCCCTTGACTTCCGGCCGCTGCCATGAGTAGCATCCTAACACCGTTAGGTTCAGCACGAAAGAGAGGCGTCACCATGGACCATCCGAACATCGATCTCGTCCGCAATCTCTACGGCGCGTTCATGGCCGGCGACGCGGAGCGCCTTCGGGCCGCGTTCGATCCGAACGTCCGCCTCGACGTCTCCGGCTTCGATCCGGGTGCCGGCTCGTACGAGGGCATCGACGCGGTGCTCGGCTACTTCTTCGCCGCGGATCACATGGACGACTACCGGCTCGAGGTCGTCGACATGCTGGTCAGCGACGAGCGGGTGGCGGTGATCGCGAAGACCTCCGGGCGTCGCGGCGACAGCACCATCGTGAACGACTTCGTGCAGGCGATCCGGCTGGTCGACGGGAAGGTGGTCGAGATCCGGAACTACAACTGGGACCAGCGCGCGATCGCGGAGTTCATGTCCGTGGCCGCATAGGCGGGCAACCAAACCCTCCCGGCGTCATGGTTGTATGAGAGCACCAGCGCGGTCGTGGATCGGCTGGTCGAGCCAGGAGGGACGAGTGGATCACCGGGTCGCGTTTGACTTCGAGATCGAATTCACGAACGGCGGCGGATTGCAGGGCCAGGATTTCCGGCTCGACGTCCCTTCCGAAGACGTCACCGACTCGTGGATCGCGGATGCGCTCGTGCGCGATCTCCGGCTGCTGATGGTCGGCGACGTACGGATCCGGAACCGGCGGGTGTTCGAGGAGCCGCACAAGCGCGGTCTCCAACCTGCGCCGTCGGACGGGGCGGCGCCGGCCGCACGGCGTCTCGTGGACCTCAGCCATCCGATCGCCGAGGGCATGACGACCTACCCCGGCCTCCCGGTGCCGAAGATCACCCCGCACCTCACCCGCGAGGCGAGCACCGCCCACTACGCACCCGGGGTGACCTTCGCGATCGACGTCATCACGCTGTGCGGCAACACCGGGACGTACGTCGACAGCCCGTTCCACCGTCTCGCCGATGGGCAGGACCTCGCCGAGCTGCCGCTCGAGCGGCTCGTCGACGTGCCCGCACTCCGCGTCGACGTGACCGGGTCTTCATCTCGCGCCGTCGACGCGCCTGCGCTGCTCCCCTACGACCTTGCGGGTCGCGCGGTCCTCATCCACACCGGGCACGACCGCCACTGGGGGACCGACGCGTACGGCCGCGACAACCCATTCCTGACGGCGGCAGCCGTCGATCTGCTCGTCGACTCGGATGCAGCGGTGGTCGGGATCGACTCGCTCAACATCGACGACCCGGCCGACCTCGCGCGGCCGGCGCACTCCGGCCTGCTGGGGGCCGGCATCCCGATCTGCGAGCACCTGACGAACCTCGCCGCGGTCCCCGTCGAGGGTGCCTGGTTCAGCGCAATCCCTGCCCCGTTTCACGGAACCGGCACGTTCCCGGTTCGGGCGGTGGCGTCCATCGCTGGGCGGGGCTGACACGGATCAGAAGCTGATGGGAACCTCGCATTCGTGCGGGGGCAGGTTGGCCGGGCGCGCGCCCTGGATCGCGCGGGCGGCCTCGAACATCGCCTGCCACGAGGTGATGCCACCTGCGGCCTCGAACGCCGCCTGAGGGTCCGGTCCAGCCGGGTTCCCCGCGGCCTGGCGCTTCGCGTCGATCTGCGCCTCGAATGCCAGGAGGACGCGATCGAGCTGGCTCATCATCGCGAAGCCCGGCGGCCAGGCCGCCGCTTGCGACGCCGACTGCCGGCCGCTTTCGAGCTCGACCGTGATGGCCTCCGCAAGGCGGCCTGCCTCAGCCGGGTCGCCGCGCTGAACGGCTTCATCGAGCGCCTTGCTCAGCTCGGAGTCAGTTCCCGCGTCGGGGTTGCCGACCGCCCGGAACATGGCTTCGAAGGCGTCGCAGGCGTCGGTCGCGAACTCCTCGAAGGTCGCGACCCGTGAGGGCGCCGCGCTGCGCGGGCCTCCAGCGCACGCCGCAAGCGCCGAGGATCGCCACCGCGATGAGTGCCAGGAGGTCAATTCGCCGCACGCAATGGAAACGCACTGAGGGGCAATCCGTTACGGCACGGAGACGGTGCGGAGACGGCTGCGCGGTACACCCTGCCCCAACGTCTCATGCGCGCCACGCAGGCGCAGGCGTTCCGACGAAGGGGGCACGCGATGCCAGATACCGCCACCCTGAACGGATCGACTCCGGGCACCGACGACCTGCTTGCGTCGGTTCGGACGGAGTCCCGATCCCTCACCCTTAGAGAGCTCCTCAACGAGACGCCACGCGTCCTCCTGGGCGTCACGACCGATGCGGTGAGCGTCCTCTCCCAGATCGAGGTCGACACCGTGTTCGACCTCGCGACCTCGAGCGTGTTCGACGACGCCGCGAAGCTGGTCAAGGCCAGTTCCGCGTTCGACTCGCCGCTAGCGCAGCACGGCGCACCAAGCGCCGACGTCGTCCGCGAAGGGCTCGTTGCCGGCAAGCCCGTCGGCGAGCTCCAGTTCATGTCGATCGGGATCCTCGAGAAGATCCCGCAGAACGTCGTCGCCGATCTCAAATCGGCCCTCGACGTCGAAACCGTCCGCGACCTCGCGTTCTATCCGCCGTACCGGGCTGCCGTCCGCCTCATGAACGCGGTCTACTTCCCCGACAACGTCGCGGGGATCGACCTCGAGCAGCCGCGCGACCTGCTCCCGCGGACCGGCGAGTACCCGACCGAGCGCGTCCAGTACGCCACCCTGCTCCTCGACGAGATCCCGACCGGCGACGGCGAGGAGCTCATCGACGTGACAGGGCTCGGCTTCCTGCCAATCGACATCGAGGTCCTCGCCAAGGCCGACGCGGGTTTCAAGAAGAGCGCGTTCGGCGCGCTCCTGACGTTCAACCAGTCGTGGTACGCCCAGGGCGTGACCCTCGGCCAGCTGCTTCACAGCACGTCGCTCGCGCCGGGCGAGAGCACGCGCGTTGCGATCATCGACTGGACGCGCCGCAGCCGGGCCGGCGAGACCGAGATCATCGACGAGACCGACGACCTCCAGAACGACCAGTCGCACAACCGGTCCATCAGCGAGGTCACGAAGGCCGTCGCGAACGAGGCGCAGGGCGGCTTTTCGTCCAGCAACACGAATAGCCACTCGACCCAGACGGGTGTGTCCGCCGCCGCTGAGATCAGCGCGCCACTGGGCGGGCTCCTCGGCGGGCCGAGCGGCTCGATGGGCATGAGCAGCAGTGAAGCGTCGAGCAACGCGCATGCCGACAGCTACTCCACGTCGTGGGGCAACCGCAACGTTGCGACGTCGATGAACCAGGCGATCAACGACCGGACCCACCAGCACGCCCATAGCAACCGCAGCCGCCGTGCCTCCGTGGTCAAGGAGGTCTCGCAGACTGAGCACGAGGCCGTGAGCACGCGCGTCCTCGCCAACTACAACCACATGCACGCCCTGACGGTCCAGTACTACGAGGTCGTGCAGGTCTACCGGATCGAGGTGCGGGTCATGCGCGCCGATCGGGTCGTGTTCATCCCGGTGGCGCTGCTCGACTTCGGCAAGGATGAGATCGTGCGTCGGTTCCAGGGCGTCCTTGGGCGTGCCGCGCTGACCTACGACATCCGGCAGGCGCTCCAGAACCTCGACGTCATCGAGATCACGCCGGATCTCAACACGCACTTCACGGGCCTCGCCGGCAGCGTCTCGAAGTTCGCGCTCGAGGCGCTCGCGCAGCCGGTCCGACGGGCCCAGCCGATCGGCATGCGCAACGTGCGGGCGGGCCTGCTCAGCGAGCTGTCGGCGGTCAACGCCGACGTCGTGGCCGAGGCCGCTACCCCAGTAGCCGCAGCGGCGGCAGCGACTCCAACGGCTGCAGCGTCCGTCGCGATCCCGACCGCGGCGCTTGCCCAGGCCTTCTCACCGAAGGTGGTCAGCCCCGTCGTGACCGCTTCGATCACCCAGCACCTGAGCGATCGCCTGTGGTCCGGGGACCAGGCGGCCCGGTTGTCCGGTTTGCTCAACATCAGCGTCCTGCGACGCTCGGCCAGCTCGATGTTCCTCCCCACCGACGTGTCGGTCGAGGGCGGCTGGGTCGAAGCCGATGGGGCGGCGCTCCAGATCGTGTTCCACGACATCAACGGCAACATCGTCGGCGGCATCGACGCCGACTCGCCGTCCCCGATGACCCAGATCGGCCGGATCGCGGTCAAGGGCTCGAGCACCGAGCGCGACGTCGACGCGACGGTGACGCTGACCCTCAACCGCAACGGTGTCCGCTTTCCGCTCGAGCTGCCGACGGTCCGCGTCGCAAAGGGCACCGCCGGCGAGACCAAGGTGGTGGCGCTCAAGCCAGGCGGTGTGAACGTCAACCTGAAACAGCACCTGACCGACAACCGGATGCACTACAGCCAGGCCGTGTTCCGCTCGCTCGACGCGACGCAGATCGCCTCTGCTGCTATCCGGCTACGGCGTGACGATCAACGGCGAGACGGTGCCGGTCGCGCAGGTCGTGGAACCGCTGCCGATCCGCTATGTCGGCAACTACCTCGCTTTCAAGATGAACACCGACGTCGCCAGCGACGACACGTGGGCGAAGTGGCTCGATGAGCGCGGCATCAAGATCGGCAGCTTCGCGCGAGGACATCGTCCCACTGGGAAGTGGCGGGACGTTCGCCGAAGCCGTCCTGGGTCGCAGCAACGCGGCCGAGAAGCTCGACATCACCCGCTTCTGGAACTGGCAGGACTCGCCGATCCCGCTGCAGCCCAGCGACATCGCGGCGATCCAGACCGGCTCGCGGGCGATGGCCGAGGACACCTCGCCGGGTCAGCTCAGCAACCCGATCATCAATATCACCTCGCCGACCTCGCTGCCCGATCCGACCGGGACGGCCGCGATCCTGTCGGCGATCCAGAACGGCAACATGTTCCGCGACATGAGCGGACTGCAGGCGACCGTCGGGCTTGCCCAGGCCGCCCTCCAGGCGACTGCGGCCGGCGCGAGCACCGCCGGGGAGCAGGCGGGCACGAACATGAACAACCTGCTGAAGGCCAACACGGAGCGGCAGCGCATCGCCGCCGAGATGATCACCAGCCTCGCCCAGACTGCGGCATCGGCCTACACCGGTGGAGCGGTCAAGCCAGGCGGCGGGGTCAAGGGCGGTGGCGGCAGCCACTCCGAGGACGGCGCGAAGATCAACTACTTCGACAAGAACGCTGCACCCGCGTCGGGCGGCGGCACGTCGTCCGGTGGCGGTGCCGCTGGCGCCCCGGCGTCGGGCGGTGGCGGCCACTCTGGTGGCGGCAACGGCACAGGCCCGTCCACGAACGGCACGGGTGGTGGTGGTCCACGATCCGAAGCACCGGCCTACTCCGAGAACCCGGCCGCCCTGGCCGCGACCTGGGGCGACACCCAGTCGCCATCGAACTTCGTGAACGGGCTGGTCGACAAGGCGAGCGACGTCATCGGCGAGAGTGCCGGTCCCGGGGGCGGCGCCATCGCCGGCAACGCCGGCGTCACGCACGCGTTCGACGCCTACTGGCCGGATGCCGACCTGCTCAACCAGACCACGAACGACAACTGCTGGGCGACCGCCGCTGCGATGGTGGCGAGTTGGGATCGGCGCCAATCGGTGGCGATCATGGACACGCCGGCACCGGCCGACCTCGACGAGGTTGCTACGCGCTTCGACCTCGAGGTCGAGCCGCCCGTGTCGTACTCGATCGATGCATTCAGGCAGATCCTCGAGTCGACCGGGCCGCAGTGGGTGTCGGCCGAGCAGCCGTTCCAGATCAGCCCGTCGTTCCATGCGGTCGTGATCGCCGGCATGTATAGCGACGGCAATCCCGACGGCAGCGGGACGTACCTCTACGTCCTCGATCCGTGGGATCGCGGTCACGGTTCGGCCGGCAAGCCCGGTCCGCACCTCGGGACGCACGCCGTGGGCAGCCGATACACGATCTCGTGGCGGCAGTTCATGGAGGAGCTCGAGAACGCGGTCATCGTCGAACCAGGCTGGATGTGGGTGCGCCTCATGCACGCCTCGAACGCAAGCGGACGCCACGCTTCCGCGGGCGCCAGCCGCGCACCGATCACCTAGTCAGCGCCGCTCCGCGGCACGAACACCGACGCCGGCCCGCTACGGGCCGGCGTCGGATTGTGGCTGGTGGCAGGCCCGGTGGCCGCGGACTCATCACCTCGATCGAGCAGAACAGCGTCGTCGCGACTGCAGCAACCGCGCAACGGGCAGCGGGCGGGACGACGAGCCGGGCTCGGCCAACCCAGTCGACGCCATTGCAGCAACCGCGCAATACCGCCACACTTGCGGCGCACCGCGACGAGGGGGGCCATGGACTCGAGCGACGAGCTCTGGACGGCGATCCGCCGCGTGCTGCCAGGCGCCGACGAGTTGGCGGCGGCCGTGGCGGCCGAGCTCGGCGAGCCGCTCGATGATGTCCGCCCGAGCGTCCTCATCGGCACCATCGCGATGAACGGGCAGCTGGGACCGGAGGCCGCGGCCGCCGCGGCGATCGAGACGGAACTGGGCGGCCTCCAGCCCGCGAAAGGGACTCGGACGCGACGGCGTCTCTTCGAGGTCGACTCGCTCGCCGACCTGCTGGCCGAGACGCAGGCGCTCGAGGCCAAGGGTTCGCTGGACCTCGAGACGATCGTGGCGATCCAGCGCGCTTCGGGCGCGATCGCGGCGCGAGCCGACCGCCCGCTGGTCGTCCTGCAGCACCGCTACGCAGTCACCCGGCGCCTGATCTGGGAGGCACTGCGTCGCCGCAATGCACGCGGGCAAGCTGGACCCGGGTCTCCTCGCGGCATTCGGCCGCTTCCTCCTCCTGTGGAACGAGCTCACCTCGCTCGCGGTCACCGACGGCTACCGGACCGCCGAGCGCGACATCCTCGCCCGCGCGGTCGAGGCCCGAAGGGGTGCGCTGCAGGAACTCCTCGGCGTCGTCGCCGACGACGCCGCGAGCCAGGCCCGATTGCGCCGCGTGGCGGTGCGACACGGCCTGAACCCCGACCGCGCGTACCGGCTGATTGCAATCGCACCCAGCCCGGAGAGCGATCCGACCCCCGAGCGACCGGGCATCGGCGAGGAGGACCTCGAGCTGCTCGCCGGACGGATCGGTCACCTGCTCGGATCGACCGCCCCGGGCGCCGAGGGCGTCGGTGCAGGAATCCGGCTGCCGGCCGTGCTGCCCCTGCATGGGTCGCATCTGCATCCTCGCCCGTGAGGATTGGGCCGGTCTGACTCGTGTGCCGAGCGCCCTCGACAGCGTCCTTGGCAGCCTCGCCGCAGCCGCCCGGTCCAGGAGGCAAGGCGCGCAAGGGAGGCCCGCCTGAGGTCGGGCAGGCGGCCTGGGTGGCGGTCGGCTCACGACCGATCGACGGCGTCGGCACGCTGGCCGGGACCTATGCCGATCTCGTCGACGCAACGCGCACGGCCCAGCGGCTCGGCCTCCGTGGCTGGATTCCGGACCCCGAACAGCTGGCCCTCGAGCGGCTGCTACTCGCAGACCCGAACCTCGCGGAGGCCACCGTGCGACGCGAGCTCGGCCCGCTGCTCGCCGACGAGCGGTTCGGCGGCGAGCTCATCGAGACGCTCCAGGCCTATTTCGACGCCAGCGAGAACGTGACCGCTGCGGCGCGCCGACTCAACCTCGCAACACGGACGGTGGCCTACCGGCTGGAGAAGATCGAGTCGCTGCTTGGCCATCCGCTCGACGGCGACAACGGTCGGCGCCTGTCGACCGCGCTGATGGTGCTCCGGCTGCGCTCAGTCGATTGAGGACCCGATGGGGAAGGAGACCGCTCATGCTCCGCGAATTCCGGATCCATCCGCTCCTCGCCACGTCGGACGCCGTGCGAGCCCGCGCCTGGTACGCGGACAAGCTCGGCCTCGAGCCCGTCTTCGAACGGGAAGGGCAGCTTGTCTATTCAGTCCCGCCGACCATGTTCACGGTGTACCGGACGCCATCCGCGGGCACTGCGCAGAATACGGTCGCGGTCTGGAGCGTGGACGACCTGCGGGCCGAGGTGGCGCGGCTGCGGGCCCGCGGCGTGACGTTCGAGGAGCTCGAATTCGGGCCGGACGATCGGACCGTTGACGGGATCATGACGAGCCTGGATGGACCAAGGGAGGTTCTCAACGCCTGGTTCAAGGACGTCGACGGCAACTGGATCTCGTTCGTCCAGCAACCGCAGGAACCAGGCGAGGAACCCTCGGAACCCGGGATCCACCCGTTGCTTGCCGCGTCGAACCTGGAACGTGCTCGCGCCTGGTATGCGGAGAAGCTCGGGCTCGAGCCGTACCGGGACTACGACGGAGAGCTGCTGGTCTATCGGTCCGGAGAGACGCGCCTTTCGATCTACGTGACACCTTCGGCCGGCACGGCCAAGAACACCGTGGCCGAGTGGCACGTGGACGATCTGCGAGCCGAGGTCGCGGCACTGCGGGCCCGCGGAGTCGTGTTCGAGGAATACGACTTCGGCACCGCCCGCACGATCGATGGCGTCATGACCGACAGCGACGGGTCACTGGACGCCTGGTTCACCGACTCGGAGGGCAACATCCTCGGGCTCGTGGAGGGACAAGGCGACCACATGACTTGACGGCTCGTTGCCGCTGGCTGCACGGAGGAACGTCACGAAGCCGCCGGCCCGGGCACGATCGGCGTGCGGGGATCATCCCGGGTCATGCCGTACAGGGCCTCGTCGATCAGACGGCCCTCCACCTCGCGGCCGCCGCGCAGGATGCCCTCGAGTCGAAAACCGAGGTTCTCGCCGAGGCGGCGCATGGCGACGTTGTCCTCGTCGGTCGTGAACCACACGCGGAGCGCGCGGCGCTCGTCGAACAGGTACGCAAGGAGCAGTGGATTGCCTGGAACCCGAGACCCTTCCCGCGCTGCCCCGGATCGATGATCAGGATGCCGACCTCGTACACGTGAGGCGGGTCACGGAATGGGCAGGCGACGGCCTGCACCACGCCGAGCAGCATGTCCCCGCGCCACACCCCGAATTCGATGCCGTGATCGGCCCACTCGCCAGACGCCGCCACTCGTCGTCGAACGTCGTCGATCGACACGTCCTTGCCGCCGATCGTCCTGATGGCCTCGCGCATCGGCTCGACGGCGGTCTCGTTCAGAGGCCCCAGCGACACCACCGGCGGCTCGCTCATTCGCGGGCAGCGGCGAACAGGCGCCGCGCGCCCGACACACCCTTGAGCTCGACCGGGCCGACGTCACGGAAGGCGATCGGCGAACCCAGCGAGGCGTCGACGACCTCCTGGCTGACGATCACCTCGCCGGCCTGGGCGTAGTCCGCGATCCGCGACGCGAGATTGACGGTCTGGCCGTAGTAGTCGCCCTCCTGGAAGATCACCGGTCCGGCATGCAGACCGACATGCGCCGGCGGCAGCCCGGCGTCGGCAACCCCTGCGACCATCTCCAGCGCCGACAGGACCCCGCTGCCGGGGTTCGGGAAGTGGAGCATCACGCCGTCGCCGAGCCACTTCACGGCCCGGCCGCCGTGCTTGACCGACGCCCGCTGGACGAACCTGCCGAGATCCTCCGCCATCTGGGCCGCGGCCGCGTCGCCGTGGTCCTGGGTGAGGCGCGTGTAGCCGCTGATGTCGAGGAAGCACATCGCCGGTGGGTGCTCGAGACGGCTGTGCAGGCCGGCGTCGGCCAGCATCATCTCGAAGCCTTCGATGATGTTGGCGGTCCACGCGCGGGTCTGCTGCAGGTGGTACATGGCGATGACCGAGCGCTCGGTCAGGGCGCTCATCCGATCGCCGAGGTCGACTCCGAGGATTTCGTCGGGCTGTTTGCCTGCCTCCATCGCGGGACCGATCACCTCGGTCTGCCACATGGCTGACTCCGTCTCGGCCATCCGCCGCGTGCCGTCGCTCTGGGCGCGCAACAACTGCAGCATGGCGGTCTCGCGGAACCCCGCCTTGACCTGCGCCTCGATCATCTCGGCGCAGGCGAGCTCGTCGTCGCGAACGCGATCGTCCGGCTGCGGGGCGACCGAGCCGCTCACCTCGCGGATCCGCATCAGCAGCTCGATCGGCACGCCGGTCCGCTCGGCCAACTGACCGAACGTGACGCCGCTGAGCGCCGAGAACCGCTCGAATGCGGGCGCATCGATGAAGTCGAGCGACACCTTGCCGTCCCGGATGACCGCGCCGAGGCCCTTCGAGCGGGATACCGGACGCGGCGAGACTCTTGACGAGCGCCGCGCGGCGCAGATGACCCGGCGTGAACCGGTTGTCGGCATCCGGGCGTGAGGATGCCCAGCTCCACCATGCGGTCGAGCTCATCGACGCCGATGCCGGATCGCTGGGCCGCCTCAGCCGGGTCGTACGCCTCCACCGACGTACTGTACGCGGCGCGACCCGCGGCGGATGCGACGTCACAGCCCTCCGACAGAGACTCCCGACACGGTAGCCAGTGCGGCCAGGATCAGCACCACGCCGGCAGTTGACGCGGCACGCTGGCCGTCGCGCCCCGTCGCTTCGTAGACCATGAGGGCCGTCAGGGCGACCATCCACCCGATGCTGGCGAAACCCTCGGCAAACATGAGGAGCATCAGTGCCCACGAGCTGCCAAGGCAGGCGAGGCCGTGGCGGAGATCGAGTCGACCGATGCTCCCCATTGAGGCCGTCACGGCAGCTTCAGCCGGGTGACGGCATGCAGCGAGGCTGCGCCGCTTGAGCGGGACGAGCTGGTAGCCGCCCGCGAGCGCCAGGATCCCAGCTTCGATCAGCCACGGTCGCTCCGCGAGCCAGGGCGTGGTGTCGACGACATGGTGGAGGCCGACGTCGCCCAGGAACGCCGCCAGCCCGAAGCGCAGTCCACACCAGGGCGAACGAGGCGAGGAACGAAGAGCGTGCTCGTCGCGGCGAAAGCCACCGCCGAGGCCGCCCCCTCGACCAGCTGGATGGCCCGCAGGCTGGCCGGGAGCATCATCGCCGCCGCCATCACGAGCCAGCCGACGAGAAAGATCGGGACGGCCGCAGTGAGGGGCACGCCGCCCTCGATCAGCGCGTGGTGATGGAGCGCGGCCGAGGCGCCTGTCAGCTCGGCGACGACCAGAATCGCCCAGCAACCGGCGACCAGGATCGGAACGTCGAGGTCGCGGGGTCTGCGCACCAGCGCAGTTGCCGCCGGCGTGCTTTCGAACGCGGCCATGGTGTTGACCTCAGACGAAGTCGAGTGCGCATCCGAATGGGCGCGTCGTGGCCAGCCGGACGTCCCTGTTGTCCAGAACGTCTTCGATGGCGTTCCGGAGGTCGTGGCTCGTCACTCGCTCGGGCAGACGCGCGTCGTCGAAGCGACCCTGGTAGCGGAGACGTCGATCGCGGTCGAGCACGAAGACGTGGAAGGTGCAGGTCGGTCCGTAGGCCCTCGCGACCAGCTGGCCTTCGTCGACCACGTACGGGAACGCGTAGCGGTCCTCGGTAGCGCGCTCCCCCATCCGGAGAAAGCTCTCGTCCGGGTACAGCCGGGGGCTGTTCGAATTGATGGCGATGACCTGCACGCCTCGCGCGCCGAAATCGCGCTGCAGGGCGTTCATCCGATCCGCATACGCCTTCGCCGTTGGACAGCGATTCGACGAGAAGATCAGAACGAGCGCGTCGCGGTCGGCGAAGGTCGAGAAGCCGTAGCGCTTGCCATCGGTGCCCAGCAGCCCTTCGAAGGCTGGCGCCTGGGCACCGATCTGGAGCGTCGCGCTCGCCGGCGGTGCCTCGACCAGGTCGAGCGGCGTCACACCGTCGCCATCTCGGCGAAGCGCTCCGGGAACTGCGCGACGATCCCGTCGTGGAGGGCATCCGCGAGGACCATGATCTCGGTGAAGATGTCGTCGAACGCCTTGACGTCGGCTGCCCAGTCACCGGTGATCCGGGCGACAGCCTCGTCCTTCGTGAGCTTCAGATGGAGCGCCAGCAGGTCGAGCACGTCCTTCTCGGGCCAGTTCGGATTGGCGCCGGCGAGGAAGGCGGCGATCGTCTCGATGTTGGCCGTCCAGCGCGCGTCATGGGTCGCGAACGCGGCCTGATCACCGGTCTTGGCGGCCTCGACGAGATCGACGGCGATGAGGATGTGTTCCTTGAGCAGCTCGGTCAGGCGGTCGCCGGCGGCCTGTCCGTAGAAGCCAGCCACGGCGGCGCCGATGTCCTCCTGGTTGCTGAGCAAGCGCGTCGCAGCGGCGCCGGCATCCGGTGTCCCCGCGACTGCGGCGACGATGTATTCGCGGGTCCAGATCACGTGATCGGACCACAGCTTGCGAAGCGCGAGTCGAACCGGTTCCCTGGAAGTCGCCATGGCATCACCTCGGACTGTTCTTGGGAGACATGGCCGACGCGACCGTTTGCGACGCCGGGCCCGCCTTCTAAATCTAATGGACGCTACGTTTACACGGCGCGTGTCGAGTGTCAAGTCTTTAACTAGCCAGTTCTGTCAATACAATCCGAAATGTCGAAGGAGCATTCATCACTGACATCAAGCCGATCATCCGAACTGCCGCGAGTTGCGCAGTCTTAAGGGACGGGCTTCTCGGCTGAGCTTGGCGCGCGAAGCCCGGCATCCTCCTCGCCGCCGGCACAGATACGAGGTCGCTTGATGGCTCATTCCATGACGAGGACTGCTTCGCGCGTCGGCGTCTCGAAGGCGATCCTCTTGGTCGTGCTCGTGCTCGCCGCCGGGGGCTGTGCCTTGACCGCCCCTGGAGCTGCGACCGGCCCACCGGCAAGCGCGCCACCGGATCCGGGTTCCACGGCATCGCCCGCGCCGGCTCCCGGGTCCGCGACCGCTGACGAGATCGAACGGTTGCGGGCCGCCATCGACGCGGACCCGTCCGATGCCGGTGCCCAGCGCGACCTCGGTTTCGCCCTCCTCCAGCGGGTTCGCGAGACAGCCGATCCGTCGCTGTATGCCCCGGCCGAAGCAGCGTTCGAACGGGCGCGCGGCCTGGCGCCGGACGACGCGCTCGTCCTCGTCGGCATCGGCAGCCTCCAGCTCGGCAAGCACGACTTCGCGACCGCTCTCGAGACCGCGCGGAGCGCCATCGACCTGGCGCCGCGGTCGGCCGTCGCCCGCGCCGTCGAGGTCGACGCCCTCGTCGAGCTCGGGCGGTACGACGAGGCAGACGAAGCGGCCGCGGCGATGCTGGCGTTGGGAACGGACCTGACGACGCTGTCCCGCGTGTCCTACCTGGCCGAGCTCCACGGTCAGCTCGACGTGGCCGTGACGGCCATGCGGGCGGCCACGAAGTCAGAGGGCGTCGCCCCTGAGAACCTCGCGTTCACCCACGTCCAGCTCGGCAACCTGCTCGTCTACACGGGCGACCCGCAGGCCGCGGCGGATGAATATGACCGGGCCCTCGAGCTCGTCCCGGGCCATGCCCCGGCACTCGCCGGTCAGGGCCGCCTGGCGGTCGCGGACGGCCGCCTCGACGAGGCGATTGACCGCTTCCAGCAAGCGGCCGACATCGTGCCGCTCCCCGAGTACGTGATCGCCCTGGCCGATGCGCAAGCCGCCGCCGGCCGCGCAGACGACGCGGCACGAAACATCGACCTGGCCCGCGCCGAGATCCAGCTGTTCGAGGCAACCGGCGTGATGGTCGACCTCGACCTGGCCCTGCTCGAGGCCGATCACGGCGACCCGGATCGCGCGCTGGCGTTCGCCGAGGCCGCCTACGAGGCGACGCCGAGCGTCCGTGCCGCCGATGCCCGGGCCTGGGCGCTGCACCGGCTCGGTCGGGACCGTGACGCGCAGAAGTGGTCCGACGAGGCGCTCCGGCTCGGGTCACTCGATCCGCTGCTTCGCTTCCACGCGGGCGCGATCGCCGCCGCGCTTGGCGATGGCGCTGCCGCGCGACGCGACCTCGAACTGGCGCTGTCGACCGACGCCGGCTTCTCGGCGACACACGCGGCCGAGGCCCGTCGGCTCCTGGACACCCTGGGCGACTGACGCTCGCGATTCGAATCATCGGCCCGATTCATCCAATCGCCGCGTCGCGACGCATCACCGACGACAGCACAGGACGGTGGTCGCGACCCGCCCTCCGGCTGCACCGGACCGGCAGTCCCCGGGAAGGTCGTGGATCTGCCCATATCTCTGGAGGTTTGATCACGTGGCAAGTCGCTCCAAGGTCGTCGGCATCGCCGGCGCCCTCCTCATCGCGGCGACGTCGGTCGGCGGCGTCTTCGCGTCCAGCCACCGGGAGGCTCCGGCAATCGCCGGCGACCCGGGCGCGGACAACACGGACCTGTACGCGTTCGTCAGTCCTGACGACCCGAACAGCCTGACGATCATCGCCAACTACGTGCCGCTCGAGGAGCCGGCCGGAGGGCCGAACTTCTTCCCGTTCGATCCTGCCGTCAAGTACGCCATCCGCATCGACAACAACGGCGACGGCAAGAACGACGTCACCTATTCGTTCCGCTTCTCGACGAAGCGGACCGCCAAGAACTTCGCCGGCATCCCGACGTTCCTCTACAACGACGGGCCGGTCACGTCGCTGGACGATGCGAACCTGCTGGTCCGCCAGACGTACGACGTGTGGCGCAACGACTCGAAAATCGCCGACGATGTCCCGGTGCCGCCGGTGAACATCGGGCCGCGCTCGACGCCGAACTACGCCGCCCTCGCGGCCAGTGCGGTCAAGACCCTCGGCAACGGCACCAAGCTGTTCGCCGGGCAGCGCGACGACGCCTTCTTCGTCGACCTCGGCTCGATCTTCGATCTGGCCGGGCTCCGACCGTTCAACGAGCTCCACGATATCTCGCTGCCGGCCGCGCCGGGCATCGACGACGTCGACGGGTACAACACCAATTCGATCGCGCTGAAGATCCCGCTCCAGAAGCTGACCAAGGACCACAGGCTGCCGACGGGACCCAACGACCCCGACGCCGTTCTGGGCGTTTGGGCGACGGCCAGCCGCCAGAAGTATCGGACGCTCAACGCGGACGGCTCGATGTCGTCGTGGGGCCCCTGGCAGCAGGTGTCGCGGCTCGGTAACCCGCTGATCAACGAGGTGATCATCCCGACCACCAAGAAGGACTACTGGAACAGCCAGAAGCCGTCCAAGGACTCCCAGTTCGCGAAGTACTACCTCGCACCGGAACTCACTGCGGTGGCCGACGTGCTGTACAACGCACTGGACACGCCTGCCACATCGAACCGCGCCGACCTCGTGGCGATCCTGCTGACCGGGCTCAACATCCCGGACTCGCAGACCGTCCCGGGCGGCCTCCAGTTCACCCGCACCGGCTCCACCCAGGCCGACATGCTGCGCGTCAACACCGGCATCAAGCCGAACGCGGACGGGGCATGTGTCTTCGGTGTGAACGGTGGCGGGACGCCCAACCGGCTGGGCGCTCTCGACGCCGACCTGTGCGGCTTCCCGAACGGCCGTCGTCTTCTCGACGACGTCACCGACATCGAGGTCCGCGCCCTCATCGAGGGCTATGGGCCGACCCTCAACGCGGTCCTCGGCGTGCCGAACCGCACCCCCAACAACATGATCGGCGACGGCGTCGATGCCAACGACATGCCGTTCCTGCCTGCCTTCCCGTACATCGGGACGCCGCACCAGGGCTACGAGCACGTCCACGATCACGGCCCGGACGTCTGATCCACCACCCATCCCACGCGAACGGCCCGGGCATCGCCCGGGCCGTTCGGATTCGCCGCGAACTGATGACGAGATTTATCGAATGCCAGCCGTCGCCTGGAAGAAGCCGTCCCGAAGATCCCGCAGGATGGTGTCGATGGGTTCGCCACTGACCGTCAGGGCACCCTCCCAGGGCCCGCTCAGCGCGAACAGCAGAGCGAGGCTGAGGCCTACGACGCCCGCCAGGCCGACGACCAGCAGCGACGTCCGGAGGCTGCTCCGGAAGGTCAGCGTCCCGGCGTTTGCGATCAGAGCGACGCCGCTGGCGACCAGCGTGATGACGTACAGCAGCGGCAGCTCGCGGGACGCGGCTGCGATGCGGGTGCGCCGGCCGGTGGTCAGCAGGTCGAGCGACGCGAGCAGCTCGGTGCCGGCTGGCGTAACGAGGTCGGGACGCACGGCTTCCAGCCTGACCGCACGCTCGAGCTTGGCAAGTGCCTCGGCCACGTCGGGGTCGTTGCCTTCCGCTGCGCTCAGGCGCTGCCATTCGCGATCGCGTGTCAGCTGGAGGTAGTCGCGCAGCGCGGCCTGGATTGAAGCCGTGTCGATGCCTGGGCCGGTGGCGGCCCAGGCCAGACGGGACGCCCCGCCGGCCTCATCGCTGACGAGATCCTGGGCGGCCCGCAGGTAGCCGGCCTCGCTCGACAGGTCAGGGCCATCAGGATCGCGAAGGCCGCCCCGAGTGCCGGCATGAGCGGCGCGGCGATGCCCTGGACGTGATCGCGTTCCTCGCTCGGCACCAGGCGGCGGACGACCCACCGGCTGATCGCCGCGACGGCCAGCGCGAACACCAGCCAGCCCACGACGAGGACGGCCCACGGCAGGCTGGTCAGCGAAGCCACCGACGGGAGACTGCCGTGGAACCACGGGCGGAGATCACGATCAGTACTATCGCGCACGGGACAACCCCGAGCGCAATTGGGGATTGCGCGGCCCTATTCCCCTTGCTATCGTTCGACATCCGGACGTCCGTACGTCCTGACGTCAGCGACCCCATCATGGAGGGCCTTTGGCACGGATCGTCCTCGTCGGTGCCGGCCACATCTATCGGCACATCTACCTGCCGCTGGCCAAGCCGGCGTTGGCCACGCTGGCGATCTTCACGTTCTTGTGGACCTGGAACGACCTGATCGATCCGATCATCTACCTGCGCGACATCGACACCCTGACGGTCACGGCCGGGCTGTCGCTGTTCCAGGGCCAGTACGTCGGGCGATGGCCGGTCCTGATGGCGGGTGCGCTGGTGAGCGTGATCCCGATGATCCTGTTGTTCATCGTCGCCCAACGGCAGTTCGTGCGCGGGATCGCCATGACGGGGATCAAGGGATGACCGCCAGCGGCGTCGAGAGCCGCCCGCTGTACCGCCGGATCGAGGCCGATCTGAGCGTCCGAATCCGGTCGGGCGAGCTCGCCCCTGGCGCGCGAGTCGAGACCGAGCTCGAGCTGATGCAGCGCTATGGGGTCAGCCGCGCCACCGTGCGCCAGGCGCTCGGCGGGCTGATTGCGGCGGGAGCGCTGGAGGTCCGACGAGGTCGCGGGACGTTTGTCGCCAGCGCCCGCTTCGAACACACGATCGGCGGCTTCTACTCGTTCAGCCGCGAGATCGAACGCCACGGCCTGACGCCCGGTACCAGGGTGCTCGAGCTGCGGACCGAGGCCGCCGCTGCCGATATCGCCCAGGCCCTGGCGATCCCGCCCGGCACCGAGCTCGTCGCCCTCCGCCGACTCCGGCTGGCGGGTCCGGACCCGCTGGTCGTGGAGACGAGCCATTTGCCGGCCGCTCGCTTCCCCGGGCTCGAAACCGTCGACTTCAACCGGGTGCGGCTGTACGACACGTTGCTGACGCGGTATCGCTGCCGCCCGACCCGGGCGCGCGAGTCGTTCGAGCCGATCCTGCTCACGGCCGATGAAGCGGCGCTCCTCGACCAGCAGCCGGGACGGCCGGCGCTGCGGGTTGAGCGGATCGCCTTCGACCAGGACGACATCCCGATCGAATTCTGTCGAAGCACGGTTCGAGGCGACCGCTATCGCTACTCGGTCGAGCTGCGCGACCGATGACGACCCTTGACGGCCTGCTGACCTGGCGCGAGAGCTCGACCACGGCCGAGGCGATCGACGCCGCGCTTGACGCGGCACGCGAGGGGTCGGGCGACGCGCGCGAGCTCCTCGCCGGGGCCGATCGCATCGTCGTCACCGGTGCTGGCTCCTCCTTCTACCTCGCCCAGACCGTCGCCGCTGCGGCTCGGGAGACAATGCGCCGACCGGTGATGGCCACCCCGCTCTCGGAGCTCATCCTGCGACCCGAGGCGGTGTTGGTGGCGCCCTCGGACGATGAGGCGGCGGCCCGGCGCGAACCAGTCGTGATCATCTCGCGGTCCGGAGCGACGTCGGAAGCGGTCACGGTCGCCGAGCGGATGCGGGCCGCGAGGCATCCGACGATCGCTGTCACCTGTCGGCTGGACAGTCCCCTGGCGGACCAGGCCGACGTGACCCTCGTCTCGCCCGGCGGCGACGAGGCGGCGATCGTCATGACCCGGTCGTTCGCCAGCATGCTCGCCCTCCTCCTGTGGGTCGTGGCACGCGTCGGTGCCGACGACGAGCTGGCGTCCGACCTGGGCCGACTGCCGGATCGCTGGGACGAGTCCAGCGCGGCGGCCACCGACGGGACGGCGCCTCGGGGAGACCGACTGGAGCCGCGTCGTCATCCTTGGTGGAGGACCGGCGTACGGGATCGCCGCCGAGTGGGGCCTGAAGCTGACCGAGACCAGCCAGGTGGCGACCGCGGCGTACGAGCCGCTGGAGTTCCGCCACGGACCGATCTCCGTGTGTGAGCCCGGCATGCTGGTGATCGGCCTGGTCGGCGGTCCAGGGGCTGAGGACGAGGTCGCGGTCGTCGACGAGGCGGCCGGGCTGGGCGCGACGACGTGGCTGATCGCGCGCGACGCCGGCGAGGCGGGGAGCTTCGGCGGCCAGGTCAGCCTGATCGGCGGGGGGCTGCACGCGTTGGCCCGCCTGCCGTTGCTCGTGCACCCCGCGCATGCGCTGGCACTGAGCCTGGCCCTCACCCGCGGTCGCGATCCTGACGCGCCTCGCCATCTCGGCCAGGTCGTCATCCTCGAACGGTGATGGCCGTCGACGAGCTCCGACTGCGCGACTACCGGCCGCGCTCGATGCTTCGCGTCCCGGTCCACGAGGTCCGGCGTCCGCGTTTCCCGGTCGTGGATGCGCACAACCATCTGGCCTCGCCGTCCGCAGACGAGTCGGAGATCCGCTCGTCAGCCGAGCTCCTGGACCGGCTCGACGCGTCGGGCGTCGAGACCCTCGTCGACCTCGACGGCGGGCAGGGCGACCGACTCGCCGCCGAGATCGAGCGCTGGGGGACGGCGCTGCCCGATCGGGTCGTGGTCTTCGCCGGGCTCGACTACGACCGCTGGGCGACCGACGACGCCTTCGGCGAGACCGAGGCTGCTGCGCTTCGCGACTCGGTCAGCTCGCGGAGCCCGCGGGCTCAAGGTCTGGAAGCAGCTCGGGCTGCGAGCCCGCGATCCGAACGGCCGCTTGGTCGCAATCGACGATCCCAGGCTCGATCCGCTGTGGGCGACGGCCGCTGACCTGGCGCTGCCCGTCGTCATCCACATCGCCGATCCGATCGCGTTCTTCGAGCCGCTCGACCCGCTGAACGAGCGGTACGAGGAGCTTCTCGAAAACCCGGACTGGCACTTCTGGCCGACGCGACCGGCGGACCGACCCGACCTGCCAGGTTTCCCGCCGTTCGACGAGCTGCTCGCCGCATTCGGGCGGCTGGTCGCAGGCCATCCGCGGACGACGTTCATCGGCGCCCACGTCGGCTGCGCGTCGGAGGATCTCGGGCTCGTCGGCCGGCTCCTCGACGCGAACCCGAACCTCCATGTGGACATCGCCGCACGGATCGGCGAGCTCGGCCGGCAGCCATATGCAACGCGGGCATTCTTCCTTCGCTACCCGGACCGGATCCTGTTCGGCTCGGATCTCACGCCCGACCCCGACATGTACGCGATCCACTACCGCTTCCTGGAGACGCTCGACGAGTCGTTCGACTACGGGACGGGCGTCGTGCCCGAACAGGGTCGCTGGCAGATCCACGGCATCGGCCTGCCCGACGACGTCCTGCGCAAGGTGTACTCCGACAACGCCCGCCGCCTGCTGCGGCTGGGGCCCGCGTGACCGGTTCCGGAGGCTATGCGATCGGCGCCCGCCGTGGCCTCGCGGCCTGCGCATCGCCACGCGGCACGTTCACGGTGCTCGCCCTCGACCATCGACAGAACCTGCGCAAGGAGCTCGACCCGACGGACCCCGACTCGGTCACGTACGAGGCGATGGTCGAGTTCAAGCGCGCCGTGGTGCGGATCCTCTCGCCGCACGCGACCGGGACGCTGCTCGATCCGGAGGTCGGGGCGGCACAATGCATCGCGGACGGCTCGCTGCCGCCGTCGGCCGGCTTGATCGTCGCGATCGAGGCGACCGGCTACGCGGGTGCGTCGACCGCACGGCTCAGCCGGGTCCTGGACGGATGGAGCGTCGAGAAGGCGAAGCGGATGGGGGCCTCGGCGGCGAAGCTTCTCGTCTACTACCATCCGGACGCTCCGACCGCCGCGGCCCAGGAGCGACTCCTCGCCGACGTCGCCGCCGACTGTCGGGCCGCAGACCTCGCGCTCTTCGTCGAGCCGCTGTCGTACTCGCTCGTCGAGGGCGTCCCGCTGACGGACGATGCGCGCCGTCGCGTGGTCGTCGAAACGGCTCGGCGACTGACCGCCATCGGCGGCGACGTCCTCAAAGCGGAGTTCCCGTACGACGCCGTCGGTCACCGACCGCGGGCGATGGGTCGAGGCGTGCGAGGAGCTCGCCGAGGCATCGGGCGTGCCCTGGGTGCTGCTGTCCGGCGGGGTCGACGATGCAACATTCGAGGCGCAGGTCAGCGTCGCATGCGCGGCCGGCGCGTCGGGGGTCGTCGCGGGCCGCTCGGTATGGGCGGGGGCGGCGCGCGCCGCAGAACCGTCGGTACGCGACGAGTGGCTGCGGACCGCGGGACGCGACCGGCTGCGCCGCCTGGCCGAGCTCGTCGGCTCCGAGGCGAGACCGTGGCAGGACGGCTCGAACCGGATCACGAGGGCGCCCGAGCCGGGTGACGGCTGGTACCGGGCGTACTGAGCGTGGCAGCGACGGAGCGCGACATCGACATCCTCGTCGTCGGCGAAATCAACCCCGACATCGTCGTGACGGACGCCGACCCAGTGCCCGTGTTCGGACAGGTCGAACGCGCCGTGCGATCGATCACGATGACGGTCGGCAGCTCGTCCGCGATCTTCGCCTGTGGCGCCGCGCGGCTCGGTCTGCGGGTCGCGTTCCACGGCGTCGTCGGTGACGACCCGTTCGGCCGCTTCATGCTCGAGGAGCTCGCTGGCACGCGAGGTCGACGTGGCAATCGTGCGTCGTCGACCCCGATCTCGCGACCGGGGCGACCGTCATCCTGACCGACGGCACCGACCGAGCGATTCTGACGGCGATCGGGGCGATGGCCGCCCTGGACGTCGCGAGCCGTGCCGCTCGGCCTCGTCGATCGCGCGCGGCACCTGCATTCGGGCAGCTACTACCTGTACGGTCCTGCCACGCGCGCTGGCCTGGCCGGCCTCTTCGAAACGGCCCGCGCGTCCGGCGTGACGACGTCGTTCGACACGAACTGGGATCCCGACGAGGTGTGGGACGGTGGCGTCCTCGAGCTGCTCCGGAACGCCGACGTGTTCCTGCCCAACGCGGCGGAGGTCCGCCGGATTGCCCGGAACGACGACGCCGAAGCGGCCGCGCGTTCGCTGGCCGCGATCGCCGGCGAGGGACGGACGGACGGCGGCCCGATCATCGTCGTCAAGCAGGGCGCGACCGGTGCGTTCGCGGTGACGGTCGCGGGCGAGGTCGTGCGCGTCCCGGCCTTGACCGTCGACCCGCGCGATGCGACGGGTGCCGGCGACGCCTTCGGAGCTGGCTTCCTGCATGCCTGGCTGGACGGCGGCAGCCTGCTCGAGTCGCTCGAGCTCGGGGTCAGTCTGCGGCGGCCTGTCGACACGTGCCGTCGGCGGCGTGGACGGTCAGCCCACGCTTTCCGAGGCACGGCAGGCCCTCGCTTCGTGGAACCGGACGTCACGGCCACCATGACGGCAAGCGTTGCGCCACGGTTGCTCTTCATCGCGGCGAACCCTTCGATCGACAGGCTGTACGAGGTCGACCGGCTCGCGATCGGGGGCATCCATCGGCCGCTCGCGGAGGTCGCCGTCCCGGGCGGCAAGGGCCTGAACGCGGCGCGCGCGGCGGCCACCCTCGGCGGCTCCGTCACCGTCGTTGGCATCGTTGCGGGCCGTGCCGGCGAGTGGATCGTCGATGGGCTCGCGACGCTCGGCATCGAGGCACGGATGGCTCGAGGTCCGGGCGAGACCCGGACCTGTGTGTCGATCCTGGACCGGGCCGACGGGCGGCTGACGGAGGTGTATCCACGCGGTCCCCAGGTCGAACCGGCGACCTGGGCCGCCTTCGAATCGATGGTGCGGACGGAGCTTGCACATGGCGTCGCCGTCATGGCGCTGTCGGGCAGCCTTCCGCCGGGTGCGCCGTCCGACGGGTACGCGCGCATCGCCCGAATGGCGGCGGACCAGGTGCCCCCGGTCCCGGTCCTCGCCGACACGGCCGGCGATGCGCTCGCCGCGCTCCTCGAGGAGCGTCCGGCGCTGGTCAAGGTCAACGCCGGCGAGGCGGCCGATGCCACGAACATCGCCGTGACCGACGCGTCGTCCGCGGCAGACGCAGCAACCGCTCTGCGTCGCGATGGGGCGGGCGTCGCGATCGTGACCCTGGGAGCGAGTGGCGCGGTGGTCGTGACCGAGACGGAGCGAGTCCGTCTTGCGTCACCCGACGCGACGGGAAGCTATCCGACAGGGAGCGGCGACGCATTCCTCGGCGGCCTCGCGGTTGCCTGGCCCAAACGTGAGCCAATGGTCGAGGCGGCCCGGCTCGGGATGGCCGCGGGCATCGCCAACGCCCAGCTCCCGGGGGCGGGCAATCCTCGACCCCGGCCGCATCGACGGCCTGCTCGCTGCGATCACGCTCGACGCTCTCTGATTGCGCGGCGTGTCGCCCAGCCCGGTCCGGTAGCCTCCGGGACGATGGAGCCTCGGATCACCGCCGTTGTCTTCGACCTTGGCGGCGTCCTCATCGACTGGGACCCGCGCTACCTCTACCGAACGCTGTTCGACGACGAGGCCGCGATGGAGGAGTTCCTGGCGACCGTCACGACCCAGGACTGGAACCGAGCCCAGGACGCGGGCCGGCCATGGGCAGAGGCCATCGAGGAGCTCGCCGAGACGTATCCCGAGCAGCGTGACCTGATCGAGGCGTACTGGCGGCGCTGGCCCGAGACGCTCGGCGACGCGATCGAGCCGACGGTCGCGCTGCTCGACGAGCTCCGATCGACCGGCATCCGGCTGTTCGCGCTCAGCAACTGGTCGGGCGAGACGTTCCCGCTCGCCCGGCCGCGCTACCCGTTCCTCGAGTGGTTCGACGGCATCGTGATCTCAGGCGACGAGCGCCTGGCGAAGCCCGACCCGCGGATCTTCGAGGTCCTCCTCGAGCGCTACGGACTCTCCCCCGCGGAGACGCTGTTCATCGACGACCACGCCCCGAATGTCGAGGCCGCGGCCGCGCTGGGCTTCACGGCCCTGCGGTTCGTCGGCGCCGCCGACCTTCGGGCCGACCTCGAACGCCTCGGCCTCCTGACGACCAGGGGCTGAGGCGATCGTCAGGCGGGACTGACCGCCTCGCCGAGGAGCCCGACAGCCGTCGCGTCGTCGATGACGTCGTCAATCGCCCGCGGGTCCTTTGCGACGGCGAAGCCCTGGACGATCGCCCGGTGCAGGCCGAGATTCGCGTAGTCGCGCAGTCGCTGGCGGCGTTCCGCGCCCGGCGCGACCGCCCCGGCCTCGCCCCAGATGTGGACCGACACCGCGAGCGTCGCCGGATCGCGCCCGACCTCCGCGCACCGCTCGGCGATGACCGGCAGCGCCGCCTCGACCTGCGCGGGGGTCAGCGCGTCGAGGTTGAGCTCGTCGGCGAACCGCGCCGCCAGCCGCCACGTGACCTTCGGTCCGTTACCGCCGACAAGGATCGGGATCCGCGGCTGCTGCAACCCCTTCGGCTCGTGAATGGCGTCGCGGACGTGAGCGTGCGTACCCTCGAACGTCGCCCGGCCGGGGCCGAGCATCCGGGTGATGATCTCGAGCTGGTCGGCAAGGACGGCCAGTCGCTCGCCGGCCGGCGGGAAGCCGTATCCGTAGGCCAGCCACTCGTCCTCCTTCCAGCCGGCGCCAATGCCGAGAATCGCCCGGCCGCCGCTGATCACGTCGATCGTCGAGATGCCCTTGGCGGTGAGCCCGGGGTTGCGATACGACGCTGCGAGCACGAGGTGGCCGAGGCGAGCCCGGCGCGTCTCGGCGGCGAGCGCCGCGAGCTCGGCGAACGGCTCGAAGACCGGAGCCTCCTCGGGCGGCGGATCGACCTGCATGTGGTCGTAGACCCAGAGCGACTCGAAGCCGAGATCTTCGGCCCACTGGGCGACCTCGACGGTCCGTCGCCAGGCCGTCGCATGCGTCCATCCCGAGGTACTCGCGATCGCAGCCCTGCGGCAGGGTCAGGCCGAGCTTCATTCCGTCGCTCCCTCCATGGCATACGTTTGCTCGACGAGCTCTCGGACCCGGCTCACGTGCTCGTCGGTCGCCGGGATCACGTTTGCCACCGTGAACCACAAACCGGTGTCCCGAACGTACGAACCGAGCGTCCGGAGCGCCTCGTCGACGTCGTCCCAGGTGATCCCCATCGCCTCCGGCCGGATGTCGACGCCGGCACGGGCGATCGCGGCGGCCATGGCCTCCGGCTCGTTGTTCTGCAGCACGGACCCCGCGAGGATCCCCAGGCCGACCGGCTGGCCGTGGATGAAGTGGCGGCCGGTGATCCGCTCGAGGTTGTAGAACACGAAGTGCTCCACGCCCTCGATGTGGCGCGGGTTCCAGCCGGAGTCATGGAACGTCGTCCCGCCCCAGCGATGGCCGCTCACCAGGGCCCGGATCCCCGCCTCCGAGCCTGCCCGGATCTCGTCGAGGGCGTCGACGACCCAGCCCATGACCGTCGCCGCGTCGGCGACCAGCCCGGCGTCGAACGGCCAGCGTGTCTCGGCCCGGCCAAGCCGGTCGGCGAGCTCCCAGTCGTGGCGCGCGGTGTGGTAGCAGAGCACGTCGCCGACCCCGGACCGGTTCAGGTTCGGCGGCGCCGATCCGATCACTTCGAAGTCGATGTAGACGGCCTCGGGGACGGCCCAGCCGAGATAGCGGACCCGACCCTGGTCCCGGAGGCCGGCGCGGTGGCCGAACGGCGCGTTGACGGTCGTCGCCGTCGGGACCTGGAAGAGCGGCAGCCGCCGCGTCCACGCGAGGAACTTCGCGACGTCGAGTGCCTGGCCGCCGCCCAGACCGATGATCGCCGCGGCCCGTGGCAGGCGCTCCTCGAGGGCGACCAGCTCGCTCAGTTCGAGGGTCTCGACCTCGTGGACGCCGGCCAGCGACGGTCCCGCCAGCTGTTGCTCGAACCGGGGCCACAGGTCGGCCATCGTCACGACGAGATATGGCCGGTGGACGAACGCCGGCAACTCGCCGACGAGCTCGTGGCCGAACACGGTTCGAAAGCCCTGCTTCGCGAGGGTCGCGGCGTCGGTCATCGCGTCATGCCGTTGGCTCCGCTGACTCCGCGGGGATCAGCGTGAGGTCGTCGAACCCGAGGACGATCCGGCCCGCGTCCTGGCCGACCGTGAGCCGCCGGTTGCCGCTCACGTCGGCCCGGATCTCGCGTCCGCCGAGGTTGACTCGAAGCTGGGCCGTCGGCCCTTCGAAGATCACCCGATCGACCACGCCCTCGACGACGTTCGGCCATCGGCCGTCGGTGACCTCGCCGTCCTCGAGGACGCGGACGTCCTCCGGCCGAAGGTACGCGATCACCGCGTCGCCGACCGACAGCCCCTCGCGAGCGCGGGCGCGCAAGCGTCAGGTCGCCGACGCGGACGGTCGCCCGGGCGTCCTCCCCGGACCCGTCGACGCTCGCGACGGTCCCCTCGAGGCCGTTGTTCGCGCCGATGAACTCGGCCACGAACCGTGTCTGCGGCTGGAGGTAGATGTCGGTCTGGGTACCGATCTGCTCGACCTGGCCGGCGTCTCCGGTCCCGACGGTGACCCGGAGGAGGTCGTCGACGTCGTGTCCGGCGCCGAACTGGAACTCGCCATCCGCGGCGTTCGCGTCGTTCTCGACGACGACCGGCAGGCCCAGGGTGGACTCCAGGTCGGCCTTGAGGTCGAGGTCGCGCCACGCCAGGTTGGGGGCGAACAGGACGACCGAGCGGGTCTTGTCGATGTACCCGGCGGCACCGACCCCGACCGCCTCGATCGGGTGGCGGGTGCCCTCAGATCGGTGACCAGCTTCTCGATCGCAGCCTCGATCTCCTGCGCGTCGGTGGCGGGAGACTCGACCCGCAACTCCTCGAGGGACCGACCCCGACTCGTCGACGACGCCGCCGGCGATCTTGGTCCCGCCGACGTCGATGCCGCACGCGAGGGTCATGCGTCGTCCTCCGGCCAGTCCTCGTCCAGCGGGATCCGCTCGACGCCGCCGTCCCGGCCCGGCTGGGGCGGCGCCATCATCTCGGAGACGGCGAGCATCAACGACGAGGCCGCGCTGGACAGATGCGCGATCACCTCGGGGCTGGTCTGGCGGACGGCGGTGACGGTGCGGCACACCGGGCACCAGGTGCACTCCGGCGACTCCGTCGTGGCGTGCTCGTGCAGCCCGTCGGTGAACGACGAGAGCCCGTCGCCGTGCTCCTTGGCCCACCCCGAGAAGGCGCCCAACAGCTTCGCTGCCTCCTCGGCCACGCTCCCCACGGGCTCGGGGCCACCCGGCTCCGCGCTGTCCGTCTGCCCTGACACCTCAGTCCTCACTGTCTCTCCGCGGCGAACCTCACGTGCAGCTCGCCCCTCCACGCGGGCACCGGCGACCCGATGGCGGGCCAGCCCGGCAGGAAGGGTGAGGAGACGACGATACGACCCCACGGTCACGACCAGATCGTCGCCGTCCCTCGCGAGGTCGACGTCCGCCCGTCCGACGAACGGGAGCCGCAGGTGGAGTACGGCGCCGTCGGTCGTCCGGGTGACCCGTAACGGCTCGCGCGCCACCGGTACGGCGAGAGGGTCGAGGTCGCCGTACACCTGCCGGCCGAAGGCCGCGAGCTCGGCCAGCCCGACCGGCTCGGACGAGCGGTACTCCGAACGCCACACCTCGATGCCGGCGAACGAGTCCGCCACCTGCGCCAGCACGCCGGCCTGCGCAGCCACCCACCCCGCGCGCCACGGGTCGGCGTCATCCGCGGGGAAGACCCGGTTGGCCACGACGCCGTCCACGCGGTAGCCGAACAGCGAGAGCGTCGTGTAGCTGCGGCGGGCCTCGGCCAGGACGACCTGCTCCGGCGTCAGCACCAGACGGATGCTGGTGTCCCGGCCGGTCAGGAGCGCACGCACCTCGTCGAGCTCGAGGTGCAGCCGCTCGACGGCCGCGAAGACATCGTCCTCGGGCATCGGCACCCCGGCCGCACGCAGAGCACCGGCCTCAGGGCCTTCACGACGCGGCGCTCGACCGGGAAGACGCGCGTCATGTACCAGCCCAGGGCCTCGGGGAGGGCGAGCAGTCTGAGCGTCTCGGCCGTGGGCGCACAGTCGACGACGATGACGTCCCACGCGTCGGAGAGTGCGTGCTGCCGCAACTCGAGGAGCGCCAGCACCTCCTCCGCCCCGGGGATCACGGTCAGCTCCTCCGCGGCGACCGGGTCCACGCCG
>CAVRKH010000004.1:0-57335 GCA_963721655.1 uncultured Chloroflexia bacterium | reverse complement strand
CTGGCAGCGGCGATCCAGCCGAATGGGGACTTCGGCGCGTCAGTCTTTGATTGGATCGCCTGCACGAGATACCAGTCGTAGCCCGAGGCCTGAACCGGTCCATCGACCATGAGGACGACGTCGCCTGGCTGGAGGAGCGGCTCGAGCTTCTTCGAGTCGTCGGACACGCCGGGCTTCGAACGAACTCGCAGGTCGGTGGCCGTGACGATGGCGTACGTATCGGCCGGGATGGGGACGGAGTCGACCGCGGGCTCGGTCGGCGCGGCGGATTCGGACGGCGATGGCTCGGGTGACGGACTGGCCAGAGGGCTGTCGATCGGTGCGGGCGTGATCGATGCAGGGGGCGGCGGCGCCGACTGCCCCGTCACCGGGTTACAGCCGGCGAGCAGGAGACCTGCGCCCAGGGCGAACGCGACGATTCGTGGCATCGGTCAGCCGCTCGACTTCGCGCATCGACGTGACGACGAACAGCATCCGACACCCGAGGACCGTGTACGCCGGATCAGGCGCGGGCGAGTCGGTCGACTCGCCAGAGCTGCAGGTCATCGCTTCGGGATGGTTGAAGAGCCCGGTTACCTCGACTGTCGGCCAGGCATCAGGCGGTGACTCGACTGCGGGGGCGATGCTGAGATCTACGTCGGGCAACCAGCGCGGATGCAGCGACATTCCTCCCTCGTCGTCATCGAGCCCGACCAGGTAATTGGGCGCAGTGGTGCATTCACCCATCCACTCCGGTTCGAGAGCTGGCCATTCGCCGAGACCGCACCACTCGGACGGCGTCACCAGACGGGCCGGAAACGTGATCTTCTGGTCGCCGAAACAAGTAATTTCGACGAACGATGACCCCACCTGGTTCATTTCGGCAAGTTGCTCGAGCGTCGTTGGCAGCGGCGGGCACTCGACCGATTCGGACTGGATCCACGGCTCGCCGTCCTTGCTGGCAGCTGCAATCCAGCCGAATGGGTATGGATCCGCGGTATCAGACGTGATCGTCGGCTGGACGAGGTACCAGTCGTAACCAGATGCCTGGACCGGTCCGTCGAGCACGACGACCCGCACGCCGTCTTGAAGGAGCGGTTCGAGCTTCTTCGAGTCGGCCGAAACTCCGGGCTTCGTGCGGACGCGGAGGTCATTCGTGACGACGCGCGCGTACGCGTCGGCCGGGATCGGGACGGAATCGACCACCGCGTCGGTCGGCACGGCGGCTTCGGATGGCGACGGCTCGAGGGATGGGCTCGGCAGCGGGCTGTCGAGCGGTGCCGGCGTGATCGAAGCAGGCGGCGGTGGTGCCGACTGCCCCGTCACTGGATTGCAGCCGGCGAGCAGGAGACACGCTCCCAAGGCGAGCCAGAAGCTTCGTGGCAAAGCGGGCACCTCGTGACGGTCAGGTGCCGATGTGACGCGCGACGAGGCTGTATGTCACGAAATTCGTTCGCGCAAAGCGCTCAGAATCTTGCTGCTCGCGTTATCGCCCGGCCTGAAGGGCGGAAACCGACGAAGCCGCGGACGACCGGCCCCAATCCGGTCGTCCGCGGCTGATGCCGGTCGGTCAGTCGATGTGCATGCCGCCGACGTATTCGTCGAGGATCGTCTCGCCGCCGTCGTTGGTGCCGATGAGCGTTCCCGCGCCGCGCAGCGACGCGTAGGCGTCGGTGCCGCCGACAACGGACCACGTGGCGACCGTGTCGTTCGTCTCGAAGTCGAGCTTCACGCGCAGCAGGATGTCGAACGTCCCGTCATCGCACGTGAAGTGCTTGACGAGCAGGATCTGCGCGTGGGTGTTGCTCTGCCAGCCGACGAAGTGGCCGCCGGCGTTTTCGACGACGCCTTCCTCGCAGACGATGCCCCCCGTCGCGTCGAACGGATCGCTTGAGTTCTCCACTCCCGTCACGACGGTGATGGTGATCGGCTGCGGAGCCGACGCAAGGGCGGAGCCGGCGAGCAGGACACGTCGCCGTCAGTGCGGTCAATGCCGCGGTCGCGAGACGCTTCATGGAATGGTCCCTCCAGGGTTTGCCGACGTGCTCTACGTCGAGTCCAAACGATCGTTCCCCCGGACGGTCGTCATTCCCTCACGTCCCGCTCTACGGCGGCTCTACGGCCCGGCCGATCAGTGCCGGCAACCCTCGGGCGTGAGCGTCCAGCCCTGCCGGGCCGCTGCCTGGTCGGCCTCGGCATGGCGCTCCTCGGTGACGCACGGCACGTCGATCTCGCCGGCCTCGATCTGCGCCCTGAACTCCTCGATCCGTGGCCGGATGTCATCGATGAACCCGCCGCTGAACGCCACGTCGATGGCGCCGTTGGCGAGGTCCAGCCGATAGGGACCGGGCTGCAGGTTCCCGTGCGCGTAGGCGTTGAGGACCGTGTACGTGCCGACGTCCACCCGCTTGAGCATCGACGTGAGGATGTGCCGGCGCAGTGACTCCGAGTCGACCACTCCCGCGATGGCATCGACGGTCTCGAACTGATCGGTGTCGACCCCGATCGCCCACAGCTGCCGATCGGGACGTGGACATGTCCCGGGCCGCTTCGAGCAGACCGATGCCCGACTTGCCTGCAGCGTGGAAGACGATATCGGCCCCCTGCTCATACAGGTGGCGGGCAGCCTCGCGCCCGCCGAGCGGGTTTTCGAAACCGCCGCCGTAGTCCGCGCCGGTGGAGAGGTAGGTCGTCAGGATCTTGACGTCGGGATCCACGGCCCTGGCTCCGGCCTCGAAGCCCGCTTCGAACGTCCAGATGAAGTCGGCGTCAAGACCGCCGAGGAAGCCGATGACGCCGGTCTTCGTTTTCGCGGCAGCCGCCGCCCCGACCAGGAACGATCCCTGCTGGTCCGCCGACGTGAAGTAGGAGACGTTTGGTGCGTCGTACGGGAACGACAGGACGTAGTGGGTGTTCGGGTGCTCCCGGACCACGGGCTGCCAGTCGTCCAGGAGCGCGCCGGGGACGATGATGAGTCCGACCCCTTCTTCAGACAGGCTGCGCAGTTCGTTCGCGCCGTTGAGGCCGTCATAGACGCGATACTTGCCGATGAGGTCGAAGGCCGAAATGCCCTGTTCGAACCCGTTCTCGTTGAGCACGTCGATCTCGCTGTTCACCGTGTGGACGAGCGCGACCGACAACGGACGAGCGCCGGCCGACCAGACTGCGTACCCGAGTGCGCCGACGGCGACGACGATCGCGACTGCGAGGCCGACCAATCGAAGCCGTGCCCGCCGCTCCAGACGCTGCTGCGTCGTCGAGGCGGCTCCGCTCGCGTTCTTCTTCGGCGCGACGCCGCGCGAGACCCGCCTCGAGGTACAAGCGTTCGCGGGTCGTCAGGGTGAGCGGCGCTTCCTGGCTCCACACCTCGAACTCGGCGAGGCGGCTCCCGCTCAGCACATAGTCGTCGTCGCGACCGGACCCCTCCCACTCCTCGACGGCGGCGGTCAGCGCCTCGTGTCGACGGATCTGCGTTCGATAGCGGTCGATCCAGCCCGCGAGGCGGTCCCATTCGCGCAGCAGCGCCTCATGGGCGACCTCCACCACGGCGACGCCCGAGACAGGGTCGCGATCGAACGACAGCAGCCGGTGCTTGGCGAAGGCGCCGAGGACGTCCGAGAGGACGACCGGATCGAGGTCGAGGTCGGTCAGGTCCTGGAGTGGGATCCGCCGTCGTGAGTCGATGGTCCCCCGCCCCGGTCGCACGAGCCGCAGGAAGACCTGCATCGCCGCTCGCTGCTGGTCCGGGTTCATCTGTTCGTACAGCGTCTCGGCGCGCCGCGACAGGATGCCGCGAAGCCCGCCCAGCGCGCGGTACTCCGTGAGTTTCAGCGTGGCGTCGGCACGATGGTCGAACAGGTCGGTCAGCGCGTACTGGAGGAGCGGCAACGCTCCCGGCTGGTCCGCGCTTTCGGCGACGAGCTGGGCGAGCAGGGCGGGCTCCACCGTCACGGCGACCCGCTTTGCCGGCCCCATGACGGCCGACTCGAGCTCCTCGGCGGTCATCGGCAGGACGTTCATCACGGCCGGGACGAAGATCTCCCCGAACCCGGGATGTGACAGCGGTCGATCGTAGAAGTCGGCGCGGAGCGTCAGAAGCACGGTGACCTGCCCGCCGGGCCGCGATACCGCAGCCGCCAGCCCCTGGAGGAACCGTCGCCGGACGGACTCCTCGGTGACCGTGAACAGCTCCTCGAACTGGTCCATCACGATGACGAGCCGCCCGCCGTGGGGCATGGTCGGGAGCGTCGCCCCGGCGTTGCCGCCCGGGCCGTCGAGGAGGTCGGCCAGACCAACCGGCAATTCGGTCGCCTTCGAGACCACCGTCTCGATGTCCTCCATCGGGCGGGCACCTGGCACGAGCGACGCGATGACCCATCCATCGGAACCGGGGAGCGCACCCTCCCTGAGTCGAGGGACAACCCCGGCCGCCAGGACGCTCGACTTGCCCGACCCCGATGGACCGACGAGCGCGACGAGACGGGCGCCGGCGCGCAGGCGGTCGAGCACGGCCTCGGTCAGGGCGTCGCGCCCGAAGAAGTCCGCCGCGTCCTCCTCGCCGAACGGTCGCAGCCCCTTGTACGGGTTGCGGGCGTCGACCGCGGCCTCGGCGGCGGCCTCCGCCGCGGGCAGGAGACTCGGGTCGTGGAGGAGGACGCGTTCCTGCATGCGCTGCAGCGGTGGCGAGGGATCCAGCCCGAGCTCCTCGGACAGGAGGACGCGCAATCGCTCGTACGTCCGCAGCGCCTCGGCATGGCGGCCGGAGCGATAGAGCGCCAGCATCAGGAGCTCGCGCGAGCGCTCGCGGAGGGGATCCTCGCGGATCGCGGCGTCGAGGAGCGGCAGGACCTCAGTGGTTCTTCCGGCATCCAGCTCGGCGGAAGCGAGCGCTTCGATCGCGTCGAGGTGGAGGTCGTGGAGACGACGGATGTACGGCTGCGCGAACTCCTCGTACGCGAAGTCGGACAGGGCGGGCCCGCGCCACAGCGCGTGGGCCGACCGCAGGAGGTCCACTCCCCGCTCCCGATCGCCCGCCTCGATCTGTTTGCGTCCCTGTTCGACGAGGGCCTCGAACTCGTGCGCGTCGATGGACTCGGGCGACGCATCGAGCTGGTAGCCGGGCTGCCGGGTGGCGATGAGGCGCCGACCCGCCAGTGGCTCGAGGGTCTTGCGCAACTCCGAGACGTAGATCTGAATGGAGTGGGCGGCCGTGCGCGGCGGATCGTCGCCCCACAGCAGGTCGATCAGCCGGTCGGTCGGGACGATTTCTCCGGCGTGCAGCAGCAGGATCGCGAGCAGGGATCGCTGCTTCGGCGACCCAAGGTCCGCGGTGACTCCCTCGGCGACGGCTTCGAGGGAACCGAGAATCCGGAACTGCATCGATGCCCCTCTTCGACCCCCGGAGTTCGTGCGCGTGTGTGCGTGGGCGGTCAGCCCGTGCCTCAGGGTCGGCCCGAGGCCTCTATCGGCGCTCTACGCGGGTGGTGACGGGGGCGGCACGTTCCGAGCCGCCGACCTCGCGTAACGACGTGGCCACGAACTGTAGGCGACACCCGAACATCGTGCCCGTCGCCGGACGACGTCGCGGGCAAGAAAAACTGCACCGTTCGCGGGACCCCGCCCCCCATACCCTTGTGAGAGCGCGTCCAACCGGGCTCCACATCGGCGGAAGTGATGGATTCGAGTCTCGTGTCCAGGGCGCAGCAGGGCGACGAAGAGGCATTCGCGCTCCTTGCGGTCGCCGTCGGCAACGGGCTTCTCGCCGTCGCGCACAGGATCCTGCGCGACGTCGATCTCGCCAAGGATGCGACGCAGCAGGCACTGCTCCACATCTGGCGAGACCTTCCGCAACTTCGCGACCCGGCCCGCTTCGAGGCCTGGTCGTACCGGGTCCTCGTCCGTGAGTGCTACAGCGAGGGAAAACGGACTCGAGCCTGGAGTTCGGGTCCTCGCCTGGTGGCGCTCGACGCCACCGGACGCGACCGACGCGCTGAGCGACGTCCACGATCGGGACCAGCTCGAGCGCGCCTTCCGAAGACTGTCCGTGGAGCACCGCGCCGTCGTGGTGCTCCACTACTACATGGACCTGTCCGTCGACGAGATCGCCGAGACGCTCGGCGTCTCGCCGGGGACGGTCAAATCCCGAGTTCATCACGCGATGCGCGGGCTGCGTGCGGCGATCGACGCCGACGCACGGCCGACCATCCGGGAGGTCGCGCAATGACCACCAACAAGGAGATGGAGCGCATCGTTCGGTCGTGGCTGGAGCCGGGCCTGACGACGCTGACGGATGACGTCCTCGATCCAGTCCTCGACCAGCTCCCCGCGACCCCACAGCGCCGACCGGTGGTCGCCGCGGAGGATCGCCGACATGGGTCCGTTCGCCAAGTTCGCGATCGCGGCCGCCGCCCTGGTGGTCGTCGCGATCGTCGGTTTCAACCTTTTCGGAGGACGGGGCATTCTGTCGGTCGCGCGAGGCATCGAGCCAGCGCTCGGCGGCGTCCCATCGCCGTCGGCGGCGCCGGCGGGCAGCCCGGCGTCCGCTCGCACCGAGACCAGCGGATCGATCGACGCTGGCCGCTATCGCTGGACGTCGCCGGAGCGTCGACGTCACCTTCGTCCTCCCGGACGGATGGAACGGCGGGAGGACTCGCCGGGGTCATGCGTCAAGAACCGAAGACGAACCAGCGACATTCGGACTCGACTTCACGAACGCGAGGCAGTGCGGACCAGGTCACTCATGTCTACGCCGACGCGTGCAGTCCGAGGGCCGACTCGAACCGGTCGACCCGCTCGATGGGAATTCCAACCTGATGTCCGCCGCTCTCGACGAACCAGGCCGGCACCGATGCCGGGACTTCATGGTTCAACGGCCCCGATGGGGTTACTGATCCGCCGGTCGGCCAGAAGGTGGAGATCCGCGAGGCAACCGGGCCTCGACCGATCCACCTGCCGGGATGGAGCGGAGGGTCCGCTCCGGATCTGGGCGGATCCGGAGGAAACGACCTTCTTCGCGCTCGCACCCGGCCACTGGGGCGCGGTCATACGTCTTCGGCCAGGACGGCACGCCGTTCGTGTTCACTGCCGACTTCGGACCGGACGCAACCGAGGCAGACGCAGACGAGGTCGACGCCATCGTCCAGTCATTCGAGCTCTCGTCGCGCTGAGCGGCGCGTCCCGACGACGCAACGAGCGGGCCGGTCCCTGCGGGCCGGCCCGCCTCTATGTCACCACGCGGTACTTGAGGTGGGTGACTCCCGGGGCCTCGATCACGCGGAGCAGTTCGAGCTTCACGTCCGGGCCGACGCCGGCGAAGAGCCGCGCGCCACCGCCCAGGAGGATCGGGACGACGTGGAGCTCGATCTCGTCCACGAGCCCCGCGGCCAGGTACTGGTTGATGATGTCGGCGCCTCCGCCGATGAAGACGTCCTGGTCGCCGGCGGCTTCCCGCGCCTGCGCGAGCGCCGACTCGATCCCGTCGGTGACGAAGGTGTAGGTCGTATCCGAGAGCGTCAGTGGCTCGCGCTCGTGGTGCGTGACCACGAAGACCGGCTTGTGGAAGGGAGGGTCGTCGCCCCACCAACCCTGCCAGGGGTCGTCGCCCCACGGCCCTCTGCGTCGCAGGGCCGAACTTCCCGCGTCCCATGATCTCGGCGCCGACGTTGTCGTACGACTCCGCCACGACCGCGGTGCTGACGTTCTCCTCGCCGCCTTCCATGCCCTGGGCCTCGCGCCACGCCTTCAGCGCGACGAGCCAGTCATGAAGGTGCTCGCCGCCCACGCCGAGGGGTTCCTCCTGGCTCTGGTTGGGGCCGGCCACGTATCCGTCAAGTGAGGTGGAGATGTGCACTCGTACCTTGCTCATGTCCCTAAGGATCGGTCACCGGCGCGAATCTCATCGCCCGTGCCCGGAACCGCGGTTTGCCGCGGTTGCCAGTTAGCCAGCAAGCTGGCATGCTGGGCAACATGAAAGTGACGTTCGATATCGACTCGGACCTCTATCGCTCGGTCAGAGTCGAGGCGGCTCGGGCTGACCGGAGCATTCGTGAGGTGGTGGCCGAGGCGCTCGCCGGCTGGCTCGAAGCGCGCGAGGACGACGAGGATCGAGCGTCCGCGGCGGATGCACTGGCCGAGTACGAACGCGACGGTGGGGCCGCGGCCGTCGACTTCTTCGAGCACCTTGCTGCGGAGGCTCGCGCCGAGTACGGATCCCGCGATTGAGCGCCCGGGGTCCGTACCGGGTCGATCTCGCACCCGCCGCGGCTCGCCAGCTCCGACGACTCCCGCCCGGCGATGCCGCTCGGCTACGCGGTCCGATCCTGGCGCTGGGCATCGAGCCTCGGCCGCCGGGGGCGACGCCGCTGACCGGGACGGCGTGGTGGCGTCTGCGGGTTGGCGACCTGCGGATCGTCTACGCGGTCCGGGACGACGCCCGCCAGGTCATCGTCCTTCGCGTCACCCGACGCAATGAAGCGACCTATCGGCGCCTCGGCGTCTGAGGCCGAGGTGCCATGCTCTGGCATGGCCACGATCGGGCGGGTCGAGGTGGTGTGCGGCCCGATGTTCGCGGGCAAGACCGAGGAGCTGCTGCGCCGCGTTCGCCGCGCGCTGATTGCCGGCCGGCAGGTCGCGGTGTTCGGTCACGCGCTCGATACGCGCCAGGGCGCCGATCGGCTGGCGTCGCACGTCGGGCTCAGCGTGCCCGCGCTCGCGGTGGCATCGGCCGAGGACATCGAGCCGGCCGTCCCGGACGGCACCGACATCGTCGCCATCGACGAGGCGCAGTTCTTCGGGCCCGGGCTCGTGCCGGTCGTCGGCCGCCTCGCCGATCGCGGGCTGGTCGTCATCGTCGCCGGGCTCGACATCACGTTCGACGGCCGGCCATTCGAGCCGCTTCCGTCGCTGATGGCGCTCGCCGAACAGGTCGACAAGCTGACCGCGATCTGCTCGGTGTGCGGCGAGGAGGCGGTCTTCCACGTCCGCCTGGGCGGGACGCCCGTCGGCGGCGGGAGCCGACGACCTCGTCGAAGCGAACGTCGGCGGCACCGAGACCTACCAGGCCCGCTGCCGCCGACACTTCGATGCGCCGGCCGCTCAGGGCGGCCGGTGACGCGTTTCCCTCGTTAGCGCTCCGAGGTCTTGAGCAACCCGAAGCTCGCGCCCTGGGGGTCGGCCACGATCGCGAACTTGCCGCCGGGGTATTCCATGGGAGCGTTGATCTCCCGTGCGCCCAGCTCGAGCGCCTTGCGGAACGCCGCGTCGACGTCGTCGACCGCGAAGTACACCTGCCAGTAGCTCGGGACCTGGGCCGGCACGCTCGGGTTCATCTCCCAGGCGCCGGCGACGCTCTTGTCGCCGATCTGGAACTCGTTGTAGTCGGGCTGGCCCTCGCCCATCGGGCTCGTCTTGACCGTCCAGCCGAAGAGCGCGCCGTAGAACGGCAATGCGTTGTCGACGCCGCGGGCATTGAGCTCGGCCCAACCGAACGAATTGGGGGCATCGGTCTGGAAGCCGCCCATGCGGGTGCCCTGCCAGGCCGAGATGAAGGCTCCGGCCGGGTCGAGGAACACCGCCATGCGTCCCTGGTCACCGACGTCGAACGGCGCCACCACGACTGAACCGCCGTTGTCCGTCACGCGCTGGCGAGCGCCTCGATGTCGTCGGTGCCGATGTACAGGTTCCACGCCGTCGGCGCGTTCGGGTCCATCTTCGGCCCGATCCCGGCCGCGTCGCTGCCGCCGATCCTGGCGAGGCCGTAGCCGCCGTACTGGGGATCCGGGTTGACCTCCACCTGCCAGCCGAACAGCTTGCGCGTAGAAGTCGCGCGACGCGTCCGCGTCGGCGCTCGACAGGTCCACCCATGCCGGCTTGTTGATTGTGCCGGTCATCGTCTGTGCCATGCCGTACCTCCTTGGCTGACTTCGATGTCGGGCAATTGTCCCACCGATCGCGCCAAGGCCTGTCAGGAATGGCCTCCGGGCACGGCTGGCGGCGATCCGATGAGTCGCGCACGAGCCGCGACGTCCGAGGACGCGCCTGCCGAGGCTCCGGCCAGCGGGCCTGAAAACGGGCCGTCTGTAGCAGAACCACAAACGACCCAGCGACATGAGAGCAGGAGCTGGAGGCCCTGCACGCGAGTGCGTCGGGCCTCCGGCGTTAAGTCCGTGTTACGGCGGGCCCGCATCGGGAGTCGTGTGCGGTGAATGTCGTCCCGCACCGCCGTCGCTAGCGGCGAGCGCCCTCAGGCGCGATGCCGCCATGGCCGCGATACCGGCGACGGCATCTTGAGATCGGGTTGTCGAACCGGCCGCCGGTTCCGGCCTCCCGAGGATCGGCTCGAAGATGTCGGTCCTCGCTCACGGCCGCGTCGACCTCGGCGAGTCACCCGTCGTTGCTGCACCCGATCATCGATCCCGTCGTCGTTCAGGTCGTAGTCCGGACCGCCAGCCCCGCTCGGTTGCCGCGGTCGCCGCCGGCGCGAGAACTCGGCAGCTCCGCCGGCGAGAGCTTCCGAGGCGTTCGCCGCGGCATCCGGTACTGCAGCGTGACAGCTCGGGAGTGACCTGCCATACCGATCGCCGCCTCGCGGCCTCGATCTGCCGTACGGCGGATCCGATCGTAGCGGTCGATGAAGTCCGAACTCGGTTCGCTCTCGGGGCTTCCGAGGACGCGTTCAAGCAGTCCATGGGATCCTCCATTGCACAGGTTCGATGCGGATCGAGCTCAGTGTTGCGGTGGCGAGGACGCGGTCCAACCCATTCCGCGACGCGGCGGGATGACTTCGGAGCGCTTCGCGGATCGCCGGCCGCGATCCGGCGGCCGGCTGCGTTCGATCTGACGCTCGCCACGTGAAATAGAAGCGACCCGGCTCTCGAAGGAGCCGGGCCGCCGTTGTGGAGGGCCGGTTTTCAGATCGCGCCGCGGCCTGTCCGGCTTCGACCGGTGACCAGGTTGAACGCGACGACCGCGATGATGGCGCCGATGACCGAGACCACGATCGTGCTGATGTCGAGCGCGCCCTGGATGGCGTCGCCGTCGTTGAACAGCAGCGAGGCGAGGAACCCGCCCACGAGTGCGCCGACGATGCCGAGCACGACGTGACCGATCACGCCATAGCCTTCGTCACCCTTGACGAGGAAACCGGCAAGGTAGCCGGCAATTGCTCCGAGAACCAGCCAGGCGATGATGTTCATTCGAAACCTCCGTCCCTATTCGTCCCCCTCAGGACGTGACATTGGACGAAGAGCTTGCGGATTCGCCTTGCTGACCTGCGCCAAGCAATATCGTTTGCAACACAGCGCGAGGCTCGCGCCGCGCCGGCGCCAGGGTCTAGGCGACGCGAAGCCGGCGTGAGAACGGGCGCTCGCGACGCGCGTGGCGCAGCTTGCGGTAGCGCTTGTTCGTGCGCATGCGCTGCTCGTACGTGGTCGTACGCCGCTCGCTGGTCCGCAGGTGGGCCAGCATCACGAGCAGCATCGCCAGACCCGCGGCCGCGGCCAGGCCGGGCTGGCCGACCACGGCCCAGCCGACGAGCGCGATGCCGAGCACGAGCAACATGCCGGGAGGGTCTCGCCGCGGCGGCCGGCCCGCCATGGCTCGTTGGTACCGGCGCCCGTCACTCCTGACGCGGATGGAGGTCACGACGAGCTTGTCCGGCAGCGACCTCGCGATCCTTGATCGCGATCCACTCGCGGATCGCGGCTTCGAGGCGCGGGCGCTTGGCCGCGACGTCGTCGAGCGAGTGGAAGTACACCATGCGTCGATCCGGGTAATCGCCTTCGAGCAGGCCGTCGTGGTCGTCGAGGATCGCGCCGTCGTGGAAGATCAGCATCGCGTATTCGCGGCGGTGGAGCGAGAACGTCGCAAGGTAGCCCTCGTAGCTGAACGACGGCGCGTTCCACTTGACCTGCTCGGTGATGCCGTCGTGGACACCGAGGATGATCTCGCGGACGGCCTGGACCTCGGCCTTGTACGGGTGGTCGAGGGCGGCCATGAACTCGTCCACGGTCGGCGGTTTGGCCATCGGGCGATGCTACTCGCGGCAGTATCAAGGAGCGAACCGATGGACCAGCCAACCGCGGAGCAGGCATTGCGCGAGCTCGAGCCGCTCGTCGGCGAATGGACCGTCGAGGCGACCTGGCCGAATGGCGAGACGTGGCCCGGCGGTGGACGCGTCACCTTCGAGTGGCACGACTCCGGCGCGCATCTGGTCGAGCGCGGGACGGTCGAGCTTCCGGAGGCGCCCGACAACATTTCGATCATCGGCTGCGATGCGGCCAACGGGACGTACATCCAGCTGTACTCCGACGAGCGCGGCGTCTGCCGGATCTACCAGATGAGCATCGGCAACGGCGTCTGGAAGCTGTGGCGCGAGGGCGAGCCGTTCGCCCAGCGCTTCACTGGCACGTTCAGCGAGGACGGCACCACGATCACCGGGCGCTGGGAGATCGCCGAGGACGGCACGACCTACGTGACCGACTTCGACCTCGTCTTCCGCAGGGTCGCCTGACCGCGAGATCGCGACATCCGAGAGGAGCGGAGACCATGAAAGGCAGCGAGAGCCAGGCGGACAACCCACTGCGCCTTCTCCTTGAGATGCTCGCGCTCCAGGCCGACGTGTTGGCGCGCTACCTGGAGCAGATCTACGACGAGGCGTACATCGAGACCGCGGGCTCGTCCGGCCAGCTGCGAGCCCGGGATGGGCTACGTCGTCACCACCCACGATGACGGCACGCTCAGCGTCGAGTTCGGCGACGGCGCGCACGGCCGCCGACCACCGACCGATTTCGACCCTGTCGCGGTGCGCTACCGGAAGGTTTCGGGACGGATCACGCGTCGAGGGCCGCGCGCGCCCAGCAACACGACGTCCGCCGAGCCCGCGACCGGCGCATGAAGCAAGGCTCCGGCGTTGCGCATCGGCATCGTCACGGGTATCGGCGGAGGCGTACCCTCGTTCCTGCAAGCGCGCACGACGGAGTTCGACGCCGGGGGCCAGACAGGCGGTGTCGGTGACGGACATGATTGCCCGACACGGGGCGTGGTACGACGAGCAGACCGGCCTGCCGGGCCGGTCGTTCTGGGACGTCGTGCTGGCCGCGGAGTCATCGCGCTGCAGCCGATGGGGCCGCTCCGGCACGGTGCTCCTCGTGTCGGTCGCGGGCCTCGAGGACGTCATCGCCCAGTGGGGCACCGAGATGCTCGATCGCCCGATGGAGGACCTCGCCCGCATCCTGCGCGCGGGCTGCCGGGCCAGCGACTTCGTGACCCGCCTCGACGCGAACCAGTTCGGCGTCCTGCTCACCGAGACCGACGAGATCGCGGCGATCAACGTCGTCGAGCGACTCCGAGCGAAGGCGGACCGTGACGTGGGGGCGCGGCTGTCACAGGGCCGTGTCTGCTTCGGCTGGGCGAGCCCGAAGGGAAAGACGACCCTCCTCGAGTCGATCGGCGCGGCCGAGGCGCTGCTCGCGCAGGAGGCCGCCGAGGCCGATTCGGCCGGTTAGGCCGGTCAGGCGACGGGGAGCCGCTCCCCTGCCTCGATCCGCACGGGAAGCCGGTTCTCGGAGGGTGTGAGCGGGCACGAGAACTTCGCGTCGTACACGCATGACGGGTGATAGGCAAGGTTGAAGTCGAGCGTGTACGTGCCGTCATCTTCGGGCTCGAGGTCGAGGTAGCGCCCGGCGCCGTACGTTTCATTCCCGCTCGTCGCGTCGACGAACGGAACGAACAGCGAGCCGTCGTCCCCGTCGCCGTCGAACGTGTAGGCCGTCAGCCGCCGCGGCTCGGCGCCGAACTCGAAGGAGAGATAGCCGGCCCGATGGGCGGGCCGCATCTTGCCGTCCGAGGTCGGGATCTGGAAGTCGGACGGCTCGTCGCCGGTGTACGGCTCGAGGCGAAGTTCATCGAACAAGAGGGCCTCGTCGACCGGGTAGTACGGCAGGCCCGAGAACGCGTCGCGCTCCGCGACCGGGATCGGGCTGTGGAGGCCCGACTTGTAGTAGGTGTCCTTCTGGGCACGGAACTGGGCGACGGCGTCGGGATAGCTGACGACGTGGTCGTGGTGCTCGTGATGGTCGTGTGCGGGGTGGTCGTGGTGGTCGTGGCCGTCGTGTTCGTTGTGTTCGTGTTCTGTCATGGCCTGCCCATGGTGCGCTTCGCTGGGCGACACGTCGAGCGGCGGATACTTTCTCGATGGCTCGCTACACGGTCAACGAACGCGGCGTCGCGCACGTCCGGAAGCTCATCGAGGCCCGCCAGTACGTGCTGAACAGCGACTGGGGCGAGGTCCAGCCGCGCGCCGAGGACGAGAACGCGTACCTGAAGCGGCATTCCTGGGAGGACTACGGGTCCTGGTTCCTCGGGCTGACCGAAGGCGCCAGCGAGGAAACGAAGGGCCGCTACGCGTTCGTCTTTGGCGACTTCCGGCGGGTGCACCGCTCGGGGCTGATCGCCTGCCACTATCGAGCGGCAGAATGGCGGCACAAGGATGTCGAGCTGGCGGCGCACGACCTCTTGCAGCTGCTGGACAAGAAGAGCGGCCTGATCAAGTAGGGTCGCTGCGGGATTGGTGCATCCTCGCACCAGCCCGCAACCGACAACGATCCGCAACCCATGGCCCTGACGTGACGTCCCCTGTAGACTCGGCCTTCTCATGGAATGGCTCACCCAGTATTGGCCGTACCTGATCGCCGCCGGGCTGCTCGTCGTGCTCGTCGCCCGGGTGCTGGTCGTCCTGCTGCCGAAGTTCCGCCAACCCGTGCGCCATTCAGGCGAGCGCACGATCCGGGTCATCGGCGTCGGCGGGGCCGGTGGCAACGCCGTCGACCACATGATCCGGGCCAAGCAGCGCGGCGTGGACTACATCGCGGTCAACACTGACGCCCAGGTGCTCGACGACTCGCTCGCCCCGCGACGCGTCCAGATCGGCGAGCAGCTGACGCAGGGTCTCGGGGCCGGCGGCGACGCCGCCATCGGGCGGCAGGCCGCCGAGGAGGATGCCGAGGAGATCAACCGGATGGTGGCCGGGTCCGACCTGGTCTTCGTCGCGGCCGGCCTTGGTGGCGGGACGGGGTCGGGCGCGGCACCGGTGATCGCTGCTCAGGCACAGAAGGTCGGCGCCCTCATGGTCGGCGTCGTGACGAGGCCCTTCGAATTCGAAGGGAGTGGGCGCCGAAAGATCGCCGATGCGGCGGAGGCTGAGCTCAAGGCGAACGTCGACACACTGCTGCTCATCGAGAACGAGCGCGTCCTCAGCGTCGTCGGCGAGGACACGTCGATGCTCGATGCGTTCACGTTCGTGAACGAGGTGCTGGCCGGGACGGTGCGGGCTGTCGTCGACATCATGACCGTGCCAGGCCTCATCAACCTCGACTTCGCCGACGTCCGCGCGATCATGCAGGACGGCGGGATGGCAACGGCGGGCATCGGCGCGGCAGTCGGTCCGGAGCGGGCCGTCGAGGCGGCGCACGCGGCCGTTGCCAATCCCCTGCTCAACCACGACCTCGCGGGCGCGGGAGCGATCCTGCTCAACGTGGCCGGAGCTTCCGGGATGACGATGCGCGAAGTCACCCGGGCCGCGGAGGTGATCCGCTCGGCAGCGGATCCCGAAGCCATGATCATCTTCGGAACGATCTTCGACGATCACCTCGACGACGAGCTCCGGGTCACGGTCATCGCGACACGATTGCGTGACGAGTTCGCCTACGTTTCCCGTGTGGCGTCGGACGAGCGATCGATCGCGGAGACCGAAGAGCCGGCGCCTGCCGCGGCGGCGCCTGCCGCGGCGGTCGCGGCCATCGTTCGCGGCGGCCGCGGCCGTTCAGCCCGAAGCCGTTCAGCTCGAGGAAGAGGACGAGGAGGAGGCGCCTCGTTGGGCGGCGATCCCGATCGTGACGTCCGAGGGCGAGCCCGTCGCTGTCGTGGCATCCGGGGCAACCGCGGCTGCGGACCTCGAATACGCTCCCGAGCCATTCGCACCATGGGCAGCGAGCCAGGCGTACACGACGTACGTCGAGCCGGCCCCGGCCGAGGAGTCAGCGCCCGCGGAGCAGTCCGAGATCACTCCAGCCGAGGAGGCCGCGGCCGTGGAGTCCGCGGCCGTGGAGACCGCGGCGCCCGCGGAGCAGTCCTCGGCCGAGGCGGCCCAGGAGCCCGAGGGCTCGCATCGAGAGCCTTGGGTTGCGGCTGCCTTAGCACCATCCGAGCCGGACGAAGCTGTTCCGGACGCACTTGCGGAGCAGTCCTGGTCCGCCCCCGCCGACGAGGCCGAAGCCCCGGAGTCCGCGGCGATCGCGGAGGAGTCCTGGTCCGCCCCCGCCCACGCAGCCGTCGACGACGAGTCGGAGGCCGCACAACAGTCCGGGTCCGCCCCAGCCGACGAAGCCCCAGAGCGGGAGTCCGGGCCCTGGGCAGCCGCCGCTACGCTCGCCGCGACGACATTCGCGCAGTCCGAACCGGACCAGGCCGTCTCGGAGCTCGAGCCGGCTGAAGAGCCGGCGCCCAGCGAGCCGGCCTTATCCGCCCAGCCCTACGAGGCCCTCGGCTCGGGGCGTTGGTCGGCCGCTCGGTGCGCTCGCCGCCACGACTTTCGCCCAGTCGGAGCCGGACCAGACGGTTTCTGAGCTCGAGTCGGCTGAGCAGCCCGAGCCCGCAGCCGCCGGGCAGGCGTGGTTCGACCCCGCCGATGAATCACCGGAACCCGCAGCCGCCGAGCACTCGTGGTTCGCCCCGTCGGACGATGCACCCGCACCCGCAGGGCAGCCATGGTTCGCCGCCGCCGACGAAGCACCGGAGCCCGCAGCCGCCGAACAGGCTTGGGCTGCCCCGACGCACGAAACACCGGAACCTGCAGAGGCTGAGCCGGTGTGGTCCGCCGAGCCTGAGGAGTCCCCGGAGCCCGAACCTTGGGCGGCGGCGGTGCTCGCCCCAGCTGAGCCCGAGGTTGCCGCGCCCGAGCCGGCGGCAGTCTATGAGGCGCCTGAGCCCGAGCCGCCGACGGCAGTCTGAGCCTGAGCCGAGTGCCGCCGAGCCGGCGGCAGTCTATGAGGCGCCTGAGCCCGAGGTTGCCGCGCCCGAGCCGGCGGCAGTCTATGAGGCGCCTGAGCCCGAGGTTGCCGCGCCCGAGCCGGCGGCAGTCTATGAGGCGCCTGAGCCCGAGGTTGCCGCGCCCGAGCCGGCGGCAGTCTATGAGGCGCCTGAGCCCGAGGTTGCCGCGCCCGAGCCGGCGGCAGTCTATGAGGCGCCTGAGCCCGAGGTTGCCGCGCCCGAGCCGGCGGCAGCCGCGCAGCCCGCGCTTGCGGTGGAGCCCCCGCTACAAGCCGAGCCGCCTTGGTACGACCCGGGCGACGAAGGCCTCGAGGCGGCGCGATCGGCGGCAGCTCCGGCATTCACGGCGCCCGAGGGATCGGAGCCCACCGCGCCCGAGTCAGTACCTCACACGGCCTCGGCGCCAGCTCCGCCGAGCAAGGTCGCCGTTTCGGGCAAAGCCGCGCCGCGCGCCCCGGAGCCGCCGCCTTCGCAACTCGCACGGCGGACGACGCAGGCGGTCCTGACTGGGGTCTGGAAGCGGCTTCAGAAGCCGCAGGATCCGCGACGCTGACCGACTAGCGCGCACGCTCCCTCGACGCGAATATCGCCGAATTCGGCCGATCCGCGACATCACACTCGGAAAGCACGCCGTCGTAATGTTTTGCCGCTGACCGGCAAATCTCGTGCATTTGGACGATGTGTAACCCACTCCCGAGTGGCTCAATTCACTTAGCGGTGGTGGGTTGCGTGCCGCTCGCCACAGCAGGGCACAGCGAAAGGCCGGCATGAGGGGAGCCGGTCTTTCGTATTTCCAATGGCCGGGCGCGCACGAGCCCGGCCCAGGAACCTAGAGCCCAGGGACGCGCGTGATCCAGTAGGGCAGGTCGGGCGGCGGGTTCAGCACGTCGAAGCGGGAGTTCACGGCCCACAGGTCCCCGGCGGCCCAGGTCGCCGTGGTCGGGATCGCGAAACCGTCGGACGTGATCTGGTCGGTGAGCACGCCCGCGCTGAGTTGCCCGTTCAGCTTGAACGTCGCGACCTCGTTGTTGAAGTTGCGCACCACGGCCAGGCTGTTGCCGCGGACCTCGATGCCGTCCCCGTTCACGACGGAGAACTCGCCAGCCGGCCCGGTCAGCTCGATCTGTGTCCCGTCGCCCGTCGCCGGATCGACCTTGAACACGAGCCCGACGTTCGACTGGACGATGATCAGCCAGCCGCGCGCCCACGTGATGCCATTGGCGTTGAACCCGTCCGTGTAGTGGATGTCACCGCCGAGCTCGATCGTGGTCGCGTCGGCGGGCGCGGGCAGCTCCCCGTTGGCGCCGAGCGGGATGACGATCAGCTGCTGGATGTTCGAATCGGTCGCGTACACGGCGTCCTCGGTCGCGACGATGTCGTTGATGAACCCGGAATCGAAGGTGTAGGTCTCGAGCAGTTCCCCGCTCGAGGCGTCGTAGACGCGGACGGTGTGGTTGTCGCCGCCGGCGACCCACAAGCGGTCGTGGGCATCCTCGTAGTCGATGCCGACGGCCATCTGGCCCTCGACTCCCTCGATGAATGTGTCGCCGGTACCCGACTGGAGCGTGCCGCGCCAGATGGCGCCGTCAACGAGCGAGCCGACGTACAGGGTCGTCCCGTTGCTCGTGATGCCTTCGGGCTGCCAGCCCGGCCGGCAGGTCGATCTGGTCGGGGAACGCCTTGGCGGTCGCCGGGACCGCGGTCAGGGCGCTGAGAAGCGCGAGCCCGAGAATCGGGCCGAGGATCCGTCGCATCACGGATACACCTCCGGGTGGGGACGGCGCGAGGGCGAGGCTCTAGGTTCGCCCGTCGGCGGAGGCGCCGCCGGTCGTCTTCGAATCGGCACCGTCAAGCCTACGGCGACACGCCTCGCCGGGTGTTGCAGGCGCATATCGATCCGCGTCGGATTGTCACATCGCTGCAGCGACGGACACGCGGACCGCAGCAGCTGGGCGCGCAATGTGGACCTATGGTGCGAGCGAAATGCGTGATTCGTTCCTGCGCGTCGCCGCACGAGTCACGAGCGCGGCCGGCTCGCCGTACGCCCTGCTGCTTGCCGCGGCCGTGATCGTCACGTGGCTCGTCACGGGGCCGCTGTTCGACTTCTCGGACACGTGGCAGCTCGTGATCAACACGGCGACCACGATCGTCACGTTCCTCATGGTCTTCGTCATCCAGGCGACGACCAACCGCGAGAGCAAGGCCACCCAGATCAAGCTCGACGAGCTGATCCGCGCCGTCCACGGCGCGCGCAACGCCATCATCGCCACCGACCTCATCCCCGAGGAAGATGTCGAGGAGCTCCAGAAGGAGTTCGAGGCGGTGGCCAAGCGGGCGCAGGCGCAGGACCGCCGGCGGTCCCCCACGACCGCGACCGCCCGAACCGCGACGAAGGGCCGCTAGGCGCAGTCGGCGCCGCCTAGTCGAGCGCCGTTGCCGGACAGGTCCTGCCAGCCCACCTCGAGCGGTGCGGTCAGCACGGTGCCGTCGCGCGCCGCGCCGGTGAGGATCGCTTCGTCGATCGAGATCGGGGCGATTCGGTCGTACGCGGCGCGGAGCGCCAGCTCGGAGCGATAGGCGGGCTCGAGCAGCGTGAACAACGGCGTGTAGCGCTCGATCGCGTCGTGGATGACGCCGCGCTGCCACAGGAACACGCCCGAATTCCAGAAGCTGGTTCCGGACTCGTACAGCTCGCGCGTCCGGCCGTCCTCGGGCTTCGCCTCGAAGCCGTCGACCGGGTAGACGCGCAGCTTCCCGACCCGCACGCCATCGTCGTAGGCCGGCTGGATGTAGCTGAACTGCGGGTCCGGACCCGTCGGGCGAATACCGAAGGTCACGAGGGGTCGTTCGACGCCGGCTGCCCCGTGGACCACGTCGACGGCCACCGTGGCCATCGCTTCCCGGAACGCGTCGTCCTGGTCGATCTCGTGATCGGCGCAGATCACCAGCATCTGCTCGTCCTCGGGGCGGCGGACCGCGACGGTTGCGAGCGCGAGGGATGCCGCCGTGTTGCGACCCATGGGCTCGGCGAGGATGCGGGCCTCGGGCAGCTCGGTGCGAACGCGCTCGCCGTAGCGCCGGTCGGTGACGACGACGACGTCCATCGGATCGACCAGCGGCTCGATGCGCTCCGCGATCCGGCGCAGGAGCGTTCGGCCGTCGGCAGTTGGCCTGAGCGAGATCGGGTCGTCCGCCGCCCGGAGCGGGTGCTGCCGTGTGCCGCTGCTGCCCGCCAGGATGACCGCGTACATCGTGGGTAGCGTAGCGGGCCTGCCCCGATTCGGCGTTGCGCGAGTTCCGGTGCGCGCATGCGCCTGAAGGTGCACATGTTGGCTTGACGGGGCGGGTGCGGCACCGCATCGTCCCGCTCCAATGACCGGGCGTCGAGGGGCGCCCTTGACGTCCGACCAAGGAGTTGTCATGCCTCGCGTCACCCGTCGGCTCACCATTTGGCGTTCGCCCGTTTCGCTCGGGCGGCTGAATGAGCGAGCGCGCTGCGATACGGGTCGGGCTAGGCTGCAGCATGACCCGGCTGCAGCCATGACCTGGAAGACGCGCCACGTCACGCGGATCGGCGACCTGTCGATCGGGTGGCTCGAAGCCGGTCCTGCCGGTGGCGGCGACTCGACCGCGCGCCCGGTCGTGCTCGTCCACGGCCTCGGCACCGGCGACCCGTGGTGGACGCCGACGATCCCGGTCCTGGCCCGGAACCACCGGGTCCTCGCCGTCGATCTCGCCGGGTTTCGGGCGAAGCGCCGGCCAGCCGGTCCGCCTCGACGTCGCCGCGGATCAGCTCGCGGCGTGGGCCGAGGCGATCGGGCTCGAGCCGAGCGACGTTCGTCGGCCATTCGATGGGCGGCCTCGTCACGGCCGACCTCGCCGCGCGCCATCCCGAGGTCGTCGAGCGGCTTGTCCTCGTCGACGCGGCGGGCCTCCCGATCTCGCAACGGGTCATCCCGCACCTCATGAACTTCGTGCGGGCCAGCCCGTTCATGCCGCTGGCTGCCTACCCGATCGCGGTCGAGTGCGTGCTGCGCTGCGGACCGCTCGCGATCATGCGCGCGTCGCACCAGCTCCTCACGATGGATCTCCGCAAGCGCTACGCGTTGATCCGCGCTCCGACCCGGATCCTGTGGGGCTCGCGCGATCACCTGCTGCCGCCGTCGTTCGGCCGACGGCTCGAAGCGGCGATCCCGGGCGCCACCATGGTCGAGATCCCCGATGCAGGGCACTCCCCGATGTGGGAGAACCCGGACGCGTTCCACCGGGAGCTCGTGGCGTTCCTCGACGAGCCGGTCAGCGCCCCGATGTCGGCCGGCCTCCGCGACACCGCCAGCCGGACCGGACGCCCGGCTTGATGGCCGGTGTGCCGCTCACCGCACCGACCGGCGGCCGCGTCGTGAGCCGCTACGTGCCGATCGGCGATTCCTCGGTCCACGTCCGGGTCGGCCGGCCCGATGACGACGCCGCGCCGCTCGAGACGCCGCCGATCGTGTTCGTGCACGGCTACGTGTTCGCCAGCCGCACCTGGCAGCCGACGCTGGAACGGCTCGCGACGAGCCACCTCGTGCTGGCGCCCGACCTGACGGGCTTCGGCTGGACGTCGACCGCGTCGCCGCCACTGGACGTGGCCGGTCATGGCCGGGCGCTCCTCGCCCTGCTCGACACGGCCGGGATCGGTCGCGCGGTGTTCGTCGGCACGTCGCTCGGCAGCCAGATCGTGGCGCAGCTTGCCGCCGACCACCCGGATCGCGTGCTCGGCGTGGTCCTCGTCAGCCCGACGTTCGATCCCGCCGTGCCATCACTCCCCCGCCAGTTGTTGCGCCTCGGGGCGGACGTGGCTGCCGAGTGGCCGTCGGTGTGGTTCGAGCACCTGCGCGATTTCGCGCTGGCCGGGCCGTCCCGGGTCCTCGCGACCATCCGACGCGGCTGGGAGCACCGGATCGACGAGGTACTCCCCGGCGTCCACGTGCCGGCCGTGGTCGTGCGTGGCAGCCGGGACCCGCTCGTGTCGCGCGCGTGGGTCCGGAAGGCGGCGTCCCTCCTGCCGAACGGGCGCGCACTCGAGGTACGCGGTGGCCCGCGGCTCCTGGGACACGGTTCTCCGGCCGCGCTGGCGCGGATCGTCGAGGAGCACGTCGCGGCGGTCGCGGCCGTTGCCCGTCCCCGCGCCGACGGCACGCTGCCGATCCACATCGTCACCGCCGCGCACCGGCGCCGACCCGAGGCGCGGCCACGCAAGACTCGCGCGGGCCCGCCCCGCGCCTGACGAGCCCGGCGGCGCGGCCGCGACCTAGGGCCGCGTCACCCGCACGTCGTCGACCGCGGCCTCGACCGTGCTCGACGGACCCCGGTCCGCGGCGAGGAACACGATCCGGACCGTCTGCCCGGCCCACGGCGTCATCGGCACGCTGACCGACGCCCACGAGGGCTTGTCGGTGTTCGCGGCCCCGCGTTCCTCGCGGACCAGCGTCAGGTCACCGCCCTCGTCCTCGACGTACGCCTCGAATGAATCCAGGTTCGACGAATTCGAGGCGTGGGCGAGGTAGTAGCGGAAGGTCAGGTTGCCGGCCGTCGCCCCGAGCGTGATCGGCGTCGAACGGATCGTGGTCACCCCCGCGTCGACGTCGTACGACTGGGCCCCCGCGCCCGCCTTGTAGGCGGTGACCAGCCCGCGCGAGCCGGAGGTGACGCTGCCCGACTGGTACGTCGTCGTCTCGGGGTTGGCCCGGACCCACTTGCCGCCGGTGGCGGTGTCGGTCCCGTGCGGGTTCGTGCTCCAGCCCGTCGGTGCTTCGAAGTCGTCGAAGAACGGCCCGCAGTGGGTCGTGGTCTTGCCGATCGCCGAGTACAGGCAGCCGGCCCGGCTGATGATCTGGAGGACGGCGTCGCGGTTGCGGTTCGTCTCGCGGGTGATGACCTCGTCGGGCGGGTAGAACCGCGTGATGGTCGAGTCGACCGACTTCGAGGGATACATCTCGAACGTGTACATGAAGATCCGGTGCACGCCGTACGCCCAGTCGATCTCGTCCCCGTCGGTGATGTACAGCGAGCTCGACTGCTTGGCCACGTAGCCGTTCGACGCCGCCATCCGCTTGCCGATCGCGACGAGCGCGGCGTGGTCGTCGGCGGTCATGTCCGACGGCACATCGGTGTACGTGTAGCCGTACGGCCAGAGGACTTCCTCGCCGGCGGTGTGGAACGTGATCGCGGTCTTGATCTGCTGGCGGCCGCCCACGACCCGGCTGTTGATGAAGTCGCGGACGACCCGCGACTCCGGGGCGGAGAACGCCTTCGAGCCGTGATACGTGTCGGACGACTTCGAGCTGGATGACCCGCCGCAGCACGCCCAGCGGTAGCCGTAGTTGCGGTTGAGGTCGGTGCCCACGGCCGTCGTGCCCGAGTTCGGCTGGCGGTTCTTGCGCCAGGCGCGGTACGGCGAACCGGTGAGGTCGTACTCCCCGCCGTCCGGGTTGACGTTGAAGATGATCCAGACCTCGCGCGTGTCGACCAGCCCGGTGATCTCGGCGTTACTCCCGTAGCCGTCGCTCAACCAGCGCAGGATCGCGAGCGTCTGCTCGACCGTCAGGTGCTCGCGGGCGTGGTGGAGCCCGTCGAACAGCACCTCGGGCTCGTTCTCGTCGTCGGCCACGTTGTCGGAGATCTTGGCCGCCCAGATGTTGCGGTTCTGGTAGCTCTTGCCGATCGAGAAGACGTCGACGATGTCGGGATGGTCGGTTTCGGCCTTCTGGATCTCGGCCACCATCTCGGCGTAGTTGTGGTAGCCGCTGTCCTTCGACGGAAAGTCGGCGGCGGCTGCTGACGAGGGCGCTGCCAGGGCCAGCAGCGAAAGGCCGAGGACGGCCAGGGGCGCGGTTCGACGGTGCATGAGCGAAGTCTCCCGAGGCGGGGGCGCGGGCTCCATCGGTCGATGGTGCTAGAACGCACCGGGACCCCCTGGAGGGAACCATCCCGGCACTTCGCGAGTCTGACGGGACAACGCGACGTGCAGGAGACCGATCGAATGTCCAGGCGATCAACCACTCTCAGGGCTACGGGCCTCGCGGCCCTCCTCCTTCTCGCAATCGGGGCTGCGCCGGTGCTGGCCTGCGGCGGGCTGATCGGGCCGAACGGCGCGGTCAACCTGCTCCGCACGACGACGCTGGCGGGCTACCACGACGGCGAGGAGCACTACGTCACCGCGTTCCAGTTCGCCGGCGGCGGCGGGGCGTTCGGGTCGCTCACGCCACTCCCCGGGGTCCCGTCGAAGGTCGAGAAGGGCGGCGACTGGACCCTCCAGCGCCTCGTCCGCGAGACCGAGCCGATCCCGGAGGCCGCGGTCTTCGCCGCCGGCGCCGCCCGCGACGAGGCAGAGGTGCTGATGCAGGTCCGCATCGACGCGCTCGACGTCACCGTCCTGCGCGGCGGTGCCGACGAGGTCGGCCGCTGGGCCAAGGACAACGGCTTCCGGCTGCCGCCGGATGCGCCCGAGGTGCTCGATTTCTACGCCGAGCGGTCGCCGATCTTCCTCGCGGCGGTGTTCGACGCGGATGCGGCCGCGGAGCGCGGCCAGGCGGTCGGCGACGGCACGCCGGTCCACGTCACGATCCCGACCGACAACCCGTGGGTTCCGCTGCGGATCCTCGCCCTCGGCAAGACCGGCGATGAGCGGGTCGACGCCGACGTGTATCTCCTGAACGACCAGCGGCCCGGCGCTGCTCCCCGCACCGAACGGCGACAACGGGTTGACCCTGCTCAACGACGAGCCGGCCAGCGAATCGCTGCTGGCGGACCTGCAATCCGACCGGGGCATGGAATGGGTCCCGAACTCGGCGTGGCTGTCGAAGGTGCGCATCGATGCATCCGCATCGCAGCTCTCGTTCGACCTCGCGATCGACGCCAGCGGCGCCGGCGCGCCGTCCTACGTGGATGCCGGGCTCGTCGTCCCGTCTGTGGGCCTGACGCAGAACGATGCCCTTCGGCTGATCCTCGCGCTTGGCCTGATCGTGGTCGGGGTCGGCGGGCTGCTCCTCCTCGTCCGCTGGCGGCCTTCGTCGGTCGCGGCCTGAGGTTCGACCCGTGCGGCGGACCGAGCTCGGGCTCCTCGCCGGGATCGTCGTCGCGCTCGCCGTGGCGGGCGCGGCGGCGGCCTGGACCGTGGCTCGCGGTGCGACGCCGGCGACCGAGCTGACCGTCGACATCCGCTACTCGCACTTCGAACCGTCGCAGCTCTCGGTGCCGGTCGGCGTGCCGGTGACGATCGTGCTGCGGAACGAGGACCCGATCGACCACGAGTGGATCCTCGGCGATGCCGCGGTCCACGAGCGGCACCGCACCGGCACCGAACCCGTCCATGGCGCGCGGCCGACCGAGGTCACGATCCCCGCCGGCGAAACGCGCCGGACGACGATCGTCGTGGACGCGGCGGGCACGCTCACGTACGTGTGCCACCTCCCCGGCCACGAGGCGTATGGCATGACCGGGGTGCTGGTGGCCGGCGGCTGAACGCCACATGCGTATCCGAAATCGGATGCTTCGGTAAACCAACCCCCTCCCGCGTGCTCTTCCGATTTCGGAATCCGATCTCGGAAGCCGGCAGCCGAGGGGTGTGTTGTCGCGTATCGTCCGATTTCGGAAACCAACGCCTGCGGCGCTATCCTCCGAACCCATGACGCGCGCCGCCGTACTCGAACGACCCGGGACGCCGAGCCGGATCGAGGACCTCGAGCTGGCCGAGCCGGGCCCGGGCGAGGTCCGCGTGCGGATGCTGGCCTCCGGCGTCTGTCATTCCGACCTCCACGTGCGCGACGGGGAGTGGGACCGGCCCGGACCGATCGTGCTCGGCCACGAAGGCGCGGGCATCATCGAGGCCCTCGGGCCGGGCGTCGACGGGCTCCCGATCGGCCAGCCGGTCGCGCTGTCGTGGCTCGTCCCGTGCGGTGTCTGTCGTGCCTGCATCTCCGGTCGTCCGTGGGCCTGCTCGAACTCCCCGTCGTTCCGCCATCGCATGCTGGACGGCGGGGCGCGCTGGCATCGCTCGACCGGCGAGGACGTCCTCACGTATTGCGCGATCGGGACCCTCGCCGAAGCCGAAATCGTGCCCGCGGCCGCGGCCATCCCGATCCCCGAGGGCATCGATCCCGCGGCGGCGGCGCTCATCGGCTGCTGCGTGGCGACGGGCGTGGGCGCCGTGACCAAGACGGCGGCCGTGTCCGGAAGGCGCGTCGGTGGCCGTGATCGGTCTCGGCGGCGTCGGCCTGTCGTGCGTGATGGGCGCCGTTCTGGCCGGGGCCGGGCAGGTCGTGGCCATCGACCGCGTCCCCTCCAAGCTCGAGGCGGCCACCTCGGTCGGTGCCACGGCAACGATCCTGGCCGGTGAGGCCGCCTCGACGCTCGAACAGCTGCGCGATCTCACCGACGGCGGCCCCGACTTCGTGTTCGAAGCGATCGGCCGGCGCGAGACGATCGAGCTCGCGATCCAGGCGCTGCCCCTCGGCGGCACGGCGGTGCTCGTCGGGATGACCCCGTTCGGCGTCGAGGCCTCGTTCGAGGTGTACCCGTTCGTCGACGGCAGCCGCCGCATCCTCGGCTCGAACTACGGCTTCGCGGACCCGTCGGTCGACTTCCCGCGCTACGCGCAGCTCCATCTCGACGGACGCCTGCCGATCGATCGGCTCGTCGATCGGCGGATCGGACTCGACCAACTCGAGGACGCGTTCGACGGCCTGCGTCAGGGCGCGTACACGCGCCAGGTGGTCATCTTCGAATAGCGCGTCGCTTGCCAACCGCGGGGAAGTCTGGGTTTCCCGGCGATGCAACTTCCCGGAATATTCACGCCCGCCGCCGATATGCCGGGAAGTCGCATCACGGAGGAAACCTCGGCCGCCAGGCTGGCCGCCACGTGCGCCACGCTCGCGGCGACGACTCAGCGGTAGGCGAGCGCGCGCACGCCGACCATCGCGGGCGCCAGCCCGGTCTGGTTGGACGTCGCGACAAAACTGGTCGAGCCACCTGATCCGAGCGTCGTCCGGCCGGTCGTCGCCCGAATGGCATCCAGGGTGCCGGCCCGCTTGTTGTAGAGGATCACCCCGACCCGCAGCGTGTCGACCGACTCGTGCTCGTGTTGCGAACGGTCCCGCGGACTTCCCAGCGACCGGCGGCGTTCGGCCCGGACGAGGTGATCGTCACCGCGGGTCGGGTCAGGGCCTTTGTCGAGACGGACGACGACACAGTCAGCGTTGCCTTCGCGTAGCCGGCGGGCAGGCTGCCCGAGATGAGGTACGGGGATCGCCCGTGTGATTCGATCTTCGAGACGAGGGTTACCGCTGTCCGAGTGGCGAGGAGCCTGCCGGTCGCGTTGTACAGGCGCGCGGTCACCGTCACGTGGCGCGTATCGGCCGTGTTGTTGTAGACCTCGCCGACGAGCCGCAGCGTCGAACCGTCGATCCACGTCTTCGTGCTGAGGATCGCCACGGTCTTTGGCAGGCGCCAGACCATGAACGCGTACTTCAGCGACGACGACTCGCTCTTGCCGATCACCTTCACCGCGTATGTCCCGGCCGACAGCGTTCGGTGCAGGACCTCGGGCGTCGTCCCGCTGGCGTCGACACCGGTGACCTTGGTCGTGCAGCCCTTGTAGAGCTCGACGCGTGCACCGACGGCAAGATCGCCGAGCACAATTCGTACGCGCGACGTCGACGTGAGCTTGAAGCGGTACCAGTCGACGTCGTTGGCCTTGCCGAAGCGGCCCGTCACCCACTTGCCGGTCGGGCTCGTGGCGGCCGCTGATGCCGAACACGTGTCCGGCGTGTCGATGTTGCCCGCGAACCGATACGTCGCGGTCAGCGTGGCTTGTCCCTCCGGGATTGCGACCTCGTGGGCCGCCGCCCCGCCGTCGGACCACGAGTCGAAGACGTAGCGGTCCTCGCCGATCACCGCTTCGTCGGCCTGCACCGCCACCTTCGACCCGGCGATCGCCGTGAACGGTGGCGGCGGTGCGCCCGTCTCGGTGCCGAGGCTCAGCGGGATGCCGGCAGGGCTCGACGCCACCGAGAGCGTCCCGGTGATTGGCTCGAGGTCGCGCGTCACGCTCGTCGTCATGCCGCCCGAGTCGGTGGCGGTCACGGTGAACCGGAGGTGCGAGGGATACTCGTGGTCCGGCGCGGTGAACGAGCCGGTTCGCGTACCGCTCAGCTCCTGGATGACATGCGAGTGGCAGTCCCCGCCCGGGCAATGCATCATTTCGAACGTCCAGCTGAACGCCGCGTTGCCGAGCGTGCCGTCCTGCGCGTCCGAACCGGTCGCACTGAAGTTGATCTTGTCGCCGACGCGCCACGTCAGCCCGTGCGCGGGTGCGGTCATGGTCAGTGATGGTGGCGAGTTCCCGGGGTCCATCTGGAGGGAGGTCTCACCGAAGAGACCCAACTCGTCCGTGACGCGCAGACCGACACTGACGGGACCGGCGGTCGTGTACGTTCGGCTGATCGTCACGCCGGTCCCGTCGTCGTACGCGCCATCGCCGTCGAGGTCCCACGCGTACGTGAGCTTCTCGTCGTTCGGGTCGGTCGTCTCGCTCGCGTCGAACTTGATCGTGAGCGGCAACGGTCCAAAGGTCGGGGTCGCGCTGAAGCGTGCCTCGGGCGGCTGGTTCGGACCGTACCAGCGGATCCGGCGGATCTCCTGGCGGTCGTAGTCGACGTAGATCGAGGTCGCCCGCCGGCGAGGTCACGAGCTGCACGGCACCGCTATCCGGCTCGGGATCGCGCCGGAGGTCTGCGAACAGCTGACCGTGGGCGAGATCCGGGCGCCCGTTCGACCCCAGCGGATAGGCCCAGATGCACGGGCGGGTGTAGTCCGTGATGAACAGCGCCCCGTCGTAGGGCGCCGGATACGGGCTGTTGCCGGGGAGGAACGTCAGGCCCGCGATGTCGACGAGGCAAAGCCCGTGGCTCCGCCGCAGCCGTCGCCGGGGATGACCTCGCCATTGTGGTACCAGGCCGTGGACGGCGCGGTGACCGCGCTCTGCGCCAGCGACGTGCACAGGTCGAGCCCCGCGACTTCGTATGCGGGGTTCAGCCCGACCCCCTCGCGGCACGGCCAGCCGAAGTTGCGCGGTGCCGCCGACGGGTCGTCGATGACGTTGATCTCCTCCCACCATGACGAGCCGACGTCGCCGATCCACACCCGGCCCGCGGGATCGAACGTGAAGCGGAACGGATTGCGAAGCCCGTAGGCGATGATCCGGCGCGCATTCGCTTCGGGATCGGCCGCGTTCGCGTTCGCCGGCCAAGCCGCACCGGTGTCGGGGTCGATCCGGATGATCGAGCCGTTGAGGCCCACGGGGTCGCCCGCGCCCCGAGTCCGGATGTCCTGGGCACGGAGCGAGCCGCCCTGGGCGGTCGGGATCGTCATCGCGCCGCCGACGCCGCCCGGTGGGTCGCCGCACGGGTTCCGGGGCGTGATGTACGGGCCGCCGGCCGGTAGCGTTCCGCCGAGCTGGCCGTAGTCGGCATCGGGCGAGAAGCTCGCGCCCATCCCCGCCCGAAGCGTAGAGCGCGCCGTCCGGTCCGAACCCGACGGTCCCGATCGAGTGACTCGGGAACTGCTGGCACCAATCCTCGATGAGGACCGTCTCCGGTCCGGACATCACGCCCCCGGCGGACGTGAGGCGTGACAGGCGGCCCGACGCAACGCACCCGTCGGCCGTGTAGCCCGGTGGGTTCGGGCACGTGTCGGTTACGGCGCCGGCCGTCCCCCAGCGTGGTGCCGGGTTCGAATCGCCGAGGATATGGTCGTAGGTGTAGAGCACGTAGACATACGGCCGCGTCGGGAACTGTGGATCGACGGCAAGCCCGAGCAGGCCACGGTCCCACGCGTTGTGGACGTTCGTCTTGAGGTCGGCAAAAACCGTCGGCGTGTCATCGGCAAGGCTGTCGAAGACGAGGACGCGGCCACTCTTCTCGGCCACGAATACCTTGCCATCAGGGGAGAATGCAATCGCCGTTGGGCGGGTCAAACCGCCCCACACGAGCTCATCGCGAAACCCGTCGGGAAGCGTGGGCCCGGCCGCGCGTATCTCCGGCACGCCCACCGAGAGCGACATCGCGAAGGCCAACGCCCCCATGGCGATCGGCCCCACCAAGCGCCGCATGCGCGTCGATCGCACGTCTAATGGTCCCCTTCCCTCGTAGACCGTCTAGCTTGGCAGCCCGAACGAACCGGGGTCAACAGGGCCAGCGCACAATCACGCAGCGGATCAGGGACCTTTCGGTGCGTGCTGTCCACGGGCGTCAACCCTGGGTCGTTGCCGGCCGATCCGGTCGCGTCTACCGCCGCGACTCGACGCCGCTGGTGGCTCGGGTTCCTCGATCGGCGGCAGCAGCCGGCTCCACTCCCCGGTGATCAGCCGCGTGCTGCGACCCCGCGTGAAGAACGACCACGCCCAGCGGATCGTGACGACGATCCGGTTCGCGAACCCGATGAGGTACAGGATGTGGATGCCGAGCCACATCGCCCAGGCGAGAAACCCCGATAGCTGCCCGAACGGCCCGAGCCAGCCGATGTTGGCCACGCCGCGCAACCGCCCGATCGTGGCGACGTCGCCCTTGTCGGTGTAGCGGAACGGCTGCGAGGGCTCGCCGGCGAGCCGCCGGCCGATCTCGCGCGCGACGTAGGTGCCCTCCTGGATCGCGCCCGGCGCCACGCCCGGCACCGGCCGCCCATCAGGGCGCTTCGCGATCGCGAGGTCGCCGACGACGAAGATCTCGGGGTGGCCGGGGATCGTGAGGTCCTCCCCGACCTCGATCCGGCCCGCTCGATCCGGCTCGATGCCCGGTGGCGTCGGCCACCATCCGCCCGAAGGACGTCGCCTGCACGCCCGCCGCCCAGAGCACGGTTCGTGCCGGGATGCGTTCCTCGCGGCCGTCCTTGTGCGCCACCGTCACGCCGTGCTCGTCGATGCGGGTGACCTTCGTGCCGGTCGAGACGGTCACGCCGAGCCGTTCGAGCTGCTTCGCCGCCGAGCGCGACAGCTTCTCCGGGTAGGTCGGCAGCACGACGTCCAGCGCCTCGATCAGCAGGATCCGCGAGTCGGGCGGATGGATCCTCCGGAAGTCCCGGCGCAGCGTGTCGTTCGCGATCTCGCCGAGCGCTCCCGCCAGCTCGACCCCGGTCGGGCCGCCGCCCGACGACCACGAACGTCATCCACTCGTGCCGAATGCTCGGGATCGGCCTCGCGCTCGGCCGCTTCGAACGCGATCAGGATCCGCCGGCGCATCTCGAAGGCGTCCTCGATGGTCTTGAGGCCCGGCGCGAACGGCGCCCACTCGTCGTGGCCGAAGTACGCGTGGCGGGCGCCGGTCGCCACGATCAGCGTGTCGTAGTCGATCGGCCCGCCGTCCGACATCAGGACCTGGCGCTGGTCAGGATCGAGGCCGACCGCCTCGCCGAGCAGGACGGTCGTGTTCTGGTGCTTGCGCACGATCGAGCGGAGCGGCTGCGCGATCTCGCCCGGCGAGAGGGCACCCGTGGCGACCTGGTAGAGCAGCGGTTGGAACAGGTGGAAATTGCGCCGGTCCACGAGCGTGACCGCGACGGACCGATTCCGGGCAAGGTTCTTCGCGGCGTACAGGCCGCCAAACCCGCCTCCGACGATCACGACGTGGTGGGGCTGGGGCGCCATGGCAAACGTTACTTGTCGCGCTCCGCAGCGTTGCTGAGCGCGGCCTGGGCCGCGGCAAGGCGCGCGACGGGCACGCGGAACGGTGAGCACGACACGTAGTCGAGCCCGATCCGCTCGCACTTCGCGATCAATTCCGGGTCGCCGCCATGCTCGCCGCAGATCCCGAGCTCGATGTCGGGCTTGGTCGAGCGGCCCTTGTCGACCGCGATCTTCATCAGCCCGGCGACCGCGTCGTCGAGCGTCTGGAACGGGTTGACCGGCAGGATCTTGTCCTCGACGTACTTGAGCAGGAAGCCACCCTCGGCGTCGTCGCGGCTGTAGCCGAACGTCATCTGGGTCAGGTCGTTCGTGCCGAAGCTGAAGAAATCGGCCTCGCGCGCGATCTCGTCGGCGGTCAGCGCGCCGCGCGGGACCTCGATCATCGTGCCGAACTTGTAGTCGACATCGACGCCCCCGCCCGCTTTCTCCTCGACCGCCTTCGCCTCGGCCTCGAGCAGCGCCCGCGTCGCGGCAAGCTCGTTCACGTGCCCGACGAGCGGGATCATGATCTTGGCGATCGGGTTCCCGCCACGCCGCTTGACCGCGATCTCCGCGTTGAGGATGGCCCGGGTCTGGACCTTCACGAAGTCGGGGATCATCAGCCCGAGGCGAACGCCGCGCAGTCCGAGCATCGGGTTCTGCTCGTGCAGCGCCTTGATCGTGGCGAGGAGTTCCTTGTCCTCGGCGGACGCACCGCCGTGCTCCTCGGCCCGGGTGACCTTGACGAGCTGCTCCTCGAGGTTCGGCAGGAACTCGTGGAGCGGTGGGTCGATGAGGCGGATGACGACCGGCAGGCTGTCCATCGCCTCGAAGATGCCCTCGAAGTCGCCCTGCTGGAGCTGCTCGAGCTTCGCCATCGCCGTGTCGAAGGTGGCGACCACCTCCTGCTCGTCGGCGTTGAGCGTTTCGCCCGAAGCGGCCTTCGCCTTGGCGCGGGTCGCCTGGTTCGCGACGAGGATCGCGCCGCGCACGATCTCGAGGCGCTCGCCCTCGCGGAACATGTGCTCGGTGCGGCACAGCCCGATGCCCTGCGCGCCATAGCCCCTGGCCTGGGCGGCCTCCTCGGGCTTGTCGGCGTTCGTCCAGACCTGCATGCGGCGGATGCCGTCGGCCCAGCCGAGGATCGTCTGGAGCTCGGGCTGGTCCTCGAAGCGGGCCTCGACCGTCGGCAGCTGGCCGAGGTACAGCGCGCCGGTCGAACCGTCGAGGCTGACCCAGTCGCCTTCCTTGAACTCGGTCCCGGTCACGTTGCAGTGCGCCTGCTTGCCGCCGTAATCGATCATCAGGTCGCTCGACCCGGCCACGCACGGCTTGCCGATCTGGCGAGCAACAACCGCCGCGTGCGACGTCGCGCCGCCGCGGGCGGTGATGATGCCCTGCGACACGGCCATGCCGTGGAAGTCGTCCGGGGACGTCTCGATCCGGACGAGGATGACCTTCTCGCCGCGGTCGACCCATTCGACGGCCGTATCGGCGTCGAAGACGGCCCGCCCGACCGCGGCGCCCGGCGACGCGTTGAGCCCGTTGACGATCTTGGTGGCGCCCTTGAGCGCGGCCTGGTCGAACGTGGCGCGCAGGAGCTGGTCGACGTGGCCCGGCTCGATCCGCGCCACGGCCTCGTCCTTCGAGATGAGGCCTTCCTCGACCATGTCGACGGCGATCCGCACCGCGGCGGCCGCGGTCCGCTTGGCCGACCGCGTCTGGAGCATGTACAGCCGGCCGCGCTCGATCGTGAACTCGAGGTCCTGGACGTCGCGGTAGTGGCGCTCGAGCTGCTGGCCGATCTTCTGGAACTCGGCGTACACAGTCGGGCATGTCGGTCTGCATCTGCGAGATCTTGGGCGCCGTCCGGATGCCGGCCACGACGTCCTCGCCCTGGGCATTGGTGAGGTACTCGCCGAAGAGCGACTTCTCGCCGGTGTTCGGATCGCGCGTGAACGCGACGCCGGTGCCCGAGTCGTCGCCCATGTTCCCGAAGACCATCGTCACGACGTTCACGGCGGTGCCGAGGTCGTGCGCGATCTTCTGGCTGTTGCGATAGTCCATCGCGCGCTTGCCGAACCACGACCCGAAGACGGCCTTGATCGAGAGGTCGAGCTGCTCGTACGGGTCCGCCGGGAAGTCGCGGCCGGTGGCCTGGCGGACGATCGCCCGGTACTCGCCCGCGACCTCGCGCAGGTCCTCGGCGGTGAGGTCGGTGTCCTGCGAGACGCCGCGGGCCGCCTTCTTCGCGTCGAGCGCGTGATCGAACTGCTCGCCCGGCACGTCCATGACGATCCGGCCGAACATCTGGATGAATCGTCGGTAGGCGTCCCAGCCGAAACGCTCATTGCCGGTGAGCGCGACGAGGCCCTGCAGCGTGTCCTCGTTGAGGCCCAGGTTGAGGACCGTGTCCATCATCCCGGGCATCGAGAACTTGGCGCCGGAACGGACGCTTACCAGCAGCGGGTTCGCCGCGTCGCCGAAGCCCTTGCCGGTCTCGGCCTCGACTTGCTTGACCGCCTCGAGCACGTCGTCCCACAGCCCGTCGGGAAGCTGCTGGCCGTTGGCGAAATAGTCGTTGCACGCTTCGGTCGTGATCGTGAAGCCGGGCGGGACGGGCAACCCGGCGTTGGTCATCTCGGCCAGCCCGGCGCCCTTGCCGCCGAGCAGGTCGCGCATCGTCGCATCGCCCTCGGCGCGACCGCCACCCCAGGCATAGATGTAGCGCTTCGCGGCGGCGTGGGTTCGGTCGCCCACGGGGGAGGTGGTCGTGGCCATCGGGGCTCCTTCGGGCAGCGGCGGCGTGCGCCGGCGGAACGATCTCGGTCAATCGGGTCGATTGTACCCGCGAGCGCCCCGAACCCCCTGCTGCGCGACGGCACGCAGGCCGCGAGCCCGGCCCGGCGACGAGGTCGGCAACCGCCTCCTCGTCGCCGGGCCGCGTGAAGGTCGTCCCTACGGATGGGCGGGCTGGCGCGTGCTCACCCAGATGTCACCGAGGCGGCCGAAATGGAGCCGCTCGCCGTCGCCGGACAGCGACGGACGCGATTCGGAAGCCGAGGTATTGACGCCCAGGCCAAGACGGATCGGCGCGGACCACGGGTCGGCCGTCGAGTCCCGATGGGCCGTGTACACGTCCAGACCCCCGGCGCCACCCGTCCGGTCGGACACGAAGACGATCTCCAGTCCGTCGCGGCTGACGTTCGGCATCTGGTCGTTGGCACTGGTCGAGAGCTCGTCGACGAGCACCGGCTCCCCAAACGACCCGTCCGAGCCCTGCTCACTGACATAGATGTCCTGGTCCAGCCCGTCGAGTCCGGTGCTCGAGAAGTACAGGAACGTCCCGGCCGGCGTCTCGAACAACGAGGGGCTGAACTCACCACCCGCGAAGTTCGGGCCGCTGTCCGTCGCGACGCATCCGAGGTTCGAGGGGGTCAACCAGCCCTTGACTGGATGCTTCTGGGTCCGGTAGATGTCGCCCGCGCCACACGTTCCTGCGCCGCCACGACTCGAGACGAAGAACAGTGTCCGGCCGGGAAGCGGCAGCGGGCAGAAGTCGGCGGCCGCCGAGTTCACCGGCGCGGGCAGATGCACCGCGGGCTGCCACGGCGCGTCAATCGCGCCGCGATTGGCGACCCAGATGTCGTTGGGATCGGTGTCGCCGCCGACGGCGCCCGGACGGGTGGAAGCCATGTACAGGCTGAGTCCGTCAAACGACTCGATCGGGCAGCCGTCCGCCTGCGCGCTGTTGAGGGCGGTCTCAGCCACCGCGGTTCCCCACTCGCCGAAATCGCGCGCGCTGGTCGCGGTCGGCGTCGCGATCAATGCGGCGAGCGAGGAAGCGATCAGCCATCGACTGAGCCTGCGCGGCCGTGACAACTGGAACGTCGCCATTTCCGGTCCCTCCGTGTGGCCGCAGCCGATTGGTGGCGCGGTCATCACCTAATAGGACCAATTCGCAACGCCTTTCTGTTCAAAAACAATCCGGGCCGGTCGGCAGGTTCTTCGCACGGCCCTCGACCGGTACCATGCGTCGCATGACCGAACCCGCCACGGCAACGACGCCACGCGTCATCGAGCCCGACAACGCCGTCTACAACGCCAGCCTCGTGCGGCGCGAGGACATGACCGAGTCGCTCGCCTACTTCTGGGTCCGCTTCGACGGCGAGCCGACCCCGTTCGAGGCCGGCCAGTACATGACGATCGGCGTGATGGTCGACGGGCGGATCGTGCAGCGCCCGTACTCGGTGGCCTCCCCGCCGGTCGTGGCCGGCACGGACGGCTACGAGTTCTACGTGCGATCCGTCCAGGGCGGGACCTTCACGCCGCTGCTGTGGCGGCTGCCGGTGGGCCACAAGATGCGGATGATCGGCCCGAAGGGCAAGTTCATGCTGCATCCCGGAGACGACCGCACGCACATCTTCATCTCGTCCGGGACCGGCAACGCACCGTTCGTCTCGATGATGCGCCAGGCCCTGGCCGACGGCACAGCGCGCCCGCGTCGTGTTCCTCAACGGCGTGTCGTACGCCGCACGAGCTTGGCTACAAGGACATCCTCGAGGACTGGGAGCGCACCGGCGAGTACCCGGTCACGTTCATCCCGACGGTCTCGCGCCCGAACGACCCCTCCAACGCCGGGTGGATGGGCCGGACGGGTCGCGTCGAAATGATCCTTGCGCCCGTCCTGGATGAGCTCGGCCTGACGGCCACGAATTCGGTCGCCTACATCTGCGGCAACCCGGACATGATCCTCGCCGCCGAGCAGACGCTGCTCGAACGCGGCTACGCCGAGGACCAGGTCCACAAGGAGCTCTACTGGCCGAAAGGCAAGGAGCCGCGCGGCGTGGCCGGCGCGCCGACCTCGCGGCCGCGATCGATGCCGCGGAGCACAACACCGACCAGTAGACAGCCGGGTCGTATTCGGCCGCCCTGAGGCCGGGCGGGCAATTGCACGGTTGCGGCAACCGATCACGTGCCGATCTGCCGGGCGCGCCCATCGCCGGGACGGTCGCGCCGCCGATCCTGAGAGGGCACACGAAGCCCACCAGGAGACACCATGACCGAGCACCGAACATCCACCTTGAGCACCGACACCGCGACCATGCCGCCTGCGACCCCGATCGTGCGCGACGCTGGCACCCCGCTCCTCAAGAAGATCCACGCCATCCGGCCGATGCTCGCGGATCGCGAACAGCCGGAAGAAGCTCGCCGCGATCCCGGCGATCTAGCCGATTGAGAACCAAGCGCCGCGCAGCGACGGGCGGGCGGCCAAACGGCCCGCGCCCGATCGGGCGCGGGCCGCTCAGAACCGCGCGCTACTGGGCCATTCGCTGCCAGGTTGGCGCGCTGCCCACCGAGAGTGGTAGTCGCCTGTCCTCTCCCCGGCCTGTCGGGTCGAGGAGCCAGAGCTCATCGTCTCCGGAGAGGGTCGGGTAATACGCGATGACCGACGCTCCGTCGGGCGACCAGGACGCCTCGGTGAATGTGCCTTCTCGGCCGTCTGGCCACTCCGGGCCGATGCTGACCGGCGGGCCGCCCGCGACAGGAGCCACGGCCCAATGATCGCCATCCGCCTCGTAGCGATCGAACAGGATTTGGCTCCCGTCGGGCGACAGGTACGACCTGTTGGATTCGATGACACCAAGTGCCATTCCGTCGACCGGCAACACGCGGTCCTGCCCGGACGCGATGTCGACCATGTGGACGGTGCCGTGCTCGTCGGCGCCCCAGCGCGGGTAGATGAGACTGCCGCCGTCAGCGGCCGGGCTGAGACCCAGCCCCATGAACGAGGTGCCCGGCAGGATGACCTCCAGGCCGGTGCCATCCGCGTTCACGACGAGCAACGCACAAGGTTCATCGGTTGGACCGCCGCAACTCGTTCCGGGCCCCTGGGAGGCGATGAACGCCAGTCTGCCATCGGGCAGGTAGCGAGCCGTATTGACGTCGACGGTCGAGCGGCAGGGTCGTGGCACCTGATCCGTCCGCCTCGGCGATCGACAACGACCGGACACCGTCGACGGTCGAGACGATCGCGAGCTGTTGGTCGTCGGGCGACCAGTCCATCTCCTGGAAATCGGTGTAGGTGCCGTCCAGGGCATGGACATTCGAGCCATCGACGTCGGCGACGAGGATCTGGCCGACCGTAGACGCCGGAGTGGAATGCCAGCCGCTGGCCGTTCCGGGATGGCGTCGGCCCGAAGTAGGGATCAGGCCCGTCCACGATCGCCGTTCGGGCTTCGGTGGTCGGGTCGAACGAATAGATGACGCCGTCGGTATCGGCGAAGAACATCGAGCCGTTGCGGGCCGGCCCGAAGGGCGCCGGCAGGCGGGTCTGCTGTGAGCCGGCGTACAGCGCGAGCGCCGCCCCGACAGCAGTCCGATGAGGATCACGATCAGGAGCGGCCGCAGCAACGGGCGCTCGGAATGGTGCGGGACGTGCGATGACGTCCATGGGGAGCCACCTTTCAAGGGACGCCCAGGCAGGCCGCTGCCGAGTCCGACCGGTCTGCCGGAGCATGTCGTCGAAGTAGTCGGGCACCGACGCCGGCGCCAGCTCGGCCATGAGCTCGGGCAGCCGCGGTTCGATGCGATCGAAGGCGGTCATGCGTACTGCTCTCCAGCCGCTGACGGTCGCGAGGGTTCGAGGTCGTCGTCGATCGTCAGGCGCATGGCCTGCAGCGATCGATGGTGCCGCGACTTGGCGGTGCCGATCGGGATGCCCAGCGCCGACGCGACGTCGGGCAACGGCATCCCGAGGTAGTAGTGCATGACAACGACCGCGCGCTGCTCGGGTTGCAGCCGCTTCAACGCGGCATCGAGCAGGTCGCGGTCGGCAATACGCCGAAGCGATGTCGCCGATGGCCGGTCCATCGAGCGGCAGCAACTCGACCTCGATCGGGCGGCGGCTTCGCCGCCGGATGACGTCGATGCAGGATCGGAAGACCAGGCGGTGCAGCCACGCCTCGAAGCGATCGGGATCGCGGAGGGTTGGCAGGCCCCGCCAGGCGGCGAGGAACCCCTCCTGGACCGCGTCTCGCGCGAGCTCGTGGTCCCGGAGGATCAGGCGGGCGGCCGAGTCCAGCCGCGCGACGAACGCGCCGGCAAGCACGGCAAAGGCGTCATGATCGCCTCCCCTCGCCCGCTCGACGAGCTCTCGCTGGTCCACGACATCCACCCTCGGTGACGGCGCGACGGCGTCGCGCTTCGGATGGTATGTCGCGTGGATCCGAAAAAGGGTTCCCGAATTCGGCTTCCGCGGGCGAAAGCGCCTGTTCGGTGGTCAGCGCACGCCGCCCAGCAGACCTCCGAGCAGGTCGCCGATCTGGCCCATTCCGCCGTCGGCGCCGGTCTTGGGCGCGTTTCCATCGGGCGTGAGCATGTCGATGATCATCGGCAGGGCCGCGGCGAGGATCGGCAGGAGCATCTCGACCGAGAGCCCGGACTTCGTGGCGATCTGGTTGACGTTGTTCGGGCCGAGCGCCGCCTCCAGCTGCTGCGGTTCGACGGCCTGATTCGGGCCAGTCGAGATCCATGAGTCAACCGCGCCGCCGAGGCCACCCTGCCGGAGCGTCCCGATGAGCCCGTCCACGCCGCCCTTCGACGCGAACGTCTCCTGGACCGCGGCTGCGAGCTTCGTCGGATCGGCGCCGCCGGCGCCCTGGCCGATCGTCGAGAGCAGGTTCGACAGGTCCATCGTGGCTCCTCCCCGTAGATGCGCGGTCGTTCGCTCCACGAGGATACCGTGCGTTTCAGGCGTGGCTGCGCTCCTCGAGCCGGCGGCGGTCCTGGGTCTCGAGCTGGAACGTCGAGTGCTCGATGTCGAAGTCATCGGCGAGGCAGCGCGACAGCTCGTCGAGGGCGGCAGCCGCGTCGGCGTCATGCGCCAGGACGACGTGGGCCGACAGGACGTTCATGCCCGACGTGATCGTCCAGGCGTGGAGGTCGTGGCAGTCGATGACGCCCGGCGCGTCGAGGATGTGCCGCCGGACGTGGTCGAGGTCCACGTCACGGGGCGTGGCCTCGAGCAGGACGTCGGTCGCCTCGCGCAGCAGCCTGAGCGTGCGCGGCAGGATCAACGCGGCGATGAGGAGCGAAGCGATCGTGTCGGCGCCGTCCCAGCCGGTCAGCGCGATGACGATCGCCGCGACGATCACGGCGGCCGACCCACCCAGGTCGCCGAGCACCTCGAGATACGCGCCGCGCACGTTGAGGCTGGAGCGCTGCGCGTCGCGCAGCAGGAGCACCGACACGCCATTCGCGGCAAGACCGACGAGCGCGACGGCGAACATGACGCCCGCGGCGATCTCCGGCGGATCGGCGAGGCGCCGCACCGCCTCGAACACGACGTAGCCGGCGACGCCGAACAGCAGGATGGCGTTTGCGACCGCCGCGATGATCTCGAGCCGCAGGTAGCCGAACGTCCGGCCGAGCGTCGGCGGCCGTCCCGCGAACCAGATCGCGAGCAACGCGAGCCCGATCCCGACGACGTCGGTCAGCAGGTGGCCCGCATCGGCGAGCAGCGACGAGACTGTTCGCGACCACCGCCCCGACGACCTCGACGGCAAGGGCAACCAGGCTGAGGACGAGGACCGCGACGAGGCGCCCGCGCGCTGCCCTGGCGGCCGTGACGTGCGTGTGCGTCATCGAGTCACTCGCCGGAGTGCGCCGCAGCGTAATGCCTCGCCAGGAGGTCCTCGCCCCAGTCGTTGGCGAGGTCGCGCCAGACCGCGTGGATGTGGTTGGCGCCGTTCTGCGTGTTGTCGTATTCGATCAGGAGCCGAGGGCCGCGAACGGCGTAGTAGTGGCCGTGTCCCGACTCCTCGGGGCCGGCCCATGCGAACGAGACCTCGTCCAGCCCGGCGGCGACGATGCGCTCCCACTCGGCAAGCGCCACGTCCGGCCGGACTCGGTCGACGTAGTGGCGGATCAGCCGCTCGAGGTCCGCGCGTGCCGTCGCAGTCAGATCGCGATACGCGATCCCGACCGGGATCGAGCGGACATCCGCGCGTGCCGCGTGCTCAGTGAGGATGTCCGCAGGAGCCCGATCGCTGACGATCGCCGCCGTCCGCTCATCGGGCGTCAGTCCGGCCAGCAAGGTCCTCGCGAGCGTCTCCTCGCCCGGCAGGGCCCGGAAACCCGTCTGCGGCCCACGTGGAACGACGGCCGGGTTGGCCCCGAGGAAGGACGGCGCGCTGCCGATGACCTGCCCGTCGGCCAGCGTGACGTGGATCGCGACGTGGTGTCCGCCGACCCGCCACGACCACGGCGCATGCGCGTCGGGCTCGCCGAACACGGCGAACCAGTACAGCTCGGGATCCCGCCGCGTCCAGCCGCCGCGACCACCTTCGCGTTCGAGCGCTCCAAGGACCGTTTCGAGCGCGATGACCGAGGCAACCTCAGCGGCCGTCCGCTCGCTCAACGACGCCTCGAGGATCGCCGTCGCAGCCCTCCGTTGTTCGGGGCGTCATGTCCCGGAGCGCGAGCCCTTCCCGGGTGCCCGGTGTGTACGCCCAGACGAACCGTTCGTTCGTCTCGAACGGGAAGACGGCCGCTGCACGCTGGGTCGCATCGAGCCCGTCGAGCCAGGCACGAGCCGCGGCCGTGATCTCCTCGGCGGCAGCCGTCACGCGCTAGCCCAGCCGGGCTGCGTCCAGGCGATCGAGGATCAGGCGCGTCACCCCTTCGACCGGCACCCGCTCCTGGGCCATCGTGTCCCGGTCGCGGACCGTGACCGCGCCGTCCTCGAGCGATTCGACGTCGACCGTGACGCACCACGGCGTTCCGATCTCGTCCTGGCGCCGGTACAGCTTGCCGATCGCGGCCGTGTCGTCGTAGACGGCCATCGTGTGGCGCTGCAGGTCGGCCTTGATCTTGTGGGCCAGCTCGACGATCTCCGGCCGCTTCTTCAGCAGCGGGAGCACCGCGACCTTGTACGGCGCCAGCTCCGGATGCAGCGCGAGCGAGACGCGCTTCTCGCCGCGGACCTCCTCCTCGCGGTAGGCGTCGATGAGGAACGTGAACGGGGCACGGTCACCGCCCGCGGACGTCTCGATGATCCACGGGATGAAGTGCTCCTCGGTCGCCGGGTCGAAGTACTGGAGGTTCTCGCCCGACGCCCGCGCGTGGTTGCCCAGGTCGAAGTCGCCGCGGTTGTGGATGCCCTCGAGCTCCTTCCAGCCGAACGGGAAGCGGTACTCGACGTCGATCGCCTTCTTGGCGTAGTGCGCCAGCTCGTCGGGCCGGTGCTCGCGGAAGCGGAGTCGGGACGGGGTCACGCCGTAGCGCTCGTACCACGCGCGGCGGCGGGGCAGCCAGGCCTCGAAGGCGGCGGTGGCCTCGTCGGGGCGGACGAAGTACTGCATCTCCATCTGCTCGAACTCGCGCATCCGGAAGACGAAGTTGCCGGGGCTGATCTCGTTCCGGAACGCCTTCCCGATCTGGGCGATCCCGAACGGCAGCTTCTTGCGCGAGGTGGCCTGCACGTTCTTGAAGTTGACGTAGATGCCCTGCGCGGTCTCAGGTCGCAGGTAGACGACCGCGGCGTCCTCCTCGACCGGGCCGAGGTGCGTCTTGAGCATCAGATTGAACTGGCGCGGCGGCGCTGAGCGGCCCGCCGTCGATCGGGCACTTGAGGCCGAGCCGCTCGATGATCCCCGGATCGAGCAGCTCCTTCGGCCCGAGGTCCTCGGCGCCGGGCAGCTCGTCGACGCGGAAGCGCTTGTGGTCGGTCTGGCATTCGACCATCGGGTCGCTGAACTCGGCGACGTGGCCCGACGTGACCCAGACCTGCGGGTGCATGAGGATGCCCGCGTCGAGTCCGACGATGTCGTCGCGCTCCTGGACCATCGCCCGCCACCAGGCGCGCTTGACGTTGTTCTTGAGCTCCACGCCAAGCGGGCCGTAGTCCCACACGGCGTTGATCCCGCCGTAGATCTCCGAGCTCGGGAAGATGAACCCGCGGCGCTTGGAGAGGCTGACGATCGTGTCGAGGTCGGCGACGGCAGGCGCGACGTCCTGCTCGTCGACGGCGGTGGGGGTGTCGGTCACGAGCGGCTCCGGTGGTGCGGCCGGCCGTGGCAGGGACGGTCGCGTGGGCTTGGGGCCGTCGATGCTAGCAGAGAGCCGCGGCGTAACAGGTCGTGGCGCACCCGCGTTAGTCCAGCATGAGCCTTGTCGAGCGCCCGCCCGACCCCCGTGAGCCCAACGGCCTCGTCTGGGCTGCTCACGGCAAGTGCTCCTTGGCATCGGCTCGCCGTTCGTCCGCCAGCTCGTGGCCGGTGTGGTGCTCATCGCCTTGATGGTGCTGGTGCTGCCGCTCGCCATCGTCGTGTTCATCGTCACGAGCCTGCTGTACTACGTCGTCGTGATGCTGCTCGGGATCCCGAGCGGGACGCTCGGGGCAGTCCTCGGGTTCACGTGGTTCGGCGGATCACTCGCGTTGATCGGATGGCTCTGCGTCCTGGCCTGGCGTCGCCTTGCGGTTGATCCGCGTCCTGACGGGGCTTGCGTCGCCGTCGGACAGAAGAGGAGCCTGGCCCGATCGCTCCGGCGAGCGTACGCGACCCGAATGCGGATTCGGACACGGTGCTGACGCGCGTCGCGGCCGCGGACGCTCGCCTGGCGGGCTCAGCCGAGGACGCCGGGCGGCGACGACGAACCTACCAGTAGCGGGCGGTAGCCATCGCGGCGACGGCAAGGAACAGCAGCACGAGATCGATCTGGCCGTGCCGCTTGATCTCGGCGCCGAGGTGCGCCATCTGCGCGCCCTGCTCGGGCGTGGGCGGGCCCCCGGAGGCGCCGACCTGGTCGCCGATCTCGACGAGCTTCTCGACGTTGTTGCCGATGCCGGTGATCCCGAAGTAGGCCGCGACAGTCGCCAGGATGCCGCCGATCGTGAGGACCAACCCGAATGACGACGTCACCCAGTCGACGACCCCGATCTGCGTCGCGTACTTGAGCCAGATCGCCCAGCCGGCGATGACGGTCGTGATCGCCAGCCACTTGATGACCTCGGCCACATGTCGCTTCTTGACGACGGCGCTCATGACGACACCCGAGGCAGGCGCGGTCTCGGCTGCAGCCGGACCGATGAAGCCGGCGAACAGGAACGCGGAACCGAACCACAGGGCTCCGCCCAGGATGTGGAACAGCCGAAGCACGATCATTAACGGGTCCAACGAACACCTCCAACGGGCAGACCCTCTCGTTCACCGCGCGTGACGGCACGCGATGCCCCGGCGGCGAATGGTAGTGCACGCGAGGAGCGCCTCGCTCGCCCGTTCGATCGCGGCTGAGGGTTACCCGAGCCGCCAGCGCGTCGGCCGGATCCGGATCGGCACCGAATATCGCTCGGCGTACCACTCGGGCGTCCAGCCGTACGCGTCGAACATGCGCTTGTACTTGGCGAGAAACGTGGAGTTGGCCGCCGCCGACGGTTCGTCCGGGCACGATCCGTGCCTCGCCTTCGGCCGTCACGACGTCCTCTCCGTCGAACTCCGATTCGAGGTTGAACGCCACCAGCGGCCGGTCCTCGATGTTGCCGTTGCGCGGTGCCCGCGTCATCGAATAGAGCAGGAGCTCGGCGCCGTCCCACACGAACCAGATCGGCGAGGCCTGCGGCTGGCCGTCCGGGTTGACCGTCGTGAGCCAGCCGATCAGCTCGGTCTCGCAGCCGGCGGAGCGCGCGTGCGCCGTCGTCGGTGGCGGCATCGAGCGAGTCGACCATCACGAGCTGACCTCCTGGACCGCCGTGTGGCGGATCTCGTCGAGGAAGGCGAGGGATTTCGCGTCGCGTTCGAGCGCCTGGCGGGTGAATTCGCGCAGCGCCGCCTCGGTCTCGCGCTCCACCGACGGCTGGATCCGCAACGCGGCGAGTGCTGCCACGTCCAGCCGTTGATACGCCTTGAGCAGCTTGAGCGCTTCGAGGGTCAGCCCGGCCCGATCGTTCGGCGGTCCGGGGCAGCGGTCGCACAGCACGCCGCCCAGCGGCGGCACCCACCGGAACCGGTCGTCCGCCTCCAGCATCCGGTCGCATTCGACGCAGCGGTCCACCTCGGGTCGAACGCCCAGCTCGTCGAGCAGGTGCATCTCGTACCAACGGGCGACGCGGTCGGGGGCCATGCCCGCGTCGAGCAGCTCGTAGGCCCGGCGCAAGAGCGCGTAGAGCGGTTCGGCCGCGTGGCGCTCCTCGAGCGACCGGTCGGCCAGCTCGGCCAGGTACCAGGCTGTGGCCGCGGACTCGAGCGAGTCGCGCAGGTTCAGCCAGGCGTGGCCGACGCTGACCTGCGTGACCACGTCGAAGGTCCGCCCGCGGGCGAGCGCCACCTGGAGCTCGGCGAACGGTTCGAGGCTGCCGCCGATCCGCGAGGTTGGCCTGCGGATGCCCTTGGCGATCGCCTTGAGCTTGCCGATCCCCGGCGTGATCAGCGTCAGGACGCGATCCGCCTCGCCGAGATCGAAGCGAGACAACACGATCGCGTCGGTCGTGTAGCGGCGGGGCACCGGCATGTCGCGACGGTAGCACCGGGCGCCGCTTACTGTGCGGGCCGCGCCAGCATCTCGTAGGTGAACAGCTCCTCGAAGCCGAGGCGCACGTAGATCGGGAAGCCCATGTCGGTTGCCTGCAGGACCGCGATCCGCATCCCGGCCTCGCGACCCGCGAGGAGCGCGCGGTGGGCCATCGCCAGGCCGATCCCCCGTCGGCGTGCGTGGGGCAGCGTCACCATCGTGTACAGCCCGGCCGCGCCACCCGCCATCGACAGGCGCGACGTCGCCACCGGCTCGCCATCAAGGAACGCGACGAAGCGTCGCGACAACGGGTCGTCGCCCAGCCGGGAGCGGATGTGGTCGGTGCGGATCCGGGCCGCATCGGGTGGCACCTGCCAGTGGTCGATCTCCATCGCGCGGATCACGACTCGGACATACGCGTCGATCGCCGCGGGGTCGTCGACCGGATCGATGCGCGTCGCGTCCGGTGGCGGCACGCTCTCCGGCAGGCGCGCGAGGTCCATCGCCATCGCCGCGGTGTCCTCGACGCGCTCGAAACCCCGCCGCAGCACCCGCTCGCGCAGGTCTTCGGGCCGCTGGTCGGACGTATGCCACCACAGGACGGTGGCACCGCGGGCATCGACGGCCGCGAGGATCTCGTCGAGCCGCCGCTCGACTGTCGCTATCTCGAACGCTGCACACGCCACGACGGCGCGCACGTCGGATGGTTCTGCGGGGAGGGCCCACGCGACGTCGGGCTCCTGCCTGCCCAACAGCGGTACGTCCATGTTGCTGGTCCGCGAAGCGATCATGTCGGCGACGATCGCCGCGCGCAGGCCATCCGGAGACGTGTCGTTGAGGATCGGGCGCATCCGCTCACGGTAGCCGAACCGGCACGGGCCGATCGTGCTACCTGGACCGAACACGTTTGTCCCCGAACCCGCTACACTTTCCGCACGATGGCGACGACCGCTTCCCCGGAGCTCGACCTCGCGACGCTCATCGCCGATACGGAGTCGGAGATCGTCCGGCTCGTGCAGGATCGCGATCCCACCACGCACGGGCTGTACGAGATGGTCCGCTACCACCTCGGGCTCGACGGCACGGGCGCACCGACCGGCAAGCGGATGCGGCCGCTCCTCGGGCTCCTTGCCTACGCCTCGATCACCGGCGAGTACGACCGGGCGCTGCCGGGCGCTGCCGCGGTGGAGCTCGGGCACAACTTCAGCCTCGTCCACGACGACATCGAGGACGGCGACCGCGAGCGCCGCCATCGACCGACCCTGTGGGCCCTCCACGGCATCCCGCAGGCGGTCAACACCGGCGACGCGATGTTCGCCCTGTCGCGGATCGCGCTGTACCGGCTGAGCGAGCTCGGCTTCTCCGACGCGACCGTCCTTCGGCTGATGCGCCTGTACGACGAGACGTGCCTGCGCCTGTGCGAAGGTCAGTACATCGACATCTGGACGTCCGAGCACGACGACCCGATGCCGGTGGAGCTGTATTTCGACATGATCGGCCGGAAGACCGCGGCGCTCATCGCGGCTTCGATCGAGGCCGGCGCGATCCTGGCCACCGAGAACGAGGACGTGATCGCGCGGTACCGCGGGTTCGGCTGGGCGCTCGGGCTCGCCTTCCAGCTCAACGACGACCTGCTCGGCATCTGGGGCGCCGAGACGGCGACCGGCAAGGCGCCGAGTGACGTCGTGCACAAGAAGAAGACGCTACCGGTGCTCTACGCGTTCGAACACGCAACGCCGGCCGACCGGGCACGCCTCACCGAGCTGTACGCCCTCGCCGACCCGACCGATGAGGCCGTTGCCGAGATCATCGCGATCCTCGAGCGATCCGGAGCGCGGGACTACACCCGCGACCAGGCCCGCCGCTTCCGCGACGAGGCGCTCGCGGAGCTCGACGCTGCCGGGGTCGTCCGGCCCGCCGCGCGCGAGCGTCTGGGACAGATCATCGTCTCGGTGATCGCCGCGTAACGGTCTTCCTCGCCGCGGCCATTGCTCGCCGGGCGAGCGTTAGGGCGGCTCCGACGCCAGATTGCTCGCCCAGCGCGAGCAGGATCGAGAACGCGCCTCGGGATTGCTCGCTGATGGCGAGCGGTCCCGCGAACGACGGGCCTGCCAGCCTCCGGAACGCTCGCTGGGCGAGCGGCGCGCGGACCACACAGTGGGTCGTACAGAGTGCCAACCAACCGGCCGGTCGCCAGATGGTGCAGCCACAGTTCCGGATGACGGAAGTGGGCACGCCAATCGGACGATCTGGTCGCACCGCGTTCCTGTAGGCGATCCAACCGTCCGTAGGGTCGTCAAGCGACCCAAGAACCCAATGACGAGCAGCGGCTGAGGAGCGCCTAGCGGTCGTCTTCGGCGTCGCCGTTCTCGCCGCTGTCCTCGCGCACGACGAGCACCTTGCCAACGCGTCGGCCGTCGGTCGACTCGACCGTCAGCAGCAGCCCGTCGACGCGCACTTCATCGCCCGGCTTGGGGACACCCCCGATGCGGTGATAGATGAGCCCGCCGACCGTGTCGTACTCGTCCTCGTCCTCGAGGCCGAACGTCGTATCGAACAGGTCGCGCAGGTCGTCGACGGCGGCCCGGCCGTCGACGCGCGCCTCGTCGTCGGACAGGCGAACGACCATGGGCTCTTCCTCGTCGTACTCGTCCTGGATTTCGCCGACGATCTCCTCGATCAGGTCCTCGATCGTGACCAGGCCCGCCGTCCCGCCGTATTCGTCGAGCACGATCGCCAGGTGGACCTTGCGCCGCTGGAGCTCGTGGAGCAGGTCGTCGACGGACATCGACTCGGGCACGAACACCGGCGTGCGGAGCAGCGTCCGGAGCTCCGGGCGCTCGCCGTTCGTGCGGATCAGGAACGGCAGCAGGTCCTTCGCATAGAGGATGCCGATGATCTCGTCGATCGACTCGTCGTACATCGGAATCCGGCTATGGCCCTCGCGGACGATCGTCTCGGTCGCCTCGTCGAACGTGACGGTCACCGCGAGCGCCACCATCGCCGTGCGCGGGACCATCACCTCGTGGATGCGCTGCTCGCCGAGCTCGATGACCGCGTTGATCATCTGCTCCTCTTCGGCCTCGAGGATGCCCTGCTCGCCGCCGCGTTCGATGATGAGCCGCAGTTCGTCGGCGCTGATCCGCGCCTCGTTGGTGACGCTCGCGCCGAAGACGCCCGCGATTGCCGAAGTGACCCGGGTCAGGATCGCGATCAACGGGCTCAGGACGCGGGCGAGCAGTTCGATCGGGCCGCTCAACGTGAACGCGAAGCGCTCCGGGCTCGACAGCGCCAGGGTCTTCGGGACGAGCTCGGCAAAGATGATCGTGAACAGCGCCAGCACGACCGTCACGATCAGCAGCGCGAGGCCGTCGGCGGTACCCGTATCCAGCCCGGCGTCGGTCAGCAGCTCGGCGAGGGCCGTCGCGAGGTTCACGGCGGCGTATGCGGACGCGAAGAACCCGATCACGGTGAGCCCGAGCTGGGAGACGGCAAGGAACCGGCCCGGATCCGCCTGCAGGCGGCGCACGCGCTTGGCAGCCGTGTGGCCCTCCTCGGCGAGCTGCTCCACGCGGCTCCGGCGGAGCGAAACGAGCGCGATCTCGGCCGCCACGAAGAACCCCTCGAGCAGGGTCAGGATGACGATGACGAGGATGTTGACGATCACCGCGGCGGGCCTTCCGCGCTGGCCTCGCCCGCGTCCGCGTCGCCGGTTGGCGCAGTCGCATCATCGGGCGGCGCCTGGCGCGGCTCGCGGATGCGCGCCGGCATCCCGACCGCGAGCTTGCCGGGCGGGACGTCGCGGGTGACGACCGCCCCCGCGCCGGTCTTGGCGCCATCGCCGATGTCGCGTGGCGCGACGATCATCGTGTCGACGCCGACGAACGCCCCGGCACCGATCCGGGTGCGGTGCTTCCGGGTGCCGTCGTAGTTGGCCGTGATCGTGCCGGCGCCGATGTTCGCGCGCTCGCCGATCTCGGCGTCGCCCAGGTAGCTCATGTGGTGCTGCTTTGCGCCCGCCCCGAGGCTCGCGTTCTTGAGCTCGGCGTAGTTGCCCACCTCTGCGCCACGACCGACCGTGCTGCCCGGGCGCACGTGGGAGAACGGCCCGACAGTCGCCTCATCCTCGATGCGCGACGACTCGACGATGCTTGCCCAGACGCGGCAGTTGGCTCCGACGACCGCGTCGAACAGCTGGGCTCCGCTGCCGATCACGGTTCCCTGCCCGACCGACGTTCGGCCGCGCAGCGTCACGTTCGGTTCGAGCTCGACATCCGGTGCCAGCTCGACGTCCCAGTCGAGGTAGACCGTCGACGGGTCGCGCATCGTCACGCCCTCCGCCATGTGGCGCTCGTTGAGGCGCACGCGCAGCGCCCACTCGGCCTGGGCCAGCTGGGAGCGGTCGTTGATGCCGTCGAACCGTCCGTCGTCCTCGAAGGTGATGGCGCTCACGATCCGGCCATCCTCGCGGGCGACCCGGACGAGGTCGGTCAGGTACAGCTCGCCGGTTGCCGGCGAGGGGCTGAGCGAGTCGATCCGGCGGCGGAGCCACGCGGCATCGAACGCGTACAGGCCGGCGTTGACCTCGTTGCCCTCCAGCTCATCGTCGGTGGCGTCCTTTGCCTCGACGATGCGTTCGACGGTCCCGAACTCGCCGCGCACGACGCGGCCGAGACGGGCCGGGTCGGCGGCGAAGACGCTGGCCAGGGCGATCGCGGCATCGTCCTCGCGCCGCGCCTCGAGCACGGCGGCAAGGTCGGGGCCCGTGACGAGTGGGACGTCGCCCGACAGGACGACGATCTCGGCCACGTCCTCCGACATGGCGGCGAGGGCGGCCCGCACCGCGTCCCCGGTCCCGCGCGGCTCCTCCTGGAGCGCGAACACGGCCCGGTCCTCGAATGCCTCGGTCAGCGCCGACGTCGGCGGGGAGTAGACGACGACCGGTGGCGTCTCCTCCGCGGGGCCGGCTGCCTCCGCCCACGCGTCGAGGACGTACGCGAGCATCGGCCGGCCGCACAGGCGGTGGAGGACCTTGGGCGTGCCCGATTTCATCCGCGTGCCGAGGCCGGCCGCCATCACGACGGCAACGGTCCGAGGCGACGGATCGGTTGGTGGAGGGGTCACGTAGGGCGGCGCTCGGGAACGATTGCGGGGAGGCCCTCGCCTCCCCGACGTTCTGGTCCCGGCGCTCGAGCGTCTGATGTCATGTGATCGGTGCGCGGATGGTATGGGCCTCCCGCGGGGGTGTCAAACAGATCGAACGGCCATGGCGAGCCTATTCGGCGCGCCGTGCGATCGCCTCGACCTCGACCAGCGCGCCCTTCGGGAGGGCCGCGACTGCCACCGTCGAGCGAGCGGGCGGCGGATCGGGCACGAACCGGGCGTAGACCGCGTTGACCGTCGCGAAGTCGTTCATGTCGGTCAGGAAGATCGTGGTCTTGACGACATCCGAGAACGTCACGCCCGCCGCGTCGAGCACCGCGCCGAGGTTGCGCAGCGCCCGTTCGGCCTGTGCCTCGACACCCTCGACGAGCTCGCCGCTCGCAGGATCGAGCCCGATCTGGCCCGAGCAGTAGACGGCGCCCGGGACGACGATCGCCTGGCTGTACGGCCCGATGGCGGCCGGGGCGCCGGCGCTGGTGACGGGCTGGCGGGTCATCGGCGTGTTCCCTCCGGAATCGTGGTGGCGACGACGGTCGGGTCGCCGACGCCGAGTCGCGGCACGATCCCGTCGGCGAGGGCCTCGTGCACGGTCGCGTGCTGCAGCGGCGGCGTCGTCCTTCGAAGGATAGATGGTCCACAGCGTCGGGCCCGAGCCGGACAGGCCGACCGGGCGTCCGAGGACGCGGAACAGCGCACGACGGAACGGCACGAGACCGGGCAGCACGAGCGCGGCCGCGGGCAGGAGGTCGTTGGCCGCCGCGAGGACACCCGCGCGGGCGAGGAGGTCCTGCGTCCGCAGGCCCGCGCCGACCTCGCCGGCAAGGTGTTCCGAGCTCATCCGGACCGAACCGTCGCCGCGCCCGCCGCGCTCGGCAAACGCCTTGAACACGGCGGGGGTCGGGAGCGCCACCGCCGGCGTGACGAGCAGCACGCCGGGGCTGCCGAGGATCCCGCGGAGCGGTTCGACGCGTTCGCCGCGTCCCTCCACCAGCGCTGCCCCGCCGGCCAGGAAGAACGGCACGTCCGAGCCGAGGCGGGCGGCAGCCGTCAGCCGGCGTTGGTTGTCCAATTCCACGTCCCAGGCCTCGAGCGCCCCGTCGAGGGCCGCGGCCGCGTCCGACGAGCCGCCACCGAGCCCGGCCGCGACCGGGATCCGTTTCTCGAGGCGCAAGGAGAGGGCCGGCGCCGGCCCTGGTCCCCCAGCCCAGCCGCCACCGACCGCCCGGCGGGCCTCGCCCACGGCGCGGAGCGCGAGATTGTCGGCGACGGGACCCGCGTCGAGTCCCGCGACGTGGAGGGAGTCGCTGCCACGCGGGTCGCCGGGGGTGACCGCGAGGCTGAGCCGGTCGGCGAGGGCAAGGGGGACCATCACCGAGTGGAGGTCGTGGAAGCCGTCCCGGCGGCGCCCGAGCACGGCCAGCGTCAGGTTCAGCTTCGCCGGTGCGAGACGGACCACCGGGGCGAGCTTCGCCAGCGGGTCGCTCACGACGGCCGGCTCCTCAACCGGCCCCTCCCGGCAGCCGACCGAGCGCCTCATTGAGCGCGAGCCACTCCCCCACCGCGAGCATCTGGGGCCGCCGATCCGGGGCGATCCCCGCGGCCGCCAGCGCGGCGTCGACCCGTGGCGCGTCCACGGGGAGCTGCCGGGCCAGCACGTTGTGGAGCATCTTGCGGCGCTCACGGAACCCGGCCTGCACGACCCGCCAGAGCTGTTCCTCGTCGTCGGCCCCGAGGCGATCATCCGCGTCGAACGGCTCCGCGACGATCACCGCCGAATCGACCGCCGGCTCGGGCTCGAACGCCTCCGGCGGAACCCGGAACGCGACGCGCACCCGGGCGTGGTACTGCACGAACACCGACAGGTAGCTCATCTTCCCGGGCGGCGCGGCGATCCGTTCGGCGACCTCGCGCTGGACCATGAGCACCAGCCGTGCGGGCCGCGGCGCCGTCGCCCAGCAGCGCGTGGAGGATGGGGCTCGTGATGTGGTACGGCACGTTGGCGACGACATCGTAGGGTGGCTCGAGGAGCCGAACGAGGTCCTGGTCGAGCGCATCGCCCTCGATCAGGCGCAGCCCCGCCCGCGGCGGTCGGGCCTTCCGCGTTCGCACGCTCGAGCTCCAGTTCGAAGCGCTCCCGCAGGAACGCGACCAGTCCACGGTCAAGCTCGACCGCGGTGACCGCCGCACCCGCATCGAGGAGGCCGCGGGTGAGCATCCCGAGCCCGGGGCCGATCTCGAGGACGCGCTGGCCAGGGGCGGGGTCGGCCTCGGCAACGATCGCTTCGAGGACCTCGGCGTCGGCGAGGAAGTTCTGCGAGAGCGCGTGACGCGCCCGCAATCCGGCAGCCCGGAGCGTGTCGCGGACGTCGCGCGGGTCGACCCGCTGGACCACCTAGCGGGTCGCCAGCGGCAGCGAGGGTCGCGCGTCGAGATCCAGGCCCGCCCGTTCCCCGGCCGCGAACCGGCGCGCGCCGGCGGCCCCGATCATCGCCCCGTTGTCGGTGCACAGACCGGGTCGCGGCACGATCAGCGGCAGGTCGAGCCCGGCGGCCTCGCCCGTCATTCGGTCACGAAGCGTGGCGTTCGCCGCGACGCCGCCGCCGAGCACGATCGAGCGGGCGCGGACCTCCCGGGCGGCGCGGATCGTCTTCGTCGGTAGGCACGTCGACGACGGCGTCCTGGAGCCGTACGCCGCTCGGCGACGAGTCGATCCGGGAGCGGGCGTCGGCTCGTCCGCGAGCCCAGTCTCGGCGCGGGCGGCCTCGATGATCCGCGGCGCGTCGGTATCTGAACCCGGAGAAGCTGAAGTCGTACGACTCGCCGAGCCAGGCGCGCGGGAAGACAGGCATGGAAGGCGACATCGCAAGTCCAGTGCCCGAAACCAGCCGCACGCATGCATTGCAGGTGGGTGACCTTGGAAGGCTGGTACGGAGCGGACCACCTCGACGGCAAGCATCGGTGACGACGAGGTCTACGCCGTGCTCGCGTACGAGACATAGGGGAACTGGTCCGGCACCGGTGGAACCCTGGACAAGGAATGTGCGGTCACTCTCGGCCACGTACGGAGACATGGGTGATAGGCAAAGGTGGACCTGACACCGGTGGACGATGCCCTCGGACTCGGGAAGCTGGCAGCCATGACGACGACCCGGAGCAGCAACCGTGTCGATAACGGCTCGACGGGTACATCGAGACGTAGGGATGGGGAGGAGTGTCATGAGTTCAATCACAACCGCCGCAACCACAGGGGTTCGTGCTGATCAAAGTCCTGCCGGCGCCTTCACCTCGGTACTCAACGCCGCCGTGGGGAGCGCTGCAGCCCCGGCTTGAGCACACCGTTGGTGCGTGGACTGACAAGCTCAATGGCGTCGCCGGCGAAAGCGTCTCCTCGGACGGTATGGCTGCGCTGGCAGACGAGGGACTCGATGAACTGGCCGAGGGCGGTGGCGCCCAGCAGACAGCCGGGGCAGAAGGGGTCAAGGCCGGTCTGCACGGCAAGAACCCGATCTGGGCAGCCATCAAAGGGGCGTGGCAGGCGGGCACACCGGTGGTGAGGGCAGCCGTCATCGCCGCTGTAGCATCCGTGATCCTGCTACTCCTGTTGTCCCCTGTGCTCTTGGTTGTCTTCTTGTTGAGCCTGCTCATCATCGCCGCCGTTCACCGTGCCCGTGCACCGAAGAGGTAGCTGCACGCCGAAGTCCCTCTCCGCGCCGCGAGCACCGCGGCAACCATCGGATCCGCACGCAGACGAGACCCAGGCCGCACCACCGCCCTCTTTGGCTCTGCCGTGCAGGATCCGTCGACCGGCGGGTGCCCGCGGGAGTTCAGGTCGAAGGTGCCCGACGCGGGGCTGGACGGCGGGCGCTCAGCAGTCCGATGATCGTTTCGTCTCTGGCGCACCGGGCGCCGATGGGGAGGTAGTCGTGTCTGACCCGAGCATCTGGGCGAACGCTTCCGGCCACGCATCGCGATTGACTCTGCCCGACTGTGGGGTGGCGGCCTGGCCACCGCGTGCGTCGCGGCCCTGGTCGCGGTTGCGGGCGTGCTGATCTGCCAGCACGTCCTGGATGTCTCCTTTCGTCGGCCAGCTCTGTTGCTCGAGGTCGCCGACTCATTCCTCCTCGACTACGCGCTGACCGCGTTTCTCCTGGCTCTGGTCGCCACCGGGCTGGGCGCAAGGGCTTGCGGTTGCGACACCGAGGCCGCGAGCCTTCTTCGGCTGGATCATGGGCTTGGCCACCGTCTGTGGGGCCGCCGCACCGTTCGCGATCGGCGACGTACTCCAGAGCCAGGTCGCGACGGCGTGCATCAACGTCGCGCTCGGGGTCTGCGTCTGGTCACTGGTGTCGTCGGTGATGGCAAGGACGATGACGCCGTCGCCTTGAGGCCCGAGGTGGTTGCACGGCTCGCCGCCGACCCCCAACTGACTGCAGATTCGTGCCTTGATCACGCGTCGTCAGTGCGGTTAGGTGATGTCGGACACACCACGGGGGCTTAACTGCACCGCCGGTGGGTAAACGAGGCGAGAGCAAACAGAGACCGGGTGCTCCCGCCGATCGGACGGGCCCGGGTGCTCGAGGGCGATACCGGACCGGTGGCGAAAAGGGAGCAACAGGGAGTTCTGCATGTCTGCAGCCAAGATCGGGTTCGGGGGTAGCTGCTGGCTACCTGTGGCCGCACCAAGAAGCTGAAGTTCGCCATCACGGTCGGGAGCATGCTGGCCGGGCAACGAATCTCGACCAACCCACATCTGCTCGAGCAGCTGGGGGAGCTGGCTGAAGAAGAACCCGGAGATCGCGAAGCTCCAGAAGCGCATCACCGGCGAAGCTGCGCGAGGCAGCGAAGTCCGCCGCGATCACGCCGCGAGCTCGCGCGTCGAGGAGCGAACAGGTCGCTGACCAGTGGCGCGCCCAGGACGACGAGGACGAGGGCGACGACGAGGAGTACGAGCTCGAGGACGAGGACGGCGAGGACGAGCACGACGAGGCCGAGGACGGGCCGAACACGAGGAAGAGGCCGACGAGGCGACGAGGACGACGAGGACCGAGGACGAGTACGAGGACGAGGCGAAAGACGACGAGGATGAGGACGAGGAGCCGAGGACGAGTACGACGAGCCTGAAGACGAGGACGAGGACGAGCCGCGGACGAGGCCGACGACGAGGACGGACGAGGCCGACGACGAGCCTGAGGACGAGCCGCGACCAGGCCGACGGACGACGACGAGAGGCCGAGGACGAGCCCGAGGACGAGCCTGAGGACGAGCGCCGAGGACGAGGACGAGGAGGACGAGCCGAGGACGAGCGAGGCCGAGGACGAGCCCGAGGACGAGGCCGAGGACGACGAGACGAGGACGAGCCTGAGGACGAGCGATGCCGAGGACGAGGCCGAGGACGAGGACGAGGCCGAGGACGAGAGCCGAGGACGAGCCCGAGGACGAGGACGAGCCTGAGGACGAGCGAGCCCGAGGCCGAGGCGGAGGACGAGCCGGAGGAGGAGCGACCGAAGCCGAGACGAGCCCGAGGCGAGCTCGATGACGGCCACCGTCGTCAGCCGCAGGAGAGCCGCAACGCCCCGGCGAAGAAGTCGAGCGAGCCAGCGGCCGCGAAGAAGGCGGCCAAGAAGGCGCCGGCCAAGCGTTCGGCGTCAGCGGCGAAGACGTCCAGCTCAACAGCTCTGCGCCAGTCAAGAAGGCCGCGACGAAGAAGTGGTCCAGCAGCCCTCCGTCGGCGCGGAAGGCGCCTGGAAGAAGTCGTCGTCGAGAAGCCGCCGCCAAGAAGCCGGCGCAAGAAGACGCCGCCGAAGAAGTCCGGCGAAGAAGGCGCCGGCCAAGAAGTCCCGCCAAGAAGGCGCCGGCCAAGAAGGCGGCCGCCAAGAAGGCACCCGCCAAGAAGGCCACGGCCAAGAAATCCACCTCACGTAGAAGCGCGCGCTCCGGCCGAGGCTCCAGGAGCTGATCGACATGGCAACGAAGACAGACGGACTGGACGAGCTCAAGGGTGCCGGCAGTGACCTGACTGCGCAACCTGGGCGACAAGGCGCTGGACACGGTCAACGACAAGCTCAGCGGCCTGACTGACAAGCTCGGTCCGGATCGGCAGCGACGGCGAGGCGTCACCGGCAAGGCCGCAGCCAAGGCCGGCGAGGCGATCACCGAGGGCGACAACCCGATCATGGGTGGCCTCAAGGGAGCCGCCTCCGGCATCAAGGACAAGATCACGGGGGGCGGTGGCAAGGGAGGCAAGAGTTCCTCCAAGAAGCCGGTCAACATCTACGAGACGATCGACGTGGGTGTCCCGCTGAAGGTCGCCTACAACCAGTGGACGGAGTACGAAGCGTTCACTGACTTCACCCGCAAGGTGCACAAGGCCACCGCCCAGGGAGAGGAGTCACCGGAGACCAAGTGGGGCGCGAAGATCTTCCTGTCCAGTCGGGAGTGGAAGTCCACGACGATCATGCAGATCCCGGACGAGCGCATCGTGTGGGAGAGCGAAGGCCCGAAGGGCTACCCGAATGGGTCGGTGACGTTCCACGAGCTGTCACCGACGATGACTCGCATCGTGCTGGTGATCGAGTACTACCCGAAGGGACTCTTCGAGAAGACCGGAAACATCTGGCGGGCCCAAGGGAGGCGAGTGCGCTCGGACTTCAAGCAGTTCCCTCGCCACGTGATGACGCGCACCATGCTGCACGCCGACGAAGTCGAGGGCTGGCGCGGTCGCATCGAGGACGGCGAGGTCGTGGAGACCCACGAGGACGCCGTCGAGCGCGAGGAGCAGGAAGAGCAGGAGCAGGAGGAGCAGGACCAGTACGACGAATCCGAGGACGAGTACGACGACGAGTCCGAGGACGAAGGCGCTCCGAGGACGAATCTGATGACGAGTCTGTGGATGAGGGTGACGCGGACGAGGACTCCGAGGATGATGGTGCCGAGGAGTACGACG
>CAVRKH010000003.1:0-48129 GCA_963721655.1 uncultured Chloroflexia bacterium | reverse complement strand
GCTGGTCGAGGAGGGCCAGCGGGTCGACCGCGCCCTGTACATCGACGTGCCGCTCGACGACCTCGTCGCGCGGATGGCCAGCCGGCGGATCTGCCAGGCGAACGGGCACGTCTACAACATCGCGACCAACCCGCCGGAGAGCCCCGGCCGATGCGACCTGGACGGCTCCCCGCTGATCCAGCGCCCGGACGACGAGGAGGCAACCGTCCGCGCCCGGATGGCGCAGCAGGTGCCCCCGCTCGAGGAGGTCGCCGATCACTACCGCTCCGCCGGCATCCTCCGCACGGTCGACGGCCGCCAGGGGATCGACGCCGTCGGTCGCGAGCTGACCGCCGCGCTCGGCGACGGGGCTCCGGCCTGATGGTCACCCGCAAGTCGCGCGCCGAGATCGAGCGCATGCGCCGCGCGGGCGCGATCGTGGCCGAGGTCCTGGATCTCGTCGAAGCCGAGCTCAAGCCCGGCGTCTCGACAGCCCACCTCGATCGCATCGCCGAGCGGCACATCCGCGCATCCGGCGCTGTCCCGTCGTTCCTCGACTATCCGGGGGTGAACCCGCGCCGGCCGTTCCCCGGCAGCATCTGCGTGTCGATCGACGACGAGATCGTCCACGGCGTCCCGGGCGAGCGGACGATCGACGAGGGCCAGATCGTGTCGATCGACGCGGGTGCCATCGTCGAGGGCTGGCATGGCGACGGCGCGCGGACCTTCTACGTCGGCACGCCGCCGCCGGAGATCGCCGACCTGATCGACTCCACGCGAGCCGCCATGATGGCCGGGATCGCGGCCGCCGTGCCCGGAAACTACATCGCCGACATCTCCGGCGCGGTGGAGGACGTGGCTGCGCCGAAGCACTACGGGATCATCCGCCAGTTCGTCGGGCACGGCATCGGCACGGCCATGCACGAGGAACCACAGGTCCCCAACTTCCGGTCCGGCCGCAAGGGGCTTCGCCTCGAGCCGGGCATCTGCCTGGCCATCGAGCCGATGTTCACCCTCGGCACGCACGAGGCCAAGATCCTGCCCGACGACTGGACCGTGGTGACGAAGGACGGCTCACTGGCCGCCCATTTCGAGCATTCGATCGTCGTGACGGATCAGGACCCTTGATCCTGACGCGGCATGAGGACGGAACTGAATCTCGAGCCGGAGTGACCGAGCAGCGAGTGCGCCCGGTCCGAGGCCTAATCCTGACCCTCGGCCGACCGCTAGCCAATTGCCCGAGATTTTGATACGCTACGCGTTCGTGTGTCGGTCCTCTCGGACCGGCACTCCGCGTGAGAAAGGGAAGCACACAGCCAGTGGCCAAGCGAGATGCGATCGAAGTGGAAGGAACGGTCATCGAACCGCTCCCCAACACGATGTTCGCGGTCGAGCTGGAGAATGGCCACCGGGTGCTCGCCCATATCAGCGGCAAACTCCGGATGAATTTCATCCGGATCCTGCCCGGTGACCGGGTTCGCGTCGAGCTGTCGCCCTACGACCTCACACGCGGCCGGATCACCTACCGACTCAAGTAAATCGAGGATCCGTTGAAAGTCAGAGCTTCCGTCAAGGCGCGCTGCGACAACTGCAAGGTCATTCGTCGCCGGGGCACCGTGATGGTCATCTGCACCAATCCCAAGCACAAGCAGCGGCAGGGGTAACCGATGGCCCGAATTGCCGGTGTCGACATTCCGCGCGAGAAGCGTGTGGAGGTCGCCCTCACCTACGTCTACGGGATCGGCCTGCCCACGAGCCAGAAGATCCTCGCGCAGACGAACGTCAACCCGGACACGCGGGTCCGCGACCTGACCGAAGAGCAGGTCAACCGGCTGCGCGAGCTCATCGACCGCCGCTACAAGGTCGAAGGCGACCTCCGTCGCGAGGTCGCGCTCAACATCAAGCGATTGATCGAGATCGGCTCGTATCGCGGTCTGCGCCACCGGCGCAACCTGCCGGTCCGCGGCCAGCGAACCAAGACGAATGCGCGCCAGCGACGCGGTCCGAAGAAGACCGTCGGCGTTCGCCGCAAGAAGTAGAGGCTGACGAAGAGGCATGGCGGAACGCAAGAAGGCGCCAAAGCAGCGTCGTCGCGAGAAGAAAAACGTCCCCCAGGGACACGTCCACATCCAGGCGACGTTCAACAACACGCTCATCACGATCACCGACCAGAACGGCGCGGTCGATCAGCTGGGGCTCGGCCGGCACGGCCGGGTTCAAGGGCTCGCGCAAGAGCACGCCCTATGCCGCTGCGCTGTCGGCTGACGGCGCCGCCCGCCGCGCCATGGAGCACGGCATGCGCCAGGTCGAGGTCTACGTGAAGGGCCCCGGCGCCGGCCGCGAGCAGGCGATCCGCTCGCTCCAGGCCGCCGGACTCGAAGTCAGCGCGATCACCGACGTCACCCCCATCCCGCACAACGGCTGCCGCCCGCCCAAGCGGCGCCGCGTCTAGACGAGTCAGGAAGCCATGGCCCGCTACACCGGATCCGTTTGCCGCCTCTGCCGGCGGGAGGGCGCCAAGCTCTTCCTCAAGGGGACGCGCTGCTATACCAAGAAGTGCTCGTTCGAGCGTCGTCCGACGCCTCCCGGCCAGCACGGCGTCCGCCGCCGCAAGGTCGGTGACTTCGGCCTGCAGCTCCGCGAGAAGCAGAAGATCCGCCGCGTCTACGGCGTGCTCGAGCGGCAGTTCCGCAACTACTTCCGCGAGGCGCAGACGCACCAGGGCGTCACCGGCGAGTGGCTCCTGCGCTCGCTCGAGTTCCGGCTCGACAACGTCGTCTACCGCATGGGCCTCGCGTCGTCCCGCGCCCAGGCGCGCCAGCTCGTCGGCCACGGCCACATCGCCGTGAACGGCCGGCCGACGAACATCCCGTCCTACCAGCTCAAGCCCGGCGACAAGGTCGAGGTCCGCGAAAGCCGCCGCGCTCGCGAGCCGTTCAAGCTTGCCAAGGAAACGCTCCGCAGCCACCAGGCGCCGGAGTGGCTCACCGTCGATGCCACGTCCCTCAGCGGGACGGTCAGCGCATCGCCCAGTCGCGACCAGATGCCGCTCGATCTCAACGAGCAGCTCGTGGTCGAGTTCTACTCGAGGTAACCCGCCAGTCATGATCGAACTCGAGACACCGCAGATCGAGCCTGTCGAAGAAGCCGGCACGTTCGCCAAGTACGAGGCGGGCCCGCTGCAGGCCGGCTACGGCGTCACCCTCGGCAACGCGCTCCGGCGCGTCCTCCTGTCGTCCCTCGAAGGGGCGGCCGTCACGAGCATCCAGATCCGTGACGTGTACCAGGAGTTCTCGACGATCCCGGGCGTCAAGGAGGACGTGACCCAGATCGTCCTCAACGTCAAGAAGCTCCGCCTGAAGAGCTTCGCGACCCACCCGGTCCAGCTCCGGCTCATCAAGAGCGGCGCCGGCGCGGTCACCGCGGCCGACATCGCCGAGTCCGCTGACGTCGAGATCGTCAACCCCGAGCTGCTGCTGATGACCCTCGATACCGACGACGTGACGATCGAGATGGACCTCACGGTCGAGCGTGGCGTCGGCTACCTCGGCGCCGAGCGCGCGGAGGCCCTGCCGATCGGCGTCATCGCCGTCGACGCGATCTTCACCCCGGTCCGCAAGGTCAACTACTGGGTCGACCCGATGCGCGTCGGCCAGATGACCAACTACGACAAGCTCACGATCGAGATCGAGACCGACGGGACGATCACCCCCGAGGAGGCGCTCAGCCGCTCGGCCGAGGTGCTCGTCAACCAGTTCCGGCCGTTCGTCACGATCGGCGTCGCGGCCGCTCCGGTGGCCCAGGCGACGGGCGTCGCAGCGCTGCCGCCGAACATGCTCGACATGCCGATCGAGGAGCTCGACCTGCCGATGCGGGCCTACAACTCGCTCAAGCGGAACAACATCGTCAAGGTCGGCCAGCTGCTGCAGCTCAAGGACGACGACCTGCTCCGGATGCGCAACTTCGGCAAGAAGTCGCTCGACGAGATGAAGGAGCGCCTCCGCATGCGCGGCTTCATCGTGCCGGAGACCGAGACCGACGGCCTCGATCTCGACGCCGAAGAGCCGTTCGACGACGACGAGGCTGAGGGCTGAGTCGTGGCGCACCGGATCGGCGGGCGCAAGCTCGGCCGCAAGCAGGGACCGCGGCTGGCGCTCTACAAGAACCTGGCCGTGTCGGTCATCCGCTACGAGAAGGTCAAGACGACCGAGGCCAAGGCCAAGGAGATCAGCGGCCAGGTCGAGAAGATGATCACCCTCGCCAAGAAGGGCGACCTCGCGGCGCGCCGGGCGATCGTCGCCCAGCTGCCGAACGAGCCGCTCGTGGTCAACAAGCTCTTTGACGAGATCGCGCCCAAGTACGCGGACCGGTCGTCGGGGTACACCCGGATCGTCCGGATCGGGCAGCGCCGCGGTGACGCGGCGGAAATCGTCCAACTCGAATTGGTCTAGGCACACTCGAGAGAGTGTCCCGGTGCGCTACCGCGCAGCGGTCGAATACGACGGAACGGACTTCGCCGGGTTCCAGGTGCAGCCTGGGAAACGGACGGTCCAGGGGGTCCTCGAGGACGCGTTGCGCCGGCTCGGCAATGGGACGGCTCGGCGGGTCGACGGGGCCGGCCGGACGGACGCCGGCGTGCATGCCAGCGGACAGGTGATCGCCTTCTCGTACGAAGGACGCCTGACGACGGCGGAGCTGGAACGGGCGCTCGACACGCTCCTCCCGCCCGACGTCACGATCCGCGGGGTGCGACGGGCGCCGACCGGCTTCAACCCTCGCCGCGCGGCGCGATACCGGGAATATCGCTACACCATCTGGAATGGGCCGCGTAGCCCGCTCCACGAGCGAACGGCGCTCGGGGTGCGGGTCCCGCTCGACACCGCCGCGATGGCGCGGGCCGGGTCGGTCTTCGAAGGCCGGCACGACTTCAGCTCCGTCGGGGCGGCGGACCGCTCACCGGTCCGGACCGTCCACGCGGTCCGGGTCCGGAGGAACGGCCGGACCGTGACGATTGACGTCAGGGCCGATGCCTTCCTCCGCGGGATGGTCCGCCGGATGGTGGCCGTCCTCCTGGAGGTCGGCAAGGGAACGATGAACGAAGACGCGGTCCGGGCGGCGCTCGCCGGCCCGGAACGGGCCATCGACGGGGCAGCCGCCCCGGCGAAGGGATTGACGCTCCGGCGCGTGGGATACGCGGCGGGACGGGAACGAACGAACGGAGCACTGGAAGAACGATGAACGCGAAGACCTACGCGGCCCGGGAGGCCGAGATCGAGCGGAGCTGGTTCGTCGTCGACGCGACGGACGCGACGCTGGGCCGGCTCGCGTCGCGCATCGCGCACGTTCTCGAGGGCAAGCACAAGCCCACGTACAGCCCGAACCTCGATTCCGGCGATCACGTGATCGTCCTCAACGCGTCGCGCATCGCCGTGACCAGCGGCAAGCGCGAGACGAAGCTGTACATCCGCCACAGCGGCTACCCGGGGGGCTTCAAGCAGGAGACCCTCGGTCACCTGCTTGAGCGCCGGCCGGAGGAAGTCATTCGCCGCGCGGTCAAGGGGATGCTGCCGCACAACCGGCTCGGCGCCCAGCAGATCCGCAAGCTGAAGATCTACGCCGGCCCCGACCATCCGCATCAGGCCCAGCGGCCTGAGCCGCTCGCCTGAGGAGCAGTCGACGATGACCACCCCTGCTTTCCACTCCGGAACCGGCCGCCGCAAGACGGCCATCGCGCGAGTCCGGCTGCTGCCGGGCGAGGGCGAGATCGTGGTGAACGGGCGCTCGATGGAAGAGCACTTCGGCAACGCGATCAACGAGGCCGACGTCAAGATGCCGTTCCGGGTGACCGGGACCGAGGGCCGCTTCAACGCGATGATCAAGGTCGAGGGCGGCGGCGTCACCGGCCAGGCCGGGGCCATCCGCCACGGCATCGCGCGTGCCCTGCTCGAGCTCGACGAGAACAACCGGCTGGCGCTGCGCCAGGCGGGCTACCTCACGCGCGATCCGCGCATGAAGGAACGCAAGAAGTACGGGCTCAAGCGCGCGCGCAAGGCCCCCCAGTACACCAAGCGCTAGGTAGCGCGGCGCGCGCGGCCAATCGCGGCGTTGGCCCTGCGCGCTCGCTCACGGACATCGAGTCCGCTCGCTCGCGTCTCGGGCCGCCTTGCGCTCGACTCGCCAGCTTCGCCGCATGGCACGCTCATGACAAAGCGGCGCTGCCGCGTCAATTGACGCGAACGGCGCCGCTTTGATGTTCGCCCGGAGGGCGAGGGTCAGCGGCCGAACGGAAGCGCGGGTGTGAAACAGTCCGGACAGGGGAAGACGGGGCCTGTGGTGTGCTGCTCGTGCTCGTCGCTGAGCCGCTGCATCGTGCGGTCGAGGTCGGGGATCCGTGGGCGGGCGGGCAGCGCCACGAGGGTCGGGGTGGTGCGGGTCGGTTCGGGGGCGAATTCGGTGGGGGCGGGAAGGGCAAGAGCCACGGGTACGTTCTCCTGGGAAACGGTGGGTCGGTCCTGGTCCAAGCATCCCGGACCGACGGCGCCGGGACGATGACCGTTCGTGGCGTCTCCGCCTCGTCGCCCGTCGTGCCGCGGGCGGCCGAATGTCCATGCGGCTGCTGCCCGGCCCGCTAGAGTGATGTGATGAGCACGGTGGCGGACGCGGGTTCACTCGAGGGCCGTGACCTCCTGAGCGTCGCCGACCTGTCCGTCGCGGAAGTCCTCCGTCTCTTCGACACGGCCGCGGCCCTCAAAGCCGAGTACCGCGAGACGCGGCGGCACCCGGCCGAACCACTCCGCGGGCGGACGATCGCCCTGCTCTTCCAGCGTCCGAGCCTGCGGACGCGCGTGACGTTCGAGGCCGGCATGAGCCAGCTCGGCGGGCACGCGGTCTATCTCGCCCACGACACGGTGCTCGGCGCCCGCGAGAGTGTCCGTGACGTCGCCCGCAACCTGGACCGGTTCGTGGACGCGCTCGTCGCGCGGGCCGGGCCGCACGAGATCGTCGTCGAGCTCGCGGCCCAGGCCGCGATCCCGGTGATCAACGGGCTCACGATCCGTGAGCATCCGTGCCAGGCGCTGGCGGACGTGTTCACGCTCCGCGAGCGGTTCGGACGGCTCGACGGGCTCGTCCTCGCCTTCGTCGGGGATGGCAACAACGTCTACCACTCCCTGGCGCTGCTCGGACCCGCGCTCGGGCTCGAGGTGCGCCTCGCGCATCCACCCGGCTACGCGCCGAATGCCCGGCTCGTCGAGCGGGCGCGCGAACTGGCCGATGCCGGGGGCGGGCGACTCGTCTTCACGCACGACCCGCTCGAAGCGGTCAAGGGCGCGGCGGTCGTCTACACGGACGCCTGGACCTCGATGGGCCAGGAGGCGGAGGCAGAGGAGCGGCGCGACGCCTTCCGCGGCTACCAGGTGAACGACGCGCTGCTCGACGCCGCCGGGTCCGACGTCGTGGCGATGCACTGCCTGCCCGCGCACCGGGGCGAGGAGATCACGTCGGCGGTCATGGACGGGCCCCGCAGCCTGATCCTTGACCAGTCCGAGAACCGGCTCCACGTCCAGAAGGCGCTGCTCGTCGAGATCCTCGGGGCGGTGTCGTGAGCGCCAAACGGAACGACACGAAGCGCTATCGGGCCGCGCTCGGATCGGGCCACTCGAACGCGTTCCGCGGCGCGTGGCTGGCCGAGCTGCCCGAAGGCGAGCCGCAGATCGCGCTCGCGGGCGGCCCGGCCCCGGAACCGAAGCTCGGCCCGGTCAGCGACGAGTTGCGCCTGATCGCGGAGCAGGTCGCGGTCGCCGGCGCCCGCGGCGACGTCGACGGTCTCGTCGGCGGAGCCCGAGCGCTCGCGCGCGCCGGCCACGTGCGCGCGGCCGCGGACGCGTGTCTCGACGCCCTGTCCCTGGCGCCCTCGGATCCGGAGGTCCATCGGATGCTCGCGTCGATCTATCGGCGGCGTGGCTGGGAGCGGGCAGCGCTGGTCAAGCTCCAGATCGTCGACCGCTACCAGCGCGTCGTCGACGACCCTGCGGAACTCGACCGCCTCGCCGACGATGCCATCGTGTCCGGGGATATCGACGGTCTGCTGCGCGTGATCGCCGCCCACGCCGAGCAGGGCCGGACCGCGACGGCGCTCGACCTTGCGTTCACTGGGCTCGCCTCCTCGCCGGGCGACCCACGCCTGCACCTGGCGATCGCCCGGCTGCACCTGGCGCTGGGTTGGCGGCGTCGGACCGTCGAAGAGGTGGCGCGTCTGGCCCGGCTCGTCGAGGTGACCGGCGACGAAGCGGGCCGCGAAGCCGTCGCGGACTTCGTGAACGGCCCGTTACGGCCTCGCGACGCTCCAGCCGCATCGGCGCGGTGACGCGAGGCGCTACACTCGGCTCACGATGCAGGAGCTGCTCCAGTCGATCCTAGGACAGGTCTCTCTGTCCACGGTGCTCGACATCGGGATCACGGCGATCCTCATCTACTGGCTGTTCAGCCTCATCCGCGGCACCCAGGCCGTTCGCCTGGTCGTCGGCGTCACGATCCTGCTGCTCGTGTACAGCCTCGCCCAGGTCCTTGGGCTCCGGCTGCTCGGCCAGGTCCTCGAGAGCGGCGCGGTCGTGGCGCTGTTCGCCCTCGTCGTCGTCTTCCAGCCCGAGTTGCGCCGTGCGCTCGACCGGATCGGCCGTGTCGGTTCGTTCGCCTGGCTGCATACCGGGGCGGAGCTGCGCGCCATCGAGCGCGTTTCCGACGAGGTCGCCTCGGCGGCGGCCGGACTGTCGCGCGACGGCTACGGCGCGCTGATCGTCATCGAACGGGAGACCGGGCTCGAGCAGATCGCCGAGACCGGCGTGATGGTCCATGGCGACGTGTCGGCCGACCTCCTGCGCACGATCTTCGCCCGCGGCACGTCGCTCCATGACGGTGCGGTCATCATCCGCGAGGATCGCGTGCTGGCGGCCGGTGCCCTGCTGCCGCTGGCCGAGACGACGATCCACACCGAGCGCTACGGGACCCGCCACCGGGCCGCGCTCGGCATCACCGAGTCGACCGACGCGATCGTCGTCGTCGTGTCCGAGGAGAACGGCCAGATCAGCCTCGTCGAGCGGGCCCGGATCGTGCGCAACCTGAACGAGCCCCAGCTCGCACGCGCGATCCGGGCGCTGCTCGACCCGAATGCCGCCCGTCGCCGCCAGTTCGGCGGTCCCGGGGGCCGCGGCGGGCGAGCGCCGCGCCTCGGCGAGCTCGGGCGCTTCGTCGGTCGCGGTTCGTCCGCGGGCCGGGCAGCCGAGGATGAATTCGGCAGCCGCCGCGGCCGCACAGGTGCAGCGGTGAGGCGGATCCTCGACATCGTCGTCCACAACTGGCCGCTCAAGCTGGCGGCGGTGGGCCTCGCGACCGTCCTCTATGGCGGTCTCGTCCTGTCCCAGGGTGCTCGCACGTTCGACGGCCAGGTGCCGATCCGACCGCCGGTCATCCCGCCCGGCATGTGGCTGCTCGAGCAGCCGCCACCGGTGACGAGCATCCGCTACTTCGCGCCCGAAGGCACGGACCAGCCGACGACCGACACGTTCCGCGCCACGATCGACCTGTCGGGCATCACCCAGGGCGGCACGTACGAGGTCCCCGTCGAGGTCACCTCGGTCAACTCGGAAATCCAGATCCTCGAGGTCACTCCCGCCATCGTGACCGTCCAGCTGGACCCGCTCATCACCAAGATCGTGCCGGTCGAGATCGAGCGCGGCGAGGTCCCCGAAGGCCTCCAGGTCGGTACCGAGACGGCGACGCCCAGCACGGTCACGGTGAGCGGCCCGAAGACGATCGTCGACCAGGTCGTGGCCGCACGCGCGGACGTGGTGATCCAGCCCTCGGGGATCGACGTCGACGAGGACGTTGCCCTGATCCCCGTGGACGCGGTGGGCGACGCGCGCAGCCCGGCCGACGTGTCACCGACGACCGCGCGCATCTCGATCCGTGTGTTTTCCCAACCCGAGACCCGGACGCTGCCCGTGTCACCGGTGGTGACCGGGACGCCGGCGGCCGGCTTCGAGATCGACGAGATCACGGTCGAGCCCGCGACGGTCCTCGTCGAAGGCGACGCGGACCCTCTCGCGGCGCTGGCCCGTGTCGATACCGAGCCGGTCTCGGTATCGGGCCTGTCGGAGACCCAGACGTTCGACACCGAGCTGGCGCTGCCCGAGGGGATCGAGGCGGTCGACCCGGTGCCGGTCCGCGTCACCGTGACATTCCGTCCGGTCACCGAGAGCCGCTCGTACACGGTCGGCCTGCAGGTCGCCGGCGCGGAACCGGGCCTGACCTATGCGCCGAACGTGGCCAGCGTGCTCCTCTCAGTGGCCGGCAACCCGGCCGCGCTCGATACCCTGAGCGCCGAATCCACGCTTGCTCAGCTCGACGTGACGGGGCTCCAGCCCGGCACGTACGATGTGCCGGTCACCGCGGACCTGCCCTCCGGCGTGACGCTCGTGGCCGCCAGTCCGCCGACCGTCTCGGTGACGGTCACCGCCGCGGCCGCCCCTTCGCCGGCGACGTCACCCGCCCCCTGACCGGAGCAGCCCACCCGCATGTCCCGCCTCTTCGGAACCGATGGAATACGCGGCGTCGCGAACGTCGACCTGAAGCCGACGCTGGCCTACGCGCTCGGTCGCGCGACGGCACATCGGCTGGTCGGTCCCGCGGGCGCGCTGGTCGTCGGCCAGGACACCCGGCGATCCGGCGACATGTTCGTGGCCGCGATCACCGCGGGTGCGACGAGCCTCGGCTCCGACGTGCACCAGGTCGGCGTCGTCCCGACCCCGGCGCTGGCGTTCCTTGCCGGCGAGGGTGACTTCGCGGCAGGAATCATGGTCTCGGCCTCGCACAACCCGGCCGACGACAACGGCCTCAAGGTCCTCGACGAGCAGGGCCTCAAGCTCGACGACGCGATCGAGGACGAGCTCGAGCACCTGATCTGGAGCGCCGAGGAGCTTGTCGGGGTCAGGAACGGCGACCTCGGTCGGGCGATCGCCGCGCACCAGCTTCTCGATCGCTACCGCGACCATCGGTTGGGCCTCGCGCGGACGATCCCGGCCGGCGAACTGCGGGTCGTCCTCGATTGCGCGAACGGTTCGGGCTGCGCGGTGGGCCCCGAGGTGCTCGAGGCGACCGGGGCCGCGGTCGAGGTCATCCACGCCGACCCGGACGGAGTCAACATCAACGTCGAGAGCGGCGCGACCGATCCCGCCTCGCTCGCCCGGGCCGTGCTCGAACGCGGCGCCGACGTCGGCTTCGCGCTCGACGGCGATGCCGACCGGCTGATCGCCGTGGACGCGAACGGCAGCGTCGTCGACGGCGACCAGGTGCTCGGGATCCTGGCCCTTGACCGCCTGGAGCGGGATGCGCTGCCGGGCGGTGGCCTCGTCGTGTCGGTGCTGTCGAACGGGGGCCTGCAGGCCGCGGTCGAAGCGGCCGGCGGCCACGTCGTTCGCACGCCCGTCGGAGACAAGTACATCCTCGAGGGCATGCAGGTGTCGGGGAGCGGGCTCGGCGGGGAGAAGAGCGGCCACGTGATCGTGCGCGAGCACACGACGTCGGGCGACGGCATCGTCACCGCGCTCGAGGTCCTGCGCGTGATGACCCGCGCCGGACGCTCGCTGGCCGACCTCGCGGCGCGGATCGAGATGCTGCCCCAGCAACAGCGGGCCATCAAGGCGCGTCACAAGGACCAGTGGGAAGGCGATCGCGTGCTGCAGGCGGCGATCGCCGATGCCGGCCGCCGGCTCGGGGGAACGGGCCGGGTGCTCGTCCGTCCCTCCGGAACCGAACCCGCACTGCGGGTCATGGTCGAGGGGCCGGACGAGGCGCTCGTGACGGAGCTGGCCGACACGCTCGCGACCCTCGCAGGGGAGCGACTAAACTAAGGCGTGAATCCTCGGGCGGATGGCTCGCGGGAGCGTCGCCTCCGCCCTCGGAGAGGCCGGTGCCGACTCATGACTGCTCCGGGGCCTGAACGGAGATCTTGCGCCAATGTGCGGCATCGTCGGATATACCGGTCCCCGCGAGGCGGGCCCGATCCTCATCGAAGGGCTCAAACGGCTCGAGTACCGCGGCTATGACTCGGCGGGGATCGCGCTCGTCGACGACGCGGGGGACCTGTTCGTCGAGAAGCGCGCCGGCAAGCTGTCGAACCTCCAGACGGCCATCGCCGACCGCACGCCGCATGCCGCGATCGGGCTGGCCCACACGCGCTGGGCCACGCACGGACGCCCGAACGACCTGAACGCCCATCCCCACCAGGACTGCACGGGCGAGATCACGGTCATCCACAACGGGATCATCGAGAACTTCCGGGAGCTGCGCGACGCGCTCGAGGCGCGCGGCCACACCCTCACGTCGGAGACCGACACCGAGGCGATCGCGCATCTCGTCGAGGAGGCGTACCAGGGCGATCTGGCCGAGGCGACCCGGGCGGCGCTGCGCCAGCTCGAAGGGGCCTACGCGCTCGTCGTGATGCATCGCGGCGAAGCGAACCGGTTGATCGGGGCGCGCCAGGACGTGCCGCTTGTCGTTGGCGTCGCCGACGGCGAGTCGTTCCTCGCCAGCGACGTGGCGGCGATCCTCGCCCACACGGACCGGGTCATCTTCCTCCACGAGGGCGACGTCGCCGACATCCGCCCGGACGGGGTGACGATCACCGACGTCCAGGGCCAGCCCCTGGAGCGCGAGGTCACGATCATCGACTGGACGCCCGAGGCCGCCGAGAAGGGTGGCTACGAGCACTTCATGCTCAAGGAGATCCACGAGCAGCCAGAATCGCTCCGGCAGGCGATCACCGGGCGGGTGACGCGCACCGATCACATCTGGCTGGAGGAGCTCGAAGGGTTCGACGAGACGCTCCGGTCGATCGAGCGCATCGAGCTGGTCGCCTGCGGTACCGCCTACTACGCGGCGCTCATCGGCGCCGCCGCGCTGCAGGACTGGACCGGCATTCCCACCCGCGCGACCGTCGGGTCGGAGTTCCGCTACTCGCCGCCGCCGGTCGACGCGCGGACGCTCGTGATCGCGGTCACCCAATCCGGCGAGACGGCCGACACGATCGCACCCACCCGCCTTGCGCGCGAGCGCGGCTGCCCGGTCATCGCGGTCACGAACACCGTCGGTTCGGCGATCACGCGTGAGGCCGACCGTGTGCTGTTCCTCCAGGCCGGCCCGGAGATCGCGGTCGCCGCGTCGAAGACGTTCGTGACCCAGGTCACGACGCTGGTCGTGCTGGCGGCGGCGATCGCCAAGACGCGCGGGACGATGGGCGCCGAGCAGGAGCTCGAACTCGGCGCGGCGCTGCGGGCCTTGCCCGACGCGGCGGCACGGGCGCTCGACAACAACGCGTCCCACGCGCCGGACCTCGCTCGGCGCTACGTGAACTCGCGCGGCTTCATGTTCGTGGGGCGCGGCTACACGTACCCGGCGGCCATGGAGGGCGCGCTCAAGCTCAAGGAGGTCAGCTACGTCCACGCCGAGGGGTACGCGGCCGGCGAGCTCAAGCACGGCCCGATCTCGCTGCTCGACGCCGAGTGCCCGCTCGTCGCGGTCGCGACGCGCTCGTCGGTGTACGACAAGCTGATCAGCAACGTCATGGAGGGCCGCGCCCGGGACGCGCGCGTGATCGCGGTGGCGACCGAAGGCGACCCCCAGATCGAGCGCTTCGCCGACGACGTGTGCTGGGTTCCCGACACGCACGAGGCGCTCAGCCCGGTGCTCTCGATCATCCCGCTCCAGCTGTTCGCCTACCACGTCGCGGTTGCGCGCGGCACGGACGTGGATCAGCCGCGCAACCTGGCGAAGTCGGTCACCGTCGAGTAACGCGCATGGCCGCCGGCCCCGTTCCAGTACCTGCGGGCACCAGCGAACTGGGCATCGACATCATCAAGGTCGCCCGGATCCGCGACACGCTCGCGCGCTTCGGGCCCCGCTTCTCGGAACGCGTCCTGACGCCCGGGGAGCGCCGCTACGTCCGCGACCGGCCTGAAACGATGGCCGGCCGCTGGGCGGCGAAGGAGGCGGTCTCGAAGGTGCTCGGGCTCGGCGTCCGCGGCATCGGCTGGAAGGAGATCGAGGTCGAACGGCTGCCGACCGGCCAGCCGGCGGTGCGCCTGCACGGGCGCGCGCTGCGTCGTGCCGAACAGCTCGGCATGGACCGGATCGCGCTCTCGATCAGCCACGAGTCCGATTACGCGGTGGCGATCGCGTTCGGGATCCGCACCGCGGGCGGGCGCTTCCTGTTCCCGGTCGATATCGAGGAGCGGCTCGACGACCGCGAACGGCGGATCCTCGCCCGCATCGAGCGGCTGCGCGATCTCGCCGAGGAGGGCGGTGCGGCCGCGTTGGCCTCGGATGCTCCCGAGCCGGCGGGCGGGGCGGGGGAGCGGGAACGTGGCTGACAAGCGTCCGTTCGGTTTCGGCCAGCGCAGCGACGGTGCGACGGCCGGCGAGGCCACGGGAGCGACCCTGCCCGAGGGCGCGGTCGAGCTGAACGACGACATCGCCGCCGATCTGCTGCCGGAACGGCCGTCGCGCGGCCACAAGGGATCGTTCGGCAAGTTGCTCGTCGTCGCCGGATCGCTGGACTACGCCGGAGCCGCGCTGCTCGTGTGCCGCGGGGCCGGCCGGGCAGGGGCCGGGCTCGTCACGCTGGCCGTGCCCGAATCGCTCCAGCCGCTCTTCGCCGCCAAGATCGTCGAGGCGACGACGATGGCGCTGCCCGAGGACGACGTCGAGGAGATCGACCCCGAACCGTCGATCGCGCGGATCCTCGACCACGACCACGATGCGATCGTCATCGGGCCCGGCCTGCGGCCGGGGCTCGCCACGGCGGAGCTCGTCCGGCAACTGCTCGCCGCGCCGGAGGACGGCTCCGCGCCGATCGTGCTCGACGCCGAGGCCCTGCGCTCGCTCGCGACGATGGACCATTGGTGGGAGGGCGATCGCCGCGCGTCGGTGCTGACGCCGCATGCCGGCGAATTCGGCCGGCTCCGGGCGGGCAGCGGGCACGATCCGGCCGCCGACGGCGACCTGCTCGACGACGATGCCGCCCGCGCTGCGGCGGCGCGCGATGCGGCCGCCGAGTGGCGCCAGGTCGTCGTGCTCAAGGGCGCCCGTTCGGTCATCGCCGCGCCCGACGGGCAGATTGCGGTGGCGCCGTTCGAGAACCCGGCCCTCGCGTCGGGCGGCACGGGCGACGTCATGGCCGGGGTGATCGGCGCGCTGCTCGCGCAGGGCCTCGATCCGTTCGCGGCAGCTCGCCTCGGCGTCTACCTCCACGGACTCGCCGGCGAGCAGGTCCGCGAGCGGTTCGGGGACGCCGGCCTGCTGGCCTCGGACCTTCCTGAGCCGGTGGCGACGTCACGTCGCAGGCTGGCCGGCATCGCCGAGCGCCGCAAGGGCGGCAAGCGGGTCGGCTTCGCCGTCCGCGACCAGGACGCGACCGAACCCGGCCCGGCGTGACCGGGCAGCCGATCAAGCCCTCGATCGAGGCGCGCCTGACGACTGCCGGCCTGCCGCCGCTGCCACGGACCGCGTGGCTCGAGCTCGACCTGGACGCGCTGACGGCCAACCTCGCGACGCTGCGGGTCCTTGCCGGGCCCGACGTGCCGATCCGCCCGGTGGTGAAGGCCGACGCCTACGGACACGGCGCGGTGCCGATCGCCGCGGCCCTCGAGGCGGCCGGCGCCGACGGGCTGTGCGTTGCGACGATCGACGAGGGGCTCGAACTGCGCCAGGCCGGCATCGAGCTGCCGATCCTCGTCCTGTACCCGGTTCCCGGGACGTGGCTGGACGTCGCGCGGGAGCACGCCATCGACGTCACGGCCGGCGACCCGGTGCTCCTGGAGCGACTCCTCGCGGCACCCGACGACGCGCCGGTCCTCGGGGTGCAGCTCGAGGTCGAAACCGGCCTCGGTCGCGGCGGGTTCCCGCTCGATGCGGTCGCCGGGGTTGCCGCCCGGCTCGCCGAGCGCCCGTCCGTCCGCATCACGGGCCTGTGGACCCACCTGCAGGCGCCGGAGGACCGGCCGCGCACCGAAAGCCAGATGGAGCGCTTCGAGGCGGCGATCGAGGCGATCGCAGCGGCCGGCGTCAGGCTGCCGGCCCGCCACGTCGCGGCGAGCGGCTCCCTCCTCGGCGAGGCCGTCGCCGCGTACGACGGGGCGCGACCGGGCCTGTCGATCTACGGGATCGTGCCGGATCCGCTGGTCGGGGACGATGGCGCGGCCGCGACCGCACGCACCGACCTGCAGCCCGTCCTGTCGCTCCACGCCCGGCCGGTCCGCGTCGTCGATCTGCCGGCCGGCTGGGGGATCAGCTATGGCCCCTCGTTCACGACCGAACGCCCAAGCCGCATCGCGACGCTCCCGATCGGCTACGGCGACGGCTGGGCGCGGTCGCTGTCGAACCGTGCCGACGCCCTGGTGCGGAGCCGCCGGGTCCCGGTCGTCGGGACCGTGGCGATGGACGCGATCATGGTCGACGTGACGGACGTGCCCGGGCCGCCGGTCAGCGTCGACGACCTGTTCACGCTCATCGGTGCGCAGGGCGACCAGCGGATCGGGGCCCACGATCTGGCGCGAACCCGCACCACGATCTCCTGGGAAATCGTCACCGCGATGTCCCGGCGATTGCCCCGGGTGTACCATTCCGCGGCCGGACACCTGTCCGTCCGGTACCTCGCGCAACGGAGCGGCTGAGTGGCCCGGATCGAGCTCTGGAACGGCGACATCTGCGAGCTGGAAGTCGACGCGATCGTCAACGCCGCAAACACGTCCCTCTGGATGTCGACGGGGGTCGGCGGCGCGATCAAGCGGGCCGGCGGCGACGCGATCGAGTTCGCGGCCGTCCGCCAGGCACCCGTCGAGCTCGGCAGCGCGATCGTCACCTCGGCCGGCACCCTTGCCGCCCGCTACGTCATCCACGCCATCTCGCTGGACCGCGACCGGCGCACCAGCGGCGGCGCCATCGAAGCGGCGATGCGCAGCACGTTCGCCCGGGCCCGCGAGCTCGGTGTCGTCAGCCTGGCCTTCCCGGCGCTGGGGACCGGCGTCGGCGGGTTCCCGCTCGACGAGGCGGCCCGAATCATGGTCGCGGTCACGCACGACGAACTGCCGAAGAGCCCCACCATCGACTACCTGATCTTCGCGCTGCGCGGCGTGGCCGCCTATCGACAGTTCGAGATCGCGCTGTCGCCGGACGGCGAGCCTGTCGCCCCGGTGGCCCCCGAGGCCTCCACCGCGCCGGACGCGCCGGACGCGCCGGACGTCTCACCGTACCTGGCGGGGTCGGGCGCGGGAGGGCCCGCGTGACCGAGCCATTCGAGACCAGCGACGAGCAGCGCGATGAGCTCGTGGAGCAGGTCGCCCGCGAGATCCAGCTGCGCGGGCTGACGGCGCCCGCCGTCGGCTTCCTCGAGGCGAGCCGGCCGTACCGCCCGCTCGGGGCGAACGCGATGCTGTTCTTCGACCCGACGCTGCGCGGGTTCTTCGGTGGCGGCCTGCCCTCGGCCAGCGAGATCCTCGCGGATGATGCGGGCATCGAGATGCTGATCGTCCGTCTCGGGGAGCTCGACGAAGCGAGTAGCTGGGACGCCTGACCGCTCGCGCCGCTAGCATGAGCGGGTGACGCGCGACCCGCGAGCCTTCTTCGCGCTCGATATCGGCGCCGCCACCGTTTCCGCAACGCTTGTGGCGCGTCTTGCCGGCCGTTGGCGCCTGCTCGGCACGCTCGCGCTGCCGGCCGCGGTCGGCAGCGCCGTCGTGTGCCGCCAGCTCGTCGAGCGGCTCATCCACGTCGACCCGGGCATGGCAACGGCCATCGGTGCCGACGCGGACGCACTCGAGCGCATCCCGACGGTGGCCGTGCGCAGCGGCACGCCGCGCCGCCTTGCGGTGGTTGCCGCCTCGGAACGGGCCCTCGCCCCGCTCCGGCGGGTCGCCGTCCAGACCGGCTGGGCGGTCACGTCCGGAAGTGCCGCCACCCTCGATCCCCTCGCGATGAGCCGGCTCCTGCTCGATCCCGCCGTCGACGCGGTCCTGGCCGGGGCGGGCGATCCGCCGGGTGCCGACGAGCGCGGCGCGCTGCCCGAACTCGCTGCCGTCGTCGCGGCCGTCGCCGAACGGCGGCCGGACCTCACGATCATCCTGGCCGGCGCCCTGACCGACGAGCTGGGCCGGTTCGGGGACGTCGGCGCGCGTCCCGGGCGAAGTCCTCCTGGGTGCGGCCGCTACGGCGAGCGCGGACAGCCACGCCCTCGCCGAGCTCATGACCGAGCTGGCGCTCCCTCCGGATGACAGCCGCCGGGCGGCGATCAGCGGGCTGGCCACCCTCGCCGATCTCACGGCACGCCGCGTCGAATACGTCGAGATCGGCTACAACAGCGGGGTCCGGGCGATCGCGGATCCCAGCCCTCGGGCGCGACGATGCGGTCGTCCGTTCGGCGGTGATCGTGGGCGCCGCCCTCGTCCCACCAGAGCCCGACGATGCGGTCCTCGACCATGTGCTGAGCTGGTCCACGCTCCAGCTCGACCGCCACCGGCTCCGGGACCGGCTCCGTGAGCTGCGGATCACCCCGTGGGCCGACGCTGCGGGCGACGGGGCGGCGCTCCGGCTCGCCGCCGCGAGGGCAGCCCTCGGGCGCTTGCTCGAGGCGACCGACGGCCTCGATCAAGGCATCCAGCCGGACCTCGTCGTCGCCGGCGGCGGTGCATGGGCCGTCGCGCCCGGGCCGGTCATCACGCTCGCGCTGGCCGACGTCCTGCGCCGGCCCGGCGCAACGCAGTACGCGTACGACCATGCGCGGCTGCTCGGTCCGCTCGGGTCGATCGCCGACCACGACGAACGGCGGGCGGTCATCTCCGACCTCGCCGACGACCTCCTGGTCCCGCTCGGCAGCGTGGTCACGCCCGCCGGCCTGCGGACCGGTCGGAGTGTCGGCCGGCTGGTGGTCCGCGGGGAGAGCGGCGACACGGAGTTCGACCTCGTGCCCGGCTCGCTGGAACTGGTCGACCTGGCGCCGGGACAGACCGCCGTCGCGGACTTCCATTTCAGGGACTCCGTCCGACTCGGCGGCAAGGGCCGGCAGTTCGAGATCGAGGTGGCCGGCGGCCTGGGCGGGCTGCTCGTCGACCTGCGCGACGTCCCGTTGCGGCTGCCCGAACGCCACGACCGGCGGCGCGAGCAGCTGGAGACGTGGCAGGCATCGCTGTGGGCGGGTCTCGACCGGTGAGCGGGCTCGCGCCGAACGGTCACATCCACGCCCATGGCCTCGACCTCGTCCCGCTCCGGCCGCTGATCGAGGAGGCCGTCGACATCCGGTTCGCCCTTGCGCCGGGCGATCGGGTGATCGCCGAGGAGGGCTCGGCCGTGACGGTTGGCGTATCGCTCGCCGAGCGTTTCCGCGACACGGTCCTTGCCGCGACGACCATGCCCCTGGGCGAGGACGCTCGGCCCGGCGAGCGCTGGACGCCGGTCGAGGCGCCCGCTCGACGGGGGCCCTCGCGCCGGACGGCGCGGCGCACCGGTGGGGAGCTGCTCTTCCCGTGGCGCGACGGCTGGCGCATCGCGAGCGGGGAGCATGCCGATCCCCTCGACGCGCCGATCAGTGGGATCGTTCGCGAGGTCCAGCCGGGCGTCCGGATCGTCGTCCGGGCTGCGGGCCGTGCCATCCGCGGCATCGTCGCGCTCGGCGGACCGACGCGCGGCCGTCTCAAGCTGGCGACAGGACCCAGCGGCGAGCTGCGCCCCGGCGGCCTCGACGTGGGCCTCGCCGGGACGATCCTCGTCGTCGGCGCGCGGGTCGACGCAGAGACCTTGACCCGCGCCCGCGCGATGGGCGTGCGCGGGATCGTCGTCGCCGCGCTGCCGAGCAAGGAGCGACGCGACTGGATCGCCTCAGAGGGGCGCCAGAAGGCCGCGCTCCACCGGCTGCCGCCGTTCGCGGTCCTCGTGCTCGATGGCGCGCTCCGGCGGTCGATCGCGGGCCCCGTCGTCGGCCTGCTCGAGGCGCTCGAGGGCCGCGACGTGGCGATCGTCAACGACCCGCCGGCGCTCGTCTTCGACGAGCCGGACCTCGACTTCACCGATCCGCCGCCCGACCTCGTCCGCGTCCGCAGCGGACCCGACGCCGGCCGCGAGGGCCGCTGGGTCGCCTCGCTGGGACCGCGCCGCTTTGCGGACGGCGTCCAGCTCGAGGCGGCGCAGGTGCGATTTCGCCGAGGGTCCGGCGGTCGTTGCGGTCGGTGATCTCGAGCGGTTCTGCCTGACGTCGTCGCGCGCAGAATAGCCGCCATGCATCGCGTGCTCGTGCTCGGCGGGGGGTTCGGTGGCATCGCCACGGCCGTCGCGCTCCGTTCGCACCTCGAGCCGGCCGACGAGGTCGTCCTCGTCGAGCGCCGCCGAGGGCTTCGTGATGGGGCTGCGCAAGAACTGGGGTCTCGTCCGGCGCCTCGTCGCTGGCCGAAGGCGAGCGCCCGCTCGCGGCACTGCGCGAGCGTGGCATCGACGTGGTCGCCGGCACGATCGACGCGATCCGCCCCGACGCCCGCGAGGCGGAGGTGGGCGGCCGCTCGATCACCGCCGACGCGCTCGTCGTCGCGCTCGGCGCGGAACGGGACCCGGGCCGCGTGCCGGGCTTCCGCGAGCACGCGATCGACGTCTACGACGAGGCCGCCAACGAGACCGGAGCGGCGGCGATCGACGCCTTCACCGGTGGCCGGGTCGTGATCGGCATCTTCGGCGTCCCGTATCCGTGTCCGCCCGGCCCGTACGAGCTGGCGCTCCTCCTGGGCGAACGGCTGGCCGCACGCGGCGTACCGGGCGGGATCTTCGTGTTCACCCCGCAGGCCGGGTCGCTGCCGGTGCTCGGGGACGCCGGCTGCGCGGCCTTCGACGGTCGCCTGGCGAACGAGGGCATCACCCTCCGGACGAAGACGAACGCCACGGCCGTCGAACCAGGCGTCGTCGTCGCCGCGGACACCCGGATCCCGTTCGATCTCCTGCTCGGCGTGCCGCCGCACCGGGTGCCGGAGGTCGTCACGGCGGCCGGCCTCGCGGAGCCCGGGGCGTGGGTCAAGGTCGATCCGGCGACCCTCGAGACCCGCTTCCCCGGCGTGTACGCGATCGGCGACGTGACCGCGATCCCCCTGGCCTCGGGCATGCCGCTGCCGAAGGCCGGCGTCTTCGCCCACGCCCAGGGCGAGGTCGTCGCCGCCCGGATTGCCGACCAGCTCGCGGGGCGGGCGCCGACCGCCACGTTCGATGGCCACGGCATGTGCTTCCTCGAGACCGGCCACGGCCGGGCAACGATGGTTCGCGGCAACTTCTACGCCTCGCCGCCCGACGTGGCGCTCGCCGAGGCGACCGAGGAGCACCTCGCCGCCAAGCACGCCTTCGAAACCGACCGGCTGGCCGCCTGGTTCGGGGCCTGAGGCCGGTCGTTCGGCTACCCTCGACCTGATGCCCGCCACGACCGAGCTCGAGCGACGTCTCGAGTCCCCCGATCCCGATTCGACGACCGCGCTCGGACGCGCCCTCGGGGGCGTGGCACGGGCCGGCGACCTGGTCTGCCTGTGGGGCGACCTCGGCGCCGGCAAGACCCACCTCGCGAAGGCGTTCGGGGCAGGGCTCGGGGTGCGTCGGCACGATCACCTCGCCGAGCTTCATCCTGATGGCCGAGTACGAGGGTCGCCTGCCGCTGTTCCACCTGGATCTGTACCGGCTCGCCGATGCGACCGACGTGCTGGCAGGCGGCCTCGTCGACGACCGCCAGACCGCCGGCGTCACGCTCATCGAGTGGCCGGATCGGATGCGCGAGGCGCTGCCGGCCGCACGGCTCGACGTGCTGATCGAGGGGACCGGCGACGAGCCGCGCACGATCACGCTCCGGGCCGGCGATCCCACCTACCGTCGCTACCTCGAGGCGGCCGCATGAGCGGGCCCGCGGCGCGGAACGGGACGCTCCTCGCGCTCGACACCGCGACGAGCCGGGTCGTGGTTGCCCGCGGCGGGTTCGACGGCACGCTCGAGGACGCGGCCGGTTGGCCGGCCGGCTACCGGCACGGCGAATCGCTCCTGCCCGCCATCGAGCGGCTGCTGGCGCCGGTGGGCGGCAGGACGGCGATCGGCGCTGTCGTCGTCGGCACCGGCCCGGGAGCGTTCACTGGACTCCGGGTGGGGATCGCGACCGCCAAGGGCCTGGCCCACGGCCTGGGTTGCCCGATCGTGGGCGTGCCGTCGGGTCTGGCACTGCTGGCCGCCGTGCCGGGGCCGTGCGCCCTGCTGCTGCCCGCCGGACCCTCCGACCGTGTGCTCGTCCGTCCCGGGGAGCCGTCGCTGTTGCTGCCGGGAGGGACCGACCCTGAGCTGCGATCGGGCGAGCGGCTGGTCGCCGTCGATCTCGACGGTCGGGCGCCCGAGGACGCCCTGGAGCGCGGCCGCGTCGCCCACGACGGGCTGGCCGCGGCGCTCCTCCGGCTGGGCGCCGAACGGCTCGCCGCCGAGAGCCGCGGGGACGACCTCGAGGCGCTCGTCCCCGACTACGTGACGCTGCCGCGGGGCGTGACCGCGACGACCGGGGAGGTGGCATGGTCGCACGACCTCCGGTGAAGCTCACGATCGCCGCGATGCAGATCGCCGACCTGGACGTCGTGCAGGCAATCGAGCGCGCGAGCTTCAGCTCGCCGTGGCCACCGAACGCGTATCGCAGCGAGCTCGAGACGAACCGGCTCGCGAACTACCTCGTGGCACGGGTCGACGGCGAGATCGTCGGCTACGGCGGGATGTGGCTCATGGTCGACGAGGCGCACATCACGACGTTCGCGGTCCACCCCTCGTGGCGACGGCAACGGATCGGCGAGCGGTTGTTGCTCGCGTTCCTGGACCTGGCCGTCGCACGCCAGGCCCACGAGGCGACGCTCGAGGTGCGCCTGTCGAACCTCGCGGCGCGGCGTCTCTACGAGAAGTACGGGTTCCGGCCCGTCGGCCTGCGGCCGCGCTACTACAGCGACGACAACGAGGACGCGCTGATCATGACCACCGAACCGCTCGCCGAGCCGCGGATGCGTGAGCGGCTGACCCGGCTGCGCGCGGAGCTCGACGCGGCGCCGCTGCCACGCCGGCCCGGCGAGGCCGACGAGGACGCCGACCTGCCTGCAGCCGACCTCGAGCCGCACGGCCCGCAGCCGGGCGATCGATGAGCGGACCGCTCGTCCTCGCCCTCGAATCGTCGTGCGACGAGACCGGCATCGCGATCGTCGAGGGCGGCCGGCGGATCCACGCGAACGTCGTTGCCTCCCAGGTCGCGCTCCACGCCGCGACCGGGGGCATCGTCCCGGAGGTGGCGGCCCGAGCCCACCTGCGCTGGATCGTGCCGGTCCTGGACGAGGCGTGGGCCGGCGCCGGCGTGACGTGGGACGACATCGAGGCGGTGACCGTCACCTACGGGCCCGGGCTCGCCGGATCGCTGCTCGTTGGCATCAACTTCGCGAAGGCCCTCGCCTGGGTCCACGACAAGCCGCTGGTCGGCGTGAACCACCTCGAAGGGCACGTCTACGCGTCGTGGCTGCTCGACCCGGACGAAGCCGAGCACGCCGAACCGGCGTTCCCGCTCGTCGCGCTCGTCGTGTCCGGCGGCCACACCTTCCTCGCCGAGATGCGCGACCACCTGACCTATCGGCTGCTCGGCCAGACCGTCGACGATGCCGCCGGCGAGGCCTTCGACAAGGTCGGGCGGCTGCTCGGCCTGGGCTACCCGGGCGGACCGGCGATCCAGCGCGCGGCGGAGGCGGCCACCGCGCGCGATCGGGTCTTCCCGCGCGCCTGGCTCGGTGAGTCGTACGACTTCAGCTTCTCCGGGCTCAAGACCGCGGCGCGGCGGATCATCGATGCCGCCCGCGCCGAGGCCGGGCTCGCGGACCAGCCCGACGCTCCGCTCCCGGATCCGCTCGTCGCCGAGCTGGCGTGGGGCTTCCAGGACGCCGTCGTCGACGTGCTCGCCACGAAGACGATCCGTGCCGCCCGGGAGGTCCGCGCCCGCTCGATCGTGCTCGGCGGTGGCGTCGCGGCGAACGCCGCGCTGCGCGACCGGATGACCGGTGAGGCTGCCGGGCTCGACCTGCCGCTGATCGTGCCGCGACCCGGTCTGTGCACCGACAACGGGGCGATGATCGGGGCCGCCGGCGCGCGCCGGTTCGCGGCCGGGGAACGGGCGGGCCTGGATCTCGACGCGCGACCCTCGCTGCCGCTGGCGACCCGCTAGGTGGTCCAGCGGGTCGACCCGCGCGACGTCCGCGACACGCTCCGGGCTGCCGGATTGCGGGCGCGTCACGCGCTCTCGCAGAACTTCCTCGCCGACGCCGAGGTCCTCGAGGCGATCCTCGCCGAGGCCGACCCTGCCCCCGGCCGGCGCGTCCTCGAGATCGGGCCCGGGCTCGGGATGCTGACGCGCGGACTCCTCGACGCGGGTGCGGCGGTCACCGCGGTCGAGCTGGACCGTGGCCTGGTCGCGTTCCTGCGGGAGCGCTTCGAACCGGAGCTCGAGCAGGCGAACGCGGAAGGGGCGGACGCCGCGGGCGGGCTGCGCCTGATCGAGGGCGACGCGCTCGACCAGGACCTCGTTCGGCTCCTCGAGCCACCCTACGATGTCGTCGCCAACGTGCCGTACCACATCACGAGCCCCATCCTCCACGCGCTGCTCGGCGAGGCGCCGCGGCCCGCACGGCTGGTGCTCATGGTCCAGCGCGAGGTCGCCGAACGGATCGCCGCGCCGCCCGGGAAGATGAGCTACCTGTCCGTGTTCGTGCAGTACCACGCCCGGGTGCGCGTCGCGTTCCGGGTTCCGCCGGAGGCGTTCGAGCCCGAGCCGGCGGTCGAATTCGGCGGTGATCGTCGCCGAGCCGTTCGACGCGGATGATCGCCTCGGGGCCGACGACGAGGAACAGCTCTGGCGGGTCGTGCAGGCCGGGTTCCGTGAGCGCCGCAAGATGCTCCACAACGTGCTGGCCCGGCAGCTCCCCGTGGACGCGCCACGGGTCGACGCCGCGCTGGCGGCCGCGGGGATCGCCCCGGACCGGCGGCCCCAGATGCTCGCGGTGGGGGAGTGGCTCGCGCTCAACGAGGCGCTCGGTCGGCTGCCGGGAGGGGCCGGGTGAGGAGCCGGCCGTCGTGAGCGACCCGCTGGCGAAGCTCGCCCCGGTGGTCCGTCTCGCGCCGGCGAAGCTGAACCTGACGCTGGCCGTGCTGGGGCGCCGCCGGGATGGCTTCCACGACCTCCACTCGGTGATGGTCCCCCTGGCCCTCGCCGACCGGCTCAGCCTCGCGGTCACCCCCGGCGACCCGCGTGGCAGCGACTCCCTCCACGTCGCGGGGCTCGACGCGGGCCCGCTGGCCGACAATCTCGCGCTCCGCGCCGTGGGCGAGGCACGCCGGGCGGTCGGTGGCGGCTGGGCGGGGGGACCAGGGCCGACGCCGCCCCTCTCCCTGCGCCTCGAGAAACGGATCCCGGTCGCGGCCGGGCTCGGTGGCGGCTCGTCGGACGCGGCCGCGGCCCTCGACGGTGCGCTCGAGGCCTGGGACGCGGAATTGGACAACCAACGCCGGCTGACGGCTGCCGCCCGCCTCGGCTCGGACGTGCCGTTCTTCCTGGCCGGCGGGGCGGCGCTGGTCGAGGGACGCGGCGAACGCGTCGAACCGCTCCGCGGGATCCTCGGCAGCCCCGGCGTGCTGCTCGTCACGCCGGCGGTGGCGCTCCCGACCCCCGCGGTGTTCAAGGCCTTTGCCGAGCGCGGCGGCCGCGGCGACGGGTCGGTCCGGATGAGCTCGGAACACCTTGCCGGCGAGGTCGGCGCGGGCCTGCGGACGCAGGACCTCCTCGCCCGCGCGGGTGTCCTGGCGGCGGCCAACGACCTCCTGCCGGCGGCCGCGCTCGTGCTGCCCGGTCTCGTGCCGTTCCGTCGTGCGCTGTTCCGCGTCCTCGGACGCCCTGTCGGCCTGTCCGGCTCGGGCCCGACGCTGTGGACCATCTATCCTTCGGAGGACGACGCCGCCGCTGCCGCCACGACCGTGCACGAGGCCCTCGCCGACGGGACCGTGCCGCGACTCGGCGTCGGCGACCCGACCGTCGTCGCCACCACGATTCCGGAGGGAACACGCCGATGACCCGCCAGCCCGTCACCAGCGCCGGCGCCCCGGCCGCCATCGGGCCGTACAGCCAGGCGATCGTCGTCCCGGGCGCCGTCTACTGCTCGGGCCAGATCGGGCTCGATCCTGCGAGCGGCGAGCTCGTCGAGGGTGTCGAGGCACAGGCCGAACGGGCGCTGCGCAACCTCGGCGCGGTGCTCGACGCGGCGGGCGTGACGTTCTCGGATGTCGTCAAGACCACGATCTTCCTGACCGACATGAACGACTTCGCGACGGTCAACGCGGTCTACGCGCGGTTCGTGCCCGATCCGCCGCCCGCCCGCTCGACGGTGGCAGTCGCGGCCCTCCCGAAGGGCGCGCTGGTCGAGGTCGAGGCGATCGCACGGCGATCGCCGAATAGGCTCGCCATGGCCGTTCGAATCTGTTTGACACCCCCGCGGGACGCCCATACCATCCGCCCACCGAACACATGACACCAGACGCTCGAGCGCCGGGACCAGAACGTCGGGGAGGCGAGGGCCTCCCCGCAATCGTTCCCGAGCGCCGCCCTACGTGACCCCTCCACCATCCGATCCGACCAGTCGGACTGTTGCCGTCGTGATGGCGGCCGGCCTCGGCACGCGGATGAAATCGGGCACGCCCAAGGTCCTTCACCACCTGTGCGGCCGGCCGATGCTCGCGTACGTCCTCGACGCCTGGGCCGAGGCCGCCGGCCCCGGAGAGGCTCCGCCGCCGATCGTCGTCTACTCCCCGCCGACGGCGGCGCTGACCGAGGCATTCGACGGCCGGGCCGTGTTCGCGCTCCAGGAGGAGCCGCGCGGCACCGGGGACGCGGTGCGAGCCGCCCTCGCCGCCGTCCCGGAGGACGCGGCCGAGATCGTCGTCCTGTCCGGCGACGTCCCGCTCGTCACGGGCCCGGACCTTGCGGCCGTGCTCGAGGCGCGGCGCGAGGACGATGCCGCGATCGCCCTGGCCAGCGTCTTCGCCGCCGACCCGGCCCGCCTCGGCCGCGTCGTGCGCGGCGAGTTCGGGACCGTCGAACGCATCGTCGAGGCGAAGGACGCCACCGACGACGAGCTGGAGGGCAACGAGGTCAACGCCGCCCTGTACGCGTTCGATGCCGCGTGGCTCCGCCGCCGGATCGACTCGCTCGGCCCCTCGACGGCGACCGGCGAGCTGTACCTGACCGACCTCGTCCGGATCGCCCGCGAGGACGGCCGGATCGTGAGCGCCATCACCTTCGATGACGACGGCCGATTCGACGGCATCAACGACCGCTCCCAGCTGGCCCAGGCCGAGTGGGCGCTGCGCGTGCGCCTCAACGAGCGCCACATGGCGGATGGCGTGACGATGCGCGACCCGTCGACGGTCTACCTCGACTGGGACGTCGAGCTGGCGCCGGACGTCGAGCTCGAACCGAACGTGATCCTGCGTGGCCGGACGTCGGTCGGGCAGGGGACCGTGATCGGCAGCGGGGCGCAGCTGATCGACGCGGTCGTCGGCGCGAACTGCCGCGTCTGGGCGAGCATCGTCGAGTCGTCGCGCATCGAGGACGAGGCGAGCGTCGGGCCGTTCTCCCACCTGCGCCCGGGCAGCACGGTCGGTCGTGGCGCCGAGGTCGGCAACTACGCCGAGCTCAAGAACGCGAGCCTCGGGGCGGGCGCGAAGCAGCACCACATGAGCTACCTGGGCGACGCCGAGATCGGCGAGCGCGCGAACATCGGCGCGGGCACGATCACGGCCAACTACGACGGCACCCGGAAGCACCGCACCCGGATCGGTGCCGGGGCGTTCGTCGGCGTCGACACGATGATCGTCGCGCCGCGCGACATCGGCGACGGCGCCAAGACCGGCGCGGGGGCGGTCGTCACCCGCGACGTCCCGCCCGGCAAGCTGGCCGTCGGGATGCCGGCCCGCATCCGCGAGCCGCGCCAACCGTCGCCCGAGCCGCCGACGCGCCAACCGGCGACCCGGACGCGGGCGAGGCCACCGCGGAGGACCCGCCGCGGTGATCATCGATATCCTCGTCATCATCATCCTGACCCTGCTCGAGGGGTTCTTCGTGGCGGCCGAGATCGCGCTCGTCTCGCTCCGCCGGAGCCGCGTGGAACAGCTCGCCGAGGAGGGCCACACGGCCGCCCGGCGCGTTCGCCGCCTGCAGGCGGATCCGGGCCGGTTCCTTGCCGTGTCCCAGCTCGGGCTCACCGTGATCGGGTTCTTCGCGTCGGCATACGCCGCCGTCAACCTCGCGACGGCCCTCGCCGAGCTGCTGACCGACGCCGGGCTGGACCGGGTGACCGCCGACGGCCTCGCGCTGTTGATCGTGACGGTCGTGCTGGCGCTGTTCACGATCATCTTCGCCGAGCTCGTCCCGAAGACCCTGGCGCTGTCGAGCCCGGAGCGGTTCGCGTTCACGTTGAGCGGCCCGATCGAACTGCTCGCCCGTGTCCTGAGCCCGTTGATCGCGATCCTGACCCGGGTCACCTCGGCAATCGCGGGCATCTTCGGCGCGAGCGTCACCAACGAGGCGCGGATCAGCGCCGACGAACTTCGGCTCATCATCGAACGCGGCGGCGAGCAGGGCATCCTCGAGGCCGAAGAGGAGCAGATGATCAACGCGGTCATCGAGCTCGGCGAGCAGCGCATCCACGAGGTGATGGTCCCGCGCACGGCGATGGTGGCGCTCGCGGTGACCGTCACGTTCGACGAGGCGACCGAGACGATCGTGCGCGAGGGTCACAGCCGGATTCCGATGTACGACGAGTCGATCGACGAGATCATCGGCATCCTCTACGCGAAGGACCTGCTGCCATTCCTGATCCGCACGAACGGCGAGCGCCCGGAGCTCCGGACGCTGCTCCGCACGCCGGTGTTCGTGCCCGAGTCGATGTCCGTCGACGACCTGCTCCACGAGCTCCAGCGGCGCAAGGTCCACCTCGCGATCGTGCTCGACGAATACGGCGGGACGGCGGGCCTGGTCACGATCGAGGACCTGATCGAGGAGATCGTCGGCGAAATCCAGGACGAGTACGACGAGGAAGAGCCCATGGTCGTTCGCCTGTCCGACGACGAGGCGCGCGTCGACGGCCGGGCCGCCGTCGACGACCTGCGGGACCTGTTCGATACGACGTTCGGCCTCGAGGACGAGGACGAGTACGACACGGTCGGCGGGCTCATCTACCACCGCATCGGGGGTGTCCCCAAGCCGGGCGATGAGGTACGCGTCGACGGGCTGCTGCTGACCGTCGAGTCGACCGACGGCCGGCGGGTCGGCAAGGTGCTCGTCGTGCGCGACGACAGCGGCGAGAACGACGCCGCCGAGGACGACCGCTAGGTCCTTCCGCTTCTCAAGCGCCGCTTCTCACGCGCCGCTCGCCCACGCGCCGCTCGCCCAGCGAGCGTTCCGGAGGCTGGCAGGCCCGATGTTCGCAGAACCGCTCGCCATCAGCGAGCGATCCCGAGGCCCGTTCTCAATCCTGCTCGCGCCAGGACGAGCAGCTTGGAGGCGGACCCGCGCGAGTGCTCTCCCCGCGAGCAACGGGGCCGCGGCGTAAGGAAGAACAGGGGCGACGACCCTACGCGGCGATCACCGAGACGATGATCTGTCCCAGACGCTCGCGCGCAGCGGGCCGGACGACTCCGGCAGCGTCGAGCTCGGCGAGTGCCTCGTCGCGGAAGCGGCGGGCCTGGTCGCGCGTATAGTCCCGCGCTCCGCAGCGCTCGAGGATCGCGATGATCTCGGCGACGGCCTCGTCGGTCGGGTCGGCCAGGGCGTACAGCTCGGAGAGGCGGGCCCGGTCGGCCGGCGTTGCGTGCTCGAACGCGTACAGCACCGGGAGCGTCTTCTTCTTGTGCACGACGTCACTCGGCGCCTTGCCGGTCGCCGTCTCGGCGCCCCAGATGCCGAGCAGGTCGTCGTTGAGCTGGAAGGCCAGCCCGAGCGCCCAGCCGAACCCGCGGTAGCGCGCGATCACGTCCTCGTCCTCGGTGGCCAGGATCGCGCCGGCCTCGATCGATGCCGCGATGAGCGCCGCCGTCTTGCGGCCGATCATGTCGAAATACAGCTCCACCGGCATCGGCTCGTCGTGCTCGGACGTCCAGATGTCGATGTACTGACCTTCGCACAGGCGCAGGCACGTCTCGTCGTACAGGCGCATCAGACGGAGGACGGTCGCGTCGGAAAAGCCGAGCTCGGTCAGCCGGTAGAGCGCGATCCGCGACAGGGCGAACATCGCGTCGCCGGTATTGACCGCCTGCGGGATGCCGTGGAGGGCCCACAGAGTCGGGCGATGGCGGCGCTCGCGGTCGCCGTCCTCGATGTCGTCGTGGACGAGGCTGAAGTTGTGCCCGAGCTCGACCGCGGCAGCGCCTGGCAGCGCCCGGTCGTACTCGCCGGTGATCGAGGCGTAGGCAAGGAGCCCGAGCAGCGGCCGCATCCGTTTGCCGGTCGGTGCCCCCGCGCCGTCGAGCCCGAGATGGTAGCGGACCATCTCGTACAGCCCGTGGGTGGTGGGATCGCGATCCTGCACGAGCCGGACGATCTCCGACTCCGTGTCGGCGATGAGCGTCGCGAGGTCGAGCTCCGGGGAAGCGGTCGTCGCCATCGTGCGGAAAGTGTAGCGGGTTCGCGGACAAACGTGTTCGGTCCAGGTAGCACGATCGGCCCCTGCCGGTTCGGCTACCGTGAGCCGATGCGCCCGATCCTCAGCGACACATCCGCGGACGGCCTTCGCGCGGCAATCGTCGCCGACATGATCGCCTCGCGGACCAGCAACATGGACGTCCCGCTCGTGGGCAGGCAGGAGCCCGACGTCGCCTGGGCCCTCCCCGCCGAACCCTCGGACGTGCGCGGGGTCGTGGCCTGGGCGGCGTTCGAGGCAGCGACGGTCGAGCGGCGGCTCGGACGAGATCCTCGCCGCCGTCGATGCGCGCGGGGCCACCGTCCTGTGGTGGTATACGCCCGACCAGCGGCCCGGAGACCTGCGCGAGCGGGTGCTGCGGCGGGGTTTCGAGCGCGTCGAGGACACCGCGGCGATGGCGATGGATCTCGCGCGCCTGCCGGAGAGCGTGCCGCCACCCGACAACGCGCGGATCGACCCGGTCGACGACCACGCGGCGATCGACGCCTATGTTCGCGCGGTGATCCGCGCGATGGAGATCGACCATTGGCCGGTGGCGCCCGATGCGGCCCGAATCCGCACCGACCACATCCGCTCCCAGCTTGGGCGACGACCCGCTGTCGCGCCGCTTCGTCGCGTTCCTGGACGGCGAGCCGGTGGCGACATCGCGCCTGTCGATGGCGGGTGGCGTGGCCGGGCTGTACACGATGGTGACACTGCCCCACGCACGACGGCGGGGGATCGGCCTGGCGATGGCGCACCGCGCGCTCCTCGCGGGTCGCGAGGCCGGGATGCGGATCGCGGTCCTGCAGGCGACCGACATGGGCTTCCCGATCTACGTGCGCCTCGGCTTCGAGGAGCTGTTCACGTACGAGATGCTGGCGCGCCCGAGGGCCGCTGAGGGATGACCCGTCAACGGCCCGGGCGCGGTTTGATCAGTTGGTGAACTCGACGGCGTCGAGCCAGCGCGCGGCCGCCGCCTGGAGTTCGGGACACGGGCATGTCCTCCCAGCCAGGTGGACGGAATCCGGGAAGCGGCGCCGGCCAGACGTAGATGGCGTAGCCACGGCCGTTGTGGGCGACCATGGTTTGGACACCCGTGTAGGGGATGCCGTTCACGAAGTCCGCGCAGGTATAGGTGCCTATTCGAGCGGTCTCGCCGTCGACGAGACGGCTCTCGTAGGACCCGACGACTTCGAAGCACGGCTGCTCGCTCGTCGTGGCCGCGTCATGGCGAGCGAGCCACTCCTCGAACGACATGCCCGCCGGAATAGGCTGGCTTGCCAGATACACGTACAGAGTTGGGATCCCGTCGGCGCCGAGGTCCTCGAAGTAGTCCACTCCGTCGTCGCTGTTCGCGTCGAAGAACTCGCCGCTGTCCCAGGTGCCGGGCCGTTCCTCAACGGTCCAGCCGTCCGGCAGGAACACGGAGTATCCGTGGCGATCCGACGTGTAGGTGACCCCGTCCGGGCCGCCCACGCCGTCATCGCCAGTGAGTGTCGCGAACCCGACCGCCGCGGCGACAAGCGCCGCGGCCAGGCCGGTTCCCGCGATGAGCAATCGAGTCATGCGTTCTCTCCCCGGCGGCAGCAGGTACCGCCGCCGCTTGATGTGATCGAGGTGTTCGACGGTTTCACTGATGACCCGTTCAGGGAGGCGGCTGGGGCCCTGAGCGAACCAGTCCTCGAGGACGCGATCGACGTCGAGCTCGCTGGTCATGCCGTCCCTCCGTGGGCCATCGGTCGCGCGTCGGCCTCCATGGCCGCGCGCATGAGTTGTCGGGCGTAGTGGAGCCGGGATCGAACGGTGCCGGCAGGGAGACCCAGCACGGCGCCGACTTCGGGCCCGGACATGCCGAGGTAGTACGTGAGGACGAGGACCGCGCGCTGCTCCCCGGACAAGTGGCGGAATGCGCGTTCGAGCTCATCGCCCTGGGCGACGCTCAGCTGCGCGTCGTCGACGGTGGGCTCGAGCGGGACCACCCGCAATCCGGGTTGCCACCGCCGCGTGTGGCGGATCTCGGCATAGCACGCGTTGACGAGCAACCGGAACATCCACGCCTCGAGACGGCTGTCGTCGCGTAACGTGGCAAGCTCCCGCCAAGCCGTCAGGAAGGTCTGCTGGACCGCGTCTTCGGCTCGATCGGCATCGCGCAGGATCCGGTACGCGACGCCGTAGAGCCGATCGCCCAGGGGGACGATGAGGGCCGTGAAGGCCTCCTTGTCCCCGTGCTTCGCGCGATCGACGAGGTCGTGGCCCATCGGGGCCTCCCTGGGTTTTGGCGGACCGCCTGCGGCCCGTCTGAAACTATGAGCAGGGAGTCCACCGAAGTGCTCAAAGTTCTCTGCCGAGCGGTGAGCCTCGTCCGCCTGTGCGCATCACCGCCCATCCGACGTCAAGCCGCGCCCGGTGCTACCGTCGCGACATGCCGGTGCCCCGCCGATACACGACCGACGCGATCGTGCTGTCGCGGTTCGACCTCGGCGAGGCGGACCGCGTGCTGACGCTGATCACGCCGGGGATCGGCAAGCTCAAGGCGATCGCCAAGGGCATCCGCAGACCCACCTCGCGGATAGGCGGCAGCCTCGAACCGTTCGCCGAGCTCCAGGTGGCGCTCGCCCGCGGGAGGACCTTCGACGTGGTCACGCAGGTCAGCGTCGGCCACGCGTGGCTGAACCTGCGCGACTCGCTCGAGTCCGCAGCCACCGCCTGGTATCTGGCCGAGCTGGCCGACCGCTCGCTCGAGGAGCGCCACGCGTCCGAACCGCTCTACGCGCTGTTGCGCCGGGCTTACGAGCTGCTCGACGCCGGCATGGCCCCCGACCGCGTCGCCCGTTGGTACGAGATGCACCTCCTCGACGAGCTGGGCGTTCGACCCGAGGTTGACCGCTGCGTCGAGTGCGACCGGATGCTCGAGGCGGACGGCCGGTTCCGGTGGGTGCCGCCACTGGGCGGCGCCCTGTGTGATCGCTGTCCCGGGCCCCCGCACGATCGGGCTGGGCTGACCCTCGAAGCGCTCAAGTTGCTCAAGGCGTATCAACGGCTGGACGTGGCCGCGCTGGCCGCGCTGCGGATCCAGCCGTCGGTGGAGCGCGAAACCGAGGCGGCCCTGCGGGAGTTCACCCGCCAGGCGCTCGAACGCGACGCGAAATCCCTCGCCTTCCTCGACGAGATACGCCACACGGCGGTCCAGGAGGTCAGCTCGTAATGGTCGACTCGCTCGATGCCGCTACCGACGACGGCGCACGCGCGCTGCGCCGCCTGCAGACCGAGCTGATCGGCTGGCTCACGACGATCAATCCCGACGGCCAGCCGCAGGCCTCGCCGATCTGGTTCGTGTGGGACGGCTCCGAGCTCCTGCTCTATTCGATGACACGGACACCGCGCAACGGCAACATCGAAGACCGGCCGCTGGTGGCGTTCAACCTGGAATCGGGTCCGGAGGGGGAAGACGTGGTGACCGCCGAAGGCGAGGCGCGCATCGTGCAGGACGAACCGCCTGCCTCGGCCAACTCGACGTTTATCGCCAAGTACCAGGGCATGTTCAACGCCTATGGCTGGACGCCCGAGTGGTACGCGCAGCGCTATTCGGTGCCGATCCGGATCCGGCCGACGCGCTGGCGGCTCGGGTAGCCCTCAGAGCAACGGCGCGATCAGCTCCGCCGCTCGGCGGGCACCGTCGGCATTAACCGGGCGGTACGCGATCGGCCGATCGAGCTCCTCGGCCATGGCTGCGGCGATGGCGTCCGGATCGGATGTCCGGAAGTCCATGCACCGGCCGGCACCGTACCGCTCGAGGCGATGCCGGACGTGGCGGTTCTGTTCGAAGTGGTTGCCGAGCGGGAAGTACAGGAACGGCCGCTGCGCGGCGGTGAGCTCCATCGTCGTCGTCAGCCCGCCCTGGACGACCGCGAGGTCACAGGCCACGAGGTGCCGATAGAGATCCGGCACGAACGCGCGGACATCCACACCCGCTGGGGCGCCGAGCGCCGCCGGGTCGATCCGTGGCCCGGCGACCGCGATCATGCGAAGGCCCGGGATCCGCGCAGCGGCCATGGGATATGCGGCAAGCACTCTCCGGAGCAGGGCCTCTCCGACCCCTGACCCGCCCACCGTGACGACGACCACCCGCTCGTCCGGTTCGTATACCCAACTCCGCGCGCAACTCCTCGCGTCGTTCGAGGAGCGGGGAGGGGTCGAACCCTGTCACGTAGCCGGCAAACGCGTAATGGTCCTCGGTCCACTCGCGGATCGACGGCAGACCCGGCCCGAAATCGTCCGGAACGATGTCGTCGGCGTCGCCGACGAAGATGGCCCGGTCCCGGATCCGTGGGAAGCGCGCGATCTGCTCGATCATCTCGGCGTTGTAATCCGCGGTCAGGAACGCCTCGCGATCGCCGCCGTCGGGCATCGGGAGCCACCCGACGAAGTCGGTCAGCCACGCGAAGGCCGTCCGCTTGAGCTCCGGGTTCTCGTGGAGGTAGTAGTCGACGTCCCATGCCTCGTCGCCGATGACGAGGTCGTATTCGCCCTCTTCGACAGCGTCGTGGAAGACCATGAAGTTGTTGACGAGGATCTCGTCCATGCGGCGGATCGCCTGGAACGCGTTGAGTTCGTGCTCCGTCGACTCGGCGGCGATGTGGCCGGATTCGGAGGCGAGCTCTTCGCTGAGCGGATGGATGCGCTCGCCGTGCGTCTCGAGGACCCGTGTGACCGGATCCTGGGCGAGCCAATCGATCTCGAGGTCCGGTTGGAGGACCGCGCAGCTCGTCGGCGATCGCCACGTCGCGTTGGGCGTGACCGAGCCCGATCGGGGACGAGATATACAGCGCCCGGCGCCGGCGGCTCAACGCCCGGGTCCAGGTTCGTGGCTTCTGTGTCGGGCTCGCTTCGATGAGGGAATCCGCGAACGATTCGATGGTGAGGTTGACCTTGACGGGATCGCGGCCGGGCGCGGCGTGGCCGCTCCCGTCGAGCACGAGGTGGGATCCACCGGTCAACTCTGCGAGCCGCGCACCCAGCTCGAACGGCTTGATCCGGTCCTCCGTCCCGCTGGCAACGAGCACCGGCAGCCCGGTGTCCCGGACGCGTCGGCAGAGCTGTTCGACCTCCGCGCGGCTGTCCGGCCCATCTGCGTCGTCGGCAAGCAGCAGCCCGTCAGGGTGTCGTTTCGAGGCCCCACTCGAGCAGATCCTCGATGAGCTTGGTCGAGTGCGGTTCGGGTGCACAGCAAGACATGAAGAACTCGAGATAGCCGCGATGGTCGCGAAGCCGGTAGTGACGGTTCTCCCGGGCCCACCCCTCGTCGTTGTCGAGCACCTGGTCGAAGCGCTCGCTGACGCCGACCTTCTCGGGGAGCGGCGGCGTCAGCAACGGGACGCAGGTGTGGATCGTCACGAACCCGAGGAAGCGGTCGGGATGGTCGGCGATCAGCTGGAGTCCTCGCCAGGTCTCGTTGGCGAAGCAGACCAGGACAGAGCGCTGCATCTTCGTCGTCCGTCCAGCACGGCGATGGCGTCCGCAAGGAGCTCGTCGTCGACAAACCCCGCAGAGCTCGATGGTCGGTCGGACCGGCCGTTGCCGCGGGGGTCGTAGGTCACCAGCCGGTGCCGACGTGCAAGGTAGAGGATCTGTGCCTTCCACATCCGGGCGTGGAGGACCGGCCAGCCGAGAGGCGCAAGAAACAGCTCGGGCTCGCCATTGCCGTAGACCTCGTAATGGAGGCGAATGCCGTCGCGCACGACGAAACCCTCGTCGTCGGGGTACCGGGCTCGGGTTTGCGCGCGAGCCGGCGGGGCGGGACGTTCCGTCATCATGGTGCTCATGGCGCGGTCCTCCTCGGGCTCGACGGGCCGGGCAGCTCCGGGCGCCGCCTCCCGATCGGTGGAGTCCCATCTCTGTCGTCATCCGGTCCGCCACCTGCCAATGAAGTCGCGGAGCAGCAAGTTCACCCGGACGGGATCGCGCGCGTGGGGGAGATGCCCCGACCCATCGAGCACGACTAGTTCTCCTTCTGCCAGCTCCGCGAGCCGGGCGCCCGACTTCCATGGTCGGATGGCGTCGTTGCGACCGTGGATGACGACCACCGGGCACCGGATGCGCGACAGGAGCCCGCGCACGCCCTCCTCGTTCATGAGCCGCGGCGCGAGCTGGGTCGCCACGAGCGTCTCGGGATCCGTGTCGAGTCCCCACCCGACGCAGTCCTCGCGCGGTTTTGTGGAGTGCTGCTCGGTGAAGCACATCGAGAAGAAGAACTCGAGGAAGTCCTCGTACTGGTCGACCCAGTAGTGGCGGTTCCATTTCCCCCAGCCGGCATGCTCGTCGCGGCGCTCCTCGAACTCCCGGATCGCCTGCAGGCGCGGGGTCGCAGGCCGCAAGGGCAGGCCCGGTGCGATGAAGACGAGCATCTTCACGCGCTCGGGATGGTTGGCGGCAAGATGCAGTGACCGTTCCGCTCCTCTCGACACCGACACCACCACAGCCCGCTCGGTGCCGGTCGCGTCCATGACGGCGAGCGCGTCCGCAGCGAACTCCTCCTCGCGATAGGTGACGGGGTCCGACGGTCGATCCGAGCGGCCGTTGCCGCGTCCGTCGAACGTGACGACGCGGCAAAGCCGCGCGAGGTAGGGGATCTGCAGCTTCCACTGGCGTGAGTGGATGATCGACCACGTCGGCATGAGCAGAACGGTCGGTTCGCCGGTCCCGTAGACCTCGTAGAAGAGCCGGACGCCGTTCCGCTCGACGTGCCGGTCAGATCCGGGTAACGGGCACGGGATTGCTCCTGCCGTTCCCGGGTCGAGCGGTCAGGCGCGCGGACCGTGACCATTGGACCAGCGCCACAGCGCGTTCACGATCTGCCAACCGCCCGGCGTTTCCACGAGGTGCAGGTATTCGTGATAGTGCTCCGAGCGGACGACGACGCTGGCGATCCCGCCGCCTGCATCGACGATCTCGATCCGGAGCGGCCGCCCTCCGGCGCGCACCCGACCATCTCCTTCGGCGGTCGCCTCGATCATCACGGCCGCCGTGCGTTCAGAGCACCGGCGCGCGGTCCGCAGTCTGGCCGAAGCAGCGCTTGGCGAGCTCCGGATGCAGCGCGCGGGCCATGCGCGCCGCGTCGCCATCGAACCATCCTTCGAAATAGTCGCGGCACGCGCGCCTCGATCGCCACCCGCTCCCGCTCGGTCGCGGGCGCGGGTGTAGTCGACCACGCCTCGCGGAGATCCACAGTCATCTGACACCTCCGGGTTCCGTGAGCCGTCGCAGGACGGCGCCCACCTTGCGCAGTGCCGAGCGCGCCGGCAGCACATCCTCGTTCACGCCGAGGAGCAGCATCGACTCGGCGCCGACGAACGGGAGGCCCATCAGCGCCCCCACCTCCGCGGGCGTGAACGGACCGAGGTCCGTTCCGCGCTCCTGTTCGCGGCGCGCCACGTCCGCGAGCAGCACGAACCAGCCGCTGGTCATCTCGCGGACGCTGGACGCGACCTCGGTGTCGGACCAGCCGGCGGCGATCATCTCGTGAAGGATCCGGACGTATCCGGATCGCAGGTCCGCGTCGAGGTAGTCGCACGCCCGGTCCCAGCGTACCCAGAGCGGATCGGGCGCGTCGAACATCTCGGCCTGGCGCTCGAGCAGCCGCGCGTTCTCCGCGGCGAGCACGGCGAGCACGAGTTGGCGCTTCGAGCCGAAGTGGTAGTGGATCTGGCTGAGCGGGACGCCCGCAAGGTCGGCGACGCGTCGGGTCGACAGTGCGGCGTAGCCGTCGGCCAGGATCGCCGATCTTGCCGCTTCGAGGATCCCGCTGCGCGTATCGGCCGTCGCGCGTTCGCGACGTTCGGCGCGAGTCCCCGGAGCAGCGACCGTCTCGTCCACGTTGCCCACGAGCATACGACGCCATCAGCCGGCCGCCGCGACGGTGTAGACGGCCGCGAGGATCAGGAGCACGCCGAGCGGACGCGTCAATCGTCGCCCGGAGGGCAGGTTCTTCTCGACGGCAGTCACCGCGCCGAGCGCGAGCATCGCCGTCACGCTCCCGAGTCCGACGCCGAACATCACGAGCATCAGCGACCAGCAGCAGCCGACGCAGAACGCTCCGTGGGCGATGCCCATCGCGAGCGCCTCACGTCGCTCGGAGGTCCCGCGCCAGCGGTTCATCACGAAGCCGAGCGGGCTGCGGCACTCGTCGAGACACCGATCGCGGAGCGGGCTGAACTGCCACAGCCCCGCGGCGAGGAGCGTGCGTCCCCAGGATCAGCTTGGGGATGCGCAGCCAGCCAGGGCACTGCCTCGACTGCGACCGTGAATGCCGCGGTCGAGGACCCACGCGGCGAGGCCCGAAGCCCGCCCACACGACGAGATAGCCGACGAGCAGGAGGGCGACCAGCCTGCCCGGTCGGCGCCGCCGCCCGACGAGCGCCGCGAATGTGACCACGAGCGGCACGCTCGACGGCAGCATCATCGCGACGATCATCAGGACCCAGCCGAGGTCGAAGAGGCCGACCTCGAGGACGAGCGAGCCCGGCACGCCCTCGTGGTGGAGATAGCGGCCGTACGGCGAGGCGGCCCAGACCCAGAGTGACAGCCAGGCGACGCCGGCCAGGGCCAGCAGCGTCGATGCGAGGACCGCCCGGTCGCGCCGGGGATCGCGAAGGTGGGACGCCACGAACATGGTCGTGCCTCGGTCAGGCCGCGAAGCGGAAGTGGCCCTGCAGCGCGTTGTGGCCCTGGAGATCGACGTTGGGGATCCCGTGCGCGCTGCCGGCGCGCGTGTACTGGCTCGCCTTGCTCGCGTACACGGGCGAGCCCGGGATGGTGCTGAAGACCGTCTCCGCGAGCGTGGTCGGGTTGCCTGTCGCGCCGACGAATGGCGTCATCTCGGCGTGGACGATCTCACCGATCGTGAGCCGACCCTTGCCACCCTCCACGCTGAACGTGATCGGTGCGCGCTCGACACCGACAACCTCGCCGATCAGCCCGGCCAGGTCGGCGATCGCGCCGCCGAGCTGCCCGGTGAACAGGCGGAGCATCGCGTCCTGCTGCTCGGGCGACGAGCGATCGTCCACGAGCACGATCGCCTTCCACGACTTCGGCTCAAGGATGTTCTTGGGGATGTGGGCGGAAACGGCGATCGTCAATCCGTCGACACCGACACCTTCGATCGTGCCCTTCTCGATGCCCCAGGCGATGGTCGTATCGCACGTCTTGTAGTCGGGGTCTTCGCCGACCCAGCACGGGCACAGCACGTTGCACGTGCAGACTTCGAGCAGTCTGCCCTCGATCTCGTACGTCATGGGACGCCTCCCCGTTCGGTCAGTCGACCGATCTCGGTCGATCGACCGAATCTACATCCGGATCGGTGCCTGTCAAGCCCCGAAAATATCGTGCGAGGCGATGTATCCGCTCCACTACCATTCGCCGGCGGGGCATCGCGTGCCGTCACGCGCGGTGAACGAGAGGGTCTGCCCGATGGAGGTGATCGTTGGACCCGTTGATGATCGTGCTTCGGCTCTTCCACATCGTGGGCGGAGCCCTGTGGTTCGGTTCCGCGTTCCTGTTCGCCGGCTTCATCGGTCCGGCGGCAGCGGAGACCGCGCCCGCCTCGGGTGTCCTCATGAGCGATGTCATCAAGAAGCGACGCGCAACCGACGTCATCAAGTGGCTGGCGATCACCACCGTCATTGCCGGCTGGGCGATCTGGCTCAAGTACGCGACACAGATCGGGGTCGTCGACTGGGTGACGTCGTCGTTCGGGCTTGGTCCTCACGATCGGCGGCCTCCTGGCGACCGCCGCGGCCTACTTCGGGATCACCGGCATCGGCAACAACGTCGAGAAGCTCGTCGAGATCGGCGACCAGGTCGCGGCCTCCGGTGGCCCGCCCACGCCCGAGCAGGGTGCGCAGATGGCCCACCTCGGCGCCGAGATCAAGCGGCACAGCCGGATCGATCTCGTCCTGCTGTTCCTCGCCGTCGCCGCGATGGCTACCGCCCGCTACTGGTAGGTTCGTCGCCGGCCGCTCCTCGGTTGAGCCCGTCCAGGCGAGTGTCGGCGGCCGCGACGCGCGTCAGCACCGTGTCCGAATCCGCATGCGGGTCGCGCTCGCTCAACGAGAACGGTCGGGGCCAGGCTCCTCTTCGGCCGAAGGCGACGCAAGCCCGGTCAGGACGCGGATGAACCCAAGCCGACGCCATGCCAGGACGCAGAGCCATCCGATCAACGCGAGTGACCCGCCGAACCATGTGAACCCGAGGGCTGCCCCGAGCGTCCCGCTCGGGATCCCGAGCAGCATCACGACGCCGTAGTACAGCAGGCTCGTGACGATGAACACGACGACGGCGAGCGGCAGGACCAGCACCATCAAGGCGATGAGCACGACGCCGGCAACGAGCTGGCGGACGAACGGCGACCCGATGCCAAGGAGCGCTTCGCGTGAGCAGCCCGAGCGAGGCCGTCGGGCTTCCTGGGGTCGGGCGGGCGCTCGACGAGGCTCATGCTGGTCTAACGCGGGTGCGCCAGACGCTGTTACGCGGCGGCCGTCTGCTAGCATCGACGGCCCCAAGCCCACGTGACCGTCCCTGCCACGGCCGGCCGCACCACCGGAGCCGCTCGTGACCGACACCCACCGCCGTTGACGAGCAGGACGTCGCGCCTGCCGTCGCCGACCTCGACACGATCGTCAGCCTCTCCAAGCGCCGCGGGTTCATCTTCCCGAGCTCCGAGATCTACGGCGGGATCAACGCCGTGTGGGACTACGGCCCGCTCGGCGTGGAGCTCAAGAACAACGTCAAGCGCGCCTGGTGGCGGGCGATGGTCCAGGAGCGCGACGACATCGTCGGACTCGACGCGGGCATCCTCATGCACCCGCAGGTCTGGGTGACGTCGGGCCACGTCGCCGAGTTCAGCGATCCGATGGTCGAATGCCAGACCGACCACAAGCGCTTCCGCGTCGACGAGCTGCCCGGCGCCGAGGACCTTGGACCGAAGGAGCTGCTCGATCCGGGGATCATCGAGCGGCTCGGCCTCAAGTGCCCGATCGACGGCGGGCCGCTCAGCGCGCCACGCCAGTTCAACCTGATGCTCAAGACGCACCTCGGCCCGGTCGAGGAGGACGCCGCGGTCGTCTACCTGCGACCTGAGACCGCGCAGGGCATCTACGTCAACTTCAAGAACGTGCAGGCCACCTCGCGCAAGAAGCTGCCGTTCGGGATCGCCCAGATCGGGAAGGCGTTCCGGAACGAGATCAGCCCCGGCAACTTCGTCTTCCGGATGCGCGAGTTCGAGCAGATGGAGATGCAGTACTTCGTCCGCCCCGACGAGGCCACCGCCGCCTTCGAGGCCTGGCTGCCCCGCCGGCGCGCGTGGTACGAGCGCTACGGCGTGACCCCGTCCGACTCCGCTTCCGCGAGCACCGGCCCGACGAGCTGGCGCACTACGCCAAGAAGGCGATCGACGTCGAGTACCGCTTCCCGTTCGGCTGGAAGGAGCTCGAGGGCATCCACAACCGCGGCGACTTCGACCTGGGCAACCACGCGAGGGCGTCGGGCGAGAACCTCCAGTACTTCGACCCGGCGACCGAGGAGCACTTCATCCCGTGGATCATCGAGACGTCCGCGGGCGGTGACCGTGCCCCGTTCACGTTCCTCATCGACGCCTACCGCGAGGAGGAGGTCCGCGGCGAGAAGCGTGTCTCGCTCGCGCTGCATCCGGAGCTGGCGCCGTACAAGGTCGCGGTGCTCCCGCTGCTGAAGAAGCGGCCGGAGATCGTCGAGCTGGCGCACAAGATCAAGGCCGACCTGCAGCGCCACACGATGGCCGTCTACGACGACACGGCCGCGATCGGCAAGCTGTACCGGCGCCAGGACGAGATCGGGACGCCATGGTGCGTCACGGTCGACGTCGAGTCGCTCGAGGACGGCGCGGTCACGGTCCGCGACCGGGACACGATGGCGCAGGAGCGGGTGCCCGTCGAAGGCGTGACGAGCCTGATCCTCGACCGCCTGGACGCAGCCCGGCTGGGTTAGCGCGTGACGGCTGCCGCCGAGGAGATCACGGCCGCGGCTCGTGCGTGGCTCGACGGGCTCGACGCAACGCAGCGTGCGGCCGCCGTCTTCCCGTTCGAGACGAACGAACGGTTCGTCTGGGCGTACACACCGGGCACCCGCGAAGGGCTCGCGCTTCGGGACATGAGCCCCGAGCAACGGAGCGGCGGCGACGGTCGATCCTCGGCGCGTCGCTGAGCGCAGCGGACCGCCGGTGAGGTCGCCTCGGTCATCGCGCTCGAAACGGTCCTCGGCGCGCTCGAACGCGAAGGTGGTCGCGGCGGCTGGACGCGGCGGGATCCCGAGCTGTACTGGTTCGCGGTCTTCGGCGAACCCGACGCACGTGCACCGTGGTCGTGGCGGGTCGGCGGACACCACGTCGCGATCCACGTCACGCTGGCCGACGGGCAGGTCATCGGCAGCGCGCCGTCCTTCCTCGGGGCCAACCCGGCCGTCGTTCCACATGGGCCGCAGGCGGGCTTCCGGGCCCTGGCTGGTGAAGAGACGCTGGCGAGGACCTTGCTGGCGGGGCTGACGCCGAGCGAGCGAAGGGTTGCGATCGTGGACGACCGGGCCCCGGCGGACATCCTCACCGAGAACGCGGCGCGCGCGGATGTCCGCTCGATCCCGGTCGGGATCTCGTACCGCGATCTGACCGCGACGGCGCGCGCGAACCTCGAATTGCTGATCCGCCACTACGTCGACCGAGTCCGACCGGACGTGGCGCATGCCGAGTGGGATCGCATCATCACCGCCGGGCTGGACGAAGTCTCATTTGCATGGGCCGGCCCGAGGAGCCGGGCCGCGGCCACTACTACGCCGTCCTGCGGCCCGAGCCTTCCTCATCGAATACGACAACACGCAGAACGGCGCCAACCACATCCACGCGGTCTGGCGCGACCTCGCCAACGACTGGGGCGAGGACCTCCTCGCGAGGCATTACGCTTCGGCGCACTCCGGCGAGTGACGGAAGCCAAGAACGCTTTCGCGATTTCCAGCGACATAGTTACTGAGCGTGACCCCCGTCGCGCCGTCAGAGAGGGTGACCGTGGACCAGCGAGAGCTCGTCGAGCGTGCGAGGCGGGGCGATCATGACGCCTTCGCCGTGCTCGCCGGCGCGTTCGTCGCGCGGCTGGACGCGGCAGCCCGACTGATCCTCCGGGACCACGAGCTCGCGCGAGACGCGGTCCAGGAGGGCTTCATCGCCGCCTGGCGAAACCTGCCTACCCTGCGCGACCCCGATCGGTTCGAAGCCTGGCTGCGGCGCCTCGTCGTGCGATCGTGCATCGACGCGCTGCGGCGCCGCGGTCGACAGCCGATCGAGGTCGAGCTCACACCGATCCACGGACTTGTCATCGGCGACGAGGCCTCGGCCGTTGCCGATCGCGAGTTGCTCGACGCGGCGCTCCGGCGTCTCGAGCCCGAGCTGCGCGCGATCGTCGTCCTGCATTACTACCTCGGGTTGCCGTTGCCTGACGTGGCAGCGGCGCTCGGTATCCCGACCGGGACCGCGAAGTCCCGCCTTCATCGGTCGCTCGTGGCCCTTCGCGCCACGATCGCGACTGACGGCATCCCGGATGCCGCACCGCTTCCCGGAGGGCAGCCGGCATGACGCAGATCGAGCGAATCGAACAGCGCATGCCCGAGTTGCTCTCGGAGCTGGCGGCGGCCAGGGTGCCCGACTACTTCGACGACATGCTTGGGCAGACCGGCCGAACTCGGCAGCGGCCTGCCTGGGCGTCCATTGAAAGGTGGCTCCCATGGACGTCATCGCACGTCCTACGATCGTTCGAGCGCCCGCGTTGCGGCCGCTCCTCGTCCTCGTCCTCATCGGGCTGCTGATCGCGGGCGAGCGTGGCGTTGTACGCGGGCTCGCAGCAGACCCGCCTGCCGGCTCCGTTCGGGCCGGCCCGGAACGGCTCGATGTTCTTCTCCGACACCGACGGCGTTATCTATTCATTCGACCCGGCAACTGAAGCGCGAACAGCGATCGTGACCGGGCCCGATCCCTACTCCGGTCCCACGCTATCCCGGAACGGCCAGACGCTGGCATTCCATTCAAGCGACATGGTCGGCCAGGTCTTCGTCGCCGATGTTGATGGCTCCAATGTCCATGCCCTGGACGGCACCTATCTGAAATCCGGGAGATGGACTGGTCGCCCGACGACCGACAGCTCGCGATCATCTCGATCGTCGCCGGTGAGCCGTCGTTGACGATCGCTGAGGCCGACGGATCAGGCTGCCACGACACTGCCACTCGACCATCAAGTCAACACCGCCCGCTACCTGCCCGATGGCAGACTGGCGTTCATCGGGCCCCAGGAACCCGGAATGGATTGTGGCGGGCCTGACGCATCCGATGAACCATGTGCGTTGCTCGTCGTGAACGCGGACGGAACGGGCCGGGAGGTGATCCTGCCGGGCACCTCGTTCATGGGCCTGGGACTCAGCCCGGCCCCTGAGGGCGGGAGTCTCATCTACCCGCGCTGGGGCGCCGACGAGCACGGCACCGTCCACGTGGTCGACATCGCGTCCGGGCAGGATCGCGTGTTGCCGGTCGACGGGATGGCACTTGGTGTCATCGAATCCGAACAGGTCAGACTTCTCGCCCGACGGGAGCCGAATTCTGTTCGATCGCTACGAGGCGGATGGCGATCATTGGGCCGTGGCTCCTGTGGCGGGCGGCCCGCCAGTCAGCATCGGCCCGGAGTGGCCAGACCGCGCAGAAGGCACATTCACGCAGGCGTCCTGGTCGCCCGACGGTGCGTCGGTCATCGCGTATTACCCGACCCTATCGGGAGACGATGAACTCTGGCTCCTCGACCCGACTGGAGGCGGAGAGGACAGGCGACTACCGACTCCAGTGGACGGCGCGCCGACCTGGCAGCGAACAGCCCAGTAGCAGTCCGTTCCGAACGGCCTGCGCCCAGCCGGGCGCGGGCCGTTTTACGAGGCGACCCGCACGGTATCCTCGGGAAGAGCGAAGACCGCGCATCCACGGGGAGGAGCCACCATGGACCTGTCGAACCTTCTCTCGACGATCGGCCAGGGCGCCGGCGGCGCCGATCCGGGAAAGCTCGCAGCTGCCGTCCAGGAGACGTTCGCATCGAAAGGCGGCGTCGATGGGCTCATCGGGACGCTCCGGCAGGGCGGCCTCGGCGGGGCGGTTGACTCGTGGATCTCGACTGGTCCGAATCAGGCCGTCGAACCGCAGCAGCTGGAGGCGGCGCTCGGCCCGAACAACGTCAACCAGATCGCCACGAAGTCCGGCTCTCGGTCGAGATGCTCCTGCCGATCCTCGCCGCGGCCCTGCCGATGATCATCGACATGCTCACCCCCGACGGCAATACGCCCAAGACCGGCGCGGACGGCGGAATGGGCCAGATCGGCGACCTGCTCGGAGGCCTGCTGGGCGGCGTGCGCTGACCACCGGACGGGCGCGTTCCCCCGCGGACGCCGACTCAACCCTTTCCCGGTCCGCGCGACATACCATCCGAAGCGCGACGCCGTCGCGCCGTCACTGAGGGTGGATGTCGTGGACCAGCGAGAGCTCGTCGAGCCTCAAGTGGCGCATCGTGGACGACGCTGGCGCGCCGATCACGGACCTGGATTCGGCGGTCGACAGAGCCACGACGCTGGATAGCTCTCTTGGGACGACTGTCGACCTGATGGAGGAATCGGCCTCCGGGGTGTCAGGGTTGGCAGAATTCCGGAGGCGGGTATTACCAGCTTGAACTGGAAGTCGCCGAAGTCCTACGCGAAATCCTGCAAGACACTCCATCTCGACATCGGCGACGGGGTATCGAACGACGCGCTCTTCGAGTTCGCCAAATAGCCGCGTCGTCAAGGCGCGAAGCCGGATCGCCACCCGGCGGTCCGGTTCCCGCGACGCGAGCCGTCGGTTCTCGATCCGCTAGATCGCCGGGATCGCGGCCAGCTTCTTCGGGCGTTCGCGATCCGCGAGCATCGGCCGTGTGGCATGGATCTTCTTGAGCAGCGGGTTGCCATGATCGCGCGCGATCGGGGTCACGTACGGCATGGTCGCGGTGCCGGTGCTCACGGTAGACGTTCGGTGCTCAGTCATGGTGTCTCCTGGCGGGCTTCGAGTGCCCTCCCAGCATCTCCGGCACGACCGTCCCCGGCGATGGGCGAGCTCGGCAGACCGGCTGCGCTATCGGTTGCCGCAACCGTGCAATGCCCCCGCGCCTGACCAGCACTACTGGTCGGAGTTGTGCTCCGCGGCATCGATCGCGGCTGCGAGGTCGGCGGCAGCGGCTCCGCGCGGCTCCTTGCCCTTCGGCCAGTAGAGCTCCTTGTGGACCTGGTCCTCGAGGTAGCCGCGTTCGAGCAGCGTCTGCTCGGCGGCGAGGATCATGTCCGGGTTGCCGCAGATGTAGGCGACCGAATTCGCGGCCGTCAGGCCGAGCTCGTCCAGGACGGGCCCAAGGATCATTTCGACGCGGCCCGACCGGCCCATCCACTCGGCGTTGGAGGGGTCGTTCGGCGCGAGACCGTAGGAATGAACGTCACCGGGTACTCGCCGGTGCGTTCCCAGTCCTCGAGGATGTTCCTGTAGCCGAGCTCGTGCGCGTACGACACGCCGTTCAGGAACACGACGGGGCGCGCTGTGCCGTCGGCCAGGGCCTGGCGCATCATCGAGACGAACGGTGCGTTGCCGGTCCCGGACGAGATGAAGATGTGCGTTCGGTCGTCTCCGGGATCGCAGCATGAACTTGCCCTTCGGGCCGATCATCCGCATCTTGTGGCCAACGGGTAGCCGCCAGAGCAGCGGCGTGAAGGTCCCGCCCTGGACAGACCGCACGTAGAACTCGTATCCGTCCGTGCCGGCCACGACCGGCGGGGAGGCCACCGAGTACGGGCGCTGCACGATCCGACCGTCGGCCATGACGCCGATCGTCATGTACTGGCCGGCCTCGAACGGGTCGGCTCGCCGTCGAAGCGGACCCAGAAGTACGCGAGCGACTCGGTCATGTCCTCGCGCCGCACGAGGCTGGCGTTGTAGACGACGTTGTCGGGCTCGATGACGCGTGGCGTCGTTTCGGTGGCGGGTTCGGTCATGCATGCATGGTACCGGCCGAGGAGGTGGTTGCCGACCTCGCCGCCGCGGGCGCACGCACGCGCATGCCGTCGCGCCGCACGGGCTCCGGGAGCGCTCGCGGGTACAATCGCCCCGATCGAACGTGACCCTTACGCCGGCCAGGGCCGGCGCCGCCCGAAGGAGCCCCGATGGCAACCACGTCCCCCGTGAGCGATCGTTCCCACGCCGCCGCGAAGCGCTACATCTATGCCTGTGGGGCGGGGGTCGCGC
>CAVRKH010000002.1:0-239421 GCA_963721655.1 uncultured Chloroflexia bacterium | reverse complement strand
GCGAGGGGAGGCTCGATGCGATCGATCGTGTTCTGCGGGCGCAGGATGGGGACGTCTCGTCGCGCTCCAGGAAGCGAACGACCGCGGCGCCGCCGACAGCTGCTTGCTCGATCGCCCCTGGAGATGGGGCTGGTCTACGGGCAGGCCAGCAGCCAGCTTCGGCTAGTCGCCTGGCTGAGCTTGAGCGCCCGGTCGTGCGCTCGGCGAACCATCGCCTGCCCCTGCTCGAGAGAATGCTGCTCGAGGTCGAGTTAGGCGATGAGCTGTTCCTCGTTCACGACGCACATCTTTCCGCGGGGGATGAACAGGCAGGCGGACGAGCTGGCGCTGGATCGCGGAGGTCGAGGCGATCCTGTCGTGCATCGACGGACGCGATGGCGTGCTCGTCGGTGACTTCAATGCTGTTCATCCCGACGACGAGGAATTGCCAGCCGCTGCCGAGGAAGAGCTCGGAACACGCTCCTCCCTGCGGCTGATCGAGCTCGTCCTCGAGGTGGGCTTCACCGACTGCTACGACGCTGAACTGGGGACCCGCGCGGTTGGAACGACCCGGCGCAGCGCCGAGGGCGCGGGCTCGACTATGTCTTTGGGTCGCCTGGCGTTAGCCCGTCCGATGATGCGAGGTGGCGGTCGGACGCCGGGCCGGGCGTCGGACGCACCCTCCCGTCATCGCCGAGGGTGCTCAGAAGCCCGGCTCAGCGGCTGGTAGGAGGACCGGCAGGCCTGAGCATCCATCCCATTGCGGGCGGGCGATCGGGATCAAGCCGGCGCCATGTCCGGCGGGAGCCGTGAGGGGCGGCGGGAGGCACCAGTTCTTGTTGCTGGCACGCCAACCTCGCGCAGGAAGCCCTCGAAGTGGAACGGCTGGAAGCCGACGAGCGCCTTTCCTCCGTCCGGTGTACCGCCATGAACGTGTGCGGCAGACGACCTTTCGGAGCGAAGGCGAACGAGCCGGCCGGGAGCGACAGACGCTCCTCGCTGATGTACACCGTGAACGAGCCCTCCAGGACGTAGAGCAACGACTGTCCTCCTCGGGGATGGACATGCCAGGGGGAGCCTTGATCTGCCCGGACGGCGATCTCAAGATGCTGTACTCGCCGTTCGCGGCCTCGCCGCCGACCTCGACGATCTCCAGCATCCCGAGCAGCCAGAACGCCTCCCTTGTCTCTCGCCCAGCAGGACCGTCTCCGCACGCTTGGCTGGGGAAAGACGACCGTCATCTCGTCATCCTCCTCGTCCAACCGGCAACAACTCCGGCCCACTGTCAACAAAAGAACTGTCGCAGAGCCAACATTTCAGCCAGCTCCGATTCAGTCAAGCCGCGTTCTGCAACGGCTGCGGGCCTGGGCGGCTCTACTTCGAGAGTGCGCTCGCCCTGGTCGACGGCGCCCTGACGCCGAGTTCGAGCGCGACGCCGGACTGCTGATCGGTGACGACGTGCTCGTGCAGCTCGAGGAAGAACTGCTCGACGGTGTGCGCATGAACCAGCTCGCCGAGCACATCCTCTACAGCAAGAGCGGCTTCACCGGCGTCGTCGATCGGATGGAAGAGGTGGTCGTCCGACGGGTCTATCCCGAACTCGACTGGTGATCATCTTCGTCGTCGCCACGGACAAGGGTCTAGAGGCGATGGAGCGAGCGCGCTGCGACCATCGGCATGGATCGAGCAGCACTTCTCCCGACCGCTGTCGGACAACACGGACATCAAGGCCCTCACCCGCGCGCTCCAAGCTCAGCGTGCACGCGGCGCCCGCCGAGGTGGATCCGCGGCGGCCGAAGGTGAAGGCGTACGCGGAGATGCTCGGTGTGAAGCGCAGCTCGAGCAGCGCGTCCTGCTCGCGTGAGTTGACGAGCGTGTAGAGCCGATCTCTGGTCGACCCGCACCGTGCGCTCTGGTCGGCCGTTGACGAGGATGGGCGGACCTCTGCCGGTGGCCGCTGATACCAGGTAGACCTTCGAGGCCTCGAAAGTGGACGTAGGCGCGCGCCTGGGCCGGCGATGGTGCGCTCCTCGAGCACGGTCCAGAGCCCACCGAGCGCGACAGGTGGTGCGTGGGGATCGACGGCACGGAGAGTGGTGAGGTCGAGAGGGCACGCCGTGCGTCTTGTTCCTCACTGACGAACCGATGCTGCGCGCGCGTAGCCGAGGTAGGTACTGGTGTCATCCAGTCCCGTCGGAATCGGTTGCGTACCTCGGTCATTCCTGCCGCGGTCGACGCCGTAGAGCAGCTCGTGGATCAGCTTCTCGGCGGCGTTGTACTCGCCCTTGCTGAAATGCGCGTGCCTGACGCGTCCCGGCTTTGTCGATCAGGTACTCGGCCGGCCAGTAACTGGTTCGCATACGCGTTCCAATCCCGTAGTCGTCGTCCTGCACGACTGGATAGCGGACGTCCAGGCGCTGGACCGGGATCCGACACATTGGTACGTCACCGCGCCGAAACGCCAATCGGTGGAACGGCACTCCCGACGATTACGAGTCCGGCCTCGCGGTACGCGCTTGTCCCAGGCCTCGAAGCTGCGGAGGGTGCGCAGGGACAGTTGAGCGCAGGAGAAGGTCCAGAAGTCGATGATGAACGATCCTTGCCCCGGAGCTCGTGCATCGTCAGAGGCGTCGAAGTCGATCCAGGGACCGCTGGCGCCAGCGACGGGGCGGGGCCGGTAGTCGGCAGCTCCGGTGGCGGGTCTGCACCGGCTTGGAGCTTCGAGTTGCCGGTAGAGCCTGTCGCGGGCGAAGGCGGTGCTCTGGTTGCTCCTGGAGGAGTTTGTCCAGTTGGGCAGCGACTCTGAAGCTTCGCGTCGGCGTTGAATGACGAGAGCCACGCCGCGGCGGCACGATCACGCCGAGGACCGCGCAGCCCAACGCGCGGGAGTGCAGCGGCTTCGCCCCGCGCCGGCCGCCGACCGCGATCGCCAGAAGCACGACCGACGCGCCGAGCGCATACGAGACGGCGAGTGCGAAGCTCTTGAACCCGAAGTCGAGCGTGGCGGATGGCGCGGAGACGTAGGCGAGGAACGGCCCTCCGCACGGGGACGAAGGCGAAGCCGAGCGCGCAACCGAGCAGGAAGCCGCTGTCGATGTGGTTGAGCGGCGGCGGCTGAGCGGTGCCAGCGTGTGCTCGACGAGCAGTGCGAGCTTCGGAAAGATGAGTGTCGCGGCACGGCGAACAGCAACGCGATCGAGAGGTCGCGCAGCAGATCCTGGCGGAAGGCCGAGCTTCTCAGGAGAATACGACGCGAACAGGATCGAGAACACGAACATCGTCAGAGAGCCCGGCGACGATCGCGTACGGCCGTCGGCGGCCTCCGCTGGCGCCACCGGCGAGCACGATCGGGAGGACGGGCAGGACGCACGGCGATAGGTGCCGTGATCACGCCGGCGAGGGACGCGATCCCGATGTGTACGACGACGACTGTCCGACCGTCCACGACGCGGTAAGACGTTCAGTCGGCGGACGGCGTAGCCGGTGCGGACTCGGCGGGTGTGGTGGTCGCTTCGGCGGAGGCGGTGGCGGACGCGGGCTTGCGGCGCCTGCGGCGGCGCTCCTCGGCGCGGCGGGCGGCTTGCACCGTCCGGGGCGGCCTGCGCGTTCTGGGTGCCCGGTTCGCCCCGTTCCGCGGGGCCTCGGCCGGCTGGCCCGCCGGGCTGGCCCGGACGGCCGTCGGCTTCCGCTTGCGCTTGCGGCGGCGACGGCGGCTCGGCTGCACCTTCGGCTGCGGCAGGTTCTCGGCGAGGGCGGCGCAATCGCGTCGATCGTGCCGAGCTTCTCGCGCGCGGCGTCGAGCAGCTGGTCGCGCGTGGTGTGTATCCCTCCGCCGACGCGAGCAGCGTGGCGCCGACCGGCGGCGGTTGAGCGAGCGCGGTGTCGACGAGCTTCGCGGTGTTCTCCTCGTGACGGTGGCCGCGCGAGTTGGCGAGCGCGCCGAGGCAGCCGTTTCGCATCCGGAAACTCGGCGCTCGCGTGACGGTCCTGGCGCTTCGCGACGCACGCGCGAGCTTCAGGTCCACCGCGCGAGGATCTGCCGGGGCATCGGTGTGTCCGTCTGCGATCGCGCGTAGGAGGAACTGACGATCCCTGCAGCCGGTCCTTTTCCCACGTCGGCGCCTGGTCACCAGCGTGACGAGGTCGTCGAAGTCCGCCCCGTCGACCGGAGTCGACACGTGGTCGGAGAGCGCGATCATCCGCAGCCGCCGGTTCGGGTTCTCCGCGGCGCACGTCGCGAGGAACTGCGCGAGCGCGCCCTTCGACGCGCCGCGCTCCCGTGAACTTCTGGACGAGCTTGGTGTGGTCCTCGAAGCGCATGTTCCGCCGGCGAACGTCGCCCAGTACCTCTGCTCGTCCTCGTCGAGGTACTTCGGGGTCGATCCGCTGCCACTTCGCGCTGGATCACGGCGAGGCGGCGTCCGACGTCCGGGGTCACCGGCACGAGCCACGGCGCCGGCGTGAGGTAGCGCTTCGCGCGGCGCTGGTGCCTGCGTCGCGGCGCGGGCGTGACGCTGAGCGCCCTCGCGGTAGAAGTCGGCGTCGAGCAGCGAGTGCAGCGAGATCACGCGGTCGTTGTGCGTCGCCGACTGTGACGAGTCGACGACGATGCCCGCCTCCTTGCGCGGGTGCAGGCGCATGATGCGGCCGATCCGCTGCTGGTACACGCGCCGCGACGCGGTCGGCGCGAGGTGCATCACGACCGTCGCGCGCGGGCGAGTTCCAGCCCTCGGCGAGCAGCATCGCGTTGATCAGGACGTTGATCTCGCCGCGCGCTCGAGGCGGCGAGCGTCTCGGCGAGCTTGACCGGCGGCGTGCGTCCGCTCACGGCCTCGGCCTTGAGGCCGGCCGCGCGGAACTCCTTCGCCAGGTTGTACGCGTGGTCGACGCCGGCGGCGTAGACGATGCCGGGAAGCGAGTCGAAGCGATCGCGGTAGAGCGACGCGGCGGCCTGGTTCAGAGCCTCGTGATCGAGCACCTTGGCGAGCTCGCCCTCGTCGAAGTCGCCGCCGACGATCGGGACGGAGTGGATCGCCGCAGCCGGCGGCACGCGCAGGTCGCGCAGCGGCGCGATGAGGCCGCGGCGCGCGGCGTCGGCGAGCGGCAGGTCGTCGACCGAGGCGGGAAGACGTCCGAGACCTGCTTGGCAATCAGCCGCTCGGTCGCGGTCATCCGATGTAGATCGGCTCCGGGAAGGAGCGGATCGCCGTGCTCGTCTTCTCGCCGAGTGCCGTGTGCGCCTCGTCGGCGATCACGAGCTGGTACGCGTCGCGCGAGAGCGTCCCGACGTGCCGCGCGAACCACGCGTAGGTCTGGATCGTCACGGGATTGCCGTGGAGCGGCTCGCTGCCTTGCTCGATCGCCGGCGTGAGCCGGTCGCCGTACCCCTCGGCCTTGAGCTCGCGGTCGAACTGCGAGACGAGCAGGCGGCGGTGCGTGAGGATCAGGACGCCGAGCGTGCGCGCCGCCTCGACGAACCCGGCGGCCGCGATGGTCTTTCCGGACGCGGTCGGATGGCGGAAGCGGTAGCGGCGCTTCGCACCCGGGTCTTCCTCGAGCACCAGCTCCGGCTCCTCGTCCTCCGGCTCCTCCTCGAGCTCGAAGTCGTCTTCCTCCTCCTCCGGCTCGACCTCCGCCAGGACTGCGCCGTTGCCGTTCAGCTCGGCCTGCTGCTGGTTCGCCGCGATCAGCTCCGTCAGCATTCCCGCCAGCGCGTCGATCCGGTGCCGTCGCAGCTCGGTTCCGAGGCGAGGCGAGGCGGCTTGTCGGACAGGACGCGCTCGAGCCCGAGCATCAGGCCGTAGCGAACCTTCCATCGCGGCGAGGGGCTCCTGCTCCGGAATCAGTCCGCCGACGTGTCGTCGAGGGCGTGCCGGCGCGCGGTGCCGGGCCGAGGACGCGCTGGTGGTCCTCCACCGGGGTGGAGAAACGGTTCACCTGCCCACGGCTGGGCACGGCCGGCAAATGCGGCAAGCTCGGCCGTCGCGGGAGACGGAAAGGTCAAGTCCAGTCGCTTCGTGCATATGCGCAGCACAGAGTGGCGCTGCCGCCCCTTCACAAAGGTCGCGCTCGCCGAAGAGACGCGCGTCTCGAGACTATAACGGATATCACCCCTCTGGGTGATACTACCCAGGGGTGAAGATCGTTCGGATCCTCGTCGTCGTCCCGCCGGTCTCTCTCCGTCAGCGGCGCAGCGGTCGCGAAGGAGGGCGACCCCGCGCGTCCAGATCGCCACGACGTGCCGCCCTCCTGGTGGGCGCCGGAGGCGTGTTCACGGTCGAGGGCTCGACGAAGGCCGGTGTGGCCGTCGAGCGTCACGAGCGGAAGGCTCGTGCTCGGCACGGACCCACGCCGAAACCTCCGGCCGCTTCCCGTGGTCGCGCGCGGTCCCGCCTGCTCGGGTCGCGACCGGCTCAGCGTCGCCGCCGAGCCTGCCGCTCCAAGATCCGCTCGGCCCGCTGCTGGTGCGGTCGTGCGGATCGCCGCCGGTGGAGCTTCAACGCCCGGAGACCGGATCGCCGAGCCGCGGCGGCCCGCATGGTCCGCGCCACCCGTGGCTTCGGTCGGACCGGTGCTCAAGGCGGCGGACATCGCAATCTGTACGCCTCGAGGCGTGGTCGTCGCGCGGATCGCCGTGCCCGACAAGCAGATCCACTTCCGCGGGGCGCGCTCCGTTCTCGCCGTGCGGTCGACGCGGCCGGGTTGGACGTTGTCACGGTCGGCGAACAACCACTCCGCTCGACTTCGGCCCGTCCGCGTTCCTCGACACGGTCGCCGCGCTGGGGGTGCTCCGGCGTTCGAGCGTGGGGCGGAGGCTCGTCTCGCCAAGGCGCGGAGGCCGGCGATCACTCGAGGCGGGCGGGCTGCGGATCGCATTCCTCGGCTACTCCGACGTCGTTCCCGTACGGGCTTCGGCGCGACGCTCGTCGTGCCGGGGACGGCTGTCGCAAGACTCAGACGCGCATCCGGGCCCACATCCGCAGCGCTGCGCGAGAGCGCCGACCTCGTCGTGTGCTGGTCTTCACTGGGGCGAGGAGCTCGCGACGAGGCCGACCTCACGCGAGCAGGAGCTCGGCGAGCGCGCGCCTCAACGCCGGGGCGAAGCCGTGCTCGGGCTCGCATCCGGCAAGTGACGCTCCAGCCGATCGCTCAGGCCGACGCCCCGGCTCGCTCGTGGCTGTCTCACTCGGCAACTTCGTCTTCCCCGCGGGCTCGCCGTGGACCCAGTGGACCGCGCTCGAGGTCGATGTCGCGTCGGACGGCGTGCGCGGCTGCCGGCTGCGGCCGGCGACGATCGTCGACGGCCGGCCGCGCCTCAACGAGCCGCCGACGCCGCCGTGATCCCTCGTCGCGGAGGTACGGCGTGATCCGCCGAGGAAGAAGGGCGAGCCGTCGCCAGGATCAGCAAGCGTCGACATCGGCGGGATCGGCGACGACTCCGCGTCGAGCAGGTGTCCGATCTCGTCGCCGACCGCCTCGAGCACGGCGCGCGTGATCTCGTTCGACGCTGCGCGGGCCGCTCCTCGACGACGACGATCGCGTCGTCGCCCGCGGCATAACCGGCGAGCGTCGGCGACAACGCGAAGCGGTCGGGAGGCCCTCGTGCAGCGTGACGAGCACGTGGTTCGCGACGCGCGGCCCGACCATCGCGAGCAGCACGGGACGGCGCCATCGGCAGGCCGAGCCGCAGCATCGCCTCGTCGGTCTCGTCGAGCGTGTTGCCGTGTCGAGCGCGTCCACGAGCCGGACGTCATGCGTGTGAGCACGCGGTTGACGACGAAGCCCGGGCGTGTCGCCGACGAGCACCGCGTGCTTGCGCAGGTCCTTCGCGAGGCCGCCACGCCGTGGCGAGCTCGACGTCGTCGGTGTCGTCCGTGCGGACGAGCTCGACGAGCGGGATCACCGCGACCGGAGTGAGAGGTGCAGGCCGAGGTCGGCGTCCGTTGCGAGACCGACAGCGCGGACGTGTTGGTCGCGAGGATGCAGTCGGGGCCGACGTACCGCGTCAGCTCGGCGAAGACCTGCTGCTCGCATCGACAGCTCCTCGAAGACCGCCTCGAGCGACGAGATCGCAGCCGCGAAGTCGTCGACCGAGGTCGTGCCCTCGATCGGGCACCAGCGTCCCTTCGAGCTCCTCCCGGATCGACGAGCACGGCGCGGTCGACCGTCGCCGCGGTCCGAGATCCGGATCACGAGCGGCACGCCGAGCCGCTTGAGGAGAGCGTCGCGAGTTGCGTGGCCATCAGGCCGGCGCCGACGATCCCGACCTTCTGGAGCGCTGCGCGGCGGGACGTCGGGATGCCGAGGCCCCTGCTTCGCCGGCGCTCGACGACGTCGTACGCATAGAGCGAGCGCCGCGCCGCCGGCGACAGCATCAGGTCGGCGATCGCCTCCTCCTCGGCCCGGTGGCCCTCCTCGAAGGTCGCGCCGCTGCACGCGAGCTCGATCAGGTCGAGCGCCCTGTACGGCGCAGGCGCCGCACCGTGGACGGCGTCGTCGGTCTGCGAGCGGCCGTTGCGCAGCGTCTTTGTGATGTCGTGGTGGTCGGGCTCCGCGCGCACGACGGCGGACTCAACGAGCTCGAAGCGCGAGCGCGATCGACTCGTCGACGTACTCGAACCCCGGGTCGAGTAACCGGTCCGCAAATCCCGAGCTCGTGCGCCTTCGCCGCGTCGAGCAGCTTGTTCTGCCGCAGCGGATTCAGGACGACGAAGCGAATCGCGCTCGTCGAGGCCGCACCAGGCGCGGCACGAGCTGCGCGCTCGCCCACGCGGGAAAGATCCCGAGGAACACCCTCGGACAGGCCGAAGTGCCGGACCGACCTCGGCGATCGTCCGTGCCGAGCAGTGGAGCGCGATCTCGACGCCGCCGCCGAGGCACGGCGCCGGTCCTTGATCGCAGCGACCGTCGGGACGAGAGCGCCGGATCCGGCCGAACAAGCCGTGGCCTGCGCGCGACCCCTCGCGCGCCTCCTCGCGCGTGCGGATCTTCCGGAAACTGTCGATGTCGGCGCCGGCGGCGAAGCATGAACTGGCTTCCCCGGCGAGAACCATCGCCACCGAGTCGCCCTGCTCGAGCTCTCGATCACGCCCCGCGCCGACTCGAACGCGCTGCGGCCGAAGACCGTCGGTTTCGGGTGATCCGCGCCGTTGTCCATCGTCACGAGCGTGAGCGGCCCAGTCGCGTCGTCGACGCGGTCGAGCTTGAACTCGGTCGTCACCGGACGTTCTCCCACAGGACGGCGGCGCCGATACCCATGCCGATGCACAGCGCGGTCAGGCCGTAGCGGCGTTGCGCTCGCGCAGGCCGTAGGCGAGCTGAGCGATCAGCCTCCACACCCTGTGGCCGCGAGCGGGTGGCCGCATGCGATCGCGCCGCCGTACGGGTTCAGTCGCTCGTCTTCGGGCGAGACGCCCATGCCTTCGCACCAAGTCAGCACCTGCACGGCGAACGGCTCGTTCAGCTCGATCGCCGCGCGGTACCGGCCGGCGTGGCCGTGCATCCACGAGATGAGCCTGTGGCTCGGTCGCCGGCTGCCCGGCGGGATGGACGCGGCGATCGGCATGAACAAGGGCGGCACCGTCGAGGTCGCCGGGATCAAGGTCACGATGGTCCACGCCGACCACTCGGCCGGCGACTGGAACCCCGGCGGCGAGACCACCCTGTACCTGGGCGACCCGATCGGGTTCATCCTCGAGTTCGAGAACGGCTTCCGGGTCTATGCCGCCGGCGACACCGATGTGTACGGCGACATGCGCTACATCCGCGAGCTGTACGCGCCTGAGCTCGCCCTGCTGCCGATCGGCGGGCACTACACGATGGGGCCGCGCGGCGCGGCGATCGCGGCCGAGCTGCTCGGCGTGCAGCACATCATCCCGATCCACTACGGGACGTTCCCGATCCTGACCGGGACGCCGGATCAGCTGCGGTACGAGCTGGCTGCGCGAGGGCTGCCCGGGGTGGAGGTCCACGCGCCCGAACCGGGCGGCACGGTGAGCTGAGGGCGCGTCAGTCCAGCGTCAGCTGCCAGGTATCGCCGAACGCATCGCCGCCGGCAGTGCCGCCGAAGAGCAGGACGCGATCGTTGCCAGGGTCGTCGATGAGTGCCGCGCCGTGGCGGGCAGGCGGGCGGGCACCGTCCGGGTGGAGCTCCTCGAAGGCGAGCGTCGTTCCATCGACGCGATAGACGTCGCGGAGATAGCCGCCATCGAGCCCGAGCCCGCCGAACACCACGGTGTCGTCGCCATGGCGCGTCGCGGCGGGGAGATTGCGCTCCGGCGGGAGCTGGCCGTCGACCATGGCCCATTGGCCGCCGTCCAGTGCCCAGAGATCGCCGAGCGCGCGGACGCCGGTCGTCTGGCCGGCGTAGAGCGCGAACCGGCCATCCGCGGTCAGCCAGCACGCGTGCAGGCAGCGCACCACCGGCTGCTGGCCGTCGGGCGTCTCGTCCGACCACGTCCCGGCTTCGAAGTCGTATGCGCGCGTATCGGAGAAGCGGACGCCCTCCGACGTGAAGCCGTGGCTGATCCACAGCCGCCCGTCCGTCGCCGACGGCCGAACACGAGCCGTAGCGCGCGACGGGCTTCGGCCCGTCGTTCGGGAGGCGCGACCAGTCGTTTGCGACGGGGTCGTACGCCCAGAGGTCGTCGAAGAAGGCCGTCGGGCCAGCCTGGCCGGCCCACACGACGAGGCCGACGCCGTCCACCCAGACGGCCTCGTGACCGAAGCGCGCCGCAGGTCCCTTGCCGCCCGGGTCGAGCTCGCGCCAGGTGTCGGACGCGAGGTCGAACACCCAGATGTCGTCGTACACCGTCGAGCCGTCGCGGCCACCGAACAGGTATCCGGTTCGCGTGGACGGGTCGAGCGTCCACGTGTGGTCTTCTCGGGCGTCGGGGCCGTCGCCCGGCTCGAGCTTCCGCCAGGCCGTAACGACAGGCGGCTCGGACACGGCTAGGGATGGGGCGATGCTCGGCGACCTCGGTGGTTCGCTCGTGGGTCTCGCCGGAGCTGTCGTTGACGGCGGCGCGGAGGCCGGTGATGCGGGTGCAGCAGGTGATTGCGTTGTCCCGCCACAGGCCGAAATCGCCAGCGCAAGGACCGCTCCGACCACCGCTCGTCGCATGCCGCGATCCTATGGGACAACGTGTGACGGACGGATGACCTTTATCGCCGTGCCCGAACGCCGAAGACTACCCGTCGCTGCGCATCAGCGACCCGAGCCGCTCCGTCAGCCGGAGGTTCTCGCGGTAGTCGATCGGCACCTCGACGACGGACGGTCCGGGCACGTCCAGCGCGCGCATCAGCGTCGGGTAGAGGTCGTCCGCGGAGGCCGGCCGGAAGCCCGCCAGCCCGAACAATTCGGCGTAGGCGACGAAGTCCGGGTTGCCGAATTCGACCGCGAACGGGCGCCCGAATTCGTTGCGCTGCTTCCAGTCGATCAGCCCGTAGCCGTCGTCGCGCCAGATCACCACCGTGACGTTGGCGCCGATCCGCTTGGCCGTCTCCAGCTCCTGGCTGTTCATCAGGAAGCCGCCGTCGCCGCACAGCGCGACGACCTTCCGGTCGGGGTGGACGAGCTTGGCCGCGATCGCGCCCGGCAGCGAGATGCCCATCGCCGCGAAGCCGTTCGAGATGATCACGGTGTTCGGCTCGTAGGCCTGGTACAGCCGGGCGACCCACACCTTGTGGGCACCGACGTCGGACACGACGATGTCCGACGGGCCGAGCGCGCGGCGCAGGTCGGCGATCGCCCGCTGCGGCTTGATCGGGTAGCCCTGGTCCGTTTCGTTCGCGCCCAGCTCGGCGAGCAGCCCGGTACGCAGGTCGGCGTGGACGAGGATCTCGCGGGCCTCGTGCCGCTCTCCGGCGTCGCGGCCACCGATCCCGTGCGGCAGCACCGCGGCCAGCAGCCGCCGCAGGGCCCCGTCGATGTCGCCGATCAGCTCGACCTCCGGCCGGTAGGCGGCATCCACCTCGGCCGGCGTGGTGTCGATGTGGATGATCCGTTTCGTCCGCTCCGGGTTCCACCAGGACGGCGCGTACTCGACCGGGTCGTAGCCGACCGACACGACCAGGTCGGCGCGGTCGAAGCCCGCCAGGACGTGGTCGCGCGTCTGCAGCCCGACCGCCATCAGCGAGAGGTGCGACCGGTCGTCGACCGCGCCCTTGCCCATGAACGTCATCGCGACCGGCACGTGCAGTCCGCGGGCGAAGGCGCGCAGCTCGGGCGAGGCGTTGCGGCGCAGGACACCATTGCCGGCGAGCACGATCGGGCGCTCCGAGGCGGCGAGCAGCCGCGCGGCGTGCTCGATGGCCTCGTCGGTGGGCTCGGGGAAGTAGGCCTTGCTCGGCTGGAGCGGTCCGATCTCGTCGCCGCCCTCGGGCGGCGAGGCGGCCAGGTTCTCGGGCAGCTCGATGTGGGTCGGGCCGGGCTTCTCGAGGGTCGCGACCCGGAACGCCTTGCGGACGATCTCCGGGATCGCCTCGACCCGCTCCACGCGCGTGTTCCATTTCGTGACCGGCGCGAACATGTCGACGATGTCGACGACCTGGTGGGCCTCCTTGTGGAGCTTGTCCGAGGACGCCTGGCCGGTGATCGCGACCATCGGGGCGCGGTCGAGGTACGCGTCGGCGATGCCGGTGACGAGGTTCGTCGCGCCGGGACCGAGCGTGCCCATCGCGACGGCGGCCTCGACCGGTCAGCCGCCCGTGGACGTCGGCCATGAACGCCGCGCCCTGCTCGTGCCGGGTGGTGACGTGACGGACCGACTCGCTTCGCGACAGCGCGTCGAGGATGTCCATCGTCTCCTCGCCGGGCACCGAGAACACCCAGCGGCATTCCTCGGCGGCGAGGCAGTCGACGAGGAGGTCCGCGGCAGTACGGGCCGGGCGGGCAGGCGCGGTCATGCCCCGAGTGTAGCCGGGACGCTAGCCTTCCTCGCCGATCGCGCCGCCCGCTGTCGGCGAGGCGCTCGTCGTAGCGCCGGTCGCGCCAGGCGAGCGCGGCCCGCAGCCCGTCGCGCCGGACGATCTCGTCCCACTCGCGCTGTTCGGGCGTGTCCGCGGCGTTGATGATCGCGCCGAGGTCGATGCCGGCTTCGATCGCCTCGCGAAAGCCCATCGCGTCCATCGCCCGGTTGAGCATCCGCTTGGTCGGCGCCATGACCTCGGGCGGGGTGCGGGCGATCCGGTCGGCCAGCGCGTCGACCTCGGCCGCGAGCCCGTCCGCCGGGACGACCCGGTTCACGAGCCCGATCCGCTCGGCCTCGACCGCGTCGACGAGGTCGCCGGTGAACAGCAGCTCGCGGGTCTTCTTCTGGCCGACGAGGTACGGCATGAGCAGCGCGACCGGCGCCGAGCCGTAGCGGATCTCGGGCTCGCCGAGCTTCGTCCCCTCGGCCGCGACGACGAGATCGCACGCCATCGCGAGCTCGAGACCGCCGGCGAGCGCGTAGCCGTGGACCTGGGCGATGACCGGCTTCGGGCAGTCGAGCAGCTTGAGGGTCGCGGCCACGTCGGCGGCAAGGAGGTCGCGCCATTCGACCGGCCCGTGGATGTCGCCCGCCGCCTCCTCCTCGAGGTCGTACCCGGCGCAGAACGCGCGTCCGGCGCCGGCGAGCGCGATGACCCGGACCTCCGGATCGGCGGCGGCCGCGTCCACGGCCGCCGAGAGGGCATCGACGAGCTCCGCCGAGAGCGCGTTGAGCTTGTCCGGCCGGTTGAGCGTGAGCCGCACGCCCCACGGCGTCGGCTCGCGTGAGCAGGACCGGTTCAGCCATCGAGCACGACCAGCGCATCGACGATCGTCGCGCCATCGGGGCCCGCGATGACCGGGTTCAGGTCGATCTCGGCGATGTCCGATCGTTCGGCGGCCAGCTGCCCGACCGCGACGATCAAGCGGCAGACCGCGTCGAGATCGACGGCCGGTTCGCCGCGGTATCCGTGGAGCAAGGGGGAGGCGTGGAGCTCGTCGAGCATCTCGCGGGCGGCCGGGCGGGACACCGGGGCGAGGCGGATCGCCACGTCGTCGAGCACCTCGGCGAGGACCCCACCGAGGCCGACGAGCACCGCCGGCCCGAACTGCTCGTCCCGCTCCATGCCGACGATGAGCTGCACGCCGTCCGGGATCATCGGCGCGACGAGGAGGCCGGTGCGGGTCGCCCCGTCCGGCAGCGGCAGCGCGAGGAGTTCCCGGGCGGCCGCGTCCACCGCGGCGGCGTCGGCCAGCCGGACCCGAACGCCGCCGATCTCCGACTTGTGGGCGAGCCCGGTCGCGTCGAGCTTCAGCACGACCGGGTAGCCGATGGTGTCGGCCGCGGCCACGGCCGCGTCCGCGGTCGACGGCGCGGATCGTGCGCACGATCGGCAGGCCCGCCGCGCCGAGCAGCTCGAGGCTGTCGATCTCGGACAGGACGCGTCGCTGGATCGTGCGGGTCGCCGGCGGCTCCGGCGCCAGACCGGGCTCGAGGCCGTAGGTGGTGCGGTCGGCGGCGAGCGCGGGCCACTGGCTCCGCCACGGACCGGTGTGCTGCCGCTCCCCACGTCGCCGCTCCCAGCGGGCCAGCGACGCGATCGCCGTGAATGCCTCGACCGCTCCGCGCAGCAGCGGCGCTCCCCCACCCTCGGTGTCGAGCACCTCCTTCGTCTCGGGCGGCGGTTCGCCCGAGGTCAGCGAGACGTACACGGGGAGGATGTCGGGCCGGTCCGCGGTCGCAGCCAGGAGCTGGCGGGTGACCTCGTTCGCGGTGTTGACCTCGGACGGCAACGAGCGGTACGGGAAGTCATGGACGATGGCGAGCACGTCGTACGCGCCACTCGCCGCAAGCGCCCGGAAGCAGGCACCGTAGGCAATCGGGGCATCGGCCGCGCCCCACGGATCGAGCGGGTTGCCGACGTAGCCCATCGTCGGCAGCTCGGCCAGGATCGCCTCGCGCGCAGACGCCGGGATCGGCGGCAGATCGACGCCGGTCCGCGGGACGAGGTCGGCGATCAGCGACGCCTCCCCGGTCGAGACCGTCACGACGCCGGTTCGGCCGCGCCCGACGCCCCTCCCGGTTCGCCGCGTCCCCTCCACGAGCTCGGCGGTCTCGAGCAGCTCGTCGAGGTCGTGGCAGCGGATCACGCCGGCCGCGTCGAGTGCCGCGTCGGTCACCCGCGCCTCGCCCGCCAACGAACCCGAGTGCGCGACCGCGGCCGCCTGGGCCTGCTCGGAGCGGCCGACCTTGAGGACCATGATCGGCTTCCCGATCTCGAGCGCCCGGTCGGCCAGGGCCAGGAAGCGCTCGGGTCGCTTGAACCCCTCGACGAACAGGATGACCGAGTGCGTCTCCGGATCGTCGAGGCAGTAGGCGAGGTAGTCGCAGATGTCGAGGACGACCTCGCTGCCGCACGACACGATCCGGCTGAACCCGACCCGCGAGCCGGCATGGATGAACGCATCGGTGACCGAACCCGACTGGGCGATCCCCGCCACGCCGCCCCGTGGCTGGTACGGCGACACGTCGCCGATGTACGTCGCGCTGTTGGCGGTGAAGTCGACGACACCCATGCAGTTCGGGCCGACGAGCGCGATCCCGTTCTCGCGCGCGATCCGGGCGACCTCGACCTGCATCGCGCCGGCGGCCTCGCCGCCTTCGACGACACCGCCGCCTGGGATGATCACGGCCGGGACGCCGGCCGCTGCCGCCGCCTCCGTCACGACCGCGGCCCGGAGCGGGTTGAGCGCCACGACCGCGACGTCCGGCCGCTCGGGCAGCGCCTCGAGCGACGGGTAGCACGGCTGGCCGTGGAGCTCCTCGTATTTGGGGTTCACGAAATGGCAGCGCGTCGCGCTGCCCATCACCCGAAGGTTGTCGCGCACCGTTTCGGCGATCCACGAGCGCGGCGAGGCGCCAACGACTGCCACCGAGCGCGGGGCGAACAGCGGCCGCAGGTCGATCGTGGATGGTCGCGCGCTTGGTTCGGCGGTCACCCGACGACCCGCCCGACCCCACGCTTCTCGAGCGCGCGGGCGACGATGAGCCGCTGGATCTCCGACGTGCCCTCCCAGATGCGGTCCACGCGCAACTCGCGCAGGAACCGTTCCGGGGCGAACTCGCGCATGTAGCCGCGCCCGCCGAACACCTGCACGACGCGATCCGCGCAGCGCCACGCGGCCTCGGACGCGAACAGCTTCGCGAGCGACGCCTTGGCGTGGACGACCTTCGGGTCGGCGCCGGTGTCGGCAAGCCACGCGCATTCGCGCGTCAGCAGCCTCGCCGCCGACGCGTCGGCCGCCGAGTCGGCCAGCGGGAACGACACGCCCTGGAAGTCGTAGATGCGCTCGCCGAACTGGATCGCGGCTCGTCGCCCATTCGACCGCCAGCGCCAGCAGCCGTTCCATCGCCCCGCTGCAGCGCGCGCCGATGTGGATCCGCTCCTCGACGAACCACTCGTTCGTGAGCTCGTCGGCCGCGCCAACCGCCCCGAGCCGCTGCGAGTCCGGAACGCGCACGTCCTCGAGCACGAACTGCGGGTGCCGGTCCGCGAAGGTGTGCGTGTAGTCGGGGTCGTGCTGCACGCGCACGCCCGGCGTGTCGTAGTCGACCAGGAAGAGGGTCGGCAGCCGTTCCCCGCCCTGCAGGACGACGCAGTGGAAGATCATGAAGTCGGTGTCGTCCGGACCGGTGACGAACCACTTCTCGCCGTTGAGCACCCACTCGCCGGTGGCGCCGTCAAGAATTGCCGTCGCGGCGAGGTTGCGTGCGTCGGAGCCTGCGTTGTCCTCGGTGATCGCGTAGCTGCCGGAGCGCTCGCCCCGCAGGCTCGGATCGAGGTACCGCCGCCGCTGCTCCGCGTCGCAATGGATCAGCGCGTTGTAGCCACCCGGAACGTACGACCACAGACCGCCCGTCACCTGCCCGAACTGCTCGTGGACGAGCACCTGCTCGAGCACGCTCCAGCCCTGCCCGCCGAGCTCCTTCGGGAACGGACCGCCGTGCAGGTTCGCCTCGATCGCCGCCCGACGGAGGTCGTTGCCCCAGTCACGGGGCACCCGCCCGTTGGCGCGCTCAAACTCGACTTCACGTGGTTGCAGGACGTCGCGCACGAAGCGCCGGGCACGGTCCTGGAGCTCGAGCTGGGCCGGCGACAGCGTCAGGTCCATGGCGCCGCTGAGGATGGCCCGCCCGTTGCGACGTAGCGAGCCGGCGTCCCGTTGACCGGGACGCGCGTGGCCGGCACGCGGAACATCACCCTTTCCGGTGATGCGACTTCCCGGCATCGCTCGGATCAGCCGGCGGTTGCGCGGCCTGCCCGATCCGACTCCCGGGCCTTGATGCCGGGAAGTTGCATACGGGAAAGAAGTGACCTTGTCCCGCGCCAGCGCGCGCGGGCGACGCCGTCAGCCGGGCTGGGCGAGCACCATGATCCGGATCTCCGTCATGTCCTCGATGGCCCAGCGCAGACCCTCGCGGCCAAGCCCCGAGTCCTTCACGCCGCCGTACGGCATGTGGTCGATCCGGTAGGTCGGGACGTCGTTGACGATCACGCCGCCGACCTCGAGCCGCTCGAACGCGGACCAGGCGTTGGCCAGGTCGTTCGTGAAGACCCCGGTCTGGAGGCCGAACATCGAGTCGTTGACGGCACGCACGGCGTCGCCGAAGTCGGTGAAGCGCTCGACGACGACGAGTGGCGCGAACGCCTCGTTCGAGCAGACCTGGGCGGTCAGCGGGACGCCGGTCAGGATCGTCGGCGGGAAGAACAGGCCGTTCGGGTTCGCCGCCCAGCAGCAGCTCGCCGCCGAGGGCGACCGCCTCGTCGACCCAGCGCTTGGTCCGACCGACCGCGTTGGCGTCGACCATCGGGCCGACGTCGGTCGCCGGATCGAGCGGGTCACCGAGCTTGAGCGCCGTCGCGGCCGCGATGAACCGCTCCATGAACGGCTCGTACACCGAGTCGTGCACGAACAGGCGCTGGACGCTGATGCAGATCTGGCCGGCGTACGAGAAGGCACCGATCACCATGCGCTTTGCGGCCCAGTCGAGATCGGCGGTCGCGTCGACGATCGCCCCGGCGTTGCCGCCGAGCTCGAGCACGACCTTCTTCTTGCCGGCCCGCTCCTTCATCCGCCAGCCGACCGACGGGCTGCCGGTGAAGGTCAGCAGCTTGAAGCGGTCGTCGGCGACCATCCGGTCGCCGAGCTCGCGGGTCATCGGCAGGATCGAGACCATGCCGGCGGGCACCCCGGCCGACTCGATGATCTCGGCCACCGTCAGCATCGTCAGCGGGTCCTTCGACGGCGGCTTCAGCACGATCGGGTTGCCCGAGGCGATCGCGGGCGCGACCTTGTGCGCGGCGAGGTTCAGCGGGAAGTTGAACGGGCTGATCCCGGCGATCGGGCCGATCGGGAAGCGCCGCGTGATCCCGACCCGGCCGCGCGACGCGGGCATCAGGTCGAGCGGGATCGTCTCCCCGAAGATCCGCTCCGCCTCCTCGGCGCCCAGCCGGAAGGTCAGCGTCGCCCGGTCGACCTCGACCAGCGCGTCGCGGACGGGCTTGCCGGACTCGAGCGCGATGAGCCGGCCAAGCTCCTCGCGGCGTGCCTTGAGTCCCGCGCTGATCTCGCGCAGGATGCGGCCGCGCTCGTAGGCGGGCAGTTCGCGCGTGACCTCGAAGGCGGCGACGGCCGCCTGGACCGCCTCCTCGTACTGCTCCGGCGTCGCATTGAAGGTCGATCCGGCGGGCGTCGAATTGTCGGCCGGGTTCGCGACGACCAGCGGATCGGGCGACTCGACCCAGCGGCCGGCAAGGAAGATGGGATGCGGTTTCGTGCCGGTCACGGCGGTCATGCAGGTTCTCCTCGGGTACGGTGGCATCGTACAACCGAGCCCGATCGAGCCCGCCCGGAGGAGGACCGTGTCCCAGGCACCGAACCTGCGCGCTGCCCTGCGCGTCGCGCCCGGCCGGCGCGTCGACCTCGCGAAGGTCGACCCGGGCGACACGCACGGCTTCGACAGGGAGAGCGCGCAAGCCGATGGTCGACGGGCTGCTCGACCGCCTGACCGAGCTCCAGGAGCGGGTGTGGGCCGAGGGGCGGCGGTCGGTGCTCATCGTCCTGCAAGGGATCGACGCGGCCGGCAAGGACGGCACGATCCGCAAGGTGATGACCGCGTTCAACCCGCAGGGCTGTCCGGTCGCGAGCTTCAAGGTCCCCTCGACCGAGGAGCTCGCCCACGACTTCCTGTGGCGGATCCACAAGCGCGTCCCGGCCAGGGGCGAGGTCGGCATCTTCAACCGTTCGCACTACGAGGACGTCCTCGTCGTCCGCGTGCACAAGCTCGTTCCGAAGAACGTCTGGAGCGCTCGCTACGACCAGATCGTCGCGTTCGAAGACCACCTGACCGCCAGTGGCACGACCGTCGTGAAGTTCTTCCTGTACATCGACAAGGACGAGCAGCTCGAGCGATTCCGGGCGCGCTACGACGACCCGACAAAGCGCTGGAAGTTCGCGCTCGGCGACCTCGAGGAGCGCAAGCACTGGGACGAGTACATCGCCGCCTACGAGGACGCGCTGTCGAAGACGTCGACGGATCGTGCGCCGTGGTACGTGATCCCGGCGAACAAGAAATGGTTCCGCGACCTCGCGGTCGCGTCGATCGTCGCCGACACGCTCGACGAGCTCGATCCGCAGTACCCGGAACCCGCGGACCTGCCGGCGGGGCTGGTCATCGAGTAGCGGGCAGGGGCTCAGGCGGCCGGCGAATTCGACGAGCCACCCGGCGACGCCGTCGCCGAAGCCGTCCATCTCGTCGTCCTCGAGCCCGCTGAGCGACCGCTCCCAGGCCAGCGCCCGGCCGATACAGCCGAGAACGCGCGTGATCGCTGCGGCGCGCTGGAGGTCGGCGCGCGACGCGACCCCGTCCCACGCCCCGAGGTAGACCGCCTCGAGGCGTGCGAAGGCCGGGTCGTCGGGCGGCAGCTCGACGTTGTGCGCGATCGAGTTGAACGTGACGGTCAGGGTCCCGAACGGGTGCGCCACGACAGCGTCGCCCCAGTCGAAGAAACGGTCGCCGTCCGGGCCGACCAGGACGTTTCCGCCGTGGAGGTCGTCGTGCTGGACGGAGGCCGCGATGCCGAGAGCAGCGAGCTCCTCGGCCTGCCCTTCGACGACGGGCAGCTGCTCGCGCAGCGTGCGCCGGGCGACGGCGCCTTCCTCGCGTTCCTCGTCGGTCAGGCGCTCCCACCACGCGTCCTCGTCGAGCAGCCGTGCCAGCTCCCCGGGGAGTGCCGCCGGGCGCCCGTCCGGGGTGCCGGCAGCGAGCATCGCCGCGACCGCGTCGCCGGTCTCGAGCGACCGCTGCAGCTCCGCGTACTCGGCGAGGATCCGCTCCCACGCCGCGAGATCGTGGTCGCCGGTGCCGTCGGGGCGCGTCTGGCGAAGGGTCGGTCCGGCATCGTCGAGCAGCAGCCACGGCCGGTCGGGGTGGACGGCCAGCGGCAACGGCACGCGGCGGACGCCACGCGCGGCGAACACCTCGAGCAGCGGCCCCTCGTATGCCGGGCCCGGCCCGCTCGCCTTGAGCCATGCAGGGCCGCGGTCGGTCGGGATCCGGAACGCGGTCGACCAGGGTCGCACGTGCGGTTGCTCGATCGGGCCGTCGATTCGCCGGCCCAGCCCGGCCAGCGTCCGCTCCGCCCAGCCAAGCGCTTCCGCCTGCCAGGCCGGGTCGAGCCAGGTGCGCTTCCCCGTGGCGGTGGGACCGGCCACCGTCAGCGCGACTTGCCGCCGCCGAAGATCGTGCCGAAGATCCCGCGCAGCACCGACTGGCCCGTTCGCGAGGTCAGGATCTCGCCACCGGTCCGGATCGCGGTCTGCATCGTCTCCTGCCGCTCGCGTTCGATCCGTGCCTGCTCCTTGGCCTGTTCCCGGCGCTGTCGGTCGGCGGCCTTCTGCGCCTCGCGCAGTTCGCGCGCCTGGCGCTGCATCTCGCGCCGCTGCTGGGCGGGCGTCATCGTGTTGAGCCCGGTGTTCGTCGTCGGCGACACCTGCTCGCGCATCGCGTCCCCCGCCGCCGCTGCGCGAGCGGCCTGGAGACGGGCGGTGATCATTTCGTACGCGCTCTCCGGATCGACGGGCGTGCCGTAGGTCGCCACCAGCGGGCTCTCGGCGACCCGGGCCGCGAAGGCCTCCTCGGAAATCGGCGCCATCAGCGAATCCGGCGGGAGCAGCCGCGTCGCCGCAAGCGGCGTCGGGACGCCGTCCGGGGAGAGCACGGTGACCAGCGCCTCGCCGGTACCGAGCGAGGTGATGGTCCGCTCGACGTCGTAGAAGTCGGTCATCGGGAACGTCCGGGCCGTCTTGCGCAGCGCGTCGGCGTCGTCGGGCGTGAACGCCCGCAGCGCGTGCTGGATCCGGTTGCCGAGCTGGGCCAGCACCGACGACGGCACGTCGGTTGGCGCCTGTGTCACGAAGTACACGCCGACGCCCTTCGATCGGATCAGCCGCGCCGTCCGCTCGATCTGCTCCATCAGCGCCTCGGACGCGTCGTCGAACAGCAGGTGCGCCTCGTCGAAGAAGAAGCACAGCTTTGGCTTCGGCAGGTCGCCGGCCTCGGGCAGCTGCTCGTACAACTGGGCGAGCAGCCAGAGGGTGAACGTCGAGAACAGGCGCGGCTTGTCCATGACGTCGCGCAGCTCGAGGATGCTGATCACGCCCGAGCCGTCCGGCGCCGTGCGCAGCAGGTCGGCCGCGTCGAACTCGAGCTCGCCGAAGAACACGTCGGCGCCCTCCTGCTCGAGGACCACCATCGACCGGAGCAGCACGCCAACGGACGCGCCCGACATCCCGCCGTACTCGGCAAGGATCGGCTTGCCCTCGTCGGACGAAAGGAACTTCAGGGTGGTCGCCAGGTCCTTCAGGTCGAGCAGCGGCAGGTCGTTGTCGTCGCAGTACTTGAAGACCAGCGCGAGGATCGATGTCTGGGTCTCGTTGAGGTCGAGGACCTTGCCGAGGAGCAGAGGGCCGAACGAGCTGACGGTGGCCCGCACCTGCGCCCCGAGCTCGCCGCTGAGCGACAGGAATTCGACCGGATGGCCGGACGCCTCGAACGGCCATGCCAGCGACTCGGCGCGATCGACGACCTTTGGGTTCGTCGCATCGCCGGGTGCGGCCAGCCCGGTGAGGTCGCCCTTGACGTCCAGGACGAAGACGGGCACGCCCGCCTTCGACAGCTGACCGGCGAGGAGCTGCAGGGTCTTTGTCTTGCCGGTGCCCGTCGCGCCCGCCACCAGCCCGTGGCGGTTCATCATCGACAGCGCGACCTGCACCCGCGTCCCGTTGGAGAGCTCGCCCTCGTGCATCGGGCTGCCGATGACGATCGCCGGCTCGTCGAGCGCGTACCCGGACTTCATGGCCTCGACGAAGGCGTCGTTCATCGGTCGATTCTCCGGTTGTCGGGGAACGTGGGCTGGGCGGCCAAGGGTATCATCGGCCCTCCCCGCGATCGCTCCAGGAGGTGTCCGTGCTGTCCGATTTCCGCGCGTTCCTTGTCAAGTCCAACGCCCTCGCGCTGGCCATCGGCGTCATCATCGGCGTCGCGCTCGGGACGGTCGTCGCCTCCCTCGTCGAGGACATCATCATGCCGCCGATCGGGCTCGCCCTCGGCGGCGTTGATTTCGCGGAACTGAAGATCGTGCTGCAGGCGGCCACAGGCGGCGATCCGACGACCGAGGTCGCGATCCGCTGGGGCGAGTTCCTCAATGCAGTGATCACGTTCGTCGCGATCGCGTTCGTCGTCTGGCTGATCAGCAAGGCGTTCATTCGCGAGGAGGACCCGGCCGGACCCGCGGCCGAGGAAGTCCTGCTGACCGAGATCCGCGACGAGCTGCGCGCCTCGAACCGCACGCGCGCCGGCGCCTGACGGCCTCGCTCCCGATCAGCCGCCCTCGCCGCGGGGATAGCTGCCGAGGACGCGCAGCATCGTCGTGACGTTGTCCAGTTCCGCGAGGGCCGACTGTGTCTCGGGGTCGCCGGCATCGGCGTCGAGGTCGACCCAGAAGACGTACTCCCAGGCGCGTTCGCGGCTCGGCCGGGACTCCAGCTTGCTCATGTTCAGGCCGTGGCGCGCGAACACCTCGAGCACCGCGAGCAGCGTGCCCGGCTCGTTGCGGACCGCGAGCGCGAGCGTCGTCCGCGGTGGACCGCCTTCGAGGGGCATGGGGAGGTCCGCGCCGGGCGGCGCAAGGATGAGGAACCGCGTGCGGTTGTCCGCGACGTCCTGGATGTCGTCCGCGAGGATCTCGAGTCCGAACAGGGCTGCGGCACGCGGCGAGAGCACTGCGGCAGCACCCCGCTCGCCCCGCTCGGCGATGGATTTGCCGGCGCCAGCAGTGTTGTAGGTCGTGAGCAGCTGCCACGGCCGCGTCCGCAGGAACGCCTCGGCCTGGCCCAGGGCCTGGATGTGTGAGTAGATCCGCTCGATGTCGTCGAGGCCCTGGCCGGGCAGCGCCGCGAGCGACAGCCGGACCGGAACGACGACCTCGCCGACGATCGCCGAGTCGTGCTCGAGCAGCAGGTCGTAGTTCTCGCGGACGGTGCCGTTGACCACGTTCTCGATCGGCACGACGCCGGCCGCAGTCGGCCGGCCCGGCTGCGAGGGCCTCGAATACCGCGCGGAAGCTGCCGACGGCTCGTCGGTCCACGTCACCGAAGGCCGCGAGCACCGCGTCCTCCGCAAACGCGCCGGGCTCGCCGGCGTAGACGACAATGCCGCGGGCTGGCCGGCGTTCCATGGCTGGTGAGTCTATGGCTCGGAGGGGGCCGACATTGCCGGTCTCGCCTGCCGAATCTCGCTCGCGCTCTCCTCGATGAGCGCCGCGACTTCGTCGAGTGTCATCGCGGCCCCCAAGCTGCGCAGCGTCTCATAGGTCTCCGCGCCAAGCTCCTCCCGGATTGCCTCGGGTCCTGGCCACATCCGCCGGGCATGCGCGGAGAATGCCGGCGGCGTGCTGATCCCGTACCGGTTGGTCAGGTATTCGAAGGCCCCCTCGAGGATCGCTGCGGACCGGAATGCACCCAGCAGGTGGAACGCGATCTGGACCAAGCGCACCCCGATCGTGGTCGCGCCAATGTCCTTCGCCTCGAGGCCCAGCTCGAACGACCGCATCGCGTGGTCCAGCGCCGCCTCGTACTCGCCGGTCCCGATGAGGCTCCACGAGAGCGTCCCGCTCGCCATCGCGACATAGAACGAGTCGTCGAGCTCGACATAGCGTGCCAACAGGTCCTCCAGCATCCTGGTTGCGGCCGCCGGGTCCCTCACCGTGAGGACATTCGCGGCGATCCAGTTGACCCGTGCGGCGCCGCGCGCGTCGCCGATCTCCTCGTACAACTGGATCGCCTCCGCGCGGATCGCTTCGCTGGAAGCCGGGTCGCTTCCGACGACCCGCGTATGGCTGAGGTTGAACAGCGCGTTGGCGAGGCCGCGTGGGTCGCCGAGGCTGCGGGCCAGGTCGACCTGCTCCTGATAGAAGCCATCAGCGACCGTCGATGGTCCCCGATCCACCAGGCGGTACCCCCCGCCGCGTCGAGGAGCGCGAGCCGGGCGGGCGTCCGTGCATCGGCGCCGGGCATCGCCAGGACGCGCTGGACCGTCGCCCAGCCTTCCTCGATATGCCCACGCCCCTGCCAGAACCGCCACATCGCACCCGTGAGCCGCTGTGCGAGCTCCACCTCGCCCTCGCGCGATCGACCAGTCCAGCGCGGCGCGGAGGTTGTCATGTTCCTCGGCCAGGCGGTCCAGCCGGAACGGCCTGACCGGGTCCGGGGAGATGCGGGGCGATCTCCTCGGCGATTGCCAGATAGGTCGTCGGCATGGCGTCGGCGGACGTCCTCGGCATCGCCGTGCTCCTCGAGGCGGTCCGCAGCGAACATCCGAACCGTGGACAACAGCCGGAACCGGGGCCCGAAGGTCGACGGAGCGGGCTGCACGAGGCTGTGGTCCACCAGCGTGGAGATGCCCTCCAGGACCTCGACGCCGAGCTCCTCGGGTGGGCCGGCCACCGCCTCGGCCTCGGGCACGGCGAAGCTGCCGGCGAAGACCGACAGCCGCTCGAGCAGCCTCCGTTCGGGATCTCGCAGGAGGTCGTAGCTCCAGGCGATTGCGCCCTGCAGCGTCCGCTGCCGCTCTGGTGCATCGCGTGACCCTGCGCCGGGCAGGTCCAGGCGGCGGCCGAGCCGCTCGGCGATGTCGCGCGCAGGGAGGAGCGCCATGCGCGATGCCGCGATCTCGATCCCGAGCGGGAGCCCGTCGAGGCGGCGGCAGATCTCCGCCACGGGGTCCACGTCCTCGGCCGTGAGGCGATAGCCGGGCCGAACGCGCGCGGCCCGATCCTCGAACAGGCGGATCGCATCGATCGGCCCGCGCGTCGTCGATCGTCAGCCCGGGTGGCGGGACGCCGAGCGGCGGCACCGGGAACTCCTGTTCGCCGGCGACCCGCAGCGGCGCGCGGCTGGTAGCGACGATCGTCAGGTCGGGCGCCGCGCGGAGCAGGCCCGGGAGCAGCGGCGCCGCGTCGAGGACCTGCTCGACGTTGTCGATGACGACGGCGAGCGAGCGCGACGCCAGGAACCGGCTCAGCCGGTCGTCGACCGTTTCCGAGCCGCTGCCCGACACGAGGCCGAACGTTGCGGCGAGGACGCCCGGGACGAGCTCCGGGTCACGGACCGACTCCAGCGGCACGAACCAGGTGCCGTCCCGGAACCGGCCCGCCTCCCGTCGCAGCAGCTCGACGGCGAGGCTCGTCTTGCCGGTTCCACCCGGGCCGACGAGGGTGAGCAGCCGGTTCGAATCCAGCAATCCGGCAAGCTCGTCGAGTTCAGCGTCCCGACCGATGAAGCTCGTCAGGCGGGGCGGGAGGTTGCCACGGCTCGAGCCACCAGCCGACTTGAGCGGCGGGAACTCGGCCCGAAGGCCCTCGCCGAGAACCTGGTAGATCGGTTCCGGCCGATCGACGTCGCGCAGCTCGTGCTCGCCGAGGGGCAGCAGCTCCACGCCATCCGGCAGACTGGCCCTCCACGAGGGACCGCGTCGCATCGGATACGAGCACCTGCCCGCCGTGCGCCGCGGCCGATATCCGGGCGGCCCGGTGGATGTCGACACCCACGTAGTCGTCGCCGCCCAGCGTGCCGAGCCCCGAGTGGAGACCCATCCGGACGCGGACCTCCGCGCCGTCCGGCCACGTGGCTTCGTTCAGGGCGCGTTGCGCATCCACGGCCGCCGCGACCGCCGCAGGTGCCTCGGTGAACAGCACGAGGAAGGAATCGCCCTGCGTCCCCCGCTCGATGCCGGCGTGCTGCGCGAACGCGTCTCGGAGGATGCCGTTGTGCCGCTCGAGGAGTTCGGCGTAGGCGGCAGGCCCGAGCTCCTGGACGAGCCTGGTCGAACCTTCGATGTCCGTGAACAGGAAGGTGACCGTGCCGGTCGGGAGTGGGCGCTCGCGCATGGCCCGAGCAGGATACGACCCCCCTGTCCGCCCGCGACCTACTGGTTGAACCACTCCGTGGTGTCGATGTGGCCGGCATCGGAGTCGAGCTCGGCGCGCTGGTCCCGCGCGTCGCCCGCCGTCACGCGGACCCGGCGGCTGTTGCCGGCCTCGTCCGTCGCGCCCTGCCAGTGCTCCTCGGCGAGGAGTGCGTTCAGCGCCTGGATGTACGCCTCGATCGACGCCGCCACGATCGAATCGCCGCGCGCCTGGCCGAGGTACTCCCCGCTGCCGCGGGCGCCCTCGCGTTCGGGCGGCGCGATGCGGACCTTGACCTCGCCGACCGTGTCGCTGCCCTCGCCGAGCGCGTGGATGTCGAACGCGAGCAACCGCGGGTTGCCGCTCAGCACGCCCGCCACCGCCTGGTCGACGGCCTTGTACAGCGCGTCGATCGCGCCGTTGCCCTCGGCCGACGCCTGCCACTCGTGGTCGCCCGAGACGATCACGACCGCGGCGCGACTCCGGGCGTTGCTCCCGGCATTGACCGTCCAGCGGGACAGGTGGAGCGTGTCGGCCATGGTGCTACCTCCGGGGTGCCGCGCGGGCAGGACTGGCGGCCGCGCCGGTCCCGCCGGCACCGACCTCGGGACGGGTGGTCGTGAAGTGGCGCTCGTCGCGGCGCAGGATCTCGGCGCCCGACTTCCAGATCGTGTATTCGAGCGAATCGGCGAGGGCCGTCGCTGACGCCGCGATGATGTTGGTGTCGCTGCCCATCGTCGACCAGGTCGTGGTCCCGTCCGACGAATCGATGATCACCCGTGTTCGTGCGGCGGTGGCCGATGTGCCGTCGAGAATGCGCACCTTGTAGTCGACGAGGTGGACGTCGTCGAGGCCCGGGTAGAACGCGCGGAGCGCCTTGCGCAGCGCGGCGTCGAGGGCGTTGACCGGCCCGTTGCCATCGGCCGCCGTGTGGAGCACCTCCCCGGCCACCTCGACCTTGACGGTCGCCTCCGCGAGCAGCTCGCGGCCGTCGCGCTGTTCGACGAGCACCGTGAAATCGACGATCCGGAACGGCGCCACGTAGTCGGCCGCGTGGCGGCGAATGAGCAGCTCGAACGAGGCTTCGGCGCCTTCGAACGCCAACCCCTCGTTCTCCAGCTCCTTGATGAGCTTCGAGAGCTCGCGCGGATCGATGACGCCCTCGAGCTCGTGGCCGAGCTGGCGGGCACGGATCGAGGTGTTGGCACGGCCGCCGAGCTCCGACACGACCAGCCGGCCGGCGTTCCCCACCAGCGACGGATCGACGTGCTGGTAGCTCCGCTCGACCTTCGCGACGGCCGCGCCATGCACGCCGCCCTTGTGGGCGAACGCCGAGCGACCGACGTATGGCTGGTAGTCGTTCGGTGCGATGTTGGCGATCTCGGCCACGGCCCGCGACAGCTCGGTCAGCCCGGCCAGCGCACCGCCGCCCGCGGGCACGAGCTGGTGCGGCGTCTTGAGGGCGAGGTTCGCGAGGATCGACACCATGTTCGCGTTGCCGGCGCGTTCGCCGTAGCCGTTGATCGTGGCCTGCACGTGGCGGATGCCGGCGGCGACCGCGGCCATCGAGTTGGCGACGGCCAGCTCCGCGTCGTTGTGGGTGTGGATCCCCCACGTCACGGGTGGCGCGTCCCGGTCGCCCTCGAGGGCACCGCGAACGTCGCCCACGATCGCCAGCAGCTCGTCGGTGAGGGTCCCGCCATTCGTGTCGCACAGCACGAGCGACCGGGAACCGGCCTGGCGCGCGGCGCGGAGGGTTGACAGGGCGTAGTCGCGATCGGCCTTGTAGCCGTCGAAGAAGTGCTCGGCGTCGTAGATCGCCTCGCGGCCGCGGTCGACGACGAAGCCGACCGAGTCCGCGATCATGTCGAGGTTCTCCTGCGGCGTCGCGCCGAGCACCTCGGTGACGTGGAGCAGCCAGCTCTTGCCGAAGATCGTCACGACCGGGGTCTCGGCCGCGACCAGCTCGCGCAGGTTCGGGTCGTCCTCCGGGCGGTTCGAGCGGTGGCGCGTCGAGCCGAATGCCGCCAGCTTCGCGCGCTCCCAGCGGACGTCGCGCGCGAGACGGAAGAACTCCACGTCCTTCGGGTTCGAACCCGGCCAGCCGCCCTCGACGTAGGGCATCCCGAACTCGTCGAGCATCCGCGCGATGCGCAGCTTGTCGGCGAGCGACAACGTGATGTTCTCGCCCTGCGTGCCGTCGCGGAGCGTGGTGTCGTACAGGATGACCGGAGCGTCGCTCACGCCGGCACCTCGGTGGCCGCGCCCAGATCGTTCGATCACGGCGGTCGCGAACCCGGTCGTGCCGACGACCACCAGCCCGTCGGTCGTATTGGACTCGCGCGCGAGGTCCGGCGTCCGCCAGCCCGCGTCGAGCGCCGCGGAGACCGCGCCCTCGATCGCCTGCGCGACGTCCGCCCGTCCGAGCGACCAGCGGGCGAGCATCGCCGCCGACAGGATTGTCCCGATCGGGTTGGCCCGGTCCTGGCCGGCGAGGTGCGGAGCAGAGCCGTGGATCGGCTCGTACATGCCGAACGTGCCGTGCTCGGTGCGCCGCTCCCCGAGCGACGCCGACGGCAGCAGCCCCAGCGAGCCGGCGAGCACGCTCGCCTCGTCCGACAGGATGTCGCCGAAGAGGTTCTCGGTCACGAGCACATCGAACTCGGCCGGGCGCTTCACGAGGAGCATGGCGCACGAATCGACGAGCTGGTGGTTGAGCTCGACGTCCGGGAAGTCCGCGGCGACCTCGTTGGCAACCTGGCGCCACAGGCGCGACGTGGCAAGGACGTTCGCCTTGTCGACGCTGGTGACGCGACTGCGCCGGGTCCGGGCCAGCTCGAACGCAAGCCGGACGATCCGGGCGATCTCGTGCTCGGAGTACGGCAGCGTGTCGCTTGCCGATGCGCTCGCCTTTGGTCTCGCCGGCTTCCTGGCGCGCACCGAAGTAGAGCCCGCCGGTGAGCTCGCGGAGAATCAGCAGGTCGACGCCCTCGAGGAGCTCCGGCCGCAGCGGCGAGGATGGAGCGATTGCCGGGTGCACGCTGACAGGACGGAGGTTCGCGAAGAGCCCGAGTCCGCCGCGCAGCTTGAACAGGGCCTGCTCGGGGCGCACCGACGCGTTCGGGTCGTCCCATTTCGGCCCGCCGACCGCGCCCAGGAGGATTGCATCGACGTCCCGGCAGGCGTCCAGATCCTCGTCGCGGAACGGCACGCCGTACGCGTCGATCGCCGCGCCGCCAACCAGGTGCTCCGACCAGGCGATCTCGAAACCAAAGGCGCTCCCGGCCGCGTCCAGGACGCGACGGGCCTCGGCGAGGACCTCGGGCCCGACGCCGTCACCGGGGAGCGCCGCGATACGGTACGTGGCCGCAGCCGCCGTCATGGCAGACCCTCTTCGATGCGCGGCGCGACGAACGCAACGGACACGCCGTTGATCTCGGCGCCGTGGAGCTTGTTGACCGCCACGAGGTACGCCTCCAGCGAGGCCTCGATGATGTTGGTCGATAAGCCGTGGCCGGTGACGACGAGCGCGCCCGGGCCCTCGTCGGACGAACGCCGGCACCGAACGAGCACCTGCCCCTGCGCGTCCTCGCCGCTGGACACGGCCTTGATCTCGTATTCGGCCAGGGCGGGGTGCCAGTTGAGCACCGGCTGGAGGGCGTCGTCGACCGCCTGGAACAGCGCGTTGACAGGGCCCGTTGCCGGTGGCCTCGGTCGTCCGCTCGCGGCCATCCACGATCAGGGTCACCGTGCCCACCGCGTTGCCGCCGTGCGACGAGGTGACGCTCCACCCGACGAGCTCCACGGACGCCGGCACTTCCGCCGCGCGCTGCTCCATGAGCGCGCGCAGGTCCGCGTCGGTGACCTCTTTCTTCGCGTCGGCCAGGGCGATTGCCTGGCGGTAGATCTCGTCGAGCGCCTCGCCTTCGACCTCGTGGCCGAGGTCCTTCAGCTTCTGCTGGAGGCCGCGCCGCCCGGACAGCTTGCCGATCGTCAGCTGGCTGCCCGACAGCCCGATCGACTGCGGGGTCATGATCTCGTAGGTCAGCGGGTTCTTGATCACGCCGTCCTGGTGGATCCCGGACTCGTGGGCGAACGCATTGCCGCCGACGATCGCCTTGTTCGGCTGGATCGCGAACCCGGTCAGGTAGCTGACCAGGCGGCTGGCCGGCGTGATCTGCTCGGTCTGGACGCGCGAGCCGGCGTCCCCGAACTGCGTCGGCCGGGTCCGGAGGGCCATGACGACTTCTTCGAGCGACGCGTTGCCGGCCCGCTCGCCGAGGCCGTTGATCGTCACCTCGACCTGGCGGGCGCCGGCCTGGACCGCGGCGAGCGTGTTGGCCGTGGCAAGCCCGAGGTCGTTGTGGCAGTGGACGCTGACGGTGGCGTCATTCCCGACGAGCTTGACGACCCGGGCCACGAGCGTGGCGAACTCGGCCGGGATCGCGTAGCCGACCGTATCCGGGATGTTGACCGTGGACGCACCGGCCTCGACGACGGCGGCGTAGACCTGCAGCAGGAAGTCGGTGTCGGTCCGCGAGGCGTCCTCCGCGGAGAACTCGATCTCGGCGTCCCGCCCGAGCTGTTCGCGACCGTAGGCCACCCAGCGGACCGCGTCGGCCAGCGCCTGCTCGCGATCGATGCGCAGCTTGTGCTTGAGGTGGATGTCGCTCGTGGCGATGAACACGTGGAGGTGGGGCCGCTCGGCGACCTTGATCGCCTCGATGGCCCGTTGCGGGTCGCCGTCCCGGCAGCGGGCGAGCGCCGCCACCGCGATCCCGCCCTTCGTCTCCTGGGCGATCCGGCGCACGGCCTCGAAGTCGCCGGGTGAGGCGGCCGGGAAGCCGGCCTCGATCACGTCGACGTTGAGGCGCGCCAGCTGGCGGGCGACTTCGAGCTTCTCGGCCGCCGTGAGGCCCGCGCCGGGCGCCTGCTCGCCGTCGCGCAGGGTCGTGTCGAAGATGCGGACCTGCCCCGGCTCGACGAACGGGCCCGCGGGCCGCGGTACGCCCGCGCTCATCGGGCGGCTCCCGGCGTCGTCGCCGCCGCCTGTGCCTGGCCGGCCCGCACCTCGACCGGGTTGAGGAACGGCATCTGGGCACGCAACCGGGCCCCGACCTGCTCGATCTGGTGGTCGCGGTCGGCAGCGCGGAGGCGTTCGAACTCCTGGCGGCCGGCTTCGTTCTCCTCGATCCAGCGGTTCGCGAACGAGCCGTCCTGGATCTCGGCGAGGACCTGGTGCATCGTGTCGCGAACGCGCTCGTCGATGATCCGCGGCCCGGACACGTAGTCGCCGTACTCGGCGGTGTCGCTGACGCTGAAGCGCATGAAGTTCAGCCCGCCGCGGTACAGCAGGTCGACGATCAGCTTCAGCTCGTGCATGGTCTCGAAGTACGCGAGCTCCGGCTGGTAGCCGGCCTCGACGAGGGTCTCGAACGCCATCTTCACCAGGGCCGCCGTGCCGCCGCACAGCACCGACTGCTCGCCGAACAGGTCGGTCTCGGTCTCCTCGGCGAAGGTCGTCTCGAGGACACCGGCACGCGTCGCGCCGATCGCCCGCGCGTAGGCCAGGACCCGCCCGCGGGCCGTGCCCGACGCATCGCGATGGACGGCGAACAGGGCCGGCACCCCGCCGCCGGCCTGGTACACGCTCCGAAGCAGGTGGCCGGGACCCTTCGGGGCGACCATCCCGACGTCGACGATGCCCGGCGGGTCGATGCGCGCGAAGTGGATGTTGAAGCCGTGCGCGAACATCAGCAGCTGGCCGGGCCGCAGGTTCGGGGCGATGTCGGTGTCGTAGACGGCCTTCTGGGCCGTGTCCGGCACGAGGATCATCACGACGTCCGCGGCCTTGACCGCGTCCGGGACGTCCGCCACGCGCAGGCCGGCCTCCTCCGCCAGCGCACGGCTCTTCGACCCCGGGGCGAGCCCGACGACGACGTCCACGCCTGACTCGTGAAGATTCAGCGCGTGGGCGTGGCCCTGGCTGCCGTAGCCGATGATCGCGACGGTCTGCCCCTGGAGGGCCGACGGATCGGCGTCGTTGTCGTAGTACATCGTTGCCGTCATCGCTTGAGCGCCTCCTCGATGGACGACGAACCGCGGGACATCACGACGGCCCCGGTCCGAACCAGCTCCTTGATCCCGTACGTGCGAACAAGCTCGAGGAACGTGTCGACCTCCTGCTCGCTCCCGGTCACCTCCACGACGACGGCCTCCGGTGACAGGTCGACGACCCGCCCTTTCGAGAGCTCCACGACCTTGAGGATCTGGTCGCGCGTGGAGTCCGTGGCGCGCACCTTGATCAGTGCCAGCTCGTGCTGGATCGTCGGCTCGCTCGTGACGTCCTGGACCTTGAGGACGTCGATCAGCCGGTAGAGCTGCTTCGCCGCCTGCTCGACCGCGACGTCGTCACCGTGGAGCGTGATCGTCATGCGGCTGACGTCCGGCTGGTCGGTGCGGCTGACCGCCAGCGAATCGATGTTGAAGTTCCGCGCCCGCATCAGGCTCGAGACGCGGTTGAGGACGCCGGGCTTGTCGAGGACCAGCGCCACGAGCACGTGACGGTGGGTGTCCCCCGATCCGGGGAGTGCCCGCGGCGGCGGGGTCGCCTGACCGGCGACCGCGTCGGCGGGCACCCTCGCCTTGGAGTTCGGATCCAGGGCTCATTCGTCGCCCCGCCCCACTTCTCGATCAGGTCGGACAGGCCCTTGCCGGCCGGCATCATCGGGAAGACGTTCTGCTCCTCGGCGATCTCGAACCAGATGAGCGCCGGACCGTCGATCCCCTGGGCGAAGCGGATCGCATCGTCCACCTCGGCCGGGGTCGAGGCCTTCACGGCCGGGATCCCGAACGCGTCAGCGAGCTTGAGGTAATCCGGGCCGAGCAGGTGGGCCGAGTGGTAGTTGCCCGCGTAGATGATCTCCTGCCACTGGCGGATCATCCCGAGCTTCTTGTTGTCGAACAGCGCGATCTTGACCGGGATGCGGTCCTGGACCAGCGTCATCAGCTCCTGGAACGTCATCTGGAAGCCGCCGTCGCCGGTGATTGCCCAGGCCTCGCGGTCCGGCCGGCCCAACGCGGCACCCATGGCCGCCGGCACCGAGAAGCCCATCGTGCCGAGGCCGCCCGAGCTCACGTGGCTGTTCGGCTGGCGGAACCCGGCATAGCGCGCGAGCCACATCTGGTTCTGGCCCACGTCGGCGATGTAGGAGGCGGCATGGTCCGTCAGCTCGCCGATCCGCGACACCACGTAGTCGGCCGACAGCAGGCCGTCACGCCAGGCGCCCGAGCCGTGCCAGCTCGACGACTCGGATTCGGACCGCCACTCGGCCAGCTGGTCGAGGTATTCGCGCCGGTCGTCGGCCTCCACGGCCGGGACCATCCGCGTCAGCGCCTCGAGGACGCGCTTCGCATCGGCCACGATCGGGACCTCGACGGCCACGTTCTTGCCGATCTCGGCCGGGTCGATGTCGACGTGGACGATCCGCGCGTACGGCGCGTAGGTGCGGACATTGCCGGTGACCCGGTCGTCGAAGCGCATGCCGATCGCGAACAGCAGGTCAGCCGTCTGGATCGCACGGTTGACGTGCTTCCAGCCGTGCATGCCCATGTAGCCGTAGGCGAGCGGGTGATCCTCGCTCATCGCGCCGATGCCGAGCAGGGTCCAGGCGACCGGGATGTTCGTCTTCTCGGCGAACGCCCGCAGCTCGTCCCAGGCCCCTGCGTGGAGCACGCCGTGGCCGGCGAGGATCATCGGACGCTTGGCGTTGGCCAGCTCCTGGGCGGCCAGCTTGAGCTGGCGGCCGTGGGGCTCGGTGTTCGGGCGGAAGCCCGGGAGTCCGGCAATGACGTCGGCCTCGGTCGGGTGCTCCGCGCGCGTCTCCTGCTGGAGGGCGTCCTTGGTGATGTCGATGTGCACGGGACCCGGGCCGCCCGCTCCGCGCGATGTGGAAGGCCTCGGCGATGACCCGCGGGAGCTCGTCGGCGTCACGCACGAGGTAGTTGTGCTTGGTCATCGGCAACGTGATGCCGTTGATGTCGATCTCCTGGAAGGCGTCCTTGCCGATCAGCGCCGCCGGGACGTTGCCGGTGATCGCGACCATCGGCACCGAATTGAGGAGGGCCGTCCCGATGCCGGTGACGAGGTTCGTGGCGCCCGGACCGGAGGTGCCCATGCACACCCCGACCCGCCCGGTGACGCGGGCGTAGCCGTCGGCGGCGTGGGCGCCGCCCTGCTCGTGGCGCACGAGGACGTGACGCAGCTCGGGATAGTCGCCGAGCACGTCGTACAGCGGCAGGATCACGCCGCCCGGGTAGCTGAAGAACACGTCGACGCCCTGGTGCAGCAGCGCCTCGCAGAGGACATCGGCGCCGATGCGCGTGCGGCGCAGGTCGCGTGCCTCGTGGAGCATGGCCTTGCGGGCGTTCTCGACCGCGGCCGCCGCGGCGGACCCGTCGTTCGGGACGTGACTGCGCCTGGTCTTGGCGTCCTCGTCAGGACGCGGCGGCGCCTGCGAGTCTCCCTTCGCGATCGTCATCCCTCGGCCCTCCGATGTCGCTCGTGTTGTTGGTGGCAGACAAACGAAAGACCCTCGCCTCCCGGCGAGGGCCCTGGGTTCGTCGATGGTTGTCGCGCTTAGCGGCGCTTGTCCCTCGTCCCACGGTCCCGCCGGGAGCCGGTAATGAGGCCAAGAAGGCCAGCAAGCCCGAGCCGAAGCGAGTCATGAAGGGAGCGAAGGGCTACGTCGAGCCCGGAGTCGACCGGCATCTGGACACGACGACCATCCGCCGTCACGACGACGGCGACTTTTCGGCGGTCCTGACCATCCAGATCGAACAACACGGCCTCGCGTTGCACTTCCCCGGGCCGTAGGGCCTCGGTGGTTCGGGCAGTCTAGCAGGCTTCCTCCGTGCGTCAACCGCACCCGAAGGTCCCGTTCCGTTCAGCGACCGTTGCAGCCACGGAACGGAGCTCGATCAGGACCGCGGACGGTTTGGGGGCAGGATGCGCCAACCCATGAACGAACGTCGCTGGGAGCGAGGCGCGGGCGTCGGGACCTCGGCGGCCGGCAGAGGGCCGGACAGACCGGAGACCCGGGACCGCCCAGAGCGCATCGCGCTCACGATCACGATCGCGACGCCGATCGCGATGAGGACGTCGCCGACGCTGAACACGTTCGCGAACGGCAGCCACGTCGGCAGCGAGTACGCGTCGGTCAACGGCTCGAGGGCCGGGTTGGCCACGATCGAGGAGTTGGTGTACCCGGCATTCAGGCCGCCGCCCAGGGCCGCGAAAGCTGCCTCGCTCGCGGGCATGAACCCGCCGTTGGCCACGATCGCCGCGAGGTTGGCTCCGGCACCGACTGCCACGAGGGCCATGCCGGGGATGCGGATGTTGCGGATCACGGCGACGAGGACCGCGCCCGTCGACGCGACATAGAGGGCCGGACCCAGGTCGCCCACGATCGAGCGCACCGGCTCCGCGAACAGGACGAGCTGCACCATGAACCCGCCGATGGCGAGCCACGGCCAGTGGAAGTCGACCGTCGCGAGGCCGCTCAGCCGCCCGCCCAGCACGAAGCCGAGAACCAGGCCGATCAGAACGGCGTACAGGATGAACACGTGAGGTACGGAGCCTCGATGGGGCCGCGACCGGGCCGTGAGGCTGCCCGATCGACGCGCTCGACCTAGTTGTAGCGGACGAGCATAAGCCCGTCGGTCCGGGAATCCCGACAGCCGCCCGAAGACGGCTGTCGGAGGTCGCTGCGTCGGGGCGCTAAAGGCCCCGCGAGATCAGTGCCAGCGATGGCCCGCAACGGGGCCGAACGCAGGATCGTTGTGGCCAGGGGTCTTGACTGAGGCAAGGACCAGGCGATACATCGTCATGGTCATTACCACCAGCGCATCCCTGCGCCCAGGCTCATGGCAATCGTCGCAAGTAGCGCGATCGCCGTTGTGAAGCGCGCCAGGTTCGCCCTCACGTGACACCTCGTCGTCGTATGGCGCTTGCGGTCCCGGCGGCCGGGCGGTCTCGGGAAGATCCGAGATCCCTGGCTTTGCGTCCCCGCCTCGCGGCGGGTTTGCCCTGGACGGTTCCGAAGCGGTGGACGCTTGTCGTCCTCGAACCGGACGCTAGAAGGACTTCCGCGCCTCGCATATGGGAAGGGAGTACTGGTACCCGGCGTGCTCAAGCGGACGCGTTTCCCGTGGGCACCGGAGACGCCGGTTGGGCCGGCGCGTCATCGCCGGCTCGCCGTCGCCCGGCCCGCATCGCGGCCGCGATCACGACCACGATCCCGGCGGCGATCAGGATGTCCCCGACCGACACGATGTTCGCGAAGGGCAGCCACTGGGGCAGCGGGATCACGTCGGTCAGTGGGGCGAGCGCCGGCGACTCGACGATGGCGCTGTTCGAGTACGCCTCCGGCGCGCTCCGTCCGAACTCGGCCGCGGCGCTCGCGCTGGTCGGCATGAAGCCGCCGTTCGCGACGATCGCCGCGAGGTTCGAGGCGGCCCCGGCCGCGACCAGCGGCATGCCGCGAATCGCGAGGTTGCGGAGAACGGCCACGAACACCAGCGCGGTCGAGGCCACGTAGAGCGGCGGGCCAAGATCGCCGACGCGGGCCGTGACGGGATCCGAGAAGAGCACCACCTGGGCGGCGAAGCCGAACAGGGCGAGTCCGGCCCACCGGAACTGGATCGCGGCGAGACCGGCCAGGCGGCCGCCGAGCAACGCTCCCACGATGAGCCCCAGCGGGACGGCGTACAGGATGAACATCAGGACACGGCCTTCAGCCGCCGCACCGCCGGTCTCGCCGACCGCATGGTGGAGCTCGCCGGCTCGGCAACGCCAAGCGCTCCCGGCTGGCTGGCATCGAGCGGAAGACCGAGGTGGAACCCCTGGCCGAACTCGCAACCGAGCTGGAGCAGGCGCTCGACCTGCGCCGCTTCCTCGATGCCCTCGGCGATGATGTGCAGCCCCAGCGTCTGGCCGAGGGCCACGATCGCATGGGCGAACGCCCACTCGCTCGCCCCGAGGTCGGGCTGGACGACGAAGTCACGGGCGATCTTGAGGATGTCGACCGGGAACCGGCGCAGGTAGCCGAGCGACGAGTAGCCGGTCCCGAAGTCGTCCATTGCGATGCGGACGCCCCGGGCGCGCAGTGCGCCGAGCTTGACGATCGTCGCCTCGGTGTCCTGGAACATCGCGGTCTCGGTGAGTTCCAGGACCAGCCGGCTGGGATCGAGGCCGGTCGCGCCGATGATCGACTCGATCTCGTCGATGAACTCGGGCTGCTGCAGCTGCAGCGGCGAGATGTTGACGCTCACGAAGAAGTCGTCCGCCACGCCGGGCTGTGCCTGCCAGGCGCCGAAGCGCATGGCCGACTCGGCAAGGACCCAGCGGCCGAGCGCGAGGATCAGTCCCGTCTCCTCGGCCAACGCGATGAACTCGCCCGGCAGGATGAGCCCACGGGTTGGGTGCCGCCAGCGGACGAGCGCCTCGACGCCGGCCATCTGCCCGTCGGCCAGCCGCACGATCGGCTGGAAGAAGACGGCCAGCTCGCCGCGCCCGAGGCTGCGCGACAGCTCCGCCGACAACGAATGACGCGCGACGAGCGCAGCGTGCATGGTCGGCTCGAACACCGCCGCGCGGCGCTTCCCCGCGGCCTTGGCCGTGTACATCGCGACGTCGGCGTTCCGCAGCAGCACATCGGCCGTGTCGTCTGCCCGGCTCGTGGCCGCGATCCCGATGCTCGCCCCGACCGCGATCTCCTGGCCGCCGATCTGGAACGGCACCTGCAGCGCCTCGATGATCCGGTGGGCGACCGCCAGCGAGCGGTCGAGGTTCGGGGTGTCGAGGAGCAGCACGGCGAACTCGTCACCGCCGAGCCGCGCGGCCAGGTCGTCGGCACGGACGCAGCCGTTGATGCGCTCGGCGACGACCCGCAGGAGGCGGTCGCCGGCCCCGTGGCCGAGCGTGTCGTTCACGATCTTGAAATCGTCGAGATCGAGGAACAGGACGACGGTATCGAGCCCGGGCTGGCGGGCGCCCAGCTGCGCATCGACCTGCTCGGCGAACATCGCCCGGTTCGCCAGCCCGGTCAGAGGGTCGTGATAGGCCTGGTGGCGGAGCTGCTCCTTGAGGCGGGACAGCTCGGCGAGTGACTGCTCCAGCTGGCCGTTCTCGAGGGCAACGGCGGCCTGGTTGGCGAGCGTCTCGAGGAGCCGCAGGTCCTCGCCGTCGAAGGTGGTCCCCTCGGTGAGCCGGTTGGCGACGGTCATCGAGCCGATCAGCCCGGACTCGCCGATGAGCGGGCTGACCATCGCCTGGCGGACCGTGCGCCCGGACAGTGGCCGGCCGGCCGTCGTCGTGAAGAACGCCCGGCGCTCGGCGGAGATCCGGCCGTGGATCCCCGCGCCGAGCTCCACGTGCTCGGGGACCATGGCCTCCGGTTCGCGATCGTGAACGGATGTCGTGCGCAGGGCGTCGGCGCTCTCCTCGCGCGGGTAGAGGATCACCTCGGCGACTTCGGCCCGGAACATCGCGCGCGCGTGATCCAGCAACGCGACGAGCGCGGAGTCCAGCTCCGGCGAGTGCTGCAGGATCCGGCTCGACTGGTAGAGCAGCTCGAGCTGCTCGTGCTTCTCGCGTTCCGACAGGTACGCGCGGTACGCGAGGAAGATCGTCACGAGCGGGATCATCAGGAGCAGGACGGCGCTCGGGTTGATCCACATCACCGAGACCGCGAGGAGGGCAAGGCTGGTGTTCGCCAGCGCCACGACCAGCCCGAACTTGAGCATCTCGGGCAGCTTCTGGAACTGCGGCGCCCCGCCCGACAGCGAGATCGCGCTGGCGATCGTCAGCGCACCGATCACGACCGCGACGAGCATCGCCGCGAATGCGGCCAGCCAGTCGACCGCGCCCGGCGGTCCGCCGAGCAGCGCGATGCGGTGGAACACGGCCAGGGTGACGACCGCGATGAGCGCGAAGTTCGCGAGGTTGAACGCGACCTTGACGATCGACTGGCGCGCAGTCACGAGCAGCGCCACGCCCGATCCCACGAGGACCGCGAGCATGTATTCGTTGGGCGTCACGAAGAACAGCCCGATGACGGCCGGGACCTCGCTCAGCGAGAACGAATGCGTCTCGCGGCGGAAGTGGACGAGGATGACCTTCGTCTCGGCCAGGAGGCAGGCGAACGCGAGCACCGGCCACGGGATGTGGACCGGACTCTCCACCGGCTCGAGGTAGCGCACGTCGAGGAGGTAGCCGGCCAACGCGAGGGACGCCACGAGCGCCGTGAACAGCCACACCCGTGTTGCGGGCGAGCGCAGGGGACCGCGAACGACCATCCCGCGGACGCGCATCTTCAGTCCGGCTGAAACGGTGGTGCGGTCCGGTCCGACCTGGGCAGGTTTGGTGGGGTACGCCATCGCGACTGGAAGCGCCTCGCGGGAACAGAGTCGTGGTGCTGTTGTACGCGAGTCGAGGGTCGGATGGACCGCGCCGATGGTACCGGCCGGGGTAGTACTACCGGTGTACGGGCAACCTCCGCGGACCGTCGCCACCCGTTCGCTGCTACCCTGTCGCGGCCATGACCGCACCGCGCACCATCGTCCAGAAGATCTGGGACGACCACGTCGTCACGCAGGATCCCGGTGCCCCGGCCGTCCTGGCGGTCGACCTGCACCTCATCCATGAGGTGACCAGCCCGCAGGCCTTCTCGGGGCTCCGCGATCGCGGGCTGCGCGTCCGCCGGCCGGGCCAGACGGTGGCGACCGCGGACCACTCGATCCCGACCCACGACCGCAGCCTGCCGATGCTCGACTCCATGGCGGCGGCGCAGGTCAAGCAGCTCGAGACGAACTGCGCCGAATTCGGGATCCCGCTCCACGGGATCGGCTCGCCCCACCAGGGGATCGTCCACGTCATCGGCCCGCAGCTGGGGCTGACGCAGCCCGGCATGACGATCGTCTGCGGGGATTCGCACACGAGCACGCACGGTGCGTTCGGTGCCCTGGCGTTCGGGATCGGGACGAGCGAGGTCGAGATGGTGCTCGCGACCCAGACGCTCCTCCAGCGGGACCTGAAGACCTACGAGGTGCGTGTCGACGGCCGGCTCGCTCCCGGCGTGAGCAGCAAGGACATCATCCTCGCGCTCATCGCGCGGATCGGTGTTGGCGGCGGAACCGGCCACGTCTTCGAATACCGCGGCGAGGCGATCCGGGCGCTGACCATGGAGCAGCGCATGACGATCTGCAACATGAGCATCGAAGGCGGGGCGCGGGCCGGACTGATCGCCCCCGACGACACCACGTTCGAGTACGTCCACGGCCGGCCCCACGCACCGCAGGCCGACGCGTGGGACACGGCGGTCGAGCGCTGGCGGCGGCTGCCGACCGACGACGGAGCCACCTTCGACAGGTCGATCACGATCGACGCCGATACCCTGGAGCCGATGGTCACCTACGGCACGAACCCGGGCATGGGGATCCCCATCACCAGCCGCGTCCCGTCGCCCGACGAGCAGGCCGACCCGAGCCAGCGGCGCGCGCTGGAGCGCGCGCTCGAGTACATGGACCTGCGCCCCGGGCAGGCGATCCTCGGCCAGAAGGTCGACGTCGTGTTCATCGGCTCGTGCACGAACGGCCGGATCAGCGACCTGCGGCTCGCGGCCGAGGCGCTCAAGGGCCGGCACGTCGCCGACGGCGTCCGGCTGATGGTCACGCCCGGCTCGGACGAGGTGAAGCGCGAGGCGGAGCGCGAGGGGATCGCCGACATCTTCAAGGCGGCCGGCGCCGACTGGCGCGAATCCGGCTGCTCGATGTGCATCGCGATGAACGGCGACCAGCTGCAGCCCGGGCAGTACGCGGTGAGCACCTCGAACCGCAACTTCGAGGGCCGCCAGGGCAAGGGCGGTCGGACGTTCCTCGCCTCGCCGCTGACCGCGGCCGCAAGCGCGGTGAGCGGGGTCGTGTCCGATCCGCGGACCCTGCCCGGCATCGAGACGCTCGCCGCCGTCGGGGGTCGCTGAGCCGTGGCCGAGCCGTGGAGGACCTTCACCAGCAAGGTGATCCCGCTCCCTTCCGAGAACGTCGACACCGACCAGATCGTGCCCGCGCGCTACCTCAAGGTGACCGACAAGAACGGGCTCGCCGAAGCGCTCTTCCGCGACTGGCGGTTCAACGAGGACGGCTCGCTCAAGGACCCGCGCTTCGTGCTCGACGAGCCCGACATGGAGGGCCGCCACATCCTCCTTGCCGGCGCCAACTTCGGCGCGGGGTCGTCCCGCGAACACGCCCCGTGGGCGCTCACGGCGTGGGGGATCCGGGCCATCATCTCGACCTCGTTCGCCGACATCTTCCGGAGCAATTGCCTGAAGAACGGACTGCTGCCGATCTTCGTCGAGCCCGAGCGGCAACGGCAGCTGTTCGACCTCGTGCGCGAACGGCCGGATGCCGAGCTGACGGTCGACCTCGAGTCAGAGGTCGTGCACCTGCCGGGCGACGACGACATGCCGTTCGAGGTGGATCCGTTCGCCAAGCGGATGCTGCTCGCCGGCACCGACGAGCTCGGCTACCTCCTCGGCAAGGAATCCGAGATCGACGGCTGGGAAGAGGCCCATCCGCCGCGCGTCGACACGCTGGCCGACGCCGTTTGAGCCCTGCAGCGCGGCGGAACCGACGAGAGCGGCCCACCGTCAGGCGCGCATGAAGCACGCATTCCGTCCCGCGCTCGCGATCGTGACCCTCGGGCTGGTGCTCGCGGCCTGCTCGTCGGGCGGGGCATCCTCCGCTCCGAGCGAGCCGCCGGCCAGTGAGCCGCCGGCCGCCTCCGGCGACCCGGGCATCGGAAACCCGGACCTCGGTGGGGTCGAGCTGGTCGAACCACAGCCGGGCCAGCAGAACGTCCATCCCGTCGCGCTCGAGCGGCTCGACGCGACCGCGTCGGGAACGACGGTCAGCGTCGACGCGCATTGGACGAGCGGCGTCGATCCCTGCTACGTGCTCGACCACGTCGAGGTCCACGACAACGGCGACCAGACGGTCGACGTCACGGTGATCGAGGGCACGTCGGATCCGGACGCGATCTGCGTGATGATGGCCGTGTCCAAGCACACGATCTTCTCGTTCGAGGTCTCCGGCCCGGGCACGTGGACGATCCGCGACTCGCAGGGCGGTGCGCCGCCGGTCGAGGTCGTGGTCTCGTAGTCGGTCACCCCCCGTCGGTCTCAGGGCGCCCTCAGGGTGCCTGTGCGACGATCCGGCGGTGAACCTGTTCGACGCGTTCGCGGTCGTGTTCGTCGTGATCGCGGTCCTGCTCGGGTTGCGCTCCGGGGCCCTGCCGCAGATCGGCGGCTTCATCGGCGCGCTGATCGGTGGCGGCCTGGCCGTCGTCGCCGTCCAGCTGCTGGAGGAGCCGCTCACCGATGTCGACCCGGAGATCCGGCCGTTCCTCGTCCTGATCGGCCTGTTCGGAGCGGTCATCATCGGCGAGTCGATCGGTTCGGCGATCGGCGCGTGGCTGGGCTCGGGGGTGCGGCGCAGCGTCTTCAGCGGCGTCGACCGGCTGGGCGGCGGACTGGTCGCCGGTGCCCAGGCAATCCTGGTGCTGTGGCTGGCCGGTGGGCTGTTCGCGGTCGGCCCGATGCCCCGCCTCGCCGAGGCTGCCAAGACCTCGGCGATCGTCCGGACCCTCAATACATCCCTGCCGCCCCCGACCGAGCTGGCGTTCGCCCTCGGGCGCCTGCTCGACGCGTCGGGGCTCACCGACGTGTTCGTCGGGTTCGAGCCGCTCCCTGCTCCGCCCGTCGAGCGGCCCGCTGACCCGGAGGCGCGGGCGATCGCGGCCGTGGCCGAGGCGAGCACGCTGAAGGTCCAGGCGGGCACGTGCGGCCTCGAGTCGACCGGCAGCGGGTTCGTGATCGCGCCCGGGTACGTCCTGACCAACGCCCACGTCATCGCCGGCGGTCGGACGATCCGCGTGAACGGCCCAACCGGGACGTACGACGCGACGCCGGTCCTGTTCGATCCCGAGCTCGACGTCGCGCTGCTGCGCGTGCCCGATCTGATCGCGCCGGCCCTGCACTTCGCCGGAGAGGACCCGAAACGAGGGACGCCGGCAGCTGTCCTGGGCTACCCGAACGGCGGCCCGCTGCGCATTGTCGCCGCGGCGGTCGCGGACACGTACCCGGCCCTCGGGCGGGACATCTACGCGACCGAGCACGTCCGCCGCAACATCGTCGAGATCCGCTCGGACATCGAGCGCGGCAACAGCGGCGGTCCGCTGATGCTGCCGGACGGGACCGTCGGCGGGGTCGTGTTCGCCGAGGCGCGGACCGACGACGAGGTCGGCTATGCCCTGGCGCCGACCGCGGTCGCCGAGCGGATCGGGATCGCGTCGGGTCGAACGGAGCGGGTCGCGACCGGGGAGTGCCTGCGGCCCTAGGCGGCGGGCGCCGCCGGCCCTAGATGTCCGAGTCCGGGGCGAGCTGGCGGACGCGGCGGGCCAGCGCCTCGAGCACATGGACCCGGATGTCGGGTTGGGCATCGAGCAGCGAGTGGAACTGGCGATGCCCGAGCACCAGCAGCCGGCACGGCGTCTCACAGGTCGCGCTGACGGTGCGCCGGCCGTGGTCGAGCAGCGCGATCTCGCCGAGGAAGTCGCCCGACCCAAGGGTCCGGATCGTCGCCCCGGCACGGTGGATCCGCACCTCGCCGTCGACGATCATGTAGAACTCGTCCCCGAACGTCTCCTCGTGCGTGAGCTCGTGCCCTGCGGGCAGGTCGCGCTCCTCGCACAGTGCCCCGACCGCCTTGAGCTCGTTGTCGTCCAGCCCCACGAACAGCGGGACCGCGCGGAGCGTCGCGAGCTTCTCGTCCATCCCTCGCCAAGGCCTCCTCGTACCGGTCGAGCTGCGCGCCGGTTCCGGCAGGATACGGGTCTGGACGGCGCTCGGCTATCCTCGCGCCATGGCGTCGCCCTCTGCCCGGCTTGGCGTGACGCCCGAAGTCATCCGGGCGGCCCTCAAGGATCCCGACCTGCGCCGGCTCCAGGCCAGCTGGATGGCCGTCAACGCCGGCATGTGGGCGTACCTCGTGACGAACCTCGTGGTCGCCTACGGCGCCGGGGGCGCGGCCGCAACCGGATTGCTGGGCGTCGCTTCGTTTCTTGCGCCGACCGTGGTGTCGCCCTTCGCCGGCGTCCCCGCGGCGCGCTGGCGACCGGAGCGAGTCCTTGCCGCGGTCACCGTCCTGCGGGTCATCGCCGTCGCCCTGACCGTCGGCCTCGTCGCGTTCGACGGGCCGATCCTCCTGCTCGTGCCGCTGGTCGTGCTCGAATCGGGTGCAGGCGCGATCGGCCGCTCGCTCCAGATCGCGCTCCAGCCGTTGCTCGCCCGTTCGCCGGCGGAGCTCGTCGCAGCCAACGTCGCCGCGGGCACAGCCGAGGGACTGGGCACGTTCGCCGGGCCGGCGGTGAGCGCCGTGCTGCTGGCGGTGGCCGGTCCGGTTGCAGCGTACCTGGGCGTGCTCGCGATCTACGCGCTGGCAGTGGCCTCGATCGCCGGCATGCACGTGCCCCCGACCCGGCCCGGACAGGCGCCATCGGTTCGCAAGGAGCTCGTTGCCGGCATGCGGGCGGGTCTGCTGCATCGAGGCCCCGCGCTGATCCTGACCGGGTTCTGGATCCAGGCCGGGGTCCGCGCCGCGCTGATCGTCCTGACGGTCGTCGCCGCCATCGAGCTGCTCGGGATGGGCGACTCGGGACCCGGCGTGCTGAACGCCGCGTTCGGCGCGGGGGGCGTGATCGGCGCGATCGGTGCAGTCGGACTGGCCGGGCGGACGCGCATTGCGCCGTGGTTCAGTGCCGCGCTCGCGAGCTGGGGACTGCCGATCGTGATCCTCGGGCTGGTCGTTTCACCGGCGGTCGCGATCGCCCTGATGGTCGTGGTCGGCGCGAGCAACGCGGTGCTTGACGTCGTCGGCTTCACGCTCCTGCAGCGTTCGGTCCCGAACGCTGCCCGGGTTGCCGTCATGGGCCTGCTCATCAGCGGTGCTGGCGCGACGATGGCCATCGGCGGGTTCGTCGCCCCGATCCTGGTGGATCTCCTGGGGATCGAGGGAGCACTCATCGCGACGGGGGCGATCCTGCCGATCCTCGCCGTGCTCACCTGGCCGGTCATCCGGAACGCCGACCGGGCAGCCGTCGTCGACACCGCGAAGCTGACGCGCATTCGCACCGACCCGTTGTTCGCGCCGCTGTCGATGGCGATGATCGAGCAGCTCGCCGGGGAGCTGGTCCCGGTTTCCTTCGAGGCCGGGGAAGAGCTGATCCGGGAGGGCGAGCCGGGCGACCGCTATTACCTGATCGAGCAAGGTCGGGTGATCGTCAGCCAGGCGGGCCAGGACATGCGTGAACAGGGCCCCGGGGAGAGCGTCGGTGAGATCGCGCTGCTCTACGACGTCCCGAGGACCGCCTCGGTACGTGCGCTGGAGCCGGTGGAGGCACTGACCCTGTCACGTGATGACTTCCTCGGCACACTGTGCGGTCAGACCGCCAGCCGTCTCGTCGCGGACACGGTCGCGATGGAACGCCTCGCGGCCTGGCCGACGGGCGGCGGCTGAGCGAGGCCGGCGCGCACCCTACACTTGAGCGTCGTCACGCGTCACCGACCGAGGATTCCATGCCCGAACCCACGCATCCGTACAACCGACCGAGCGATCCCGCCAAGCGTCACTCCGCCGCCCTGACGGACGGGCCCGACCGCGCCGGTGCCCGGTCGATGCTCAAGGCGATCGGTTTCACCGACGATGACCTCGCCAAGCCGCTCGTCGGCGTCGCGACGACGTGGATCGAGACCATGCCCTGCAACTACAACCAGCGCCGGCTGGCTGAGTTCGTCAAGGAGGGCATCCGGGCCGCGGGCGGCACGCCGATGGAGTTCAACACCATCGCGGTGAGCGACGGCGTGTCGATGGGCACCGAGGGGATGAAGGCGTCGCTGATCAGCCGCGAGGTGATCGCGGACTCGATCGAGCTCGTCGTGCGCGGCCACCTGCTCGACGGTGTCGTGTGCCTGGTCGGCTGCGACAAGACGATCCCGGCGGCTGCGATGGCCCTCGGCCGGCTCGACGTGCCCGGCCTCGTGCTCTACAACGGCACGATCTACCCCGGTACGTACAAGGGCGTCCGGGACGCCACGGTCGTCACGGTCTACGAGGCAATCGGCGCGTATCGCGCGGGCAAGATCACGCTCGACGAGCTGTACGAGATCGAGAACGTGTCGTGTCCGGGTCCCGGCGCCTGCGGTGGGCAGTACACCGCCAACACGATGAGCACCGTGATGGAGTTCATCGGCCTGTCGCCGGGCGGCCTGAACGCGATTCCCGCCGAGGATCCGGGCAAAGACGAGGCCGCTCGCCAGTCGGGCGAGCTCGTGATGGACCTGGTCCGGCGCGATGCGCGGCCGTCATCCTTCGTCACGCGCCAGGCGCTCGAGAACGGCATTGCCTCGGTCGCAGCGACGGGCGGTTCGACGAACGGCGTCCTGCACCTGCTCGCGATCGCCCACGAGTTCGGGATCCAGCTCGACATCGACGACTTCGCGACGATCGCCGAGCGCACGCCGATCGTGGCCGACATGCGGCCGGGCGGCCGCTACACCGCATCGGACATGTACGACGCAGGCGGCCTGGGCCTCGTCATGCGCGAGCTGCTCAAGCGCGACGGGCTGCTCCACGGCGACGAGGCCACGGTCGACGGCCGGACGATCGCCCAGATCGCCGCCGCCACTTCGGAGACCGAGGGCCAGCCGGTGGTCCACTCGATCGAGACCCCGCTCAAGCCGACGGGCGGCCTCGCGATCCTGCGCGGCACCCTCGCGCCGGACGGCTGCGTGGTGAAGCTGGCCGGCCACGAGCGGCGCCTCCACCGCGGCCCGGCCCGCGTCTTCGATTCGGAGACTGACTGCTTCGAGGCCGTGAAGAACCGGCAGATCGAGGCCGGCGACGTCGTCGTGATCCGCTACGAGGGGCCGGTCGGCGGCCCGGGCATGCAGGAGATGCTCAGCGTCACCGCCGCGCTCGTCGGCGAGGGGCTTGGCGACACCGTGGCCCTGATCACCGACGGCCGCTTCTCGGGCGGCACCCATGGGCTGATGATCGGGCACATCGCGCCGGAGGCTGCCCTCGGCGGACCGATCGGGCTCGTCGAAGAGGGCGACGAGATCGTGATCGACGTGGACCGCGGCGCCCTCGACCTTGTCGTCGATCCCGACGAGCTCGCCCGCCGCCAGGCCGGCTGGCGACCGCCCGCGCCGCGCTACGCGGGCGGCGTGATGGCGAAATACGCCTCGCTGGTCGGGTCCGCCTCGCAGGGTGCGGTGACCACCGGTGGGCGGATGCAGGCCCTGCTGGAGCGTCGATGACGGAACGCATCTCGATCGGCATCAAGACCTCCCCGCAGGAGGTCGACTGGCCGACCCTCGACGCGGCCTGGGCACGGATCGGCGAGCACGACGTGTTCGAGTCGGTGTGGATGAACGACCACATCACCAACGCCGCGGTGGAGCGGGGCGGCCGGAGCTGGGAGTCGCTCACGGCGATGGCGGCGTTGGCCCACCGCGTACCCGGCAAGTGGCTCGGCCACGGTGTGCTGTCGAACACGTTCCGTCATCCGGCCGTGCTCGCGAAGCAGGCAACGCTGCTCGATCACGTCACCGGCGGGCGGTTCATCGTCGGCCTCGGGGCCGGGTGGCATGTCGGCGAGCACGTCCCGTTCGGGATCCCGCTGCCGGACATGCCAGAGCGGTTCGACCGCTTCGAATCGGCCGTGTACGTGCTGCGCGCCCTGTTCTCGGACGAAGCCACGCGCGAGCCAGGCGTGACGCGGCCGGACCGCTTCTACCCGCTTGACGGAGCGACGAACCTGCCGGGGCCGCTGACGCCGGGCGGCCCGCCGATGTGGCTCGGCGGGAACAAGCGGCGCGGCATCGCGCTCGCCGCCGCCGTCGCGCAGGGCTGGTACATGCCGGCCGTGGTCCCGCACGAGGGCGCCCGCCCGTCGGACCTCGACTATTTCAGTGATCGCCGCGATGCGGTGCTTCAGGCAATGGACGACATCGGGCGCGACCCGGCCGGCTTCGCGTTCGTGGCCCAGATGCCGACGGGGCGGACGCCGGAGGACCGCGCGCGTCGCGCTCGATCTCGCGCGGGACGCCGTCCGGCGCGGTGCGACCCACGTGGTGCTCGGCATGCCACCTGCGCTCGGTGCGGACGGCGTCGACGCGGTGGCCCGGGAGGTCGCCGAACCTTTGAGCGGGGTGCTCGCGTGAGCTTCAGCGTGCGTCCGGCGACAAGCGACGAGGCGGAGCTGCCTGCGTTTCGCGGAGATCGTGAACGACGTCACGCCCGAGAACCCGACCGATCTCGCGGAGCTGAGCTGGCAGGACGCGAACTATCGCGGTGAACGGTTCATCGCCGAGGTCGCCGGCGAAGCCGTCGGGGTGGCGACCGTCGGTCAGATCCTCAGCTACCGGCCCGACTTCGATCGGTGGTGGGTGAACGTGCTCGTGCGCAAATCGCACCGCCGTCAGGGCATCGGGTCGGCGCTCCTCGTCGCCGGGTCGCGGGCGGCACGCGCAGCCGGCAAGACCGGGCTCCAGACCTCCTTGTCGGAGCGCCACGCCGATGGACATCGCGTTCCTCCAGCACCGCGGCTTTGTCGAGTTCGATCGGTATCGGATGGTCGACCTCGACCTGGGCGGGTTTCGGAAGCCCGCCGTGGACCAGCCAGCCGGTGTCGAGATCACGACCCTTGCCGCGAGGCCGGACCTGGTGACCGGCGTCCACGCCGTCGCCGAGCTGGCATTCCCCGACATTCCGCATGCCGACGAGCCGATGCAGGCGGGATCGTTCGAGGAATTCCGGAAGCGAGACGTGGATCGTCCCGGCATGCCATCCGAGGCCTTCCACGTCGCGCTCGACGCGGCGACCGGCGAGGTGATCGGCTACGCAAGCCTCATGCGCATCCCCGGTCGCCGCGACGCGGCATGGCACGACATGACGGCGGTCGCGCCGGCGCACCGCGGCCGGGGCATCGCCACCGCGCTCAAGCGCGCGACGATCGTTTGGGCGATCGAGGCCGGGATGCGCGTGCTGGAGACCGGCAATGACGTCGAGAACGCTCCGATGCGCGCGGTCAATGCCACGCTCGGCTACCGGCCGATCCCCGACGAGATCGGGCTGCGCGGGCCACTCGCGGACGAGGGCACGCTGTGACAGGGAACGACATCCGCTCGGACAATCTGCCGCCCGATCCCGACAAATACGACTCGCCGCGAGCCGAGCTGGCACGTGCCCGCGGTCTTGACGCGCCGTACATCCCGGGCGGCGAGGACCCGGAACCCGAAATCGCGGAGCGTGAGGACCGCTACTACGGTCGGTTGCTCGTGATCATGGTCGTCGTGATCGTGACCGCCGGGTTCGTTCTCGGCATCATCGCCAACCTCATCACCGGGCCGGCCTCGTGACGACCACCGCCCGGCCGTCCGACGCCATTCCGGCGCACGACTGGTCCCACGCGGGCGAAGAGGTCGTCGAGACGCTCCGCGACCTGATCCGGATCCCGTCGGTCAACCCGCCGCCACCACCGGGCGACGGCGAGCTCCGGGCGGCGCGCTACATCGCCGGAGCGCTGGAGGACGCCGGGCTGCGCCCGGAGGTCGTCGAGCCGGTCCCCGGTCGCGGCTCCGTGCACGCCCGGCTGCGGGGCGACGGGACCGGCGGCGAACCGTTCCTCCTGTTGTCGCACCTCGACGTGGTGCCGGCGCCACTCGACCGTTGGACGTACGACCCGTTCGACGGCAGGGTCGCCGATGGCTACGTCTACGGACGTGGCGCGGTCGACATGAAGGACATGATCGCGCTCGAGCTCGGCGTGGTCAGGCTCCTCGCCGCCGAGGCGCGCGCGGCCGGGCGCGACCCGGCCAGCGACCCGATCCCCGGCCTCCGCCGCGACGTGCTCCTCACGTCGACCGCGGACGAAGAGGTCGGCGGGTACCACGGCGCGGGCTGGATCGTCGAGCACAAGCCCGAGTGGCTGCGCGCGGCCGGGGCGGTCAACGAATGCGGTGGGGTCGCCACGACGATCGGCGGCACGGCGCCTGTACCCGATCCAGGTCGCCGAGAAGGGCTTCAGCGTCTACCGCATCCACGTCCGTGGAACGTGGGGCCACGGCTCCATGCCGCGCGAGGACAACGCGGCGGTGCTCGCCGCGGCAGCCATCGCCCGCCTCGCAACCCCGGGGCCGGTTCGCCTGACGCCGGTCATGGAACGGTTCATCAGTGCGACCGCCGATGCCCTGGGTGAGCCCGCAGCCGGGATGCTCCGCGGCCTGTTCGAGGACGATCCCGCGCCGGCCGAGGCCGCGCTGGCGGCCGCCTGCGAGCCGATGTACGCGCGGGCCTTGCGTGCGCTGGTACGTGACACGATCAGCCCGGACGTCGTGCATTCCGGGATCAAGTTCAACGTGATCCCGGGCGAAGCGGTCGTCGATATCGACTGCCGCGTCCTGCCCGGGATGACCGAGGCCGACATGCGAGCGGTGGTCGAGGAACGGCTTGGCCCGGAGCTGCTTGCCGTCTGCGAGATCGAGCATGTGATCTTCGGGCCGGCGGCCGAATCGCCGGCGGACCATCCGCTCTTCGAGCTCCTGTGCGCAACGGTCCGCGAGCACGACCCGGACGGCGTGCCGGTCCCGGTCATGGTCCCGTTCGCGACCGACGCCAAGCACACGGCACGCCTCGGCGTCCCGACCTACGGCTTCTCGCCCCTGCTCCTGGAGCCCGGGGAGCGCTTCCTCGAGCGCTTCCACGGGGTCGACGAGCGCGTCGGCATCGACGCGCTGCGCTGGGGGTTGCCGGTCCTCTACGACGTCGTGCGCCGCTTCTGCGGCTGACGCTCTAGTCGAACGCGCCGGGGTACGGCTGATCCGCGGCGTGCGACACGCGCACGCCCTCGCCGCACGCCTTGCAGACGAAGATCTCGCCGTTGGCCCAGTCGCGCTCGGGATCGCTCTCTGCCGGGTCGTGCTCCTCGACCTCCATGTCGGCCCACGAGCCATCCGAATGGCGGTGCTGCAGCTGCGGCTCGAGGAGCCGCCCCTGGATCTGGAACATCTCGTCTCCCTCGATGCGATTTCGAACGCGAGCGCGGCGGCTAGGTGGTATCGCCCTCGGAGGGTGCCACGGGCGGCTGCATGACGCGAACCTCTTCGCCGCAGTCCGCGCACACGTAGACGGCGCCATTGACCCAGTCGCGCTCCGGATCGTGAGCGGCCGCGTCGTGGTGGGCCGGCTGAAGCGGGCTCCACACGCCATCGTTGTGACGGTGCTGGATCTGCATATCGGCGAGGCGTCCGGACGTCTGGAACATGTGGTCTCCTCGATGTGCTCGGCTTCCGGAGCCTAGCCGGTCGTCTCGCCCCGGACAAGGCGTCCGGGCATCAGTCGCCCGGAGTCCGGATCAACCGTCCGCGGCGGCTGATCGCATGCGTCGCGAGCGCAGCGACGCCCATCGCGACGATCGCTCGTTCGGGGCCGGGCAAGGCCCGGACCGCGATCAGGAACTGGTCGGCGCGCGCTCGATCGACGACGCGCAGGATCGCCTGGCCGCGCTGCGTGAGTCGGACCGTCCGCTGGCGGCGATCCTCCGGCTCGGGCTGGCGCTCGACGAGGCGCCGGCGCACCAGGCCGTCGATCAGCCGGCTCGTGGCCGACGGCGACCGGCCGATTGCTTCCGCGACGTCACCGATCGTCATCGTGCCGGCATCGGCCAGCACGTACAGCGCCGCGAGCTGGGTGAAGCCGAGGCGCAGCTCGCCGAGCTGGCCGGCGAAGCCGATCACCAGCTCACGCCACAGCGCACGACCCATCGCCACGCGCTCGCTGATCTGGCGCACGTTGGGCAGGCGGTTACCGGCGGCAACGACCGCCGGCGAGAGGTCCTCCTCGAAGCGACGGGCGATCGAACGGGCCGGTGCCGCTCGGCGCCGGAATGCGGGATCTGCCATCCCGCTGAGCGTATGCCGAGCGGCATATCCGTGCAAGCGTGCATGGGAATCGCCTCATGAGGGCCTCCAGTGGCCCTAGGCTCGAAGGCGTGTCACCGCTTGCCTTCGTTTTCCCCGGCCAGGGATCCCAGTCGGTCGGCATGGGTCGTGCCCTGGTCGAGCGCTCGCCTGCGGCTGCAGCCGTGTTCGCCGCTGCCGATGCCGCGCTCGGCGAACCGATCAGCCGTCTCGCCTGGGATGGTCCCGCCGAGTCGCTCGACCGGACCGAACAGGCGCAGCCCGCGATCCTCGCGGCGTCGATCGCGATCCTCGAGGCGCTTCGGGAGGGCTGGGCCGCGGCCGGCGTCCCGGCGCCGGTGCCCGCCTTCGCGGCCGGCCACTCGATGGGCCAGTACAGCGCGCTCGTCGCGGCCGGGGTCATCCCGCTCGAGGACGGCATCCGCCTGGTCCGCGAGCGTGGCCGCTGCATGCAGGCATCCGGTTCGGGGCGGGACGGCGCGATGGCAGCGATCATCGGCCTCGACGACGCCCGGATCCCGGAGCTCGTCCAGGGCGCCGCGGCGCACGGCACGTTTGTTGTCGCCAACCGGAATGCCCCGGGCCAGGTGGTCGTGTCCGGCGAGCGTCCGGCGATCGAGGCCGGTGCAGAGCTGGCCAGGACCCTGGGCGCGAAGCGCGCGATCATCCTCCCGGTGTCGGTGGCCGCCCATTCGCCGCTGATGGCCGAGGCCGCCGAGCGGATGCGCGACGTGCTCGCCGGGATCACGTTCAGCGACCCGACCGTCACGCTGCTCGCAAACGCCGATGCCCGGCCCATCACGACCGGGAGTGCCGCCCGTGCCGAGCTCGTCGAGCACCTGACCGCCGGTGTCGACTGGGTCGCCGCCGTCGAGCACATGGTCGGCGCCGGCGTCACGACGTTCGTGGAGGTCGGGCCGGGCAAGGTCCTGACCGGCCTGATCAAGCGGATCGCCCCGGACGCCGAGATCCTCGCGGCCGACGACCCGGCCACCTTCGACCGACTCCTGACCCTCTCCCCAGCCGCCGTCTGACCTTCGAAAGGAACCGAAACCGAGTGCGCAAACCCGATTACAACCGCCGCGTCGTCGTCACCGGCGTCGGTGTCGTCAGCCCCGTGGGCAATGACAAGGACACCGCCTGGTCGAATCTGATCCGCGGCCAGTCCGGGCTCGGCGAGATCACCCACTTCGACGCAAGCCCGTACGAGGCGAAGCTCGCCGGCGAGGTCAAGGACTTCAACGCCGTCGACTGGATGGACCCCAAAGCGGCGCGACGCGGTGAGAAGAGCATGCACTTCGGCGTCGCGGCGGCGAAGCAGGCCCTGCAGGACTCCGGCTTCGAGCTCACCGACGAGAACCGCACTGAGGTCGGGGTCGTGTTCGGATCCGGCGCGGGCGGCCAGCAGCTGATGATCGACAACTACGACAGCCTCAAGACGAAGGGCCCGCGGACCGTCGCCCCGACGTTCATCGCCAACGCGCTCACCGACAGCACGTCGGGGATGATCGCAATCGAGACCGGTGCGATCGGCCACAACATCTGCATGGTGTCGGCCTGCGCCACGGGCACGCACAACGTCGGCGAGGGAGCCGAGGCCATCCGCCGCGGCGACTGCATCGCCGTCATCAGCGGCTCGACCGAGTCGCCGCTCCTCGAGGTCGCCCACGCCGGCTTCTCGAACATGCGCGGGATGGGCATGCCCCGTCCCGGCGAGGCGCCGCAGACCGTGTCGCGTCCGTTCGACAAGACCCGCGACGGCTTCGTCCTCGGCGAGGGCGCCGGCTCGCTGTTCCTCGAGGACCTCGAGCACGCCAAGGCACGCGGGGCCCGGATCTACGGCGAGGTCGTCGGCTACGGCTCGGCCGCCGATGGCTGGGACATGATCCAGCCGATCGACGCCGGCGTCGGCTCCGCCCGGGCGATGAAGATGGCCCTGGAGCGGCGGGGCGTGCCGGCCGACGAAGTCGACCTGATCAATCCGCACGGGACGTCCACGCCCCTCGGCGACAAGCGCGAGGCGGAGGCGCTGTGGACGGTGTTCGGCGACCGCGCCGCGCGCGACCGCAAGTCGCTGGCGATCAGCGGCACGAAGTCGATGACCGGCCACCTGATGGGTGCCGCCGGCGCGTTCGAGGCCTTCGCGACGATCATGTCGGTCGCCGAGCAGTGCGTCCCGCCCACGATCAACTACCGCGACTTCGACCCCGAGTGCGACCTGTGGGTCGTGACCGAGCCAACGCCGTTCCCGATCCGCTACGCGCTGTCGAACAACATCGGGCTCGGCGGCCACAACGGCGCAGTGATCTTCGCGCGATACGACGGGGACTGACGGCTGTCCCCGACTGCGTTCGTCGCGGATCGGCGTCGAGGGCAAGGCGGCGGCGAGGACCGGAGCGAGCGGGCTCGGATGCCCGTGAGCGAGGACCGCAGCCGCCAACGCAGCCATCGGCGTCGAGGCGCGACAGCCGAAGCCACTGTCTACAATCTGGCCGTGCCCTCCATGCGTGACCTCCTTGCCTGAGCGCGATCCTGCCCGGCGCGCCGTCGTGACCGGCCTCGGCGCGATCATGCCGATCGGCAACGACTTCCCGACCTACTGGGCCAACCTCCAGGCGGGCGTCAGCGGCACGCGGACGATCTCCAGCTTCGACCCCTCGGCGCAGGAGGTCCGCATCGCGGCCGAGGTCCTCGACTTCGATCCGGCCAAGGTCATGGACCCCAAGATGGCCCGCCGCATGAGCCGCTTCATCCACTTCGCGATGGCCGCCGGCAAGGAGGCCGTCGCCGACTCCGGGATCGACTTCGGGGCGATGAGCGCGGAGCAGCGTGACCGCGTCGGCGTGGTCGTCAACACCGGTGGTGGCGGCATCGAGCAGATCATCGACGGCACCCATGTCCACGACCAGAAAGGGCCGCGCTTCGTCTCGCCGTTCGCGATCCCGGCGCTGTCGGGCTCGATGGGAGCGGCGATGCTCTCGATGGAATGGGGGCTGACCGGCCCGGTCATGACGCAGGTCGCCGCGTGCGCCACCTCGGTGATCGCATTCCAGGACGCCCACCGACTGATCCGCGACGGGGAGTGCGACGTCGTCCTCGCAGGCGGCTCGGAGGCCCCGATCTGGCCGATGGGCGTGGCCGCGCTGGGCAACATGACGGCGCTGTCGAAGCGGAACGACTCGCCCGAGACGGCTTCGCGGCCATTCGACGCGACCCGCGATGGGTTCGTGCTCGGCGAGGGCGGCGGCGTGGTCGTCGTCGAATTGCTTGCCCATGCGCTGGCACGCGGCGCAACCCCGGTCGCGGAGATCCTCGGTGCCGCGCTCACCGCCGATGCGTTCCACATCAGTGCGCCCGAACCGACCGGACGCGGCCAGGCACGGGCGATGACCCTCGCGCTGCAACGCAGTGAGGTGACGACGGACGAGATCGACTACATCGTCGCCCACGGCACCGCGACCCCACTCAACGACGTCACCGAGACGCGAGCGATCAAGGCCGCCTACGGGCCGCACGCATACAAGGTCGCGATCAGCTCACCGAAGTCGATGATCGGCCACCTCGTCGGGGCAGCCGGGATCGCCAGCGCACTGGCCGGCCTTGGGGCGATCCGGGACCAGGTCATCCCACCGACGATCAACCTGCACAGCCCGGACCCTGACTGCGACCTGGACTACGTCCCGAACGTCAAGCGCGAGGCGCGCATCGAAACGGTCGCCATCGACGGCTTCGGCTTCGGCGGCCAGAACGCCGTGGCCATCTTCCGACGCATCACGGACGTCTGAGCGACCGCCCTTCCCACGCCTCGATCGCGGCCACGAACTCCGGGGTGATGGCGGTCGGCCGTTCCGTGGCGTAGTCGTAGCGGACGAGGATCGATTCGCTGACCGCCGCGAGCCGGGCCGGTGCGTCGCTGCCTTCGTCTCGCGCCGTCAGGCGATGCTCCAGGGTGAAACTGGAGGTCCCGATCCGGGTTGCCCTGCTCTCGACCGTCACGAGGTCCGTGTGGAAGACCTGGGCGCGGTAAGTGATCCGGGCCTCGGCGAGGATGAGGCTCTCCGCCCCGTGGTGGCGCTCGGCGACCGGCTCCCCGGTCACGTCCGTCCAGTACTGGATCCGGGCGGCCTCGCAGTAGGTGAGGTAGACCGCGTTGTTGACGTGCCCCATTGCGTCGGTGTCGGCGAAGCGGACGTCGATGACGACGCGGTGCCGGAAGTCGCCGGGCAGATCGCGCGGGTCGTCGGGTGTCGCGATGCGCGATCTCGTGCCACGATCCGGTAGATGCATCGACGGATCGTGCCACAGGCCGACGCCCCCACGAACGGACGACCGGCCGCCATCACCACGCTCTCGTCGCCGTGGGGACCACTCCATGTCGCGGTAACGGAGGGTGGCGTGGCGGCGGTCAGCTGGCTCGGACCGATCGATGACGTGCGCGCCTGGCTGGTCCGCAGACACGGCAGCATCCCGGTGGATCGAGGCGACCTCGCTGACGACGACCCGCGACGGCGACTCCTCGACCGGACGGTCCGGGCGCTCGAACGGTGGATGGCCGGGGAGCGCGAACCGTTCGACCTCCCGCTCGATCTGACCGGTGCGTCGGCCTGGGACCGCGCGGTTCTCGACGGCGTCAGGCGGATCCCGTGGGGCGCCACCGAGAGCTATGGCGGCGTCGCCCGGATGATCGGCCGGCCGGGCGCGGCACGGGCCGTGGGCGGAGCGGTCGGCCGCAACCCGATCGGCGTGATCATTCCGTGCCATCGCGTCATCGCCGGCGACGGCACCCTCGGCGGGTACGGCGGCGACGCGTGGGGCAGCCATCGGGAGCGGCAGGAACTGAAGCGCGCCCTGCTGCGCGTGGAAGGGCTGGCAGCGCCTATTTCGACCGACTAGACTCCCGCCAACGGGCCGCCGCCGTCACGCGGCAGCGCCCGATGGTGGCCCGGCGCGCCCGGCCGAGCCCATACACGCAGGGGAGTTGGAGGAGTCCTTGGCCAGCGCTGTCGCGCCGCCTCAGCCGTCGATGTTCGCCGTTTTCAAGAAACGCGACTTCACGCTCCTCTGGTTCTCCCAGCTGATCTCCACCAGCGGCTCGGCCCTGACCGACCTCGCCGCGGGCATCCTGATCTACCGCGCGACGGGTTCGGCGCTGGCCGTCGGCCTCATGCTCGCGGCGACCGCACTGCCTGCCCTGGTCGTCGGGCTGATCGCGGGCGTGTTCGTCGACCGCTACGACCGCAAGAAGATCATGATCGTGTCCTGCCTGCTCAGGGCCGTCCTGGTGGCCTCGATCCCGGCCATCGTCGCGATCAACATCAACCTGCTCTACGTCGTCGTCTTCATCAACGCGGCCATCGCCCAGTTCTTCGATCCGGCGCAGGAGAGCGTCATCCCCGACGTCGCGACCGACGAGGAGCTGGCGGCAGCCAACTCCTTCCTGTCGATCAGCAGCTTCGGCTCGACGGCGATCGGGTTCGCGGCCGCCGGCCTGCTCGCATCGCTCGCGTCGATCGACATCGCCTTCTACGTCGATGCGCTGACGTTCCTCGTCTCTGCCGGACTCATCCTGTTCGTCACCGTGCGCCCGATCGTCGCCGAGGAGGACACCAGCGTCCGCGTCGTGATCGCCGGCCTGAAAGATGGCTTCAGGTACCTGTCGTCGACCACGATCCTGCGCAACAGCTTCATCAGCGGCGTGCCGGCCTACTTCTCGTTCGGGCTGTGGAACGTCCTGCTGTTGCCGTTCGCCATCACGATCCTCAACGCCACCGAGTTCGAGTACGGGCTGCAGGAGGGCCTGACGTCGGTCGGCTTCGTCGTCGGCAGCCTGTTCATGGCCAAGTTCACGGATCGCCTGCGCGAGGGGCAGTGGATCGTGATCGGCATGCTCGGGATGGGCGTGCTCGGGATCCTGTACGGCCTGGCGACGTCGATCCTCGTGGCGATCATCATCGTGACGATTTCCGGTTTCCTCAACGCGCCTCCGGCGATCGCCCGGCGCCTGATCCTCCAACGCAACAGCCCGCGCGAGATGCGCGGTCGCGTATTCAGCACATTCGGCGTCCTGCGCGACGTCATCTTCCTGATCGGCATGTTCGCGGCTGGCCTCGCCGACTACGTCGACATCCGGTTGCTCGTGATCATTTCCGGCGTGATCCTCGTCGGGACGGGCATCTGGACGCAGTTCCTGCCGGGTCTCGGCGAGCCGCTCGCCGAATGGCGACAGGCCGCGCAGCGGCTGCGCACCGCAACCGCCGGCGCCGCATTCCCGAGCCGCCCGCTGGCGGCAGACGACCTCGGCGTCCTGGTTGGGCTCATCCCGGCGTTCGGCGTGCTCGGCGACAACGAGCGCCGGCTGCTGCTCTCGTCGGCCCGGGTCCGCGACGTCCCGGCCGGCACGATGGTCGTCGCCGCCGGCGACAAGGGCGATTCGGCGTACGCGATCCTGTCCGGTCGGGCCATTGCGGGCACGCCGGTCGAGGGCGGCGAGTACCGCGCGCTGTCGACGATGCTCGAGGGCGACGTGTTCGGCGAGATCGCCGCGCTGACCGGCAGCACGCGCACGGCCAATGTCGTGGCCGACGCCGATTCGTCCCTCGTCGAGATCCCGGGCGCGACGCTTCGCTCGCTGATGTCCGTGCGCGAGATCAGCGACCTGCTCCTCCCCAAGATGACCGAACGGCTGGCCCGCACGACGACCGCCGACCTGCCGCGCCTGGCCGGCGTCGACCAGGCGGCGTTGCGCGACCTGCGCAAGCCACGACCGCCGAGCGACGTGTCGCAGCAACCGCTCAGCCGGATCCGAGGGTGTGTCGTAGCTGACAATCGTGCCGGTCGCGGGCGGTATCGGAGGCAGTGCGCCGCGACCGCTACAGTGAGCGCACTTCAACCGCGAACACCGCGGAGGGGTAAGGAGGTCGACGTGGACAAGAAGATCACTCTCCCGAAGAGTCAATTCATCGATGACACCGACGCCGAGGGCCAGGGGTTGTTCCCCACCGACGACGACGTCGAGGGACACGGCAAGCCGTCCCCGGAGGACTTCACCGTCCTTCCACCGCCGCCGGGGATCGGCAGCCCGGGGCACGGCGGCGAAGCTCCTCGACTCAGGCGACGACGACCGCTAACCAACTCGTACCGACCCCAGGCCGAGCGGCGACCTCCAGCACCCGGCCCTCGAACCGTCGGCGTCTCCCCAGGGCGTCGGCGGTTCGCCCTGCCCGCCTCAGGCGGTGACCGGCGTCGCCGTCGCCGCGAGGATCGCCTTGACCTCGAACGGCGTGGCCTTCGGATGGCGCGCCCGGATCCGGGCCGCGTAGCCGGCCAGGTGCGGCGCCGCGAACGAGTTGCCGGTCGCACGGATCCGTCCACCGCCGCGCCAGGCGACGTCCACGTCGACCCCGTACGCCCCGAACTCGACCGGCGGTGACGGGTTGTAGAACCACACCGCCGGGTCCGCGACATCGTGGGCGGCCACGGACACCACCGATGCGAAGAGCGACGGATACGACGGGCCCGGGACGTTGTTCGCCGCGCAGATCAGCAGCGTGTTGGCGAAGTACGCCCGGTCGGCCAATTCGTGGAAGAGCCCGGCCAGCGACTCGCTGCGGGAGGAGAGGCTCAGGTTCGCGACGCCGATCCCCTGCTGCACGACCCACTCGATCGCGGCGGCGAACGAATGCCCCTTTGCCCGGTTGTTCGGACCGAGGACCCGGATCGACACGAGCTCGGCACCCGGCGCGATCGCGTGGATGATCCCGGCACAGGCCGTCCCATGGCCGACGACGTCGACGGCCGTGCCGTCCTCGATCACCGCGGCGTCGTCACCGTCGATCTCGACCACCATGCTCGCGCGAAGTCGTCCGCCCACTGCCGGGTGCGCCGCTTCCACCCCCGAATCGATGATGGCCACGCGGACCCCGCTGCCGTCGGTGCCACCGAAGGCCGCCTCCCGGTCCACCACCCCGAGCGGCAATGCCCGCTCGAGGGCCGCGCGCGCTTCCGAGGCAAACGGCTCGCTCCAGGCCGGCAGCGCCTCGAGTCCGGCGGTCATCGCTCGGCTCGCCCCGGTCGCTGGCGTTCCGCGCGACGGATGAGGACGTCGAGCAGATCGGCCAGCAGCGCGACCTGACCCGGATCGGCGGTGCGCAGCCGGCCGACCCGGTCGGCGAGGGTCCACAGCGGGTCGTCGTCGGAGGCCATCCGACCGATCGCCGCTTCGACGAGCTCGTCCAGCGCTTCCTCGGAGACGGGCACCGCTCCCTGTGAAGCCAGGGCGCGCAACCCGTCACGCATCAGGGTCGCGGTGTCGCGCTCGAGGCGCGTCGCGCGGATGGCGACCGTCGCCTGGCGGGCGAACACGCCGGCCAGCTCCACATCACGAAGTGCGAAGCCCTCGCCGGAACGCCGGTCGAGGATCTCGAGCACGCCCAGGCTGTCCTCGTCGTCGAGGAGCGGGACCGCCAGGATCGAACGCGGGACGTAGCCGGTCTGCTGCGCCGTGCTCGCCCCGAACCGCGGGTCCGCGGCGACGTCGAGGATCGCCATCGGCTGACCGGTCGAGAAGACGTAGCCGGCCACCCCCTCGTGGGGCGCGATCGATACCCCGACGACGCCCTGCCCCTGCGCACCCGCCGCCACGCGGAACACGAGCCGATCGGTCGTCGGGTCGTACAGCGCGATCGAGGCCGCCTCCGCGTCGAACAGGATGACCGTGGCATCGACGATGGAGCGCAGCACCGCCGCGCCGCCGGGAGGCTCGAGACGGCCCGCCGCCTCGGCCCGCGCCGCGATCGCGGCAAGGAGCTCGAGCGCAGGCTCGCGAGGGCCGGCGCTGGTCGGTCACCGCGAGACGGCGCGCTCGAGCCGGCCGGGGTCCGGGATCACCAGCTCGTCGCCCTCGAACCGCAGGAGGTCCTCTTCGACGAATTCCGCGAGCATCCGATTCACCGATTGGCGCGAGCCCCCGATCATGCCCGCCAGCTCCGACTGGGTATAGGGCCAGGCAAGTCGGATCGGGCCGCTCGCGCTGCCGGAACCGGACACGCCATTGCCGTTCTCCGTGGCGCCGCCCATCCGCAGGAGGTGCCGGGCGAGCCGACCCGGCAGGTCGAGGAAGTGGAGGTCGGCGATCTGGCCCGTCAGGCGCCGGACCTCGCCGGCGAGCGACGCGAACATCGCGCGTCGCAGCGCGGGCTCGGCGTCGACGAGGCGATCGAACGCGTCGCGCCGGAGGACGAGCGCTTCGACGGCCCGCACGGCGATCGCCGAGGCCGAGCGCGGTCGACCATCGAGCAGCGCCAGCTCACCGAAGAACCCGCCCCGCGCGATGGTCGTGAGGATCACCGGTTCGGCGCCCTCCTCCGAAGGCAGGACGATCTTGACCTCACCGGACGTCACAACGAACAAGGCATCGCCGGGGTCCTCGACGTGGAACAGGACTTCGCCGCGGCGGAAGCGGCGGCCGCGCATCGCGTCGGCGCACAGCATGAGCGTCGCGTCATCGAGTCCGGCGAAGAGCGGGCAGGAGTGCAGCGCTTCGCGCGCGAGAGCCGCGTCGCCGGCGGGGCTGACCATGATTTGCATCCTACGCGCTGGGATGGCCGTCGTGATCGTTAGACTCGAAGGGCATGGAGCTGATCGTTTGCCCCAACTGCGGCGAGGAGAACCCGGCCAAGTTCCGGCTGTGCGGGTTCTGCGGGACGGCGCTGGCTCCGGCCCTTCCTCCGCAGGAGCTTCGCAAGACCGTAACAATCGTCTTCTCCGACCTGAAGGGGTCCACGAACCTGGGCGAGGCGCTCGATCCGGAGTCCCTGCGCGAGGTCATGTCCCGCTACTTCGACTCGATGAAGGCGGTGCTCGATCTGCACGGCGGGACGATCGAGAAGTACATCGGCGATGCGATCATGGCCGTCTTCGGTCTTCCCCGGCTGCACGAGGACGACGCGCTCCGGGCGGTTCGCGCCGCGTATGGCATGCAGGAGGCGCTCCGCGAGCTCAACCAGGACCTCCTGGCAAGGTACGGCGTCGAGCTCACGAACCGGACCGGCGTCAACACCGGCGAGGTCGTCGCGGGCGATGTCACGACCGGTCAGCGCCTCGTGACCGGCGACGCAGTGAACACCGCGGCGCGGCTCGAACAAGCCGCGCCCGCCAACGAGGTGCTCATCGGCGAGCTCACGTACGAGCTCGTGCGCGGGCAGGTCGAGGTCGAGACGGTCGAGCCGCTCGAGCTCAAGGGCAAGGCAGAGCGCGTCGCCGCATACCGGTTGCTCGGGGTCGGCGAGGGCGCCACGCCCGACCGCGAGGAGTCCCCGCTCGTCGGGCGTGACCGCGAGCTGGCGATCCTGGAGGAGACCCTCGCCGACGCCTACGTCACACAGCGCTGCCGGCTGGTGACGGTGGTCGGTGAGCCTGGGGTCGGCAAGTCGCGCCTGATCCACGAGTTCCTCGAGGAGCACGACGCCGACGCGGTCACGCTCCGCGGCCGATGCCTGTCGTACGGAGACGCGATCACGTTCTGGCCGATCGTGGAGGCCGTCCGCATGGCGGCAGAGGTGGCCGAGGACGATACGGCGGAGACCGCCCAGTCGCGCATCCGCGAGCTGCTCGATCCCGACGACCCGGAGCGCGATCAGATCGTGGCTCGCGTCGCTGCCGCGATTGGCCTCACCGCGGCGCAGGTCCCGGTGTCCGAGCTGTTCTGGGGGATCCGTCGCCTGTTCGAAGCGCTTGCCGCGGACCAGCCGCTCATCGTGCTGTTCGACGACATCCACGATGCCGCCCCGACGTTCCTCGAGCTCCTCGATCACCTGGTCGAGTCGAGCAAACGCGTGCCGATCGTGCTGGTCTGCTCCGCCCGGCACGAGCTGCTTGAGCAGCACCCCGAATGGGAAGGCAAGCCGGGAACGGCGACGATCAAGCTCGAGCCGTTGACCGCGGCCGACGCGGAAGTGTTCATCGACCGGCTGCTCGGCGACACGGCGCTGCCCGACGAGGTGCAGGAGTCGCGTGATCGAGGCCGCCGAGGGCAATCCGCTCTACGTCGAGCAGATGGTCCGGATGCTGGCCGACGAGCGCGTGATGAGCGCATCGGACATCTCCGAATTCGTCGTTCCACCATCGATCCAGGCGTTGATCGCCGCCCGCCTCGACCTGCTGAGCCGAGAGGAGCGAGCGATCGTCGAGCCGGCCTCGGTGATCGGGCTGGTGTTCCCGGAACCGGCAGTCCTCGAGCTCGTTCCCGAGACCTTGAAGCCGGCGCTGAGCCAGCACCTGACGACGCTGAGTCGCAAGCAGTTCGTCCGGCCGGCCGATGACGGGATGGCCTCCGACGACTCCGACGCGTATCGCTTCCACCACATCCTCATCCGGGACACCGCCTACAACGCGCTGCTCAAGCGGGCACGGGCGACGCTCCACGAGCGCTTCGTCGCGTGGGCCGAGCAGGTCAATCGCGAACGCGACCGCGAGCAGGAGTTCGAAGAGATCCTCGGCTACCACCTCGAGCAGGCGTTCCGCTACCGGGCGGAGCTCGGCCCGATCGACGCCGAAGGCCGACAGATCGGCACCCGGGCGGCCCAGCGCCTTGGTGCCGCCGGCCGTCGGGCCTTCGCCCGCGGCGACCTTCCAGCGGCAACGAACCTGCTGGCGCGCGCCGCCGCGCTTCGCGAGGATGGCGATCCCGAGCGAATCGAGCTGCAGGTGGATCTCGGCGAGGCCCAGCTGGAGCGGGGCGCCTTCGCCGAGGCCACCGCGACGCCTCGACGAGGCGGCGACGGCGGCGGCCGCGATCGGGGATGCACGACTGGAAGCCCGCGCCATCCTCAACAAGCGGTACGTCGAGATCTATGCCGGCGACGCAGGCGCCAGCCCCCGCGCCCTCGAAGCAGCAGCGTACGCGATTCCGATCTTCGAAGCGGCCGGACGATCGCGCAGGACTGGCGCGCGCATGGCGGTTGCGGGTCGTCGTCCACGGGACGGCCGGCAGGTATGACGAGGCGGCGGCAGCGGCCGAGCGCGTCGTCGAGTACGCCGTCGCTGCCGGCGATGCGCGGATGGCGACGCGTGGCGCCCAGATCTACGCGTCGGTCGCCCTGGTGGGCACGCTCCCCGCGTCGGAAGTGCGCGAGCGGTGCGAGCGGCTCCGAGCGCAGGTCGCAGGCGACCGCAAAGCGGAGGCAGTCATCCTCGCCGTCCTCGCCCAGGTCTACGCCATGCAGGGCGACTTCGCCCGTGCCCGCGAGGAATCGGAGCGTCAACGGCAGATGCTCGCTGAGCTCGGACCGAGCATCAATGCCATATCGACGTCGATCGAGCGCGCGCGCGTCGAGTCCCTGGCCGGGGACCTCGCCGGCTGCCGAGCTCGAGCTCCGCGCCGACGACGCGGCGCTGGCCGAGATCGACGAACGGTACTTCCGGTCGACGGTCGTCGGGATGCTCGCGGGGGTCCTCGTCGAATTGGGCCGGTTCGAGGATGCGGCGGCGGCCGTCGAGACCGCCCGCGAGCTGGCAGACGAGGACGATGCGCTGTCCCAGATCCTGTGGCGAACCGCGCACGCGCGATTGCTGGCCGAGGCAGACAAGCCCGATGAAGCCGTCGCTGAGGCCGAAAGCGCCGTCGCGCTCGCCACTGACGGCGACGACATCGACCTGCTGGGCGATGTCAAATCGGCGCTCGGCGAGGTGCTCTGGCGGGCGGGCCGCCGAGACATGGCAGAGCCTCCCTTGCGGGAGGCCCTGGCGCTCTACGAGCGGAAGGAGGACGTCGCCTCCGCGAGTCGGGTTCGGCTGCGGCTCGAAGCCCTCGCGAGCGGAGCCGACGCGACTGCGGTCAGCTAGTTCCCATGGACCTTGCCCGTTCGTCGGCGTCCGGAAGATGATCGTGGTCACGTTCGCCGTTCTTGACATTCGAGACTGATGCAATTCGACGTCGAGCGCGTTGCCCACGTCGCACGAGACTCCGAAATCTCGACAGCGATCGGCTGGCCGTTGCGTCGAGCTCGTCAAGCTCGTGGGTGACGGCCCATCGATCGAACCGACGACCACAGCGTCCACAGCGCAGATACGGCGTCTGCGTCGCCCGTCGCGGACGTGGACGGTCGCGATCTGGCCGACGCTGCACGGGTGCGTCGCAGTCTTCCTCGGAGATGCTGATCGCGCCGACCCCGCCGCCCGGGCACGTTGACGGTCGTCGTCATCGAGTCCTTCTTGACGAGCGTATTGCCGGCAGTCGACAGCGAGAACGTCGCCCCGAGATCTTGTAGGTCGCGTTCGAGTTCGAGTTCGTCGGGCCAGATCGTGATCTTGGCGTCGGCGTAGAACGTGTTGCGGTTGGCGCCCTGGTCGGCTGACGTTCTCGGCGACCTTGAACGACGCCCACAGCGTGCCGTTCGGCACGGCGATCTCCGCCGGCCTGGACGTGAACGTCGCCGTCGACGGAGTCGCCCGGCTCGAAGTTGGGCAGGTCGCACAACGCAGCCGTCAGGCGGTCGACGCAGGTCGCTGGCAGGTACGCCGCCGAGTGTCGCACGCCGACGATGGTGCTCGCCCGCAGGCAGGCTCGGGTCGGTCGATCCGCCCGCGCTGACGGCCAGGCTGCCGTAACCGAGCCTCGGCGTGGGTCAGGCGTCTGGTTGTCGTCGTTCTCGAGCGATCACGTCGAACACGAACATGTTGCCGGTCGTGACCGTCGGACGGGATCGAGCTGACCCGTTGCCGTTCGGATCCGTCGGCGGATCACCGAAGTAGACGATCCGGTTGTCGGAGTTCGGCGTCGGCGTCGGAGTTGGCGTCGGCGTCGGGACGGGCGTCGGGGTGGGCGTCGGGCGTTCGGCTTGGGCGCAGCCGGCGCGGCACGGTCGCTCGCTTGCTGGCTCGGGGCCGCGGACGTGGTGCCGACCATGAAGGCCGCGATAAGGACGATGCTCAGGGCCGCTGCAGACAGCCGAGCGTGGGGCGCGAGAACGAAACACGAATTGCCTCCTGGGCACGAGCCCGGCCGAGATTGCGCGCTACCGTCGTGACCAGAACCGGGGTGACGGGCCGGATCTGTATATCCCCTGCTCCCCGAGTACCAGGACGATCGTACCGGTTCGAGAAGGGTAAAGCGAGGGCCTTTGGTGTCAAGTACGCGACACGACAGTGGTGCAGACACGCACCGGACGATTTTTCTGTCAGGCGCGAGGCACCGGACGCATAGGGTACACGCCAACCACGATCGGGGTGCGCGGGTCGAGTGACAGCTCGTAGCCGACCTCACCGCCGCGGACCAGCTCGCCGAGCAGGCGGCACTCGCGCTCGGGCAACCCGACATACACCGCTGGCCTGGTCGATCGGGAGCGCGCTGACCTCGTCATCGGCGCCGTTGATCCCGAACCGGCGGCGCAGCTCGTGCATCGGCACGTACGGCCGGCTCTTGATGAAGCGGCGAAGCTGAGGCGCCGTGCAGCCGGCCCGCGGCCCGCCGTTCATGTCGATGGCGTCGTGCGGGTGGGGCGCGTGCCCGTTCCCGTTGACGGGGGCTGCCTGCGGAGCGGCGGGCTGCGCGACCTCGGCGGGCTGCGGGATCGCGGCGGGCTGCGGGACCGGGACCGCGGCGTGTCGAAGCAACCGCGGAGCCGCCTGGTTGAGGCCGCTCAGGCTCTCGCCGGGCATGATCCTGTTCTGCGCGGCAGCGTCGACGACCGGGGCGTCGCGGCGCGGCTCACCAGCGGGCTCTCGATGCGTCTCAGGGCGCGGCTCGATCGGCGCCTGCAGGCGCGATCCATCGTCGCTTCGGCCCCGCGCGTGGCGCGAACGGCCGTGATGGCGCCGGCTCACGTCCCGGCACCGCGGGGGTCAGCGGCGCCGATGCGGCGCCGTGTGTTCGGAATCATGGTGTCTCTGGGCCGATTGACGCATCGCTCGGAAGCGTCTTGCCCGGGATCATACCGCAGGCCTCCCGGACCCGACGTCCGTCAGTCTCCGTAGACAACGCATCGTTCACGAACTCGAGGCGCCAGACCGGGCGATCGGCAGCGCCGGCCAGCAGGCGCCGGCCCCACGTCGAACGCGTCGCCCGTACGTCCTCCGACGTCGGCCGGTCGGGTGGCGGTCAGCCGCAGACCGAACCGTTGCGCGGCATCGGCGATGACGGCGAGCCCGGCCGGGTCGAACGAGGCGGTCCCGTCGAGGCCGTCCCTCGGCGTGACCGACACGATCGCGGACACGCGACCGCCCGGACGCGCGAGCGCTCGCGATGCCCTGGGCGACCCGCTCATCGGCGCCGAGCACGCCGCGCAGCAGCGAACCCCACGGGAACAGGATTCGGACCTCGTCAGCGAGTCCCAGGAGCTCGGGCGGCGGGGACTCTGCCGCGGCGACGACGAACAGCAGGTTCGAACGGCCGCCCTTGGCCGAGGGCCGGGCGGCGCGACGGGACGTCTCGGCCATCGACGCCGCGTCGGCGTCGATACCGATGACGAGCGTTCTCGGGTCCGTCTCGGCGAGCGTCAACGCCGCTCGACCGTCACCGGTACCGAGATCGACGATCACCCGCTCGTGGCGGGCGACCAGATTGGCGACTTACCCGACGTCGACCTCGACGAGGCGGCGTCCAACGACCGTACGCATGCGGCGATCTTATCCGGCGACCTCGTACAGGTCACGCGGCGCCTCGTTGAGCACGTCGGGACCGTCGGGACCGCAGACGACGATGTCCTCGATGCGCGCGCCGTACTCGCCTTCGAGGTAGATGCCCGGCTCGACGCTGAACGCGTGCCCGACGGCCAGCGGCTCGTCGTTGCCCTGGACGAGGTACGGATCCTCGTGGGCTTCCAGCCCGATGCCATGACCGGTCCGATGGATGAAGCGCTCCCCGTATCCCTCCGCGGCGATGCGTTCGCGCGCGGTCGCGTCGATTGCCGCGCAGGTGATCCCGGGACGAACCGCCGCGGTCGCCGCCTCCTGCGCGCCCCGCAGCACGGCGTACAGGTGCCGGAAGCGTTCGTCCGGTCCACGTGCGGGATCGCCGCCGGTCACCCAGAGGGTCCGCGTGATGTCCGACCCGTACCCGCCGAGCGACCCGCCGATGTCGAGCACGATCGGTTCGCCGGCCCGGATCACGCGGTCGGACGCGTCGTGGTGCGGGGATGCCGAGTTGGGCCCGGATGCGACGATCGCGAACGACGCCTCGTCATGGCCCTCGTCGATCAGCCGCTCGCGGACCTCGTGCGCGACGTCGGCCTCGGTCCGCCCGACCAGCCGGCCGGCGGCGATTGCCGCAACGACGCGATCGGCGGCATGCGCGGCCATCCGCAGCAGCGCGATCTCGTCCGGATCCTTGATCGCCCGCAGCTCCCCCAGCAGCGCGGACGCGAGCCCGAAGGCGTACGCATCGAAGCGGTCATCCGCGGCCAGGCGTGCCTGGAACGCGAGCAGGTGGCTCGCCCACAACCGGTCCGACACCGCGAAGCGGACCTCTCGACCCGGCGACGGCGCGAGGCCCGACAACGCCACCGCGTACGGGTCCTCGGTCTCCTCCCAGGTCCGGATCGGCACGTCGACTCGAGTCCCGGCCTGTGCCGCCGCCCGCTCGAGGCGCGGCACGACGAGGAACGGCTGTGCGTCGCGGGCCACGACGAGCAGCGTCAGGCGCTCCAGGGGCATCGCGCGGTAGCCGGTGAGGTACTCGAGGTCCGGGCCCACGCCGACGAGCACGGCCTCGAACCCGCGCTCCGCCGTGAGCGCCGTCAGGCGTTCCAGCCGATCGCGGTACGCGGCGGCTGGGATCTCGGGCCGGGCGGTCGGGATCGTCATCCAGGCACCTCCGCCGGCAGACGCTCCGAGCCAGGTCGCGAGCGTCCGCGGACCGTCCTCGAACAGCTTCCGGTAGGCGTAGACGCGATCGGCACCGGCCGCCAGCGCACGCCGGCGCAGGTCATGGTCGTCGTGCTGGCCGACCGCGAGCACCGGTTTGCCTGCCGCTCGCGCCGTCTCGATCGCTGCCACCCCGTCGTACGCGCGTGCCGTCAGGTCGACGATCACCCGATCGGCGCCGGGCAGGGCCGCCACCAATGCAGGGAGCGAGCGAACGGGCGCCGGCTCGGCACCGGCCGCCTGGAGCGCATCGGTGAGGCGCGTCGACCAGATCAGGTCGTCCGCGAGAACCGCGACGCGCACCTCAGTCGAGCTTTGCCGCGAGATGGTGGAACACGTCGCGGGCCGTGACGATCCCGGTCGGCCGCCCGTCGTCGACGATCGGGATGTGGCGGAAATCGCCGACGGCCATCTTGTGGATCGCGACCGCGATCGGCTCGTCGTGGCGGAGCACGACCGGGTCGGGTGTCATGAAGTCGCGGACATGGAACGCGTCGACCCGCTTGCCCGCCACCTTCACGACGGCATCGCGGTCGGTGAAGATCCCGATCAGCTGCTCGTCGGCGACGACCAGCAGGCAGTCGACCCCATTGGCCTTCATGAGCTCGATGGCCTCGTCGATCGGCGTGTTGGGTGGCACGGTGAGCGGCGGCGGGGCGCCGAGCCGGTCGAGGTGCTCACCGAGCAGCTGACCCTGGAACGCGGGCGCCTGCTGGGGCACGTCGACACCGAAGATGTCGGCGCCGCAGTTGTCGCAGATGTCCGCGCCGGTCAGGTTCTCGAACCCGCACGACGGGCACGGAATCGAGCGCACGGTCCCTCCTTACTCGACGGTCCAGGTCTCCCCGCTCGCGAGCGCCCGGGCCAGGTCGCCCTTGCCGCTCTTGGCGATCGCAACATCGATCTGGCCGGTGATCAGCTCGTCATGCGTCGGCCGTGGCAGGGCACGGAAGACACCGACGGGCACCGGGAAGGCGGGCCATTGCATGCGCGACAGCATCAGCGCGAGGTACGGCTCCTCGGCCCGTTCGTCGTGGACGAGCAGGTCGGCTTCGGTCACCCCGTTCTCGCCGATCGTGACGACCTCCGGGCTGAGCCCGTTGAGCCGGATGCCCTTGTCGCGCTCGCGGCCGAAGATCATCGGCTTGCCGTGCTCGAGCACGAGCATCCGGTCCTCGCGGACGTCGCGCTCGGTGAACTCACGCCACGCGCCGTCGTTGAAGATGTTGCAGTTCTGGAGGACCTCCAGGAACGCCGAGCCCTTGTGGTAGCCGGCCCGGTTCAGCGTCGCCTGGAGGTGCTCGGTGTGGGTGTCGACGGAGCGGGCGACGAAGCTCGCCTCGGCAGCCAGCGCGACGGTGAGCGGCACGATCGGCGTGTCGACGGTTCCTGCCGGCGTGGACTTCGTCTTCTTGCCGAACTCGGACGTCGGCGACGCCTGGCCCTTGGTCAACCCGTAGATCCGGTTGTTGAACATGACCAGCTTGATGTCGACGTTGCGGCGCATCGAGTGGAGGACGTGGTTGCCACCGATCGACAGCGCGTCGCCGTCGCCGGTGATGACCCAGACCATGAGGTCCGGGCGGGCCGCCTTGAGTCCCGTGGCGAGGGTCGGCGCGCGGCCGTGGATCGTGTGGAAGCCGTACGTGTTCATGTAGTACGGGAGCCGGCCGGAGCAGCCGATCCCCGAGATGAACACGATGTTCTCCTTCGGGTAGCCGAAGTCCGGCATGACCTTCTGGGTCTGGGCGAGGATCGAGTAGTCGCCGCAGCCCGGGCACCAGCGGACTTCCTGGTCGGACACGAAGTCCTTCCGCGAGAGCTTGATGATCTCGGCGTTCTCCGGCGAGAGGGGCGGCTGGTTGGCCACCTCGTGGCCGTTGGTCTCGGTCATGTCAGTTCACCTCGCCGAGCACGCGCTCGGCCTCCGCGACGATCTCCGCGATGCGGAACGGCTTGCCGCGCACGCGGTCGTAGCCGATCGCATCGACGAGGAACTTCGCGCGGACGAGCAACAGCAGCTGGCCGAGGTTGACCTCCGGGATGAGGACCTTGCGGTAGCTGCGGAGCACCGTCTCCGTGTTCTTCGGGAACGGGTTCAGGTGGCGCAGGTGGGCGTGCGCTACCGAGTGACCGTCGGCATGCAGGCGCTCCACGGCCGAACGGATGGCGCCGTAGGTGGAGCCCCAGCCGAGGATCAGCAGGTCGCCCTGCGCCGGCCCGAAGACCTCGAGCAAGCGGGATGTCGTCGGCGATCCCCGCGACCTTTGCCTGGCGGAGCATCTGCATCCGGTGGTGGTTGTCGGGGTCGTAGCTGACATTGCCGGTGATGTCGGCCTTCTCGAGGCCGCCGATGCGGTGCTCGAGGCCCGGCGTCCCCGGGACGGCCCATTGCCGCGCGAGCGTGTTGGCGTCACGGGCGTAGGGCTGGAAGGTCGCTGGGTCGGTCGCGTTCTCGACGCGGATGTCCGGCAGATCGTCGACGTTCGGGATGCGCCACGGCTCGGCGCCGGTCGCGAGGAACGCGTCCGACAGGAACACGACCGGCGTCACGTAGCGGAGCGCGATCCGGAACGCTTCGATCGCCATGTCGAAGCACTCGGCCGGCGTGGCCGGGGCGACGATCGGCAGCGGCGAGTCCGAGTTGCGCCCGAACATGATCTGGAGCAGGTCGGCCTGCTCGTTCTTCGTCGGCATCCCGGTCGACGGCCCGGCGCGCTGCACGTCCACCACGACGAGTGGCAGCTCGACCATCACGGCGAGCCCGAGGGCTTCGCTCTTGAGCGCGATCCCCGGCCCCGAGGAGGCCGTCAGTCCGAGCGCGCCTCCGTAGGCGGCTCCGATCGCCGCTCCGATCGCTGCGATCTCGTCCTCGGCCTGGAACGTCCGGACGCCGTACGCCTTGTAGCCCGACAGCTGGTGGAGGATGTCGGAGGCCGGCGTGATCGGGTAGCTGCCGTAGAACAGCGGTCGGTCGGACAGCTGCGACGCGGCAAGGAACCCGAGCGCGGTGGCCTCGTTGCCCGTGATGTTGCGATACGTCCCGGGCGGCAGATGGGCGGGCTTGACCCGGTAATGGGTGTGGAACAGCTCGGTCGTCTCGCCGAACGCGTAGCCGGCCTTCAACGCCCGCTTGTTCGCGTCCGCGATGACGGGGCGGGCGGCGAACTTCGCATCGATCCACGCGAGGGTCGGATCCATGCTCCGCTCGTACAGCCAGAACATGATCCCGAGCGCGAAGAAGTTCTTCGTCAGGTCCTTCTGCTTGCTCGTCATGTCGAGGCCTTCGAGCGAACGCTCGTTGAGCGTGCTGATCGGGATCTCGAACACCGTGTAGGCCTTGAGCGACCCGTCGGTCAGCGGGTTGCTCGCGTACGCGGCCTTGTTCAGGTTCTGCTGGGTGAACGCGTCGCTGTTGACGATCAGCGCACCACCCGGCGGCAGGTCGCCGACGTTCGTCTTGAGCGCGGCCGGGTTCATCGCGACGAGCACGTCCGGCTCGTCGCCCGGCGTGTGGATGTCCTCGGACGAGAAGCTGATCTGGAAGCCCGAGACGCCCGGCAGCGAACCCGCCGGCGCCCGGATCTCGGCGGGGAAGTCGGGCAGGGTGCTGACGTCGTTGCCGAAGACGGCCGCGGTGCGAGTGAACTGGGTGCCGGTGAGTTGCATCCCGTCGCCGGAGTCGCCGGCGAACCGGATGGTGACCCGCTCGAGCTCCTGGACGTCGGGCTCCGGCGGGCGAGTGGTGCTGGTCGTCACGCCCCTTCAGGCTCCTTCATCGATTGGTGCGGTCGCGGTGGAAGGTTGAGCAGCTCCTCGGGGAACGACTCCGCGAGGTAGCGAATGATGTCGTTCTGGCGGACGACCCCGACGAGGTTGCCCGCGTCGTCGACCAGCGGGATGTTGCGGTAGCGACCGGTCTGCATCAGGTCGATCGCGTCGAGGATCGTCTGGTCGAGCCGGAGCGTCTTCGGCTCCGTGTTGAGGAGCGAATCGACCGGTCGGGTGAGGTCGACCTGACCGGTCACGAGGCGGGCGAAGACGTCCCGCTCGGTCAGCACGCCGACGAGGCGCCCATCCGAGTCGCACACAAAGACCGAATCGCCGACGCCGCCGCGCTGGATCAGCCGAACGCATTCCGCGAGGCTCGTGCCCGGCGGCACGCTGAGCGGCTCGCGCCGCGTCAGCACGGAGAGCGGCTCGTCGGTCATGGACGGCATGCGGCCGCTGACGAGGGGTTCGGTCGGCTGGGGCGAGGCAGTGAGCTCGCGCGTGTCGGTCACGTCCAAAGTGTAGACGGTCACCCCGTTCGGGACCGTCGCTCCGTCAGGTGCGGGCGTGGTCGAGAGCTGCCTTCAGGCCGTCCACCACGAAGGCGCCGTCCGAGCCGAGCCCGATGAACCGGAAGCCGAGGTCGCGGTACTCGCCGACATTGGACGCGTTGCGCAGGAGGATCCCCGCGGTCTTGCCGTGGGCTTCGGTCGCGGACACCACACGGCGAAGCGCATCGATGAACGCAGGGTCGTCGAACTGGCCCGGGATGCCCATGCTGTGCGACAGGTCCGTCGGGCCCACGAACAGCACGTCGACGCCATCGATCGCGGCGATCTCGTCGGCGCTGTCGACGGCCTGCGGCGATTCGACCTGGATGACGCCGATCACCCGCTGGTTGAGCGCGCTGATCGAGCCGTGGCCGACCTCGCCGAGCTCCGCGCCACGAGTCAGCAGCGCGAGGCCGCGGGCCCCGTCGGGCGGCCAGCGCAGGAATGACACCGCCTCACGGGCCTGCTCGGCGGTGTCGATCCGGGGAACCATGATCCCGTCGGCCCCGAAGTCGAGCGCGCGGCCGATGCGCAGGCGCTCCCCGGACGCGGGACGGACGATCGCCGCGGTTTCGGTGGCGCCGACCGCATACAGGTGCTCCAGCAGGTCGGGCTCGCCGGCGGCGCCATGTTCGAGATCGATGATCAGCCAGTCACTGCCGCCCCGGGCACAGAGCTCCGCGGCGAGCGGCGAACCAAGGTTGAGGAACACGCCATAGGTCGTCTCGCCGGCGCGGAGGCGGGCGCGCAGGTTTGGCTCGGATCGCGACACGACGAACTCCCGGGGCTGGCGGTTTTCCCCAATGATGACGGGCGCCGCGGCGCCCGTTACGGCCCGTTGACCAGGCCGCTCGTGTCCACCACTTCGAGGTCGCGTCCGGTGATCACGTCCAGCTCGTGCAGGACGTCGTCGTCGAAACGCGGATCGCTCTGGCCGGTGATGTACCAGGGCGACCCGTTGTCGGCGAGGATCATCCCGTAGCGCTTGAGCGCCTCGGCGATGACCCGGGCGTGCGGCGACAGGTCGGACGTGTCGTACGACGCCCTGAGCCGGACGCGAAGGCCCATCGGCGGTCGCGCCGGGTCGGTGGAACTGCTCGCGAAGTGGCGAGCCGGGTAGATGTAGGCGTGCCGCGTGAGGTTGGTCGTGAATCGCAGCGCGTGCGCGATCTCGCCGGCGGCGACCTCGTCGTAGCGGACCAGGCCCGGCAGGATCGGCAGCCCGGCGGCGTCGGCGCTCGTCCAGCCGGCCGGTGCGCAGCGCGTTCGAGCGCAGGTCCCACGTCGCGCCCGAGCCCGCGGACCAGCCACCGCCTGACGTCCGCTGCGTCGCGAACAGCTCGTAGAGGCGGCAGGCGTCGCGGTCGACCATGAGGATGTGCCGGTCGCCGCTCGTCTCGGTGCCGTCGCCGGCGCCCTCGATCAGCGGCGTGGACGGGATCGGGTAGCCCACCTGGTCCAATTCGTCGTCGTAGTCGAACGCGACGGTGGTCCGCGACGTGGCGGCCGACACGACGTTGATCGGGATGCCGTAGCCGGCATACGAGCCGAAGTCCATGTGCAGGCCACGGTCGAGGCCGATCGTGGCGATCAAGGTGGCCGAGTCGCCCGCCTTCGGACGCGCGTCGATGCGCTGGTTCCACACGTTCGAGGCCGGGAAGACCGGGCAGCCCGGCGCGCCCGGCAGCGACGGCGCGCCACCGTGTCGGTCGATGGATGGCTCGCCGGATCGCGCGGATCCGTCCCGGCCAGGACCTCGCCCTTGTCGCGTGAACCCGTCGCCGTCCGTGTCGACCTTGTTCGGATGGGTCCCGCGGTTCTGCTCGTTGAGATTGCTCAGGCCGTCCTTGTCGCGGTCCTCCTTCGCATCCGGGAGACGGTCGCCATCGGTGTCGGCCTTGCGTGGGTGGACCACGGCGCGCGGTTCGCTCCAGTTCCACAGGCCGTCGTGGTCGGGGTCCTCGACGGTCGTCGGTGCGGCCGTCGCCGTCGCTGTCCTTCTTCTGCGGGTGCGTCTCCGAGAGGTACTCGTCCCGATTGGTCAGCCGGTCGCGGTCCGGATCCTCCTTGGCGTCCGACAGGCCGTCCCGGTCGGTGTCCTTCGAGGTCGGGCTCGTCCGCGAGCGATAGCGCTCGAACGCTGTCGGGCAGGCCGTCGCGGTCGGTGTCGGTCGCGGCCGGCGCACCGGTGCCGGCAAGAACGAGCGCAGCAGGAGCGCCGGCCACCGAGGCGCGCTCGAACCGCGGACGGTATCGCGATGCCAGTGGCGCACCAGTCGGCGATCCGCGCGAGCGGGCATCGTCGCCGTGATCCAGCTGGGTCGCCGGACGGCTGCCGAGCGATGCGAGGCGCCGATACGTGCGGTACTGGCCAGCTGCTGAAGTCGACCTGACCCAGCTGGACGTCGGCGATCCGCAGCCGGCGTGAGGCCCCGCGCTAGGACCGTCAGTCCGGGAACGCCTCCGGGCCTCGCTCCGCGAGCTCGGAGGCTTCCTTCGCGTGGTCCTCGGACGGCAGCCAGGTGAAGGGGTAGTTCGGGTCGTCGAGGTCCAGCGCGGCCTGGGTGATCTTGAGCGGGTGGAACGTGTCGACCATGACCGCCAGCTCCTCGGTCGCCTCCTTGCCGATCGACGCCTCGACCGTGCCCGGGTGCGGCCCGTGGGCGATCCCCGCCGGGTGGAGCGTGAACGAGGCGATGTCGACCCCGCGCCGGCTCATGAAGTTGCCGGCGACGTAGTAGATGACCTCGTCGCTGTTGATGTTCGAGTGGTTGTACGGCGCCGGGATCGCCAGCGGGTGGTAGTCGAACTTGCGGGGCACGAATGAGCACACCACGAAGTTGCGCGCCTGGAACGTCTGGTGGACCGGCGGCGGCTGATGGACGCGCCCGGTGATCGGCTGGAAGTCGCCGATGTTGAAGCGGAACGGCCAGAGGTAGCCGTCCCAGCCGACCAGGTCGAACGGGTGGTGGCGGTAGTGGTAGGCGGTGATCCGGTCGGCTGCTCCGGACGTGGATCACGAAGTCGCCGTGCTCGTCTCGCGGGGCGACCACGTCCGGGGCATCGATGTCGCGCTGCGAGTACGGGGCGTGTTCCAGGAGCTGCCCGTAGTCGTTGCGGTAGCGCCGCGGCGGGACGATCTCCGAAGGCGCCTCGAGGTAGAGCATCCGCTGCTCGGATCCCGCGTCGGGGTCAAGCCGCCAGGTGGTTCCGATCGGCAGCACGAGGTAGTCGCCGGGGCCGTAGCGGAGCGGGCCGAAGATCGTGTCGCAGACGCCGCTGCCCTCGTGGACGTACAGCATCTCGTCGGCGATCCCGTTGCGGTAGAACGTCCCCGCGGGCATCGGCTCGGCCGGGCGGACGATGCCGAAGATCACGTCGTTGTTGAAGTACAGCGGGATCCGCCCCGTGATCGCGTCGCCTCGCGCCGGCACCGCACCGGTCTTCGTCAGCCGATGGCGATGGAGCCCGTCGTCGGCGGCCTCGATGGCGATCCGCCGGACCGGCTCGATCTGGTGGGTCTGCGTCGGCGGCGTCACGTGATAGAGGATCGAGCTGCGGCCGGTGAACCCCTCCATCCCGAACAGCTCCTCGGCGTAGAGGCTGCCGTCGGGGGCGCGGTGCTGCGTGTGACGCTGCGGCGGGATGCTGCCGTGGGCGACGTAATACATGGGCGACGTGCCTCCTGGGTCCGGCGGTCAGTCTAGTCGGGCCCTCCGGCGACGGCGTATCGTCGCGGCCATGGCCGACAGCACGCACGAGGAGGAGCTGCGCGCGATCCTGACCGGCGACCATCCGGGCCTGATCGGTTTCCGCAAGCGATTCCGCCACGTCCCGTCATCGCCGCGCTGCAAGCTGTGCGCGGCGCCGTTCGAAGGCGTCGGCGGCGCGCTGCTCCGGCACGTCGGCTTCGGCCGCTTCCCCGGCAATCCCGCGATCTGCACGAACTGCATCACGCAATGGCGCAAGGAAGGGGTCGGGGGAGCGGAGATCCCGGTGAGCCTGCTCTTTGCCGACGTCCGCGGGTCGACCGGCATCGCCGAGCGGATGCGACCGGCAGAGTTCCGGACCTTCCTCGACGGCTTCTACCGGATCGGGACCGAGGTGATCCTGCGGTACGACGGCATCGTCGACAAGCTGGTCGGCGACGAGGTGATCGGACTCTTCTTCGGTGGGGTCAGTGGACCGCGCCACGCCATCGCCGCGATCGAGGCGGCGCGTGAGCTTGTGCGCGCGGTGCGGGCGCGACGACGCCTCGCCGAGCCGGGCCGATCCCGATCGGGGCGGGCGTTCACACCGGCGAAGCGTATGTCGGGACGACCGGGCCGGAGGGAGCGGTCGACGACTTCACTGCGCTCGGCGACGTCGTCAACAGCGACGGCCCGGCTGGCGTCCAGTGCGGCAGCGGGCGAGATCCTGGTCACCGTCGCGGCAGCCGAGACCGCCGACTACGAGACGAATGGGCTCGAGCGGCGGAACCTGGAGGTCCGTGGCCGCCACGAGCCCATCGATGTCGTGGTGATCCGCCCGTAGAGCTGGGTCGACCTCCGTCGTCGTAGCGATTGATCAGCAGCGTCGGCTGCCATCGGCTGTCCAAGTCGGCGGGTTCACGTCGCTCGCGACCCGATGCCCGGTGTTCGTGACCGATCGCCGGTTTCGCATCGCCGCCACGGGATCCATGAGCAGTGGATGGTCTGGTTGCCGTCCAGATCGACAGATGTGAGCGCCGATCTGACGGTCGTAGCTCGGGAGCGCCACGACGCGAGCCGTCCAGAGACGTCAGCGCTGGAGGTCGGTCCCATCCGGCCGAACGCGTACGAGCTCGGCCTGATCCGTCCCGTCGAGGTTCATCGTCCAATCGGCCCTCCGAGCGAAGACGATCGCGTCCCGTCCGGCGACCACGTCCGGCATCGCCCCAGGTGTTCGCTCGGCAGGGCGAGCCGGAGGCCGCTGCCGTCAGCGTTGCACGATGAAGATCGCCTGCGTAGTCCGAGACCTTGTCCTGCGCTCGAGTCGTCGATGACCGTTGTGCGTAGACGACCTGCCGTGCCGTCGGGCGACCACGAGGGCTGCGCGAGCCAGACGTCCGATGACGAGGTTTGCGTGGACTCCAGGATCGTCACGGCGCCGCTCGCCAGATCTCGAATGGCGAGCGCGCTCGAGGTCTCCGTCGCACGGAGGAACGCGATGCGTTTGCCGTCGGCGAATACGCGGGATCAGCGTCCATGCATTCGGCCGGGATCCCGCTGCAGTCCGTCGAGACCAGCTCTGGATCGCCGCCGTCGATGTCGGCCTCCCAGACCTGCACTGTGCGGGTCAGTGGCGCTGAAGATGACGCGGTGCCGTCAGGCGAGATGTCAGGGCTGACCTTGCCCGCAGGCCGGGAGACCGGGAGCCAGCTCGTGCAGGCGCGGTGCCGTCCGCGTGAGCGAGCCAGATCGAATTCGGGTAGTCGACGGCGCCGGCGTGGTGCCGTCGGGCGCCTTGCCGGCGTACTCGAAGACGATCCAGGCCAGGCAGGCTGGTGGAGTTGGTGGCCGCGTGACTGGCTGACGCCGAAGGCGACGCGGATGGCGTGCGGCGTGTGGCTCGGACCGGGCCCCGCGACACTGGACTGGCCTGAGCGTCCGAGATAGATGGCGCCGCCGATCGCAGCACGCCGATGACGGCGGCCGCGGCGACGCGGGCCGAGGTGAGCATGGTGGGAACCTCCACGGGATCCGGAGATCCCGTTCCTGTGTAGTCGTTTCGATCCGGAGGAGGGCGGCCTCGACGACGCGGTCGGGGGCCCGGCTCGGACCGGCTTCGATCCACGACCGAGCGGCGCGTTCGAGCGAGCGGTCGTCGGTCATGCCGGCCGTCCTTCCTGGGCAACGGGCTCCGGCTCGGCTGTCAAGGCGTCGCGAAGCCCCGCGATGGCGTAGTGAAGGCGTGATCGGGCCGTCCCGGCGGGGATCTCGAGGAGCTCGGCGATCTCCACGAGGGGCAGCCCGAGGTAGTGGTGCAGGACGAAGACCGCCCGCTGCTCGATCGAGAGCCGGCGGAACGCCCGCTCCAGTTCGTCGCGGTTGGCCAGGTCGTCGCTCGAGTCCGGCGTGGAGAGCCCGTTCATGGGCAGCACGCGGACGGTCGCGACCCAGGGTCGAGCCCGCTCCGACTCGTCGTAGCAGGCATGCACGAGGATCCGATGGATCCACGCTTCGAACTTGTCAGGATCCCGGAGCTTCGGGCAGTCGCCGCCAGGCGAGCACGAGGGCGTTCTGCAGCGCGTCCTCGGCGAGACCCGTGTCGCGCAGGATCCGGTGAGCAACCGCGTAGAGCGTGTCGCTGACCTGGTGCACCAGGACGGCGAACGCCTCGCGATCCCCCTCTCGGGCCCGCTCGACGAGGTCTCGATCCACCCTCGACCTCCGGTCGCCGCAGCCTCGATGGCCGCGGACTACCCACTATGACGGGCGTCGGGAGGCCGAACGTTCAGACCGAGTGGGATCAGCGGTCAGCTGCCCGCCGTGGTGCTCCTCCGTTCGAGCAGGACGCGGTCGCGCCAGCGACCGCGTCGCATCGCGCCCGATCCGTTCCTGGACGCCGACGCGGCGGAAGCCGACGCGCTCGTGGAGGGCCAGGCTCGCCTCGTTCTCGACGAGGATCCCGGCCTGCAGCGTCCAGTACCCGGCCTCCTCCGACGCCGGGATCAGAGCCTCCAGCAGAGCGCGCCCGACGCCCCGGCCGCGCCACGCGTCCGCCACGTACACGCTCTCCCAGGCGACGCCGGCATAGACCCGCCGCGACGAGGCGCGCGACAACGCGGCCCAGCCGACGACCGTCCTGGTCGCCGGATCTCGCGCGACGAGGCGGCATCTCGGCCGGTGCAATCGGTCCCAGTGCGACCAATCCGGGACCTCGGTCTCGAAGGTCGCGTCGCCCGTCGCGATCCCCTCGGCGTAGATCCGGCGCACCTCGGGCCAGTCCCCTTCGGCCATCGGTTCGATCCGGACGCGCCTCGCCACGGTCTACCCGCTCCGACCCCGCGCGTCGACCGGCCAGCGCTCCGTGCGCCCATCCGGTGCGACCACCGTGAAGCTCGAGAAAAGGTCCACGACCGGGACAGATGTGGTTGGGCACGACGGCGACGACCTCCCCGACCTGCGGCCGCTGCGCGAGTGGCGTGACCCGCGTGACGCCGTGGTAGTCGGACAGCTTTTCGATCACCACGTCGGGATAGCCCTCGACCTCGCCGAAGCCCGGAAGCCAGTCCGGCCGGTCCTTGGTCAGTGCCTTGGCCCCCGCGTCCAGGACGAAATGGTCCCGCGCCGAAGACACGACCGTGGCGACGACGACTGCCGCCGTCTCGTCCGGCTCCATCGCACCGAGGGCCACCTGCTGGCGGTCGCCGAGGACGTACGTCCCGGCACGGATCTCGTTGACGCGGCCCGTCCCCGACAGCAACCGCGTCGGCGTCGAGCCGGCGCTGATCGTCTCGATCTCGAAGCCGTCTGCCTCGAGCGCCTCGGCCGCGGCCTCGAGCGTGCTGATCTCGTCGAGCGAGGCCGCGCCGGCGCGCCCGGGCGTGTAGCTGTGGCCGGCGTGGGCGAACACGCCTTCGACATGAAGCCCGGCGCTCTTCGCCGCGCGAGCGACGGCGACCGCGGCCTCCGGGTCGCCGACGCCCGTCCGGTGGAGCCCGGGGTCGATCTCGACGAGCACCCGCAGCCGCTGGCTCATGCCCTTCACGGCGGCTCCCAGCCGCTCGGCCCCTGCGGCGGAGTCGACGCCGACCCGCAGGTCCGCCGTCCCGTGGAGCGAGCGCACGCGTTCCGCCTTCGGTCCCTCGGCCCAGACGGGATAGGCGACGAAGATGTCGCGCAGGCCGGCGAGCGCGAAGACCTCGGCCTCGCCGAGCGTGCCGACGGTCAGCCCGGCCGCACCTGCCTCGACCTGGAGCCGCCCGATGCGCACGCTCTTGTGCGTCTTGGCGTGCGGCCGCAGCCGGATGCCCCGCTCGTCCAGCGTGCGCTGGAGGCCGAGGACGTTGGCATACAGGCGGTCGCGGTCGACGACGAGCTCCGGCGTGTCGATGCCGGTCGGGAGGATACGTTCCGTCATCGATCGCCTTCGGGACGTGCGACCACCGGCGACCGCAGCTCCCCGAGCCCCTCGATCCGGAGCACCACCTCGTCGCCGGGCTCGAGGTAGCGGCCGAGCGTCTCCTCGCGGATCTCGAGCAGGCAGCCGCCGCCAACCGTCCCGCTGCCGAGCAGGTCGCCGGCCCGCAGCTGCACGTCGGCCGACGCCCGTTCCAGCATCTGCCCGAACGAGAAATGGATGCTGGACCAGGTGCCGCGGCTCGTTTCGACGCCGTTGACGGTTGCCGTCATCGCGAGGTCGAAGCCGGTCGCGGATCGGCGGTCCGCGAGCTCGTCGGGCGTCACCAGCCACGGCCCGATCGATGTCGCGAAGTCCTTGCCCTTGGCCGGCCCGAGCCGCACGGTCGTCTCCTCGCGCTGCAGGTCGCGTGCCGACCAATCGTTGAGGATCATGAAGCCGCCGATCACCGCCTCGGCACCGTCCGCCGTCAGGTCGCGTGCCGGGGTGTCCACGAGCGCCGCGACCTCAAGCTCGTAGTCAAGCTCCTCCGAGCCACGCGGCGCCCAGACGGGGTCGCCGGGTCCGCGAATTTCGGACACGTTGCTGAAGTAGAAGATCGGCAGTCGGAACCATGCCTCCGGGATCTCGCCGCCCCGACGCGCCCACATCGTTCCGACGTGCCGCTCGAACGCATAGAAGTCCCGCAGCGACGGCGGACGCAGGACCGGGGGTCCGAAGGCCAGGTCGGCGCCGGCGAGGACGGCCTCGTCAGTCGTCCGGCTCGCCTCGCGCTTCGAATCGCTCCAGCACCGCCCGCAACGCCTCGACGCGGAGGCCGGCGGCGAGGTGGTCGTCCAGCGTCGTGATCGGTCGCCGGAAGACCGGCTCGTTGTGGGCGAGCTCGGCATGCGACGCGAGGGCTCGCCGCCGGGCCACCTCGAGGTCGAGCCAGCGCTTCGGGGCGTCACGCGGCGTCGAGCGCGGCCGCCAGGCGCCACGGAGCGCCCGGTCGGAGCATGGCGCTCTCGGACGTGGGCGAGCCTCACGTCAGTGATGGTTGGAAGACGAGCTCGGTCCCTCCGGTCAGGTGCAGCCGGCCGTCGGCATCGATCTCCCAGCCGGAGACCGCCGCGAGCGCCTCGAGCACCGCGGTCTCCTGGGTCATCAGGCTCTCCTCGCAGGCCATGCGGGTCGTCGCCATCGGCCCGAAGGTCAGGGCCGCGCCGTCCGTCGCGTAGGTGCCCGACATCGAGTTGCAGCCCGTCGAACCGTTCGCGTTGCCGTCCGCGCCGAACGTGAGGTGAGGCCCCGACCCCTCGACGACCGGGGTGCCCCCGATCGCTGACGAGCGTCCACGACGTGCCCGCGAGGTCCCCCGCCGAGGTTGGCTCGGGGGTCGTGTTCGCGCCTGAGCCGGTCGAATCGCAGGCAGCCACGACCAGGATGGCCAGACCCGCGAGCACACGGATCGCGGCGGTGATGGTGGGCATGCGCGGATCGTACGACGTCAGAACGGCTTGAGAACCATCAACCAGAGGATCAGCAGGAAGCCGATGGCGCCGATCGCGAGCAACACGGCCGGTCGGTTGCTGCCGGCCAGGGCGTCGATGTCTGACTGGTTGACAACCGGGTTCGGGTCCGCCTTCGGGTCCTTTGCCCGGACGCCGGCGGCGACGCGGAGCTGCCCGTAGAACGGGGTCGCCATCGCGTACATCGCCACGATGATCACGATGAGGATGACGAGCGCGGCCCAGATCCAGCCCTCGTCGAACCGCTCCCCGACGATCCCGGCCGCGATCCCGCCGATCAGGAGCAGGAGCAGGCCGATGTACATCACCCCGATGGCCAGGCTCGACACGTCGAGGAGCGTGCGGATCTGGACGGGATCGCGCGTCGCCCGGATGCGGAACGCGGCCAGCGCCGACGCACCGTGCGCAAAGACGAAGGCGAATGCACCAAGGATGTGCAGGTAGACCCACCACGAGTACATCGCGGACCTCTCCCTCCCCGAATGGCTGTCGCGTGCAGGATGCCGATTGCGACCTGCGGCGTCCAGAGGCGACGTGTGCGAGGAGGCGGGTATCGTCCGTCCATGCAAAGGCCGTCTCCGCTGCGACTCGGCTCGCTCGGCCAGGTCCTGCTCCACGTCCGCGACGTTGCCCGCGCCGAGCAGTTCTACGGCGAGACGCTCGGGTTACCGCACGTGTTCACGTTTGGGGACCTGGCGTTCTTCGACCTCGGCGGGACGAGGCTCTACCTCCACCGCATGGACGAGGACGCGTGGCAGCCGGGCTCGATCCTCTACTTCCTCGTCGACGACATCGAGGCGGCCTACGCGGAGCTCGGCAACCGCGGCGTCGAGCTGACGAGCGAACCCCAGCGCATCTTCGTCCACGAGGACACGGGCCTCGAGGAGTGGATGGCGTTCTTCGCCGACGGCGAGGGCAACACCCTCGCGCTCATGGAGAAGCGATCGCCTCGGCGCAAGATGAACTCCCGGGCGGCTGAGCGGCCATAGACTCGCAGCGTCCGCCTGGACCTCAGCCGCGGTTCCAGGTGACGAACGCGGTCGCGAAGCTGTGCGGGCAGAGGTGCCCGGAAGAGCCGATCGAACAGTTGCAACGCGCCAGGAGGCCTTCGGCGGTCGATGCCAGTTCGACCTCGAAGGCCTCGTCGCCGTCCGTCACCGTTGCGACGACGCGCTGGGTCTCCGAGACGGTGATCGTGACGCTGCCCTCGCGCGCCAGGGTTCGCCCAGCCGTCGCGACGTACTCGGGTGGGCCTTCCGGCGGTGACGTGATGAGCGGCTCGACCAGGTCCGCGACCGACTGTTCGTCCACGGCTCGCTCCAGGTGTGCGCTGATCCGCGATTCCGACCGCTGGATGGTACGCCCGCGCTCGTTGTCGGAACGCTACCGGCGCGCGATCCGGTAGATGTAGCCGCCCTTGTCGTCCGACACGTAGAGCGCTCCGTCCGCCCCGACGGCGAGGCCTGCCGGGCGGCCGAGCGCATCCTGCGCGCCTTCGGGCAGGAAGCCGGTGGCGAACGGCTCGGCTTCGCCGGCCGGCTCGCCATCCCATGGCAGCCACCAGAGCGCATACCCGGCCTTGTCCGAGCGGTTCCACGAGCCGTGGAGGGCGACGACCAGGTGGCCGTCCCATGCCAGCAGCGCGAGCGGCGCGCTGTGCGCCCCGAACGTCACGGCCGGGTCGGCGACGCCGATCGCAGGCGCCCTCGCCGCCGAACTCCGGATCGACGAGATCTCCGGCGTGGCATCTCGGCCAGCCGGCATCGGCGCCGTCGATCACCTCGTAGACGGTCTCCGGCGGCAGGTCGTCGCCCAGCCAGTCGCGTCCCATGTCGGTGGCCCAGGCACGGCCGGTCGCGGGATCGACCCACACGCCCACCGCGTTTCGGAGGCCGGTCATGTAGACCCGGCTCGAGCCTCCCTCGGGCGGTACGAGGTTGATCGCCGCGCGCCGCGGATCGCTCTCGACACAGACGTTGCAGGTCGACCCGGCCGAGAGGAGCAACTGGCCGTCGGGTAGCACAGCGACCGTCCGGGTGGAGTGCCCGCCGGTGGTCAGGCCGTCAAGGACGACGGATCGATCCGCCTCCTTGCAGATCCGCGCCGAGCCGCAGCCGGAACAGCGTCGTCTCGCCGGCCACCAGCAGCGCGCCGTCGGGCTCGAAGGCCACCGAATGCGCGGACTCGTATCCGCGACCAACCTCGATCGTCTCGTCGGCCCGGCCATCCCCGTCCCGGTCGGGGAGGGCGACGACCCGGTCGGCGCCTCGCTCCGCGACGAACAGCACGCCGTCCGCCGAGACGTCCATGAACCGCGGCGACGGCGAGGCCCTCGGCGAAGACCGACACCTCGTACCCGTCCGGAACGGCGAGCTCGCACGAGGCCCCCGGATCCGATGTCGACATTGACGCCCATCGCCCGCTGGACGACGGGGCGCAGGACGACGACGAGCGCGAGCGCTACAAGAGACGCGATGATCGCGAAGAGGCCGAGATTGCGGATCCGTCTCACCGAACTCCCTGCTCTGGCGGCGCCCAGATTGTCGAATTTCCAACGATTCGCGCGCAGGATCTACCGATAGATGTGGACCGGCGTCCCCGACGGACGCCAACTCCCGGACGGTGGGATGGATCGGGACCTCGTCGAGGCGGCCCAGCGCGGTGACCAGGAGGCATTCGTCGACCTGGTGCAGCTGCATGGTGACCGCCTCTACGCGATCGCGCACCGGATCCTCAGGGATGTCGACCGGGCCGAGGACGCTCTGCAGGACGCACTGGTGATCGCCTGGCGCGACCTGCCGAGTCTCCGCGATCCGGACCGGTTCGACGCCTGGCTCCACCGCGTCCTGACCAACGTGTGCATCAGCCAGGCGACGCGCGAGCGTGGCCGGATCGCACACCTGCGCGCGCTGCCGGTCGACGGCCCGAGGGCCCCCGACGATCTGCTCAGCGTGGCCGATCGCGATGAGCTCGATCGCGCTTTCCGGCGTCTGCGGCCGGACGAACGCGCCATCCTCGTGTTGCACCACTTCGTGGGCTATCCCCCATCGGAGATCGCCGAGCTGCTCGGCGTTCCCGGAGGGACGGTTCGCTCGCGACTTCACCATGCACATCGCGCCATGCGCGCCGCCCTCGATGCCGAGGCGCGCGTGTCGATCGCCGGAGGCTCCCTGTGAACGAACGCTCCGAGATCGAACGCGCCTTGAACATCTGGTTCGATGACGGGCCGACGCGGATGCCCGACCGGGTGGTGACCGTGGTCGCCGACCGGATCGGCAGCACCCGCCAGCGGCGCAGATGGCGCCTCCAGCGGAGGCTCCTTGACATGAATCTCTTCGTCGAAAGCCGGAGCGGTCGTGGCCGCCGTGGTCCTGATCGCCGTCGTGGGCTACAACCTGCTGCCCGGCACGTCGCCCGGCGTTGGTGGACCGCCCGCCCAATCACCGTCGGCCTCGGCCACGCCATTGCCTTCGGCGCTTGCCGGATGGGTCGCCTCGATGCCGGCGACTACGTCATGCGGGCATTGCCCACAGACGCGATGGCATTTGTCATCACGGCCCCGGAGGGCTGGGCGGGCTTCGGCGAGTTCTTCATGAGCGGTCCGAGCGGCTCGGGGTCACCGGAACGGGATCGGGATCTCCGTCAACCACAACCCTGAGGTCGTCACCGACCCATGCGACGGATCCGTCCACTCGCCATCGCCGGCGTCGGGTGCGTCATCGGTCGACGATCTCGTCGCCGCGCTCTCCGCCCGCCAGGACCTCGAGGTGTCCGGCGTGACGGATACAGAACTCGCCGGCTACTCGGGCAAGCGCCTCGATCTTCAACTGCCGACCGACCTCCCCTGCAATCACTACGTGTTTGCCGAGCCGAAGGGCCTGTACGCAAACGGCGCGGCGAACCGCTGGCGGGTCTGGCTCCTCGACGTGGACGGCGAGACGGCCGTTGTCGTCCTCCTCGATTACGCGGCGACACCCGCCGCCGACCGGGCCACCGCACAGACGGCCATCGACTCGATCCGCATCATTCCGTAGTTTCGTCTGACCGTCGCGGGAGCAGCGGCACGACGCGGCGACCAGGCAGCCTTCATGGACCTGGTCCGCCCGCGCTCGCAGTGGCTGTTCGGGGTCGCCCTCCAGATCCTCCGCGATATCGATCGGGCCGAGGACGCCCTGCAGGACGCGCTGGTGATCGCCTGGCGTGACCTGCGTGGGCTCCGCGATCCGGACCGCTTCGATGCGTGGCTCCGCCGACTCCTCGTCAACGTGTGCATCCGCGAGGCGGCGCGTCAGCGTCGCCGCGCCATGAACCTTCGGGTGCTGCCGGTCGACGGGCCGGCCGCCCCCGACGACCTGCTCTCCCTCGCCGATCGGGACCAGCTCGAACGCGGGTTCCGGCGGCTGCCGCCCGATCAACGGGCGATCCTCGTGCTTGCATCACTTCCTGGGCTACGCCCCGACCGAGATCGCCGAGACGCTCGGCATCCCGCCCGGGACCGCCCGCTCCCGACTCTTCAACGCCCATCGCGCCATGCGGGCCGCCCTCGAGGCCGACGCCCGATTGACCGTCGTCGGAGGACGTTCGGCATGACCAGTGAACGTGACATCGAACGGGTTCTCGACCACTGGTTCACCGAGCGGCCGACGCAGGTCGCCGATCGCGTCCTCGACGAGGTCGCCGACCGGATCGCGCGTCAACCGCAGCAGCCCGCGTGGCGTGTCTCCAGGAGGGACTCCCACGTGAACACGAATCTCAAGGCATTGCTCGCTGTCGCGGCGATCATCGTCGTCGCGGTGGCCGGCTTTGCCGTCCTGCGACCGTCGTCTCCGCCGGCATCGGCGGCGCCAGGCGCCGACCGAAGTCACCACCGTCGCTGACGCCAAGTCCGGCGGTCTCGCCGTCAGCAGCCGTCCAATGCGAGGACGACCTTCCCGGTTGCGCCGGCCCGCTGCATGGCCGGCACCCACCACTCCAGCCAATTCGAGCCAGGCTTCTCGTACGACGACGACGAGCCCGATCCTCGGAGCGTGGCTGAACGTCGTCGATATCCCAGACATCTACAAGATCGACCAGGGCAACCCGAATGACCCCTATGTCCTGATGTGGTCGGATGCCGCGATCGCGGACCAGAGCGACCAGTGCCGGCACGAAGCCCCGATCCGAGCCGTGGGCGGCAAGGCCGCCGACTGGATCGACTTCGTGACCACCAATCCTGCGCTTCGACGCGAGCGAGCCGGTCAGCGTCGACCTCGGCGGCGGTCACCGGGCAACAGGTCGAGCTCGCGGTCAGCCCCAGCTGGACGACCAGCTGCCCCGACCATCGGCGGGTTACTACGTGACGCTCCTGACGCAGGCGCTCGATGGCCGCCAGATCGAGTACGGGCTGCCATCGACCAGCGCGTGCTCGATGACGGTCGCGGACGTCGGTGATCGGACGGTCGGTCATGCTGACCTACGGACCAGGCGACCCGAGCGCAGTTCAGCTCGAGCACGGCGGTCATCCGCGACCTCATCGCCACGTTCCGACTTCGTCTGCGGCCCGCTCAATGGGGCCCGTGCGTGGTAATGACGTCGCGCCGCGCGGGAGCCTCGCCTAGAGGTTCCCGCGCTTCTCCTGCTCGCGTTCGATCGCCTCGAACAGCGCCTTGAAGTTGCCGACGCCGAAGCCGCGCGAGCCGTGGCGCTCGATGATCTCGAAGAAGAACGTCGGCCGATCCTGGACGGGCCGCGTGAAGATCTGGAGGAGGTAGCCCTCCTCGTCGCGGTCGGCCTCGATGCCCAGCTCCTCGAGCGTGTCGATCGGCACGCCGACGTCCCCGACGCGATCCGCCAGCGTCGCGTAGTACTCGTGCGGCAGGCCCAGGAACTCGACGCCGTTCTCGCGCAGCTGGCGGACCGTCCCGACGATGTCCTCGGTGCGCAGCGCGATGTGCTGGCAGCCCGGCGTGTGATACCAGTCGAGGTACTCCTGGATCTGGCTCTTCTTCTTGCCGGTCGCCGGCTCGTTGATCGGGAACTTGATGCGCCCGTTGCCGTTGGTCATGACCTTCGACATCAGCGCGCTGTACTCGGTGTGGATGACCTTGTCGTCGTAGTGGATCAGCTGGCTGAAGCCGAGCACGTCCTTGTAGAAGTCGACGAACTGGTCCATCTCGCCGAGCTCCACGTTGCCGACGCAGTGGTCGACCTCGAGCAGGCTGAGCCCGTCCGCGGCGCGGGCCGGGTTCTTGACCTTGCGGTAGCCCGGCGCGAAGACGCCGCCGTACTCGCGCCGGTCGACGAACGAATGGAGCGTCTCGCCGTAGGTGCGGATCGAGGCCCTGCGCAGGACGCCGTCCTCGCCCGCCGTCGAGCTCGGTCGGCTCGAGGGCCGACACGGCGCCACGCGACGTGGTCTCGCGCCAGGCCGACTCGACGTCGTCCACCGAGAACGCGATGTCGTGGACGCCGTCGCCGTGCGCGCGGACGTGCTCGGCGATCTCGCCGTCCGGCGTGAGCGGCGCCGTGAACACGAACCGGATGTCGTTCTGCACCATGACGTAGCTCGCCCGGTCGCGGACCTTCGTCTCGAGGCCGCTGAACGCGACCGGTGTGAAGCCCCACAGCGCCCGGTAGTAGGCGCTCGCCTGGCGTGCATTGCCCACCCAGAACTCGACGTGGTCGATGCCGTTCAACGGCAGGAAATCGCCGGCTTCGGCGTACGCGTCAGGGTTGATCCGGGCGCCGGCCTGGTTGGCGGCGCCCTGCGCGATCGTCTCGGTCATCGCTCGACTTCTCCGTGCAGTGCTTCGCGGCTCGGATCGATGACTGCGAGCGGCACCGGCCCGAGCGCTGTCGTGGCTTCCAATGCTACGCCGACGTGCGACACTCAAGGCCATGGCAGCGAACGACGTCGCCGACCGGCTGCTCCTCGCCCGATCCCGGCTGGACGATCTGCGCGGAGAGGTCGAGGCGCGCGCGCCGTGGCCGGCCAGTGACAACTTCGGGGCCGAGCCCGAGTCGAGCTGGTACCCGCCGGAGCTGCTGGCGCACGTGGCCGAGATGGTTCCGTACTGGATGGCACAGATCGAGCGGATCCTCGATGGCTACCCGGAACCCGTTCCGTTCGGGCGGGTCCAGACCGACGAGGAGCGGATCGCGGCGATCGGTCGCGACCGTGCCCTGCCCGTGGGCGAGCTGTTCGACCGGATCGACGACCGGACCGAGCTTGTGGCCCGGCGGCTCGGCGAGCTATCGGTCGAGCAGATCGAGCGCCGCGGCACCCACCCGACGCGCGGCGAGATGACGGTCGGAGCGATCGTCGAGCGGATGCTCATCAACCACATCGACGAGCACGTCGAGCAACTCGGCTCGATCCTCGGGAGCGCGCCCGAGCGCGGCTGAGGCCCGAATCCACGCTCGGTGCGGTGCGGCAACTCCTACCACCACCCGTACCTGAATAGTACTGATGGGTCATGGTGCACTGGCACTGCTGGCCCGTAGGGTTCCGCTCCTAACGACTTGATTGATCCCGAAATGGGGTCAACCGCATCGAGGGACCCTCTCACATGAAGCCCATGCTTCGCTCGCAGGCCTTCCGCGTCGTCTTGTTCCTGTCGGCGCTTGCCAGTTCGAGCCTGGTCATCGAAGCCGGACAGCGCTGGCGCTAGTCACGATCCGCCCGCCGGGGCCCACCGGCGGGTAGTCCTGACGGCCGTCCTTCGGGACGGCCGTTTTGATTCGTGTCGGCCGGGTCAGGCTCCGGACTGTTCGTCGAGGACGTGCGTCCGAAGGAACGCGACGATGCGCCCGAACGCGTCGCGGCGGTTCTCGCGTCGCTCCCAGCCGTGGCCCTCGTCGTCGTACCAGTGCACCTCGTGGAACTTGCCCTCGATCTCGAGCGCCTCGACCATCCGCTCCGTCATCAAGGGGACGACCGTCGGGTCCTGGCGCCCGTGCAGGATCAGCAGCGGGGCCTCGATCCGCTCGGCACGGTAGACCGGGGATCCTCGGCGGTACAGCTCGGCCTGCGCCGGGTCGTCCGGCGAGCCCATCATGCTCTGGAGCTCGAGCCGCCCGAGGCGGTCACCGTGGCGGAAGCTCTCGGCGATCTCCGAGTCGCCAAACAGGTCGACGCCGGCCCGCCACATCGAAGGCTCCTCGACGAGCGCCGACAGCACCAGGTACCCGCCGTACGAGCCACCGAAGACGGCCAGCCGCCCATCCGACCACGGCTGCTGGGTCGCCCATCGTGCTGCGTCGATGACATCGTGGACGTCCGCGTGGCCCCATTCCCCGTGGTTGGCACGCCGGAACGCGCGCCCGTAGCCGGTCGAGCCGCGATAGTCGACGTCGAGGTACGCGAACCCCTCGCGCACGAGGTGGAGCTTCAACGGCACGAACGAGCGATAGGCCTGGGCCGTCGGTCCGCCATGGGCGCTGACGATGGTTGGAACGCGATCGCCACCCCGTTTGCCCGTCGCGCCGGAGGGCCGCCACAGGTTGCCTTCGATGCGGAGCCCGTCTCGGGCCGTGAACGCGATGCGCTCGGTCGCCGGCACGCGACCGGGGACCAGCGCCGCACCGACGATCGCGGGGAGTGAGGTCGTCACCTGACGGGGACGCGCGTCATCCGGCGCGATGCCCGGCACCGGCAGCAACCACAGGTCCTGCGGTCGTGTCTCGCTCTCGCCGATCGCCGCAACCCACGCGCCGTCCGAAAGCCAGCCCACCTGTCGCCACACGCCGTCCCAGGGGTTGATCCGCCGGCCGGCGGTCGCCGAGCTCAGCGTGCGGGGCGTCTTCGGGGGTCGACCTCGACCGCGCTTCGGTGGCGGTTCGCCGTCGAGTGCCCGGACCACCAGGTCCACGAGGCCGTCATGGATCTCGACGTGGACGAACCTCGTCCCGTCCGGCGACGGATCGGGCTGGAACCCGAACCCACGGCCGAACTCGTTCGTGTGAACGCCGTGCTCGCGTTCGCCCGACGTGAGCACGATCCGGTCACGCCCATCGGCCGTCAGCCGCACGACGTGGAACCAGCCGTCGGCGTCGGACACGAACAGGATCGAACCGTCGGGCAGCCAGCTCGCGAGCGAGTCGAAGCTCGTCTCGCCGGCGACCGTTCGCTCGGCGCCGGTGGCGACGTCGACCACGATGATCTGAGCCGTTTCGAGGTCGTCGAGGCGACGCTGGGCGGTGACGGCAATCTGCGATCCGTCGGGAGACCAGGCCAGGGACGTGACATCCACGCCTGCCGGGGTGAGGACGCGGGCCTCGGGAGCTCGCGGCTCGTTCGCGGGCCGGCCGCGACGCGGCACAGGCGCATCGATGATCCAGACCTGCGACCAGCCCCGACGACGCGAGACGAAGGCGAGTCGCTTGCCGTCCGGTGACCAGCGTGGGCCGTACGTGCCCGCCTTGTGGCCGGTGACCCTTGCAAGCCGCGAGCCGTCGGCCTCGATCACCCAGATCTCATCGTCGCGGACGAAGGCGAGGCGGCGGCCGTCGGGCGACCACTGCGGGTCGCTGACCGGCTTCTCCGACGCGGTCAGCTGGGTTGGATACCCGCCCCGGAGCGGCATCGTGAACAGCTGACGGGCGCCCGCGACGTCGGCCGTGAAGGCCACGGTCCGGTCCCGCGGATGGAGCCGGAATTCACGGGGCGGCTCGATCGCGACGATCGCCTCGATCGACAGGCCATCTTCGGGCCGGTCGCGCCCGCGCGGCGGCACCTCAGGCAGGCCCTGGATCGGGCCAGTCGACGGTGGCGCACCACGGGCCGATCAGGGCGAGGTGCTTGCGGACGTGCCCGTACAGGCAGTCGTAGACCCACGACCAGCCGTCGGGCGAGCGCAGCTCCTCGAGCGTCAGCGACCCGGCCGCTGCGCGCATCCGCTCGTACTCCCGGTCGAGACGGGCGAGGACCTCGGTGTCGGTCGCCGACGCCGACGCAGCGACATGTCGCTCGTTCCAGGCGTCGATCCCCTCCTCCGGGTCGGCCGGCCACGATCCGGTTCGCCGGTACTCGTCGACGGCGCGAACACCCTCCTCGGACCAGTCGGCGAGGTGTGCGACGTGGTCGCGCAGCGTCCAGCCCGGCGTGAGCTCGGTACTCGTCCAGGCCGCCGGCGGCACCCGCTGGAGCAGGCCGTGAAGCTCGGCCAGGGTCGCGCGATCCGCGGCCCAGAACGTCTCGAAGTCGGGCGGGCGCGGGTCCGCGACAAACGGGTCGCCGTCCGCCTGGCGCCCGCGCAGCACCTCGGCCCACGGCTCGATGACCGCGAGGTGATCGAGCCGATGGCCGTGGAGCACCATGTACACCCAGCCCCAGCCCTCGTCGCTGCGGATCGTCTCGATCGGCAGGCGCCGCGCGCGCTCGAGGAGGCGCTCGCGTCCGGCGTCGAGGCGCTCGCGGATGGCCCTCGGGGCCATGGAGGCCCACGGCTCGCGGCGCCGCTCGTTGTACGTGTCGAAGTCACCGCCGTCGTAGTCGTCGTCCGACGGCCAACGGCCCGTCTCGAGCGCCACGCCGATGTAGTCGATCGCGAGCTCCTGCCAGTCCGCGACGTGCCCGACGTGCTCCGCGAGCGACCAGTCCGGCCCGCCGGCATCCGACGGGGCAGCCCCGGGGAGGGACCAGGCCTCGTCCGCCAGCCCGGCCCACGTCGCGACGAAACGATCCCGGATCGCGGCCTCGTCCGCCCAGAAGTCGCGGTCCGGGCCGCGGAGGTCGATCGTGCGCAGGTTCGCCAGCGACGCGCGCCGGAGGTCCGGCAGGGACGACGGGGGCGAGCCGATCACGAGTCCTGCCGGCGGGTGCCGGACGACTTGGCGACGGACGCCTCGAGCTGCGCACCGAGCTCGTCGGTTCGGCGGTACGCCGCCCAGACCGCCTCCGAGAGCACGGTCCGGAGGCGGCCCGATTCGAGCTCGTGGAGGGCGGCGGCGGAGGTGCCGCCGGGCGAGGTGACCATGTTGCGCAGCTCGGCCGGGTGCATCCCCGACTGCTTGGCGAAGAGCGTCGATCCCTCGAGCGTCTCGATCACGAGGTCGTGAGCGACGTGGCGGGGGAACCCGAGATGCACGGCCGCGTCGATGAGCGCCTCCATGACGAGGAACACGTACGTCGGGCCGGTGCCGGACACGGCCGTGGCCATGGCGACGAACTTCTCGTCGTCGACCTCGATCTCGGCGCCGAGGCACGCGAGCAGCGCCGCCGCCTGCGCGCGCTGGTCTTCGGTCGTCTCGGGGGTCGCGTACCAGACCGTCATCCCCTTCCCGAGCCGGGCCGGCGTGTTGGGCATCGAGCGCACCACCTGGTCGTGGCCGAGGATCCCGACCAGGGCTGTGGTGGTCGCCCCGGCCAGCACCGACAGGACGAGCTGCCCGCGCTTCAGGTGCGGCCCGATCTCGCGACCGACGCGGTTGAGCATCTGGGGCTTGATGCTCAGCAGGATCACGTCCGCGCCTTCGATCGCTTCGACGTTCGACTCGACCGCCCGGATGCCGTATTCGCGGGCGAGCTGCTCGCGACGCTCCGGTCGCGGGTGGCTGGCGACCACCTGCCCGGGTTCGACGAGCTGGCCGCGCAGGATCCCCGCGATCATGGCCTCCGCCATGACGCCCGAACCGATGGTCGCGATCGTGCGCTGCTCCAGGGGGGACATCGCGCGGAGTATAGGCCGCGTCGCCCGTTCCACGGCCGCTGGTGCGCTGCTCAGGCCGTGGCCCGTCCGAGGACGAAGAACCGCCCCGTTGTGGAGACTTCCGCCGAGGCAAAGCCAGCCTCCAGCATGGCGTCTCGGAGCTCTTCCGGCGCGTAGTAGACCTTGACGATCTCGAACTCGCGGCCGTCGTCGAGCGTCCGGATCGAGCGGTCGTCGGCGGGCGTCGGGTGGTTCGCGGCTCCCGATTGCGGATCGGGCAGCGAATCGATGAACGCGAACGTGCCGCCCGGACGGAGCCAGCGACGCGCGAGCGCCAGGAACGCGGGCAGGCGCGAGCGTTCGACGTGGCTCAGCCAGAAGCCGGCGAACAGGGCATCGACCGTCCGATCCGGCTCGGCCCACGCGTCGCGTGTGTGGATGTGGGCGCGGAGCCCATGGGCGAGCAGCCGGTCCCGGGCGCGGTCGAGCGGCGCCTCGGCCGCGTCGTAGATCGACAGCTCGCCCTTGCCGGCGAGCAGCGGCGACCACCAGCCGGTACCGGCCGCGAGCTCGACGATCTGCCCCGAGATCGGCAACGCATCGAGCCATCGCCCCGCGCTGTCGAGCTCGGCGTTCCAGGCGGTGTCGTGGATCGGGCCGCGTTCGTAGCGACCCCGGCGCAGGTACCAGTCGTCGTATTCGGGTGCGCGCGCCTCGTAGTACGCGACCAGGTCGTCATCGGGGGCGTTCGCGGCTGCCGGACGCGTGCCCGCCGGGACGGGGACGCCCGCCCGGCCCCGTTCCGTGATCGCGTCGCGGAGGCGGAAGCGCAGGAAGCCGTTGTCGCCGGCCTTGCCGATGCAGGTCGGGCAGAGCTGCGCCCAGCCCTCGATGTCGTCGGAGCCGCGGCAGGTGTGGGCGGTCCCGCACCACAGGCAGTCGAACGTCGCGCGGAACGGCACGCTCGATCAGGCCTCCACCGGCGTCCAGGAACCGGGCGGCCCGCTGTCGACGAACGCTTCGGGGTCGAAGATCTCGGCGAGGAGCTCGATGCCGTCGAAGACGCGCGGCCCCGGCCGGCTGAAATAGGCCGAGCCGTCCACCGCGAACACCTGGCCGCGGCGGACCGCCGATAGCTCCCCGAACCAGTCCGGTCGCGGCGTCCGCTCCCATTCGCTGACGGTCTCCGGCAGGTGGTAGCCGCAGGGCATCAGGACCAGGGTCTCGGGATCCACGTCCCGCACCGCGTCCCAGGTCGTCGGGACGGCCTTGTCACCGTCCGTGCCAAGAAGGTCCCAGCCACCGGCCCGCCGGATCTGTTCGGGCACCCAGTGGCCGACGGTGAACGGCGGGTCCAACCACTCGACCCCGACGACGCGCGGCCCGACGTGACCGGCGTCGCGCCGTGCGGCCACCACCTCCTCGACCGCCCCCAGGCGCGAGCGCAGGATCTCGACCAGGTCGAGCGCGTCGTCCTCGACCTCGGCCATGGCGCCGACCGTGGTGATCGTGTTGAGGATCCCTTCGATCGACGTGGGCTCGAGCGAGATGACGGTGATCGAGGCGTCGATCGCCCGGACAACCTCGTTGACCTCGCGGTAGCTGACCGCGCAGACGCGGCACAGCTCCTGGGTCAGGATCAGGTCCGGTTCGAGCGCCTCGAGCTTCTCGTCATCGAGCGCGTAGAGCGACGAGCCGCCGTGCATCGCGGCGGTCACCAGCGCGTGGATCTCGCCGCTCGGGCGGTCATGGAGATCCTGGGTGTCGTGGGTCACGACCGGCTTGCCGATCACTTCCGGCGGCCAGTCGCACTCATGGGTCACGCCGACGAGCTCATCGCCGAGCCCGAGGGCGCAGACAATCTCGGTCGCGGATGGGAGCAGTGAAACGATCCGCACAGTTCAGGCGCCTTCGGCGCCCAGCGTCAGGCGGGTGGCTTCAGTGCGTCGACCTCGGTCCGGGCCGCCGCCTTGTCCACGAACCAGGTCGCGTCGATCTGCGTGTAGTTCGCCCATTCCGTCGGCAACGACTCCTCCGGGAAGATCGCGTTCACCGGGCACTCCGGCTCGCATGCGCCGCAGTCGATGCACTCGTTGGGGTCGATGAACAGCTTGCGATCGACGCCTTCCTCGTAGTGGATGCAATCGACCGGGCAGACCGACACGCACGAGATGTCAAGCACGTCGATACACGGCTCGGCGATCACGTAGGTCATGCGTTTCTCCTCGAGGCTTGCTGGTCGAGACCCATCCCGTACGGGACCGTGAGCGTACCACTCGGAACGCCTAGGACGCCGGTGCTCCGCCGGAGGCGCCTGGCGATCGGTTCGGCACCACCCAGCGCACGGGAACCTGCATCCCCTTGTCCCAGTGTCCGGCGATGTGGCACCCGACGATCCACGCGGAGGCCGCCGCGTCCGCCGGGACCGTCCACTGCAGGTCGACGCGCTCACCGGAACGGACCACGATCCGGACGCCGGCCACGTCCGGTGGCACGCTGACGACGGGCGTCGGCCCGGGTGGCGGGTCGCCGTGTGGCGCCTCGGCCGCCTCCCACGCGTCCTGGACGCGGTCGTCGCCGATGATCGCCTCGTGGGTCACCAGCCCGCCATTGATCACGTGGAGGACGACCGTCTCGCCCGGCGCAAGGTCGAGCGTGGGCGGCTGGAAGGAATATTCGCGCGCGATCAGATTGACCTCGCGCGGCGAACCTGATGAGCCGGGCGTGATCGGCGGAGTGGCGGGTGGGGGCCCTGCTTCGCACGCGGCGGCGAGCAGGATCGCGGCGATGAACAGCAGGCGCACGGCGGGAGTGTATGGGCGCTCCAGACGGAACGCGGACCGGCGCGGGACCGTTCGCGCTTGACACGGTCGAGAGCAGCGCCGGATAGTGCCCGCCATCCCCCGCGCCGTCATGAACGCGAGGTCCCAGTTTGGCGCTCCCAACGGAGATCGCGGCGCCGTCGTCATCGGCCGAACCATCCGAGCCGTCCATCGCGGTCCGGCTCGAACGAATCGAGAAGCGCTACGGCGACGTGGTCGCCGTCGCCGGCATCGACCTCGACGTGCGCGATGGCGAGTTCTTCTCGATGCTTGGTCCGTCGGGGTCCGGCAAGACGACGACGCTCCGGATGATCGCCGGGTTCGAGCAGCCGACGAGCGGCCGCGTCGTCCTCCATGGGCGTGATGTGACGGGCGTCCCGCCGTTCGAGCGCGACGTCAACACGGTCTTCCAGGACTACGCGCTGTTCCCGCACATGACGGTCGGCGACAACGTCGGGCTACGGGCTTGATGGTCCGCAAGGTCGACAAGGCAACACGCCGCGAGCGGGTCGCCGAGGCCCTGCGCATGGTGCGCCTGCCGGGCTATGAGCAGCGCAAGCCGAACGAGCTGTCGGGCGGCCAGCGGCAGCGGATCGCGCTCGCGCGCGCGCTCGTCAACCGCCCGCGGGTGCTGCTCCTCGACGAGCCGCTCGGCGCGCTCGACCTGAAGCTCCGCGAGGACATGCAGATCGAGCTCAAGCAGATCCAGCAACAGGTCGGCATCACGTTCATCTACGTCACCCACGACCAGGGCGAGGCGCTCACGATGAGCGACCGCCTGGCGGTCTTCAACAACGGGCGGATCGAGCAGCTCGGAGCGCCGGCCGAGGTCTACGAGCGGCCCACGACCCGCTTCGTCGCCGGCTTCGTCGGGACCTCGAATCTGATCACCGGGGATGCGGCCCGGCAGGTGCTCGGCAAGGATGGGTCGTTCACGATCCGTCCCGAGAAGATCAACCTGGCCGCGCCCGACACCGCGGTCGCGGCGGACGAGCATTCGGCCGGCGGCCGGATCCGGGCCGTGTCGTACCTCGGCCCGGACACGCGCTACTGGGTCGCGCTCGATGCCGGCTCGGAGCTCATCGTCACCCAACAGAATTTCGCGACGACCTCGACCGAGGCGCTCGCCCAGGAAGGCAAGGCTGTCCGCCTCATCTGGAAGCGACAGCACGAGCTCTCCGTCGCAGACGGGAGCCAGGTGGAGGAGGACGACCAGGCATGAAGAATCGGAGGCTTCTGGCGCTCGCCGGGATCACGGCGCTCGTCATGGCCGCGTGTAGCAGCACCGGCGGGTCCGCCGCGCCGAGCCCGCAGGCGTCGCTCGGCGACGGAGAGGGCGAGCTCGACCTCGTCATCTGGGCGGGTTACGCGGAGCGCGGCGACGTCGACCCGGCCTACGACTGGGTCACTCCCTTCGAGGAGGAGACCGGCTGCAAGGTCAACACGAAGGAGATGACCGACTCGAACAACGGCGTCTCGCTCATGCAATCCGGGGAGTACGACGGTGGCTCGTTCTCCGGCGATGCGACCAACCGCTTGATGGCCGGCGGGATCGTGGCCCCGGTCAACACGGCGTTGATCCCGAACTACGCGAACATCTTCGAGGGCCTCAAGAACAAGGCCCACAACTCGCTCAACGGCGTGCCGTATGGCGTGCCGCACGGTCGTGGCCCGAACCTGCTCATGTACAACACCGACGTCGTGACAGAGCCGCCGACGTCGTGGGATCTCGTGTGGGACGGCGGCGTGGACGGGGCCGGCAAGGTCAGCGTCTACGACTCGTCGATCTACATCGCCGACGCGGCCCTGCGCCTCAAGAAGACGCAGCCCGACCTCGGGATCACCGACCCGTATCAGCTCAACGAGGAGCAGTTCAACGCCGCCATCGACCTGCTCAAGAAGCAGCGCGATGCCGGGGCGTTGTACTGGGGCACCTACAACGACCAGGTCGCAGTCGTACGGCGCGGGCGACGTCACCGTCGGGACGTCGTGGCAGTTCATGGTGAACCTGATGCAGGCCGAGGACCAGCCGATCGCCGGCGTCCTGCCGGACGAGGGTTCGACCGGCTGGTCGGACACCTGGATGATCGCCGCGAACGCCAAGCATCCGAACTGCATGTACAAGTGGATGAACCACATGGCGTCGGCAGAGGCCAATGGCCAGGCCACCGTCTGGTTCGGCGAGGCGCCGACCAGCCAGCAGGCCTGTGACTATGCCGAGACCATCTCGCCCGGTCACTGCGAGACCACGCACGCGACCGACGAGGCCTACTACGACAAGATCTCGTACTGGAGCACACCGCAGGCGAGCTGCGCCGACGAGGACTCGGCCACGACCTGCAAGACCCAGGACGACTGGGTCGCAGCGTGGACGGAGCTCCGCGGTTCCTGATCCTCGACCACTCCCCAGCGAAGCCGAGGGCTCTCCGGACGCGATCCGGGGAGCCCTCACATCCTGCCCTGAACGATGACGACCGCGACGACCAGCGCACCACGGCCCAGCCCGGTCCGCCGCCTGGCGGGATGGCTCTATCCCCGACGCGGTCTGCGGCTGGCCGGTCTCCTGCTGACGCCGCTCGGCTGGCTGGTCATCGCCTACCTCGGCGCCCTCTTCATCCTGCTCCTGAACGCGTTCTGGACGAAGGACGCGTTCACCGGGCAGGTCGAGCCGTTCTCCTGGACGCTCGCGTCGTTCCAGGAGCTGTTCTCCAACGACGTCTACCGGACCGTGGCGATCCGAACCATCGGTGTCGCCATCGCGGTCACGATCACGGATGCGGTCCTGGCGCTGCCGATCGCCTACTACATGGCGCGGATGGCATCACCGCGCACCCGCGGCCTGCTCGTCGTCGCGATCCTGATGCCGCTCTGGGCGTCGTATCTCGTCAAGGTCTACGCGTGGCGGACCATCCTTCAGGGCGGAGGTCTCGTTGACTGGGGCCTGGGCTGGTTCGGCATCCCGGGACCAGGGCTCGACGAGCTCTTCAACAGCTGGCTCGTGTTCAGCTACCTCTGGTTGCCGTACATGATCCTGCCGATCTACGCCGGGATGGAACGTATCCCGCGCTCGCTCCTGGAGGCCTCGTCGGACCTCGGCGGGCGGCCCGGCACGACGTTCCGTCGAGTCGTCCTGCCGCTCGTGTTCCCGGCCCTCGTCGCCGGCTCGATCTTCACGTTCTCGCTCACGCTCGGCGACTACATCACGCCCGACCTGGTCTCCGATGCCAAGTTCATCGGCAACGTCATCTACGACAACTCGAGCCTCGGCAACCTGCCCCTGGCCGCGGCCTACTCGCTGTTGCCGATCGTGATCATGACCGTCTATCTCCTCGTGGCGCGTCGACTCGGCGCGTTCGAGTCGCTGTGAGCGCCGACCGATGACCGAGTCGCGGGGCACTCGCATCGCACTCCGCCTGGCGACGATCGGCGTCCTCGCGTTCCTCTATATCCCGCTGGTCATCCTCGCCATCTACGCCTTCAACGAGAGCCGGATCCAGGCGTGGCCGCCGACCGGCCTGTCGCTGCATTGGTTCGGCGAGGCCTTGAACAACCCGGCGATCCGGACCGCGATCCTCAACTCGCTGATCGTGGCGACGATCGCGACCGCGATGGCCCTCGTCCTCGGGACGCTGGCCGCGCTGGCGGTCCAGCGCTACTCCTTCTTCGGTCGCGACTCGATCTCGTTCCTGCTGGTCCTGCCGATTGCGCTGCCGGGCGTCGTGACCGGCATCGCGCTGCAGACGAGCTTCGTGACCTTCGGCGTCGACTTCGGGCTGCTGACGATCGTCGTGGGGCATGCGACGTTCTGCATCGTCATCGCCTACAACAACGTCGTCGCGCGGTTGCGCCGCCTGCCCCGGTCACCCGAGGAGGCATCGGCGGACCTCGGCGCCGACATGTTCACGAGCTTCCGGCGGATCACCCTTCCCAGCATGGGAACGGCACTGCTGTCAGGGGCGCTGCTCGCCTTCGCGCTGTCGTTCGACGAGATCATCGTGACGAACTTCACCGCGGGCGCCGCGACACAGACGCTCCCGCTCTGGATCTTCACCGCGATCCAACGCCCGACCGAGCTTCCGGTCGTCAACGTGGTCGCCCTGTTCCTGATGCTGGTATCGGTGGTCCCGGTCTACATCGCGACTCGGATCAGCGGCGAGTCCGCAGTCAAGTAACCCGGCCCCGTCGGCCCTCGGCTAGTGGCCCCAGCGTTGCCCGGCCTGTGCGGCGAGCACGACGACTGCGATTGCGAGCAGGCTGACGAGCGTTCGGAGACGCAAACCCCAGCGGACGGACATGTTCGACCTCCGTCCGGCCGTCCCGGCTGCCAGACACGTTGGACGGCCGACCCCGTCGAGGAGTGCCCGGTCCTGCGCCGTCGCACGAGAGTCTGCCAGTGGCCGCTTAGCTGCGGCTTATCGCGTGGCCGGCGGCTGCCCTCACATCGAGGGCTTGTAGTCCGCGTCCAGGTACTTGGCGGGGTCGTCGCGGAAGTCGAGCATGCAGCCGCGGCTGCAGAACCAGTACGTGGTGCCGTCGTGCTCGTACTTCAGATCGGTCGTCTCGGTGTCGACCTGCATCCCGCAGACCGGGTCGGTTTCGATTGCCATGTGGGTCCTCCGGTACTGCCGGGGAGCATATCGAGACGACCGGCAGTTCCGCTCAGCGCCCGGCGGCGCCCGGACCAGCGCCTTCGGCCCGCCGTTCGGCCAGCGCCACCTCCCGCTCCCGGATCACAGCGCGCTCGGCGTCGGCGCGTCGATCCGAACGTTCCGTGTCCGCCTCCTCGGCACGCATCCAGCCCCATACGACCGCCCCAATCGCGGCGATGAAGAGGAGGTCGCCACCGACCCACATGATCCCGGCGGCGAGATGCTGGTCGTCCAGCGCGGTCGCCGTCCAGCCCGGCCACGGCAGCTGCAACGACGCGTAGTGCTGGTAGAGCGGAACAGAGGCGCTGAGGATGATCACCGCCAGGAACGTGTTCTGGGGCATCTGCATGAACGTGTAGAGCGAACGGCTCGGGTGCGCCAGGCGCCACGGGATGGGGTCGGCAGCGACGACCGGCCACCAGAACAGCAGGGCGGCCCCGAGGAACAGGGCGTGCTCGAGGTCGTGCGCGAGGGGGTTCTCGAGCGCCGCATCGAACAGCGGCGAGAAGTGCGCGCCCCACATCACCGCCGCGAAGGCGATCCACGCCACGGCCGGGAAGCTGATGAACCGCATCACCCGCGAGTGGAGGATCGGCAGCACGACCCGCCGCCGCGTCTCCGGGGAGGCGACCCTGAGGAGCAGCGTGATCGGCGCGGCAAGCGCGATCAGCGGCGCGGCGACCAGGACGAGCAACAGGTGCTGGACCATGTGGACCGAGAACAGCGTCGTGTCGTAGCGCTCGATCCCCGACAGCAGCGCGAACGCCAGGGCCGTCATGGCGGCGACGAAGGCAATGGTCCGACGGCGGGGCACGCGGCTCTGCGGATGCGCACCGTTGACCCGGCCCACGGCCCACGCCCACCACACGAGCGCGACCAGGATCGCCAGCGTCGGCAGCGGCGGGAACGTCCAGCCGAGGAGCAGATTGGCCGGCGTGGGTGGCTCCGACGGCACCGGCCCGTGGGCCGCCGCGGGCGCGGCCTCAACCACGAACATGAGCGCGGCACCCGCCGCCACGACGACGCGCGAAACAAGAGCGTGACGAGGCATCGCGGGCATCGTCGCACGATGTGCTCGCGGAGGCTCGACCGAGCGCGCGCCCCGCGTCACCGGCGGGTATCATTCGATCGGCCCGTCTGAGGCCAGCTGTCGTGGCTGTCTGTCAGGCGGCGCTCTCGTTCCGGTGCCCGCTCAACCACCCGCGAGGACGCTTGATGTCGAGTACCCCCAGGTCGCGACCCCTGTCGGGCGTGCTGATTGCAGCCCTCGTCATCGCGATCCTGATCGCCGCCTTCCTCGTCGCGACCGCGGTTGGTCTCAACCCGGCCCAGGCGCTGGGGCGCGTGGCGCAGAGCTTCTACCCGCCGGTCGCCGCCACCAACCAGGGTGCCTCGATCCGTCAGCTGTACGACGTCGTCTTCCTCATCGCGGCGGCCATCTTCTTCGTGGTCGAGGGCCTGATCCTGTGGACGGTCCTGCGCTACCGGCGCCGGCCCGGTGACGACGAGCTCCCGCCGCAGACCCACGGCAACACGCTGGCCGAGGCCCTGTGGACGATCATCCCGACGATCATCGTCGCGTTCCTGTTCGCCATCTCGTGGGGGACGTTGAACGGCGTCGAAACGCTGTCGGCATCGCCCCAGCTCAAGGTGCGGGCCTACGCCGCCCAGTTCCAGTGGGAGTTCGACTACTACGACGATGCCGGCGAGAACATCGTCTATTCCCAGTTGGTGCCGCAGGGCGAGGGCGGCGGCATGGCGCTCCCCGTCGACGAGAACGTGCGCATCGTGCTCGAAAGCCGCGACGTCATCCACGCGTTCTACGTGCCGCGATTCCTGTTCAAGCGGGACGTCGTCCCCGGCCGCGTCAGCGAGTTCGATATCAAGATCAAGCCAGAGGATGCCGGCCAGATCCTGGGCGGGCAGTGCGCGGAATTGTGCGGTTCAGGTCATCGGCTGATGACCTTCGAGGTCCACCCCCTGACCCGGGCCGACTTCGACGTGTGGCTCCAGGAGCACATCGACCAGGCGCCGCCCCCGCCACCGCCCTCCGGCGGGCCGCCTCCCTCCGGAGCGCCGCCACCCGGCGAGGCGTCGCCCGGCACGACCAACAATCCCGCCAACACCGTCATCCAGATCGACGCGCTCAACACCGCCTTCGACTCGGCGGAGCTCGAGGTGGCCGCCGATCAGCCGTTCCAGATCCACTTCGTCAACCAGGATCCGTTGCCGCACAACGTCGCGATCCACGCGGGCTCTGCGAGCGGCGAACAGGTGTTCATGGGCGAGATCGTGACCGGCCCCACCGAAGTCACCTACGACGTACCGGCGCTGCCCGCCGGCCCGTACACCTTCGTATGCTCGGTCCATCCGAACATGACCGGCACGCTGAACGCGGAGTAAGGAGGACCGATGGCGACTCATGCGCTCGCGCCCGCCGCCCGAGGGTATCGGTCCGGCCTGTACGAGTGGCTGACGACCACCGATCACAAGAAGATCGGGATCCTCTACCTGATCAACTCGTTCATCTTCTTCTTCCTCGCCGGCATTCTTGCCCTTGGCGTGCGGCTCGAGCTCGCCCAGCCCGGGCTGCAGTTCGTGACCGACCAGACGTACAACGAGCTGTTCACGATGCACGCCACGACGATGATCTTCCTGTTCATCATTCCGATCCTGGCGGGCTTCGCGAACTACATCGTGCCGCTCCAGATCGGCGCGCCGGACATGGCCTTCCCGCGGATCAATGCGCTCTCGTTCTGGATGCTGCCGCTCGGCGGAATCCTGCTCTTCCTCGGGTTCGTGACCGGTGGCACGGCCGCGGCCGGCTGGACGAGCTACGCGCCCCTGTCGGAGGATCGGCCGCTCGCCTCGGTCGGCTACGGCCAGGACCTGTGGATCGTGGCACTCGTGCTCATTGGCACGAGCTCGATCCTCGGCGCCATCAACTTCCTCACCACGATCTTCAAGATGCGCGCGCCGGGGATGAGCCTCTTCCGGATGCCGATCCTCGTCTGGACGATGATCGTCACGAGCGTCCTCGTGCTGATGGCGACGCCCGTGTTCACGAGCGCCGTGATCATGCTGTTCATCGATCGCAATTACGGCGGCCACTTCTTCGACCCCTCGACGGGCGGCGACGCGATCCTCTACCAGAACGTCTTCTGGTTCTACTCGCACCCGGCGGTCTACGTGATGGTCCTGCCGGCGATGGGCATGATCAGCGAGATCCTGCCGGTCTTCTCGCGCAAGCCGCTGTTCGGCTACAAGGCGTTCGTCTTCGCGACGGTCGCCATCGGCGCGCTCGGCTTCTCGGTGTGGGCGCACCACATGTTCACGACGGGCGCGGTGTACCTGCCGTTCTTCAGCCTGATGACCTTCCTGATCGCGATCCCCACCGGCGTGAAGATGTTCAACTGGATCTTCACGATGTGGCGCGGGAAGCTGACGTTCTCGACGCCGATGCTGTTCGCGGTCGGTTTCCTGTCGATGTTCCTGATCGGCGGGATCAACGGCGCGGTCAGCGCGTCGGTGCCGGTCGACTTCGCCATCCACGACACCTACTGGGTCGTGTCGCACCTCCACTACGTGCTGTTCGGCGGCTCGGTCTTCGGCGTGATGGCCGGGTTCTACTACTGGTTCCCGAAGATGAGCGGCCGGATGCTCAACGAGACCCTCGGGAAGATCCAGTTCGTGCTGATGTTCATCGGTTTCAACCTGACGTTCTTCCCGATGCACCAGCTCGGGCTGATGGGCATGCCGAGACGCATCGCCGATTACTCGGCGGCATCCGGCTGGCAGGACCTCAACGTCGCCGCGACCGTCGGCGGGTTCCTCATCGCGGCAAGCATGATCCCGTTCCTGACGAACATCTTCCTGTCGCTGCGCAGCGGCGAGCCGGCCGGCGACGACCCGTGGGAGGCGAACACGCTCGAGTGGGCGACCAGCTCGCCGCCACCGCCCTACAACTTCGACCGGCTCCCGGAGATCCGCTCCGAGCGGCCGCTGTTCGACGCCCGCCACGGGCGCGTCGGGCACTGAGCGGACGACGACGATGACGACCGACACCCACGCCCTCACCACGACCGAGCACAGCCCGATCGCCGGGCTGCCCCATGACGCGCGTGGCGGGATCGGCAACCCGGTCCTCGGGATGCTGCTCTTCCTCACCAGCGAGGTCATGTTCTTCGCCGGGTTGTTCGCCGCCTACTTCGCCACCCGAGCGAACGCCCCGGGTGGGGTGTGGCCGCCACTCAACCCCGAAACGAACGAGCCGTACTTCCTCCAGTTCCTGCCGTTCGTGCTGCCGGCGACGATCCTCCTGATCCTGAGCTCGTTCACGGCGCAGTTCGCCGTGTGGGCGATCCGCCGCGGCGATCGGACCGGGTTCCTGCGCAACCTGTCGGTGACGGTGCTCCTGGGTATCGCCTTCCTCGTGATGCAGTCCTTCGACTACGCGCTGCTGTATTCGGAAGGGATCACCCTCGACGCGGGCACGTTCGGCACCACGTACTACACGCTGACGGGCTTCCACATGGCCCACGTGTTCGGCGGCGTGATCATGCTCAGCGTCGTGCTCTACCGCGGTCTCGGCGGCCAGTTCTCGTCACGCCACCACGACGCGGTCGAGGCGTCGTCGCTGTACTGGCACTTCGTCGACGTCGTGTGGATCGTGCTGTTCTCGGTTCTCTATCTCCTGCCAGGAAGTGGACACTAGATCGATGCATCCTCTTCGACATCCGCGCAACGCGGCCCTCGTCGGGGTCCTCTTCATCGTCATCGGGCTGATCTACTGGGCCGTCCCGTACTTCGGCGGGTGGCACGTCGACTACGCCGGCACGACGATGCTCATCGCGTTGGGCATCGCGATCTCGTTCATGGCCTATGTCCTCGTCGCCGGGTCGCCGAACGAGTGACCGTGCGAACTGCTGCCACACCCCGCGGCTGACCGCGGTCTCCTGATGCTCGAAGACCTCTGGACCAGCATCCTCGAATTCGCGTCCCAGTTCGTCATCCCGGACTGGGGCGGGCTGATCGCGCTGTTGCCGGTCGCGATCTTCGCGCTCGTCTTCGTCGTCATCGTGCTCCAGTTCTGGCGGCTCGCCCGCGCAGCGCCGGCCCATCGCGGAAAGAGACGCATCCAGCCGCGCACGCCGGACGGCATCCACATGCCGGGCCCGTCGTTCGCGCCTATCTTTGCGGCGGTCGGAGCCTTCCTGCTGTTCCTCGGCGTGGTCTTTGGCGGGCTGACGCTGCTGCTTGGCGCCATCGCCCTGTCGATCGGCCTGCTGTACTGGCTGCGCGAGTCGACAGCCCTCTACGAGCGCGACGTCGAGCACACCCGGCCGGAGCTGCCGGCGGTCGTCCACGACGGCCCGCCCGAGGGCGTGCACATGCCCGGCCCGTCGTTCCGTCCGCTGATCGCGGCGCTCGGGGCCGCCCTGCTGCTGGCGGGGCTGGTGTTCGGCCCGTGGCTGCTGGCGGCCGGGATCATCGCGCTGTCCATCGCGCTCCTCGGCTGGCTGCGCGATGCGACCGGGGAATACCGCAAGGTCGAGGAGGCCGACGAAACGGGCCATCTCGAGAACCTGCCCGATCCACGCATGCCGTCGCTGGTCCTCGCCGTGTTCGCCGTGCTGGTCGTCGGGGCCGTGCTGCTCCAGACCGGTGCGTTTCCGCCCGGCCAGGCGGTCGGCGGTGAGCCCGGTGCGTCGCCGGGCGCCAGCGCTCCACCCGGTGGCGGTAGCGAAGGCGGGGGCGGCGGTGGCGGCGGGAGCAGCCCGGTCCGTCAATCCCCGCGGCCGACGTGACGATCACCGCCCAGGGCATCAAGTACCTCGAGTCCTCGTTCGATGCGCCGGCCGACACCCCGTTCACGATCGCGTTCGTCAACCTCGACCCCGGGACCGCCCACAACGTCGCGATCCACGAGGGCTCCGCCACGGGGACCGCGGTCTTTACCGGCGAGGTCTTCAACGGGGTCGATGCCAAGGTCTACGACGTCGACCCGATCCCTGCGGGCACGTACACGTTCGTCTGCTCGGTGCATCCGTCGATGACCGGTACCGCCAACATCAAGTGAGCGAGGACCGACCACGCCTCGCCGTCCAATCCTTCTCGCGCTGCTGGTCGCGGTCGTCACGACGGTCGGCGTCGTCGCGTTCGTCGCGCTGAGCCAGCCCGGGTCCGAGAGCGGACTCGAGGGCAAGCCCGCGCCGGCGATCGAGGGCACAACGCTCGATGGCGAGACCGCCAGCCTCGCGGACTTCCGCGGTTCTCCGGTGATCGTCAACTTCTGGGGGCCGTCATGCATCCCGTGCCGCGACGAATTCCCGCTGTTCAGCGCCAAGCTCGAGGAGCACGCGGACGACGGCCTCGTGGTCCTCGGCGTGCTGATGGACGACCCGCCCGAGCCCGCTCGCGACTTCGTGGCCGAATACGACGCGTCGTGGCCGACGGTGATCGACCCAGACGAGTCGATCCAGGACGCGTACCTGACGCTGGCGCGCCCGACGAGCTACTTCATCGACGCGGACGGCGTGCTCCAGTCGATCCAGATCGGGGAGCTGCGCGACGAAGACTTCGAGCGCCAGTACGCGCTGATCGCTCCGTGACGGGCGGCCCGGCCATCGCGGTCGAGGGCCTCATCAAGCGGTACGGCGATCGAACCGTTGTCGCTGGAGTATCGCTCGAAGTCGCGGCCGGCGAGCTGGTGGCGCTCCTCGGGCCGAACGGTGCGGGCAAGACGACGACCGTCGAGACCGTCGAGGGTTATCGGCGGCCCGACGGGGGCGCCGTTCGCGTCCTCGGTGTGGACCCGCTGGCGGGAGGGCGGGCGCTTCGGGCGCGGCTCGGGCTGATGCTCCAGGGCGGGGGGTTCGATCCGCGGTCGCGAACGCGCGAGACCCTGGTCGAGTTCGCCGGCTACCACGAGGATCCGCGGGATCCCGACGAGCTGCTCGCGATGCTGGGGCTGATGACCGTGGCGCGAACCCCGTACCGCCGCCTGTCCGGCGGGGAGCGGCAGCGGCTGTCGCTGGCGGTGGCGCTCGTCGGCCGGCCCGAGGTCCTGCTGCTCGACGAGCCGACGGCAGGCCTCGACCCCGAGGCGCGGGTCGTTGTCCGCGAGATCGTCGCGGAGGCGCGAGCCGCCGGGGCGGCGATCCTGCTCACGAGCCACGACCTCACCGATGTCGAACGGCTGGCAGACCGGATCGTGGTGATCGATCGCGGTCGGGTAGTCGCAGCCGGAACGCCCGCCGAACTCACCGCCGGGGTCGGATCGGCGATCCGCTTCCGGGTTGGCCGGCCGCTCGAGCCCGTCGAGGCCGAGACGATCCAGCGCTGGCTTCACGCCGTGGAGGGGCTCTCGGAGGCGAGGCTCGTTCCCGACGGAGGGCCCGAGCGATATCGGGTCGACGGAGGGCCCGCCGTCACGCCCGCAGCTGTAGCCGCGATCACGGCCGGTGCAGCCGAGGCCGGCGTGGTGATCGTCGAGCTGCGCGCCGGCGGTGGCTCCCTCGAAGAGGCGTACTTCGCCCTGCTGGAACGGCGGGACGAACAATGAGCGCACCGGCCGCCAGCCTGCCGAGCATCGCGACGCGACTCGGCGTCGAGCTGCGCCTGACCGCGCGTCGTGCCGAGAACCTGCTTGCGATGCTCGTCATCCCGGTCGCCGTATTGGTGTTCTTCGTGTGGCTCGGCATCCCGGCGTCGGAGGGCGAGCCGGTCGTGTTCCTGCTGCCCGGGGTGCTCGCCCTGGCCATCGTCGCGAGCGGGCTGGTCAACCTCGGCATCGCCACCGCGTACGAGCGGCACTACGGCGTGCTCAAGCGCCTCGGCGGCGCGCCGCTCACACGGGGCCAGCTGATCGCTGCGAAGCTCGGCGCCGTTCTGGCGTTCGAGGTCCTCCAGGTCGCGCTGCTGCTGGCGATCGCTGCGGGGATCCTCGGCTGGTCGCCAGCCGGACCGGTCAACCCGGCGCTGTTGATCGCTGGCGTCCTGCTCGGGACGGCGGCCTTCGCCGGTCTCGGGTTGCTCCTCGCCGGAACCCTTCGGGCTGAGGCGACCCTCGCCCTCGCCAACGGCCTGTTCCTCGCAACACTGATCCTCGGGGGCATCGTCCAGCCGCTCGACCAGTTGCCCGGACCGCTGGCTGCCGTCGCCGGGCTGCTGCCGGGCGCGGCGCTGGCCGACACGCTCCGCGTCGCGCTTGGTTCGACAGCCGGCGACGTCGCGGCCTCGCTGGCCGTCCTCGCCGCGTGGGCGGTCGCACTCCCCGTTGCCGCGGCACGAACCTTCCACTGGGAGTAGCCGCGGAAAAGGAAGAACCCTGGGTGGTCGGGACCCAGGGTTCGGAAAAATGCGGCTTGGTTGCGGGGAGGGGATTCGAACCCCTGACCTTCGGGTTATGAGCCCGACGAGCTGCCGCTGCTCCACCCCGCGACCACCCATGTTAGCGATGGCCCCGGAATTGGTCAAACGCCAGGCGCGCTGTCAGGCTGTCGCCGCGGGCACGACCGACGCGGCCGGCGGCCGCCGGAACACCTTCCAGCCGATGGCCAGCCCGACCACGAACGTCGCGAACATGACCGCGGCGAACACGTAGAACGGGTAGCGGATGTCGAGCTCCGCGAGGAAACCGGCGATCAGCGACGCGACGATGAACCCCACCGTGCCTGCTGCCCCGAACAGCCCCTGCGCCGTCGCGGACCGGCCCGCCGGGCTGCTCGCGGCGACCACCGAGTAGAGCGCCGGGTTGAGGAACGCGAAGCCCGTCGCCTCGATCAGGATCAGCGGGACCGCGAGCAGCGGATTGGTGATCAGCGTGTAGGCGATGCCTGTCACGAATGGCGCAATCGAGCCGAGCACGATGAACGCGAGCACGCCACGCCGGTCGACCAGCCGGCCGGCGGTCGGCGACAGGAGCAGGATGGGCAGCCCGAACATCGCGAAGGTGAGCCCGATCAGGTCCAGGCCCGCGCCGAGGCTCCTGAGGAAGATGCTCCAGATGACCTCGTACGTGCCGCTCGCGAAGTAGCCACCGGCGTTGATGATCAGGACAGCGATCAGGCCCCGGTTCCAGAGGCTCGACGGAGCGCCCTCGGTCGCCGCGTCGTCGCCGGCGACTCGTCCGCGGCCCTCGTGCGGCAGCTCGACGTGGTCGCGGCGCGGTGCCGGATGCGTCCGGCTCGGCAAGGGGGCCTCGCGGATGGTCAGGCCGATCGCGGCGGCCGCGACCAGCGAAGCCACGCCGCAGAACACGAAGACGAACCCGTTGCCGCCCACGATGGCGGCGCCGAAGGCGCCGATCGCCGGCCCGAGCAGCAGCCCGCCCATCTGCGCCGCCCCGTACAGGCCGAAGGCCTCGCCACGCCGGGCAGGTTCGGTCGCGTCGGTCAGGAAACCCCGGGCGGCGGGGTCGTACGCGGCCGTGGACAGCCCGGCCGCAGCGCGCAGCACGATGAACGCGAGCGGTCCGGTCAAGACCAAGGGAAGGGCCGTGAAGATGCCGGTTGCGACGAGCCCGACCACCATGATCGGCACCCGCGCGGTGCGGTCGGCCAGCCAGCCGAATGCCGGTTCGCCCACGAGGCGCGCCGCCGGCCAGGCGGCGATGACGAGCCCGAGCGTCGCCAGGTCGATGCCCTGCTCCTCGAAGTAGAGCGGCAGGACCGGGAGCAGCGCGCCGAACCCGAGCCACACGATGAACTCGGCGACCAGCAGCGGGACGATCGAGCCCCAGCGATCGAGCCACGCGGCGGGTCGGGCCGTGAACCGGGCACGCGGGGACTGGGCAGTGGACGTCATGGGGAGACGCAGCCTACCCGGGTCGATGCGCTGTGCGGAACGCCGTGCCGCCCCACAGGACAGCTCAACCGGTCACCGAGACGGCTCTGCGACCGTCGCGGCCTATGATCCATGAGATGGCTGGACCGGTCGCCCTCCATGGCGGGGGCGAGTTCCTCCCCGGCGATGAACCGTTCCTCCGTGCGTTGCTCGACGCTGCCGCGGTCCAGGCCGACGAGCGTGGCGGGCCGGACGAGCCGATCCGGGTCGTGGTCGTTCCGACCGCGGCTGCGCGCCACAACCCTGATGCCGCCTCGCGCTTCGGCACCTCCGCCTTCCAACGCGTCGCGGATGGCGGCCGGCCCGTGCGGATCGAGACGGCCCGCGTCGTGGACGCGGTTTCGGCGGAGGACCCGCTGACCGTGGAGCGCCTCTCCGATGCCGACCTGATCTACCTGCCCGGCGGCGACCCCGACCTCATCCCCGCGCTCCTGCCGGCATCCGGCGCCTGGCGTGCAATGGTCGCAGCACACCGGCGCGGGGCCGTCCTGGCCGGAGCCAGTGCGGGGGCGATGGGCCTCTGCCAACTGACGTGGACGCCGACCGGCATCCGGATCGGGCTCGGGGTCGTCCGCGGCCTGGTCGTGTTCCCCCACGCCGACGCCGAGCGGTGGGCCGACCGAACGGCCTGGTTCGACATGGCCGCCAGCGCACGAGTTGGCGTGCTCGGGATCGGCGAGCGGACCGGCGTGATCTCGCCGGCCTATCCCGACGGCCACGGTAACGGCACGACCGCCACGTGGCAGGTCATCGGGGAGCGGGAAGTGCGCTGGCTGCCGCCGGGCTCCGGGGAACCCTCGATCCTCGTCGACGGGCAGACCATCGAACTGCCTGCCTGACCGCGGGCGGCCGCCCTACGTGCGGCTGGCCGCCGCGTAGATCGCACCGAGAAAACGGCTCGGGACCCGGCCGATCCGCTCGGTGTCGCGGAGACCCGCCTCGCCCGCCAGACGCCGCCACGTCTCGAAGCTGAACGGATGCGGCACCCACGGGTTGCCGCGATCGGCGTCGTACTCGACAACCACGAACCGGCCGCCCGGGCGCACGAGCGCGGCAAGCCGGCGAACAACCTCGACCTGGCGGTCGCGCGGGACGTAATGGAGGCTGTTCGCGGCGACGATACCGTCGAGCAGCCCGAGGTCCGGCGGATCGATCAGATCGCACACCCTGGTCTCGAGGTCGACATTGGAGAAGCGTGCAGCCATCGCCTGCGCGTTGATCGCGAGCGCCTTGGCATCGCGGTCGAGCGCGACCACGGTCGCGCCGGGCCCGAGCAGGTCGGCAAGGGCGAGCGTGAACGCGCCGCTCCCGGCGCCGATGTCCGCCCAGCGCTCACCAGCGGCGACGCCGTCGAGGCCGGCGCGCAGCAGCGCGACGTGGTCGGCATGGTCCATGCGCTCACCTTATCCGGTGTTCTGCAGTCCGGCCGCCACCCCGTTGACGGTCAGCTGGACGAGCCTGAGGACGGTTTCGCGTGCGGGGTCGTCGGGTTCGAGCGAGCGGAGTCGGGCGAGCAACCGGACCTGGAGCTCCGAGAGCGAGTCGACGTACGGGTTGCGCAGCGTGATCGAGCGCTGGAGCACCGGTGCGTCGTCGAGCAGCCGGTCGCGGCCCGTCACACGCAGCAGGAGCTGCACGGCCCGAGCGTGCTCGGCCTCGATGGTCGCCCAGCGCCGGTCGTCGCCGTCGTTGGTCGCCAGGCGGGCGTACAGCCGGGCGACGCCCACGTCTGCCTTCACGAGGCTGAGCTCGGCATTGTCGAGGAGGCTGTTGAGGAAGGGCCACGAGTGGTACAGCCGCGCGAGAACGTCGAGCCCCGCCTCCCCGTGCGCGGTGCGATACGCCTCGAGCGCGAGGCCCAGGCCGTACCAGCCGGGGAGGTTGATCCGCGACTGCGACCAGGCGAAGGTCCACGGGATTGCCCGGAGCGAATCGATCGACGGCGGCGCCTCGCGGGCCTGGCGCCCTCGCGCGGCGGGCCGCGACCCGAGTCGAAGGTTCGACAGCTCGGCGATCGGGGTGACGTCGCGGAAGAACGCCGCGAACCCCGGGTCGTCGTGGACGAGCTCGCGATAGGCTCGCCGGGACGTCTCGGCGAGCTCGTCGAGGATCGGCCCGCCCTCGGCGATGGCCGGGCCAAGCGACGCGTCGTGCTCCGCGGTCGACGCGAGGAGCACGGCACCGGCCATCTGCTCGAGGTGCCGCGCCGGCGATGTGCGCGTTGGCGTAGTGGGCCGCGATGACCTCACCCTGCTCGGTGAGCTTGAGCCGCCCGTCGACCGATCCGGGCGCCTGGCCCAGGATCGCGCGGTTCGTCGGGCCGCCACCGCGGCCGATGGCGCCGCCACGGCCGTGGAACAGCGTCAGTTCGACGCCCAGCCGGCGCGCGGTGACGGCCAGGTCGCTCTGCGCCCGGTGGAGCATCCAGCTCGCGGCCAGGAACCCCGATTCCTTGTTCGAGTCGGAGTAGCCCAGCATCACCTCCTGGCGGTTGCCGCGGGCCTCGAGGTGGTCGCGGTAGCCCGCCTGGACGAGGAGTGCCTCGAGGATCGGCCCCGCGGACGCGAGCGCATCCGCAGACTCGAAGAGCGGCACGACGTCGAGCGTCGGGACCGGCTCGCCGGCGAACCGCGCGAGGTCGAGCACGTCCGTCACGTCCCGCGGGGAGGCGGTGAAGCTGATCACGTAGCGGTGCGCCGCCGCCTCGCCGAACCGCGCCTGGGCCTCCCCGATGGACCGGAAGGTGGCGAGCACCTCGTCCAGTGAAACGTTGGGCGCGACCTCGGACGTCGACGTGTCGCCACGCACGAGCGCCTCGAGCGCCGCCCGGTGGACCGAGGCGTGCTGGCGGACTTCGAGCGAGGCGAGGTGGAAGCCGAAGGTTGCCAGCTGCCAGCGCAGGTCCTGGACCTCGCCCCACGCGACCCGGTCGAGGCCGTCGCCGGCGAGCGCGGCCTGCAGCTCGGCGAGCTCGTCGTCGAGCTCGTCGGGTGCGTGATAGCGCCCGGTCAGCGGGGCGGCCTCCCCGGTGAGCCCGGCACGGGTCCGGCGGATGCGCTCGGCGATGAACCCGAAGCGCTGGCGGTACGGCTCGTCCGGGAACCGGCGCCGCAGCTGGCGATCGACTTCGGGCAGCTCCTCGGCATCGCGGGCAAGGCGCGAGGCAAGCGCCCGTGCCACACCTGTCCCCGGCACGTCCGGCGAGATCGTCTGCATGAGGCGGGTCGCGACCGCCTCGTACCCGTGCATGACGTGGTCGGCCTGGATCCGCAGGGTCCGCTCGGTCACGTCGGCCGTGACCGTCGGGTTGCCGTCGCGGTCGCCGCCGATCCACGTCCCCCAGCGCAGGAACGCCGGCACCCGCGGCGGGCGCGTTCCCGTTCGTCCGCTGTCGGCCGCAGGTCCCCCGCGAGTCGGGCGGTCGTCGAGGGCGGCGTCCATCGCGCGGTACAGGCGAGGCACCAGCGTGAACAGCGTGGCGTCGAAGAACGCCATCGCGGTCCGCACCTCGTCGAGCGGCGACGGGACGACCGTCCGCAGATCGGAGGTGCGCCACACGATCGTGATCTCCTCGCGCAGCCGGCGCCGGATCTCCCCGTCCTCGGCCGGCGTCAGGCGCGGATCGTCGAGTCGCTCGAGCAACGCTGCGATTCGCCGCAGCGCGACAAGCAGCGTCCGCCGGCGAGCCTCGGTCGGGTGCGCGGTGAGGACCGGCGAGATCACCAGCCGTTCGATCGCACGGTCGAGCTCGTCATCGGTTCGACCCAGCCGCCGCAGCCGGCGGATGGCGTCGGCGAGCGACCGGTCCAGCACCCCGCTGCGCGAGGCACGTGCCCGCCGCGCCAGCGCGCGGACGCGCTGCCGTTCCTCGGCGAGGTTCACCAGCTGGAAGTAGAGCGAGAAGGCGCGGATGACGGCCTCTGCCCGGTCGAGGTCCAGTGAGGCCAGCTCGTCGGCCAGCTGCTCGCGCTCGAGCGGATCGTCCGCCCGGCGCAGCGCGATCATCCGCTTGCGGACGCGCTCCACGAGCTCGAACAGCTCGGTGCCGGCCTGCTCCGTGATGACCTGGCCCAGCAATGCCCCGAGCAGGCGCACCTCCGCGGCGAGCGGGTCGCGGGCGCCGGCCGAACCGATGCTCGACGGCTCGGCGCGAACCGCCGCGGAGGGTCGCGCGTCCCGGCGGGGCGCGCACCGGGTCGGTCATGCCGCCGTCCTCCACGCACCGTAGCGCACCGCACGGACGACCTCGTCGCAACCTTTCGGCCGTCGTTCGTTCCCTACGCTTGTATGGTGGTCGCCGTGGCCGATCTGACATCCCAGCGCGCCCAGCGCACGCGCACCCATTCGCCCGGCTCGTCGCCGGACGGAAGCGATGTGCGCGGCTTGTCGTCGGCCGCCGCGAACCAGCTCCAGCAGCTGCGCTTCCTGCACGAGGTCGCGCGGCTCGCCACGACCGCGCGGACGTGGGACGAGCTGCTCGAGACCGTGGTCGACGGGACCCGCGACGCGTTGCACGCGGACGTCTCCTCGCTGTACCTCCTTGACCGGGATGGAGCGTACCTGACGCTCGCCGCGACCAACGGGCTCGACCGCTTCCAGATCGGCCGGGCGCGCGTGCCGTTCGGGGAGGGTGTCACCGGCCGCGTTGCGGCGACCCACGAGCCGGCGGTCATTCCCGACGTCGGGTCCGATCCACGCTTCCTGTGGGTGCGCGGCCTCGACCAGCGCCGCTTCGTCACGTCGATGCTCAGCGTGCCCTTGACCTGGCACGACCAGGTCGTGGGGGTGCTCAACGTGCAGACAGAGGTAACGCGCGATTTCTCGGCGGATGACGTGGCCCAGCTCGGCGCGATCGCCGACCTGCTGGCGGGCATCGTCGAGAAGGGCCGCCAGCAGACCGAGGCCGAGGCACGCGTCGAGGCGCTCAAGGCGATCGACGAGGCGCGCAGCGAGCTGATCGCGCTCGTCACGCATGAGCTGCGCACGCCCCTGGCGGTCGTCCGCGCGTACACCGACCTGCTGGCCGACGAGCCCGAGCTCGTCGGCCGTGAATCCCGCGACGTCGAGCGGCGCGAGACGCGCGCCGCGTGGCACAAGGCCACGCTCGAGCAGATCGAGCGCCTCGACCGGCTCGTCGACTCCATCCTCGCCTCGGTCCGGGTCGTTCCGGACCAGCCCGCGACGGTCAGCCCGGTCGACCTGCGGAGCCTGGTCGAGGAGGTGGTCGCCTCGCTCCGGCCGCTGCTCGAACGTCACCGGGTCGAGATCGCCCCGGCCGTTCGCCTCCACGCGCTCGCGGACCCGCCGCGCCTTCGCCAGATCGTCGAGCACCTCGTCGAAAACGCGATCAAGTACGCGCCGCCGGATACGACGATCACGATCGACTGGGAGCTCGTCGAGGGGGTCGTCCGTCTCGGGGTCAGCGACGAAGGCCCCGGGATCCCCGAGGAATGGCGCGAGCGCATCTTCGAACCCTACGCGCGACGTGACACGCACACCGCGCGCGGCTCGGGCATCGGCCTGTACGCCGCCAAGCGGCTCGGCGAGTCGATGGGGGCGCGGTTGTGGTGTGAGCCCGCCCGCCCGACGGGCGCCCGCTTCGTGGTGGCCCTGCCGGCCGCCGTGGCAGTCTGAGCGCAACATACGAGGAATGCCGCTGACATGAGCACCCGCCCGCTTCGAATCCTTGTCGTCGACGACGACCCGGCCATGGTCGGCGCGATCACCGCGCTCGTCGGCACCGAGGGCCACCAGGTCATCACCGCCTACGACGGGCTGACCGCCGTGAAACGGTTCCGCGAAGAACGCCCGGACCTCGTGCTGCTCGACCTCGCGATGCCGGGTCCCGACGGCTTTACGGTGGCCGGCCAGATCCGGGCCGCCGGCCAGGCGCCGATCCTCGTCGTATCGGGCGAGAGCGGCGAGGCGGCCAAGGTGCGGGCGCTCGGGATCGGCGCGGACGACTACCTGACGAAGCCGTTCGGCAAGGCGGAGCTGCTCGCCCGCATCTCCGCGATCATGCGCCGCGTCGACCGGACGGGGGTGTCGGGTGGATCGTCCGGGCCGCTCGAGGCGGGCTCGCTGCAGCTCGAGCCCGGCCGTCACGAGGCGCGGGTCGGCGACGTCACGCTGACCCTCACGCCGACCGAGTTCCGGCTGCTCGAGGCCCTCGTCCGTGCGGCCGGCGACATCGTCCCGCACCACCAGCTGGCACGCGCCGGCTGGCCGGCCGAGACCGACCCCGACGTGCTGTGGCTGAAGCCGCACCTGGCCCGCCTGCGCTCGAAGGTGGAGGCCGCCAAGGGACCCGGGATTGCCGCAGTACGCGGGGTCGGCTACCGGATCGTGACCGAGGGCGCGAGCGCGAGCGCCTAGGAGAGCAGCGGGCGTCCGCTCAGGTCGTGCGCGGCGTCCGCGCAGGTCACGCGGCAGCCACGCGCATCGCGCCCGCCGAGCGGGCTGAAATGGAAGCCGACCTCGCCGGCGACCACGAGGCGACACCCGCAGGATTCACACGTGACGGGCGCAGCGCGCCCATCGCGAACGGCGAGGATTTGCTGGAGCTCGCGGTCGGAGGGGTGCAGCATGGGAGGCCTCGCGGTCGGATCACTGATCGTGGCGATGGGCGAATCCGCCTCGTGGAGGTGACGCTTCCCCATCATGGCCCGAGCGTAGGCGCGGGTGCCGCCGGCGTCGGCAGCGGCCGGGGAACGGCAGGGTTGCGGTCCGGTTGCGGGGCCCGGACCGCCGGCTCGGTGCTCGCGGCCGGAGCGTCGGTCGCCGGCACCTGGACGGGGACGGGCTCGACGAGCCAGAACGAGCCCGCGATATCGCGTGATTCGAGGATCCGCGCTGCGCGGGCAGACCCTGCAGCGCGGTGTTCCTGGAGCAGTCGGACCACCTCGGCGAGTCGGGCCGGGCCGTCGTTGCGGTCCTCGAGCGCCAGCGACAACCGGACGCCGCGGACGCTGGCCGTGTCGAGCGCCGCGAGGTGGCGGCCGCTCGGGTCGTAGAGGTACGCCCGGCCACCCGTCATGCCGGCGCCGAAGTTCGCGCCGACCGGGCCCAGCACAACGACCGTGCCGCCGGTCATGTACTCGCAGCCGTGCGCGCCGATCCCCTCGACGACCGCCTCGGCACCGCTGTTGCGGACCGCGAAGCGCATCCCGGCCCGCCCGACGAGGTGGAGCGACCCACCCGTGGCCCCGTACAGCACCGTGTTGCCGGCAATCGCCTGGCCGGCCGGGTCGACCGGCAGGTCCGGCTCGGGGACGATGACGAGCTTCCCGCCCGACAGCCCCTTGCCGACGTAGTCGTTCGCCTGCCCCGTGAGGCGCAGCTCGACGGCAGGACCGGCGAAGGCGCCGAAGCTCTGACCGGCCGATCCGTGCAGGTCGAGCATGACCGGACCGCGCAGCGTCCCGCGCTCGATGGCGCCGGTCAGGGCCGCGCCGAGGGACCGATCGGCGGTGGTGACCTGCAGGCCGCTGACGCTGACCGAGCCCTGGCCGTGGAACGCGGCGGCGATGCGCGTCTCGAGCGGGGACGCCGGGGAGTGGCTGACGATCCGCGTCGGCGCGGCAGGGTCGGCGCGGCGGCCGGGGCCGGCCGGCCAGGACGGCGCGCCGACGATCGGCCGGAGGTCCGCGGCGGCTCCCCGGATCGGACTCAGGAACCGCTTCGACTCGCCGATCACCTCACCGACGGAGCGCGCGCCGAGCGAGGCCAGCTCGCGCCGGAAGTCCTCGGCGAGCGCGAGTGCGAAGCGCTCGACCTGATCCGGTGTGCCCGCGAACTTGGCGCGCAGGTCCTCGCGCTGCGTGGCGATGCCGGTGGGACACGTGTCGAGGTGGCACTGGCGGGCCATGTCGCAGCCGATGGCCACCAGCATGGCGGTCCCGAACGCGAACTCCTCGGCGCCGATCAGCGCAGCGACCAGCAGGTCCCGGCCGGTCTGCAGCCCGCCGTCGGTGCGCAGCGCGACGCGGTCGCGCAGGTCGTTGCGGAGCAGGACCTGGTGGACCTCGGCGAGGCCGAACTCCCATGGCGCGCCGACGTGCTTGATCGACGACAGCGGCGATGCGCCGGTCCCGCCCGAATGCCCGGCGAGATGGATGTACGTGGCGCCGGCCTTGGCGACGCCCGCGGCGATCGTGCCGACCCCGCGGCCCGCGACCAGCTTGACGCCGATGCGGGCGCCGGGATTGATCGCGCGCAGATCGGCGATCAGCTGCGCGAGGTCCTCGATCGAGTAGATGTCGTGGTGCGGTGGCGGGCTGATGTAGCTCTGGCCCGGCTGGCCGCGGCGCAGCGCCGCGATGTAGGCCGTCGCCTTGCGCCCGGGCAGCTGGCCACCCTCGCCCGGCTTCGAGCCCTGCGCGATCTTGATCTCGAGCTGGTCGGCGCGCGCGAGGTACGTGGCGGTCACCCCGAAGCGCGCCGACGCCACCTGCTTGATCTTCGCGTCGTGGCGGCGGCCCTCCGCGTCGGGCAGGTACCAGGCCGGATCCTCGCCGCCCTCGCCGGTGTTCGCGGCGCCGCCGGCCCGCTGGATCCCGATCGTGAGCGCCTGGTGGGCCTCAGGGCTCAGCGCCCCGACGCTCATCGCGGAGACGACGAAGCGGCGCACGATCGAGCGCGCGGACTCGACTTCCTCGAGCGGCGCCGGGGCCGAGGTTCGGCGCACGCGGAGCTCGTCGCGCGGGACCGCGCGGTCGTCGCCGCTCGACCGGGTGAGCGCGTCCCGGTAGCGCCCCAACTGCAGTCTCGAGGGGTTCGGTTGCGGCGGTATCCGCGATCGCCTGGATCTCGCCGACGATCCGCGGTGCGAACAGGTGCGCCTCGCCATCGCCCCGGAAGCGCGCGAAGCCCGGATCGGGCATGCGCGGCTCGCGACCTGGCGGCGGCGCCGGGATGGCGAGCGCGGCCTCGCGCCGGCGAAGCTGCCGGTCGGCGAGGTCGGCGAACGTGACGCGACCCGGCCAGTCGGCGGCCGTCGGGAAGCAGCGGGCAACCACCTCGGGCGCGAGGTCCAGCGTGTCGATGAGCGCCCCGCCGACATACGACGCGACCGCGCTGATCCCCATCCGGGCGAGCGTCTTGCGCAGCCCCGCCTCGAAGGCGGTCATCAGGTTGCCGACGGTGTCGGCCGGGGTGAGCTCCTCGGCGCCGCGTGTGCCCGCCAGCTCGGCGGCGACCGCGATCGCGAGACGCGGGTGGACGGCGGTCGCCCCGACCGCCAGCGTCATCGCCACGGCGTGCACGTCGAGCAGGTCGGCGGCGTCCACGATGAGGTCCGTTCGCCCGCGGAGGCCGGCCTCGGTGAGCGCGCTATGGACGGCCCCGGCGGCGAGGATCGAGGGGACCGGCAGGCGCTCGGCGTCGAAGCCACGGTCGGAGATGACGAGGACGTCCGTGCCCCGCTCGGCGGCTTCGACCGCTTCCCGCGCGAGCCGTTCGAGCGCGCCGGCGAGCCCTTCCCGCCCATCGGCGGCGAGCCACCTGCCATCGAGCCGTCGCACGCTCCGGCCGCCGTCGACGAGCGACGCAAACAGGCCGTCGAGATCCGCCACGATCGGGCGGGCGAGACGGAGCGTGGCAGCGGCGCGCGGCGGCCCGCCGAGCAATGCCGCCCGCCGACCGACCTCCACGCGCAGGTCCATCACGATCCGCTCGCGCTCCGGGTCGATCGGTGGATTGGTGACCTGGGCGAACGCTTGCCGCAGGTGATCGGCCACCGGCCGGTCGAGCCGCGCACGACCGGGCGTCGGCGTGTCGTCGCCCATGCTCCACAGGGGCTCGTGCGCCTCGAGGGCCATCGTCTTGATGTCCAGCCGCCCACGCTCGGCGTCGAGACCGGCGAGGTAGCGGAGCTGGGGCGATTCGAGGGTCGGATCGTGGATGGCGCCCTCGCGGGGACGATCCTCGTGGGTCGGGCGCGGGTCGTCGTGGATCGGCAGGTCGCGCAGGATCCAGGCCTTCGCCTCTGCGTCCTCGAGCACCTGGCGGCGGCCCGGATCGACGAGCAGCAGCTGACCCGGCCCGAGACGGCCACGGCGGACCGTCTCGGCCGACGGCAACGGCACGGCCCCCGCCTCGGAGGCGACGGCCACCAGCCCCCCGGCGGTGACAGCGAAGGACGCAGGACGCAGGCCGTTCCGGTCGACCATCGCGCCGACCCGCCGGCCGTCGGCGAACACCAGCGCCGCCGGCCCGTCCCACGGCGCCAGGAACCCCGCCGTCCGGCGACGGAACGTGGCCACGTGCGGATGCGGCGCGCGTCGGAGGGTGAGCGCTTCGGGGATCGCCGCCAGCAGCGCCTCCGCCAGGTCCCAGCCGGTGGTGGTCAGGAGCTCGAGGCCCTCGTCGAGCGACAGCGAATCGGACCCGTCCGGCGAGAGCAATGGGCCGGCCTCGATCAGCTCGGCCGCGATCTGCTTCGCGCCGCGGTCCCGGGAGCGCCCCCGAACCTGCTCCCGGTTGCCGCGGACGGTGTTGATCTCGCCGTTGTGGGCGATCGCCCGGAAGGGCTGGGCGAGCCGCCACACGGGATGCGTGTTCGTCGCATAGCGCTGGTGGAAGAGCGCGTAGCGGACCACGAGCGGTTCGGCCAGGTCGGGGTAGAGCTCGGCGAGCCGCGGCCCCGCGACGAGGCCCTTGTAGACCACGGTCCGGCACGACGCCGACGGGACCGCGAGTTCGGCGAGTGCCCCGCCCGCGGCGCGCGCTGCGCTCTCCACGCGCCGGCGCGCGATCACGAGGCGTCGTTCGAAGGCGTCGTCGCCGATCGGCGTGCCGGACTCCCCAACCGGACGCGCCACGATCGCCTGGCTGAATGCGGGTCGCGCTTCTGCCGCCGCGCGCCCGAGGGCGGCCGGATCGGACGGAACGGTTCGCCAGCGGAGGACGGGCATGCCCGCGTCGTCGAAGATCCGTTCGATCAGCTCGCGGCCCGCGGCCCCCGCCGAACGGCCGCGCGGCAGGAAGGCGAAGACGACCGCGGGGCGACCTGCCGTCGAAGCGCCGGCGAGCAGCTGGAGCAGGGACTGGTCGAGCGGCAGCGAGACCCCGGCGCCGTCGCTCGACGCGCCGTCGGCGCCGAACGCGCCGCGATGGCCGAGCGCCGCGAGACCGGCCAGCGCCAGCGGCAGGACCCGGTCGCGTGACCGGCCACCCGCGTCCGCCACGAACCCGACGCCGCACGCATCGTGTTCGAAGCGCGCGTCGTACAGCGGGGGCGCTGCGCGGTGGCCGATCCCGTTGGTCATGCCGCAGGTCTCCGAGGTGACCGAGCGGCCGCTCGCCCGAGGGCGGCGGCCGGCCGGATGCAGTGGGTTCGGAGCCGGCGTTGGAGGAACGCCGACCCCGATGGGCTATGGCTGGTAAGCAACCTCGCCGTGGACGGCGAGATCGAGGCCGACCTCCTCCTGGTCGCTCTTGACCCGGATTCCGAGGACGAGGCCGGTGACCTTGACGATGACGAACGTGCCGACGACTGCGTAGGCAACCACTGCACCGACGGCCACGAGCTGGGTCCACACCTGGCTCGGGTTGCCGTTGATGAGGCCGCTGCCGTAGTTGATCGCGGTGGTCGCGAAGACGCCCGTGGCGATCGCTCCGAACGTTCCGCCGACGCCGTGGACCGCAAACACGTCGAGTGCGTCGTCGATCTTGAGGAACGAACGGAGGAGCGTGAAGCTGTAGCAGATGAGCCCGGCGGACAGGCCGATGATCACGGCACCGCCGGCCGTCACGAAGCCGGATGCCGGCGTGATCGCGACGAGGCCGGCGACGGCACCGCACGCGGCACCGACGACGCTGACCTTGCCGTGGTGGAGATAGCTCGCGAGCACCCAGGTGATCGTTGCTGCGGCGGCCGCGGTGTTGGTGACGAGGAGCGCGTTGGCGGCAATGCCGTCAGCCCCGAGCTCGGAGCCGGCGTTGAAGCCGAACCAGCCGAACCACAGGAGGCCCGCGCCGAGGACGGTCATCGGGATGTCGTGTGGCTCCATCCGGTCACCGTTGACGACGCGCTTGCCGATGAGCAGGGCGACGATCAGGGCGGAAACACCGGACGAGGCGTGGACGACGGTGCCACCGGCGAAGTCGAGCGCGCCCGCCTGGAAGAGCCAGCCGTCACTTGCCCAGACCCAGTGAGCGATCGGCGAGTAGACGAAGATCGACCAGAGGATGGTGAAGACGACGAACGAGGCGAACCGCTTGCGCTCGGCGAAGGCGCCCGTGATGAGCGCCGGCGTGATCGCCGCGAACATCAGCTGGAACGAAGCGAACAGGACGAAGGGGACGGCGGCGGCCGTGCCGTAGGTCTCGTTGACCGTGAGACCGACATTCATGAACCCGGCGAAGTCGAGCCCGCCGACCAGGCCGTGGATGCCGAAGAGGTTCGCGTCGGGCGCGAACGCGAGCGAGAAACCGATCATGACCCAGACGATGCTCACGATGGCCAGCCCGAAGAAGCTGTGCATGATCGTGGACAGGACGTTCTTGCGCCGGACGAGCCCGCCGTAGAACAGGGCCAGGCCCGGGAGCATGATCATCACGAGGGCCGTGGAGATCAGGAGCCACGCGGTGTTCCCGCTGTCGACCGGGATCTCCTCCGCTGCGAATGCGGAGGCCGGAACTGCTGCGGCCAGCAGGAGGCCCCCAACGAGCCCGTACGTGATCCGTCTCATTCGCGACTCCTCCAGCCCGTCGGGAAACACGGATGAACCCCGTTGCCGGGTACCTGGCGGGAGTGTCGCGAGCCACGCCTCTTCCTCGCGGCCCTCAGGCGGAGGCGAAAAGGATGCGATTGGGTTGCCGCGAGCCCTCTCTCGTACGGGCGGGTTGCACGACGGTGGCGGGACCACCGTGCAGCCGGGAGGGACGATCGTCACGCTCGACGCGGCGTCGGGTGGGGCCTATGGTCAACGTGCGCACCGAGGGTGTGCAGGCCAGCGGAGCTGGTCGACAAAGGCAAACCCAGGGTGACCTGGGGACGCAAAGCCACGGGACTCGGGCGACCGAGTTAGCCGGGTTGCCGAAACCAATAGGAGGTCCGCAGTGCGGCCGTCAGGCTTCGCCGCGTCGCTCCCGGTCATCGTCGCCGCCGCGTTCCGCCTCGGGCTGATCGCGGTCATCGCCCTCGCCGGGATCGCGTCGTTCCACCACTAATTCGGCTCGCCGCGCGCCGGCTACGTCCCGAGCGCGCGCCTCATCGCGACGGCCGTTGTCGAGCAGGCCGTCGTGAACTCGATCGAGCCACGAACTGGCTCGGGCACGAGGTCGCGTCCGATCGCGCGGTAGCCGCGGTTTTCGAACCACGTCTCGGCGGTCTCGGTCAGCAGATACAGCTCGTTGATGCCGAGATCGCGCGCGAGCACCTCGCTCGAGTCGACGAGGGTGGCGCCGATCCCCGTGCCACGAACTGTGGGCTCGACCACGACCGACCGCAGCAGGCCGGCCGGACCGTAGGGCTCGATCGCGGCAGCGCCGACGACCTCGCCCCCTTCGCGCGCCACGACCCCGGTGGCGAAGGCATCCTTGGCGCCGTCGAGCGGCAGCCCGCTCGCGACGAGGAGGCGTTCGATGGCCCCGAGGTCATCGGGCCCGGCGCGCTCGACCTGCATCAGCAGCACGCCTCGGACACGACCGGCAATGAACGCGCTGCGGGCGAGTTCGCAAGCGGAGCCGCGTCCGCCGGTTTGGTCGCGGCGATGATCGCGCTGAGGATCCCGTCCGCGACGTCGTGCGTGGGCGTGATCGAGATGTCGGTCATCCCGACGGCCTCCAGGCCTTCGCGGAACTCGGAGATGCTGAGGGCACCGGCGATGCAGCCTGCGTACGAGCCGCGCTCGAAGCGTTCGGCCGGCGACAGGCGGTCCTCGGCGACGATGTCGGAGATGCCGATTCGGCCTCCAGGCCGCAGGACACGCGCGATCTCGCGGAAGACCGACGGCTTGTCGGCGGCGAGATTCACGACGCAGTTGCTGATCACGACGTCGATCGAATCCGCCGGCAGCGGGATCGCCTCGATGTGGCCCTTGAGGAACTCGACGTTGGTGGCCTTCGCCTCGGCGGCGTTGCGCTGGGCGAGCGCCAGCATCTCGTCGGTCATGTCGAGCCCGAAGGCGCGGCCGGTCGGCCCGACCCGCCTGGCGGACAGCAGGACATCGATCCCGCCACCCGAACCAAGGTCGAGGACGCGCTCGCCCTCGTGGAGGTCGGCGACCGCGGTCGGGTTGCCGCAGCCGAGCGAAGCCAGGACGGCAGCGTCCGGAAGCTCGCTCCGGTCGAGCGCGGAATACAGCTCCGAACCGATTGGTTCATCCCCGGGTGCACAGCAATCGCCGCGCGACGCCCGGACGGCGGCGGCGGCGTAGTGCTCGCGGACGGTTTCGTGGATGGACTCGGGCGATGCGCTGTCGATGACCATCGGTTCCTCCTGGCGGTCAGCTAGCAGGTCGGACAGGGCTCCGGTGCAGGGCGGAACGCGGCGGTCACCCGCTCGACGAGCGAGACCGATGTGGTGGCGGGCTGGTCGATGTGTCTCGCGAGCCGAACGAGGCGAGCGTGCGACGCGTCCTCGGCACGGTCCCGCCGGAAGTGGGCGGAATGCTCGTTAAGCAGATACCCGTCCACGTACATGGGCGACCTCCTCGGTTGGCTGGTTCATTCGTCAGGCTGGGGCGTGGCCGCCCGCCGGCCCGAGCTGGCCGCGGAAGGCGAAGCGGCGGAGCTGGCCGCGGAACCGTCGCGGGAATGAAGGGCGAGGCGAGGCATGCGTGCAGCTTGCCGCACGCTTCCAACCGCCGCTCCTCTTCGTACATCATCCAGATAACTGCGATCTCGTTGGGCTGCATTGCTGTTTCTCCTGTCTCCCGCTTGGCGGGATCTCTGGGGAGAACTGCTACCGCTGTATTGATACTTGACGATATAGTCATTTGTCAATACATTGCGCTCGAGATGAAGCGCCAGACCGATCCGGACGTCCTGCTCCTCCAGGCCGCCGCCGACCCGACGAGGCTCGCGATCCTCCGCGAGTTGAGCGAGGAAGAGTCCGTGTGCGCCTGCGACTTCACCACCTGCTGCGATGTCAGCCAGCCCACCGTCTCGCACCACCTGAAGGTGCTGCGCGAGGCCGGCTGGGTGGACAGCGAACGGCGTGGCACATGGATCTGGTATCGCCTCCGGCCCGAAGCGGTTGCCCGCTTCCGCGAGCTCGCGGGCGGCTTCTCGCCCGGTCCCGCGCGTCCGGTCACCGGCACGAACCGCCGGCTCAGCGTCGTTCAGCCACTGGCGTGATGACGGGCCGGCCCGCAGCGTTCTGCTTTGGCCCCGGACACGTCGTCATGCACGGCAACCCGGCGTTCCACGCGTCGTTCGGTGCGTCGGCGATCGGCCTGCCGGCGCGCGAGATCCTGGTCGACCTGCCGAGCGCGGCGTTCGATGTCATGGATCAGGTCTTCGCAGAGGGGCGGCCGCTGGCCACCTGGCTGCCCGGCCCGGATGAGGACTGGCGGCTGACGGTGGCACCACGGCGCGATCCGGAGACCGGCGAAACCTACGGCGTGACGTTCCACCTGCGCGCCCGCTCGGATGTTCCGCTCCTGGCGCCGTCGAACCCCTGAGTGGTGAGCCGGGTGGGATTCGAACCCACGACCAAGGGATTAAAAGTCCCCTGCTCTACCACTGAGCTACCGGCCCGTCTGGGACCGTAGCACGTTCAGGTCGGTTGTCTGAAATGGAGCCGCGGTCGATCCCGACACGGACGATTTGGCATGAAGAATGCGCTTGTTCCGTGTGTTCGGGATCGGTAGATTCCCATGCATATCGGGAGGACGGTGGGGGCGGTTTCGTTGCGGAGGAGGACAAGGTCCATGCACCGACGCCATCGAGCAGCCGGCATCGCATTCGTGCTCGTCGCCCTGGTCGGGATGACCGGCACGGTCCACGGCGCGACGCCAGTCGACACAACGGCGATTCAGGAGGCCGTGGAGGTTGGCAATCAGGCCGGCACCGTTGGGATCCGGGAACACCTGCGCGCGCTGCAGGAAATCGCGGATGAGCCCGGCGCCAACGGCACCCGAGCGACCGGGACCCAGGGCCACGAGGATTTGGTCGCGTACGTCATGAGCCAGCTGGACACGTCCTACTGGAACGTGACCACCCAGCCGTTCGAGGCCGACGTGTTCACCGAGCTCGCACTCCCGGTGCTCGTTGCGACCCCGGCGGCCGTGCCAGCCTGGGTCGTCAACCAGGACTTCGCCACGATGGAGTTCTCCGGCTCCGGCTCGGTCACCGGCGCTGCGGTGGCGATCATCGACTTCGTCGAGCCGACCGCCCAGGCGAGCACCTCGAGCGCCGGCTGCGAAGACGCCGACTTCCCGGCAGGCGCGACCAGCCTGGCGGGCAAGATCGCGGTGATCCAGCGGGGCACCTGCGACTTCGGGCTCAAGGCGCTCAACGCCCAGCTGCACGGCGCCGCGGGCGCGCTGATCTTCAATGAAGGCACGCTCGGCGATCCGGATCGCAACGGCCCGATCAACGGCACCGTCGGTGGCTACGGTGTGACGATCCCGGTCATCGAGTCGACCTACCCGGTCGGCCGATACCTCGTCGACAATCCCACTGCCACCGTGGACTTCGCGGCCTTCGGTCAGTCCGACACGCTCACGACGCGCAATGTCATCGCAGAGTCCAAGAGCGGCCGGAGCGACCGCGTCGTCATCTCCGGCGCGCACCTCGACTCGGTCCCCGCAGGGCCCGGCATCAACGACGACGGCAGCGGCACGGCAACCCAGATCGAGCTCGCCCAGGAGATGGCGGAGCTCAACCTGAACCTGCGCAACAAGGTGCGCTTCATCTGGTTCTCGGGCGAGGAGCAGGGCCTGTTCGGCTCGACATTCAACGCCGACGGCCTGACCAAGGCCGAGCGAGGCAACGTCATCGCGATGCTCGACTTCGACATGCTCGCGTCGCCCAACTACGCCCTGTTGATCTACGACGGCGACGGCTCGGAGTTCGGGTTCGCCGGCCCAAACGGCTCGGGCAACATCGAGAAGGTCTTCCAGGACTTCTTCGACGCTCGCGGGCTGTACACCGAGCGTATCCCGTTCGACGGACGCTCCGACTATGACGAATACACCGCGGTCGGCATTCCGGCCGGCGGCATCTTCACCGGTGCCGAGGTGCACAAGACCCCTGCCCAGCAGAGCGAGTGGGGTGGCGTGGTGTCCGACAGTCTCGCCGGCCAGTTCGACCCGTGCTACCACCTGGCGTGTGACAGGTTCCCGGACAACATCAACGACGAGGCGCTGGCAATCAACTCGGATGCCGTCGCGCACGCGGTCCTGACGTTCGCTCAGACCACGTCGTCGACCAATGGGACGGGCAAGGGCTCGTCGAACGCGATGAAGCCATTCGACTGGAAGGGCAACAAGCGCGTCCGGTAGCGTTTGCGCTGATCGCGGCCGCGCCTGGCGACACCGGTCGTCGGCGCGGCCGCTTCACGTCTGCGACACGACGAACGACGGTGCCGGGTTAGTACTGCTGATGGTGGTACCGCGTCCAGGGCAAGCCGGACACTTCCCGTAGACCCGCGGGCCGAAACATACCCGCGAGCATTCGGAGTCCGGCAATGCCATCGTTCGGCATCCTGGCGTTCGTGAACCACGTCATCGTCGCGATCCTGGCGGCCCTGGGATCGGTCACGACGGGGCGGGTTCCTCCGATCGACCGCACGAACATCGCGGACTAGCGCGCCCCGTACACCTCGGGGTTGACCGGGTTCGGCAGGCGCTCGCCGCGCAGCCCGGCCAGCAGGTTCGCCGCGGCCATCGCCGCCATCTTCCCGCGCGTGGCACGCGACGCCGACGCGATGTGCGGCACGACAGGCAGTTGTCCAGCCGCAGGAGCGGATCATCCGCCGAGATCGGCTCGGGGTCGGTCACATCGAGGCCCGCCGCGGCGATCGTTCCGCCGGCGAGCGCCTCCGCGAGGGCTGCCTGATCCACCACCGGGCCACGCGACGTGTTGACCAGCACGGCCGACGGCTTCATGCGGGCCAGCGCCGCCGCATCGATCAGGTGACGCGTCTCATCGTTGAGCGAGACGTGGAGCGTCACGAGGTCGGACCGGGCGAGCAGCTCATCGAGCTCCGCGTGGCTCGCGTTCAGCTCCCGTTCGAGCGCGGGCGACTTGGGCGAGCGATCCCAGTACAGGACGGTCATCCCGAACCCGGCGGCCCGCCGTGCCACGGCCTGGCCGATCCGCCCGAACCCGACGATCCCGAGCGTCGCCCCGTGGACGTCGCCACCGAGCAGCAGTTCGGGGCCCCACGTCCGCCAGCGGCCGGCGCGGACGTAGCGATCGCCCTCGGCAACGCGCCGCGTCGTGGCCATCAGCAGCGCCCAGGCGAGGTCCGCGGTCGTCTCGGTCAGGACACCGGGCGTGTTGCCGACCGGGATCCCGCGCCGCGTGCACGCCGCCACGTCCACGTTGTCGAAGCCGACCGCGTAGTTCGAGACGACCTTCAGCCCGGGCCCGGCCGCGTCGAGGAACTCGTCGTCGACCCGGTCCGTGAGGAGCGTCAGGACGCCGTCGCACCCGGCGATCCGGCGCAGCAATTCGGCGCGAGGCGGCGGCAGCTCGTCGTCCCACACGTCGGCGGCACACGCGGCCGTGACCACATCCAGACCTTCGGCGGGAATCCGGCGGGCAACGAAGACGCGCGGGCCGTCGCCCGGCTCCGCCCGGCTCACAGACCCTCGACGAAGCCGCGGATCCGCTGCAGCGCCTCGGCCAGGTTCTCGCGCGAGTTCGCGTAGCTGATCCGGATGTGGTTGCCACCCACCTGCCCGAACGCGGTGCCGGCGAGCACGCACACCCCGGTCTCGTCGAGCAGCCGGTCGGCGAACACCGATCCGTCCAGCCCCGTCGCCGAGATGTCCGGGAATGCGTAGAACGCACCTGCCGGCGTCCGGCAGCTGAACCCGGGGATGTCGTTGAGCCCGTCGACGACCAGCGATCGTCGCGCGCGGAACTCCTCGACCATGGCCTCGACGGTGTCCTGTGGCCCGGTCAGCGCTTCGACCGCCGCGAGCTGGCTGAACGAGGACGTGCAGCTCACCGAGTTGATGATCAGCCGCGAGAACGGCGCGAGCAGCGGCTCAGGAACAATCGCGTAGCCCAACCGCCAGCCGGTCATCGCGTATGTCTTCGAGAACCCGTCGAGCACGATCGTGCGGTCAGCCAGCCCGGGCAATGAGGCGAGCGAGACGTGTTCGCCCTCGTACACGATGCGGCCGTAGATCTCGTCGGCCAGCACGACCATGTCGTGGCCCAGCACCAGCTCCCCGATCCGCTCGACGTCGGCCCTCGTGAAGACCCCGCCCGTCGGGTTCGCCGGCGAGTTGATGATGAGCAGCCGCGTCCGCGGCGTGATCAGCCGCTCGAGCTCGTCAAGGTCGATCCGGAAGTCGAGCTCCTGGCGGATCGGCAGGCGGACCGGCGTGCCGCCGCAGAAGCGCGTCATCGACTCGTAGATCGGGAAGCCCGGGTCCGGGAAGATGACCTCGACACCCGGCTCGACGAGCGATTCGATCGCGTAGAACATGATCGGCTTGGCGCCCGGCGTGACGACCACGCGGTCCGGCGAGGCAGCGAAGCCCTTGCGGGCACTGGCGTCGGCGGCGATCGCCTCGCGCAGAGCGGGCAGCCCGAGCGGCGGCCCGTAGTGCGTCCAGCCGTCGTCGAGCGCCCGTTTCGCCGCTTCGCGGACGTTTGGCGGCGTGTCGAAATCGGGCTCGCCGATCTCGAGGTGGATCACGCTCCGACCGGTGGCCTCGAGCGCCCGTGCCCGGGCCGCGGCCTCGAAGGCGGTCTCGGTGCCGATCGACGCCATGCGCCCGGCGAGTTGCATGGCCCTACGGGAGCATCGAACGGATTGCGAATGCGACGTTCGCCGGCCGTTCCGCGAGACGGCGCATGTACCACGGGTACCACGCGTCGCCGTATGCGATCAGCGTCTGGACGCGGTAGCCGGCCTTTGCGAGCCGGTACTGCTCACCGGTCCGGATCCCGTACAGCATCTCGACCTCGAACGCGTCGCGCCCGATCCCCGCCGCCGCGACCTGCTCGCTGATCAGCTCGATCAGCGTGACGTCGTGCGTCCCGAGCCCGAGCCGGATCGGTCGTCCTTTCGAGCCGGTCAGGAATTCGACGGCGAGCGCCGCGAAGCTCGCGTCGACCGCGCTCCGGTCGCGCCACGCGATCGTCTCGGGCTCGTCGTAGGCACCCTTGACGAGACGGATCGCCGGATCGAGCGGACGCAGCCGTTCGACGTCGGCGGCCGTCCGCCGCAGGTACGCCTGCAGGCAGATCCCGGTCCGCGGGTGCTCCGCCCGGAGGCGCTCGTACAGCGCGATCGTTGGCTCGGTGTAGGCGCTGCCCTCCATGTCCAGCCACAGGTACGAACCCGCCGCCGCGGTCCGTTCGGCCAGCCGGACGAGCAGTCGGTGGCACGCGTCTGCGTCGAGATCGAGGCCGAGCTGCGTGGGTTTGACCGACACTTCGCCGTCGATCGCCGCAGCGACGATCTGGTCGACGAGTTCGACGTAGTGATCGGCGACCGCTTCGGCCTCGTCGAGCGACGTGAGGTTCTCGCCCAGCCGCGTGTACATGGTCCCGATGCCGGCAGCCTGGAGCGGCCGGGCGGCGCGGAGCGCGTCTTCCATGGTCTCGCCCGGCATGAAGCGACGGACGGCCCGGCGCATGAACCACAGACGAGGCAGGCGCGTCTTCAGCCACTGGTTGCGCGCCAGCCACAGGAACACGGCGCGCATCAGGGCAGCGCCTTGACCATGCCGCCGTCCACCGGGACGATCGCGCCGGTGACATAGCTCGCGGCCGGCGACAGCAGGAACGCGCCCACGCGGCCCACCTCGGCCGGCTCGCCGTAGCGCCCGAGCGGGATCCTGGCGAGGTTCCGCTGCTGAATGACGTCCACGCTCGTTCCCTCCCGCTCCGCGGTCCCGGCGTCCATCTGCTTGATCCGATCCGTCGAGACGCGACCCGGCGTGACGGCGTTGATGCGGATCGGGGCGATCTCCGAGGACAGCGACTTGACGAGCCCGGCGAGCCCCGGACGCAGCAGGTTCGAGGTGGTCAGCCCGGGGATCGGCTCGCGCGCCGAGGACGACAGGATCACGAGGATCGCCGGTCGGTCGCTGTCCCGCAGGTGCGGCAGCGCGGCACGGATCAGCCGGAGCGTGCTCCGCAGCGTCCCGTCGATCGCCTTCTCCCAGGTCTGCTCGTCGAGGTCCTCGAACCCGCCGAGCGGCGGGCCGCCGCTGTTGACCAGCAGGAGGTCAAGGCCGCCCAACCGTTCGACAGCGGTCGCGACCGCGTCGGCCGGACCGTCCGGGGTGGCGAGGTCTGCGGGGACGGCCGTGGCCGCATCGCCGAGGCCATCCACCTGGGTGGCGAGCCGGTCGGGCGAGCGCGACACGAGCGCAACCCGCGCGCCCTCGTCGACGAGCGCGCGTGCGATCGCCGCGCCGAGCCCGCTCGAGGCCCCGCCGAGGAGCGCGCGTGCTCCCACGAGACCGAGATCCATCCGTTCCTCCCTGCCAAATCGTGGCTGACCCGATGGTATCCGAGCCCGTGCAGGGCCCTCCGGTAGAATCCGCTCATGGCCCGCTTCTACGACATCGACGAGGCGAACGCGACGCTCGGTGAGCTCGAGTCGATCGCGACCGTGCTCGCCGAACAACGCGCCGAGCTGGTTCGCCTGCGCGACCACGCGCTGGCGCGCAGCCCGGGGACCGGGGACGACGTCGAGCCGCTCAGCGACGACGAGCTCCGCACGCTCCGTCTCCGGATGCAGGGCCTGGTCGACCAGATGGCGGCCGGTGTGGCCCGGATCGACCAGCTGGGCCTGTCGCTGCGCGACATCGAGTCCGGGCTCGTCGACTTCCCGGCGCTCGTCTCCGGCCGCCAGGTGTGGCTGTGCTGGCGGCGCGGTGAGGCGCAGATCGGCTGGTGGCACGACCTCGACACCGGGTTCTCCAGTCGCCGGCCACTCTCCGAGCTGGCGTGACCGTGGCCGAGACCATCGTCGGGCGCGACGGGCGCGCGAAGGCCTACCGGCCGCTCCCGGCCAAGGAACGCGAGGTTGCCCTCGCGGCGGGCCTGGCGGCCTACGACCGCGGCGACTATTTCGAGGCGCACGAGTTGCTGGAGCCGGCCTGGATGGGCACCGACGACCTCGCCGAGCGCGCGCTGCTCCAGGGCCTGATCAAGCTTTCGGCCGCGTACGTCCATTCGGTGCGTGGCAACCCAGCGGGCATCGCACGGAACCTGGAGGGCGCGCGGAACCGCCTCGAGGAGGCGCACGAGGACGATCGCCACACGGCCGGCCTCGACCTCGACGCATTGCTGCACGACATCGACCTGCGCCTCGCGCAGCTCGCCGCGGATCCAGACCGCCAGCCGTCGCCGGCCCCAACCCTCAGGAGGACCGCGGGATGACCCAGCAAGGCTCGAGCGGCATTCCGGGCATCGCTGTCGCCGAGGCGGCCGCGCGCCTGTCCGGCGCCGATCCGCATGGCGCGCTGCTCGTCGACGTCCGCGAGGATGCGGAGCTCGCCGAGGTCCGCGTCCCGGGAGCCACGCACGTTGCCACGTCGGGCTTCATCGAACATGCCGAAGAGCTGCCGAAGGACCGACCGCTCCTGATCATGTGCGCGACCGGCGTCCGCTCCGCCGCGGTGACCGGCTACCTGCTGCGCAGCGGCTGGACCGACGTGACGAACGTCGAGGGCGGGATCGTCGCCTGGCAGCGCGCGGGCTTGCCCGTCGAACGGGGCTAGCTAACCCCGCTGATCGCGGCGGCGGCGACGCCGCTCGACGAACCGGTTGATGAAGGCGCGGGTCTGCTCCTGGTGGGCGAATGCCCAGCCAATGATCAGCAGGATGATGAAGTTCACGGTCCCCACCCCCGCCGCGGCCAGGTAGCCGAGCTGCTGCCCGATCTCGCCCTCGACCTTCAGGGCCGGGACCGTCGCGCCGGCGATGCCGAGCTGGAAGAACGGGGCCTGCGGGGCGAGGTTGGCGCGGACACTCGAGGCCAGGACCTGCGACCCTTCGGCGCTGGTCGACGTCCCCCCGATCAGGACCACGTTCGGTCCGGTGAGCAGTGGCGGGGCACCCTCGAAACCGGGGGCGGGCAGGTCGCTGACGTCGAGGTGCTTCCACTCCGGGATGTTGCCCACGCTGTCAGGGACCGCCCAGTACGCCTCGGGCCGCGAGGTCGTCCCATCGCTACCGCCGACGAGGTACAGGGTGCCGCTTGAGCCCCAACCCGAGGCGTTCGTCCGTGGTGCGGGCAGGTTCGCTTCCTCCGAGGTGGACCAGGCCACGACCAGGCCTTCATTGGGATTCTCCGGCTGACCCGGCTGCGCCGGCAGTCCGAACTCGCCGCGCTGGATCGTCGCGACCGGCTTGCCGTCGTCTCCCGCCCCCCCGTACAGCCACACGTACGTACCTGTCGAGACGATCGTCGCGTCGGTCACCGCGACCGAAAGCTGGGCGACCTCCTTCCACTCATCGAGCGTGCCCTGGGCGTTGAAGGCAGCCTGCCAGGCCTTCCCGGACACGCCGTCCGGGCCGGTCCCGCCCGCGAGGACGAGCCCCGTTGCCGTTGCCGCGATGCCGGCCCCGGCACGCGGCTCGGGCAGCGTGAGCGACTCCTCGGCCGCTTCCCATTCGCCGAGCGCGCCGGTTTCCGCGTTCGGTTTCATGACGTAGACCGTATCGGTCGGATTCCCATCGGCATCCAGGCCGCCGAAGACGTAGACGTTGCCGCCTTCGACGAGGACGGTCGCATCCGACCGCGGCTCCGGCAGGGCCGGCCCCTGCTCCCATGCGCCGAAGTTGCCCACCGGGATCGCCTGGGCCACGAACACGGTCGACTGGGGGGTCTCTCCGTCGCTTCCGCCGACGTACAGGATGTTCTCGCCCACCTGGACCGCTCCGCCGTCCGTGCGCGGCTCCGGCAGGGAGAGGTTCACGGGCTCGGTCGGATTGGGGTGCCACGGGCTGAGCGCGCCGACTGGCACCGGGCACGGCAGGTTCTCGTTGGGCACCGGCGGACAGAGGTTGATCGGCGACCAGGCGAGGATCCCGAGGTCGATCGTCCGGTTGACCGTGAAGTAGTACGCCCGGTCCGGCAGGTAGCCGAGCATGAAGATGATCACGATCAGCCAGAAGCCGGCCTTCAGGCCGGCCCACGCCCAGCCGCCGGCGTCGAGCAGGCCGAACAGGACCCGCCGTCGCGGTACGGTCGCGCCAGGTCCGAGCGCCTGCTGGGCCATCGTCCTCCCGTCCTGCCTATTGGGCCGTGAGCGTGCCGGTCATGTTCGGATGGATCGAGCAGAAGAAGGTGTAGGTGCCCGGCGGCAGCGCACCGACCTGGACCTCGTGCACGGCCGGCCCGGGGAAGGGCTGGCTGTCCTCGAGGACGGCGTTGTTGGCATCGCGGATGTCGAGGTCGTGCGGGACGTTGGCGTCCTGGTTGTCGAAGTTGATCGTGAAGTCCGCGTTGGCCGGCGCCTGGACGTCGGTCGTCGTGAACTGGATGCCGGACGCGACGATCTCGATGGGCGCGCTCCCGGGCGCCCCGGACGGCGCCGAAGAACCCGACGGAGCCGCCGAACCCGACGGAGCCGCCGAACCCGACGGACCCGGGGACGCGCCGGGTGCTGCCGATGCCGGCGGCTCACCCGACCCCGACGGCGCCGGTGAACCCTAGACGAACTCGTCGGCCCAGCAGGCGGGGAACGGGGTGGCATTTGGCTCCGGCTCGTAGTTCGGGTCGACCCAGCCCGTGAACGTCTCGACCTCGCCCGTCACCGGATCGATGCGGGGCTCCATCAGCTCCGGGTCGCGCTTTGTGTAGGTCTGCGTGTTCTCGGCGCGGATGAACGCGATGACGTCCTCGATCTGGATGTAGTTCAGCGGCCCCGGAGGGTTCCCTTCATTCGACCAGATCGGCATCTGCGAATTGGCATTTCCGCACGCGTACCGCCCGCCGACCAACAGCATGTTGTGGAGGTACGACTCGTTGAGATGCTGGAACAGCTTGTCCTGGCGATTGAGCGTGGGGCCGATGCCACCTTCGCCGTTCACGCCGTGACAACGCGCGCAGTTGGCCTCGTAGATGTTGTAGCCGCGCTCGACCGACAGGACCTGCTGCGCATCTCGCTCCGTCTCCAGCCGTGAGGTCGTCACGCCCAGCGGCGAGCCCAGCTCGTAGAACCAGTACAGGGCGACGAACAGCACGACGATGACCACCGCGAGGAAGCTGACCCATCGCGCATTCGACGACTGCCGCACGATCTGGGCGGCGCGGTCCGGCGTCAGCTCGAACTTGCGCGACCCCGGGGGCGACGTGAACCGCTCGACAGGCGCCGGCGGCGTCTCCGGCCGCGGAGCGGGCAGCCGTTCCTCCGGACCGGGCTGGCCGGGCTGATCGGTCATCGGGGCCCTCGGCGGTGAGTGGTCGACACGGTCAGATGCAGCCCGTGGGGGTACGCGGCGGGATGATGCCGGGCTGGCCGACGGCCACAGGCAACGGCCCCAGGGTGAGCTGGCCGGTGTTGATCGTCAGCACGCCGTCGTTGCCGACGGTGATCGAGAAGCGGTCGAGGCCCCGTGGCGCCGGGCCGTATTGCGGCCCGTCGGCCTTGATGCCGAGCCGGTCGTAGCGGGAGCCGTGGCACGGACACTCGAACCAGAAGTTCTTGAGGCACGGGTTCGGCTTGCAGCCGAGGTGCGGACAGCGCTGGTAGAGGGCGCGGACGTTGAGCGCAGATCCGTCACCGGTGTCGTCGAACCCGGGGAAGAACTGCTGTCGCCCGGTGTCGATCAGGGACACGTACGAGCGCGCTTCCGGGAAGTACGCCGGAAAGCCCTCGTCGATCGGCAGGGTGGAGTTGAGCGTCTTGATGGTGTCGTAGGTGCCGATCACGATCGGCGCGCCGAAGCCACCGCGCAGGTTGGGCCAGATGAAGCCGATCGTGCCGGCGCTGATCTCGAGCAGCCACAGACCGACCGTCGCACCGAGTGCCCCGCGGAGGAGCTGACGGCGCGACAGGCCCTGGACCTGCTCGCGTCGGAGGGCCTTGATGGCCTCCTTCGTGAGTGCCCCCGGTTTGTCGGCAGGTTCGACCGCGTAGTTGCTCATGGGACCAGCAGGAATCCTCTCATAGTGCGAAGTGCAGCCCTTCCGAGCTGTTCTCGAAGAACGGCAGGTACGGGATGACGAACGAGTAGCCAGGACCGCGGAAGAAGATCCCGACGAACGTCAGGACGAGACCGAGGATGCAGAACAGGGTAAAGAGCATGACGGCGGTCTTGCGCTCCGAGGGCCGGATCGCCAGGACGTTGCCGCGATCGATGTACGGGATCGCCGCCGCCCCGACGAACACGAAGCCGGGAACGAGGACGCCGGCCACGACCGGGTGGAAGTAGGCGAGGAGCTCCTGCAGCCCGAGGAAGTACCACGGCGCCTTGGCCACGGCGGGCGTGACGTTGCCGTTCGCGAGCTCCTCGAGCGGGGCGTTGATGAAGAGGCCCATGAGCAACAGGAAGATGCTCATCACGCCGGCCGCCAGGAATTCGATCGAGAGCAGGTGCGGCCAGGTCATGACCGTGTCGTCGGGTTCCTTCTGGACCCGGACCACGGCGTCCTGTTTGACGAGCGCGAGCAGCCGGTACGGCCGCGCCGACATCGGCACGCGCTGCTTGTCGATCTCGGTCCGCCGCGCAGGGTCGACCGGCAGAACGACGCGACGCTCGGGCGGCTGCTTCGTGTCGGTCATCGGCGAACTCCGGCGGGTGCTAGGGCGGCGAGCGCAAGGCGCTGGCGAGCACGCGAGCGAGCGCACCTCGATGTGCGTGAGCGAGCGCGCGGAGCCAAGCAACGCAGCGATCGTCGTCATAGCGGCCCGAGATTCCACCGTCTTTCCTGATCCGCCAGAAGTGAACGGCCAGGAAAATGGCTCCGACCAGTGGCAAGCACCATGATGTGGAGGACGTAGAACCGCAGAAGAGTGTTCTGGCCGACCTCGAGGCCGCCAAGCAGCATGCGGTTGATCGGCGTGTTGAACAGCGGCACGTAGCCGCCCATGTTCGTGCCGATCGTGATCGCCCAGTACGCGATCTGGTCCCACGGCAGCAGATAGCCGGTGAAGCTCAGCAGGATCGTCGTGAACAGCAGCACGACGCCGACCACCCAGTTGAACTCGCGCGGCGGCTTGTAGGCCCCGTGGTAGAAGACCCGCATCATGTGGAGGAACACGAAGAACACCATCAGGTGCGCCGCCCACCGGTGGATGTTGCGGGTGAGCAGCCCGAACGTGACCTCGCTCTGGATCTCGAGGATGTTCGTGTACGCCAGCGTCGCCGAGGGCACGTAGAAGAACATCAGGTAGACGCCGGTCACGGTCAGGACGAGGAACAGGAAGAACGACAGCCCGCCGAGGCAGAACGTGTAGGCGAACTTGACGGCGTGCTGGCGGACGCGGACAGGGTGCAGGTGCAGGAACACGTTGTTCATGACCGCGTACGCGCGCGACCGCTCGTCGCGCGGATACGGGTTGCGGAACAGCGATCGCCACAGCGCGCTTCGGCGGATGCTCTGGTCCACCCGCTCGAGGAAACTCACCGGGATCCTCCTGCGACGCCGGAAAGGCCGGCAAGTTGCGCGTCTCGGTACGACTCCTTGTAGAGCCGTCCGTCGGACGAGACCTCACGCAATTCGAACCGCTCCATCGTAATGGCGTCGAACGGGCATCGCTTGACGCAGAGAGCGCAGCGGATGCAGCGCTCCTCGTCGAGGATCATCGCCGCGCCCTGGTCCCAACCGTAGGCCTCCTCGAGCTCAGGCAGCAGGCCCTCGGACTTCATCTGGTTGACGTCGATCATGTGGATGACGCCTTCCGGGCAGACGTCGGCGCATGCGCCGCACAGCACGCACCGGAAGGGGTCGAACCAGATGTTGTAGTTGCACATCAGGCAGCGGGTGGACTCGGCGACAGCCTGGTTGGCGTCGTAGCCGAGCTCGACCGGCGTGTTGAAGTTGACCTCCGGGTCGGTCGACGGCATGCGCGCCTGGAGCTGCACCATCGGAATGTGCTGACGGGGCAGCACGTCGTAGTACTCGGGCATGTCGTGGCGCCACGAGCTGGTGATCTTCACGTGGGGCGTGACGGTGACGTCGGTCCGGCCGGCCAGGTAGCGGTCGATCGCGTAGGCGGCCTTCTTGCCGTGTCCGGCCGCCTCGATGAGGGTCGTCGGGCCGGTGACGAAGTCGCCGCAGGCGAACACGCCCTTGACGTTCGTGGCGTAGGTCGCGGGATCGACCCTGACCCGCCCACGCCCGACCTCGAACGAGGACTCGACCGGGAGGAAGGTGAGATCGGCGGCCTGCGACACAGCGGGGATGACCGTGCGGGCCGGGATCACGAACTCCGACCCCTCGATCGGGATCGGCGAGCGGCGGCCGGAGGCGTCGGGCTCGCCGAGCTTGTTGCGGATGAACCTGACGCCCGCGACCTTGCCATCCTCGCCGAGAACCTCGATCGGGCTCGCGAGGAACTCCATGCGGACGCCCTCGCGCTCGGTCTCGCCGAGCTCCTCCTCGTCGACGACCAGCTCCGACCGCGTGCGCCGGTAGACGATCGAGACGCGCTCGGCGCCGTGGCGAAGGCTCGTCCGCGAGCAGTCCATCGCGGTGTAGCCGCCACCGATGACGACCACGTCGCTGCCGACCTCGAGCTCCTGGCCGAGGTTCGCCTTCTTCATGAAGTCGACGCCGTACTGGACCCCGTCGAGGTCCGCGCCCGGGATGTCGAGCGCGACCGCGTCCATCGCGCCCGCCGTGATCGCGACCGCGTCGTAGTCCCGCTGCAGCTGCTCGAACGGGATGTCCCGCCCGATCTGCGTCCCGTACACGAACTGGACCCCGAGCCGCTCGACGAGTCGCACGTCCATCTCGATGGCTTCGCGCGGCAGGCGGAATGCCGGGACGCCGATGAGCATCGTTCCGCCGGCGTACGGCAGGCTGTCGAAGACGGTGACGCGATAGCCCTTCGTCGCGAGCTCGCGGGCGATGGACAGGCCGGCGGGTCCCGCGCCGACGACCGCTACCCGCTCCTCGCGGGTCTCGATGTCAGGCATGACGTCCGGGATGCCCGAGGCCTCGTGCCACTCAACGAGGAAGCGCTTCATCGCGCGGATCGCGAGCGGGCGGTCGATGTCGCCGCGGCGGCACGCGCGCTCGCAGGGTGCGGAACAGACATACGAGCACATCGCCGCGACCGGATTCGGTTCGCGGCTCAGGATGTAGCCCTCCTCGAACCGCCCCTCAGCGGCGAGGTTCAGGTACCCCCTGCAGTTGGTCCCGACCGGGCAGGCTTCCTGGCACTCGATGTTGCACTGGAGCCAGGATGCGTCGACCGGTTGGACGAGGAATTCCTGGGTGGAGTCGATGACCAAGCGGAATTCGTTGCCTTTCCCTTGTGCGAGGCGCGGGGCGCGGGGGAAACCGGACAAAGGGGACGACCGGCCCGAATTTACCACCGGCCTTCGAAGGGCTGCAAAGACCGAACGCGTCCGGCGCCCGGCATCTAGTGCATTCTCAGGTTGACGCTGGGCACACTCGCAGCTACATTCCTCGACGGGGAGTGGCCTGCCCGGCCGAGATTGGACCGCTTGGAGGCTCGTTGGGCTTGACCGGACAGGAAGTTGCCTTCCTCCTGCTCGGCATGCTCGTGGGCAGCGGCATCGGGGCCACCATCGCCATCGTCGTCCGGCGTCGAACCGAACCCAAACGTGAAGTCCGCGTGACTGTTTCGCCCAATGCGATCCCCCGCCGGCGTGCCGCGACGCTCGCCCACGACGTCAATGCGGATCCGTCCAGGCCGGCCCGCGGCGGTCCCGCCGACCCATGGCCGGAACTCGCCACCGACGCCCTTCCCCCGCTGTCGGTTCGAACGCCTGTTCGGTCCCTCATGGGACCGGCCCTCGTCTTCGCTGCTCCGGCCGGCGCGGCGGGCACGGCCGGGATGGTCCCCGTCCCGATGGGCGGCGCCAGCGGCGGACGGGATCAGCTGCTCGGCTCGCTGACCAGGCGCACGCACTCGGAGATGGACCGGCCCGCAGGGCTCGCGACGGCGGCCGCCACCGCCGTCCTCGACCGCCCGCAGCCGTTCACGCTGAGCGGCCTTCCCCCACCGACCGAGGAACGCGAAGCGCCGCGTGCAGCGGCGGCGGACGCCGTGGACCCACCGGCTGCTCCCCGCGACGCCGCTGCGCCCGACTCCCCGTGCGGCGAGCTGCGGACCGTCGCCGACGAGCGCTGCGAGGTGGCGTCGCGCGCGCGGGTCGAGGCCGAACGAGCCCAGGAAACCCTCCGGGCCGCGCAGCGCTCATATGACGCGCACCTGCTCAAGGCCGAGCAAGCGACGCGCGCGGCAGACCCGCGCGCGATCCGCGCCGCCAAGGACGAGGCACAGCGAACGTTCCGGGCCAACCGGGGTCGGGCCACCGAACGCGAGGCTGTCGACGCCGCTGCGCGCGACTGGCTCCTCGAGATCAACCGCATCAACCAGGAGGCGCGGACCGCCTCGGCGACCGCCGCAAAGGAGCAGGAGTCGGCCCGGAGCCTTGCCGGGTCGCTCGACCGGCTGACGGTCGAGGCCGACGCCGCGCGGATCGCGGGCGAGACCGCCGACGAGGCGTGCCTCAACGCCCGCCAGGCGGCCGCCGACTGCGAGGAGGCACTCCAGGCACCGGCGTCTTCCGAGCCAGCGATGCCGTCCGGCGCGCCAAGCGGCCTGTGGACCGACGAGCCGGGCATGGCGGTTGACCCTGGATCGGCGCTCGGGGCGATGACGGCGCCGACCATCTTCCGGCTCCTGCAGGGCGATCGTGTCGCGCTGGTCGCGGTCGTCGACCGGCTCGCCGGGGAGGACCCCACCCAACGGCGGGCGTGGCAGGCCTCGATCAGCAACCTGGTGGACGCCATCCTGTCGACCGCGATCGAGGCCTCCGCGCTGGAATTCCCCGAGGACCACTACTTCTGGGGCCCGTTCACGCTCGCCCAGTCGCGCGACATCGTTGCCGGCCTCTCCTCGCTCGGCTACCGCTTCGACGGCATGGGCGGGTGGCTCGACGCGCGTGTCCCGTCCCAGCGCGACCTGTCGCTGGCGCTCGGCTACGCGGGCATGGACCCGATGCGCATTCGCCGCTGGCCGAACGAGACCGAGATGGCGCAACTGTTCGGGGACGTCCGGGTCGCGGCGGCCGAGTATCTCGCCCTGTCGGCCGGCGACCTGACGCTCGGCGAGCTCGTGACGATGCTCGGGCCGCGCGCCGACGCGCTGGCGGACGTCTGGAACGCATGGGGCCGGATCCGGCCGCTGCTGCTCGAGGAGCGCTGACCGACTAGGCCGGCGTGGCCCGCTCCGGGTCCGCCTCGGCGGTCGCCTCGTCCTCCGCCTCGTCCGGGTCGATCACGATGAGCCGGAAGGCCTCGGCCGCCGTGGCCTCGATCGACGTGCCGGCCTCGGCGGCCCGTTCGCGCACGCGCCCGGTCAGCGCCTCGAAGTCGTCGATCTGGCTGGCGTGGGCGCGGAGCGCCTCGAGCTTGCGGTCCAGCGTGGCGGTCACGTCGATCCAGACGTCGGGGTGGTTCGTCCAGAAGAGGTACAACCGCCGGACCCGGTGCGACGCGAGGCCGCTTCGTGCGAGCCACGGGAACGCCATCGGGTTGCGCGCCGCGGGGTAGGCCGCGTCGACCGCCGCCATGCCCGCGGCGCGGTGGTCGGTGTGGTTCACGCCGTGGGCGCCGTGGAAGATCGTCTCGGGGTCGGTCGCAAGGACGGCGTCCGGACGGAAGGTGCGGATCTCGCGGACGAGATGCTCGCGGAGGGCCAGGTCGTTGGCCAGCGCACCGTCAGGTCCGTGCAGGAATGTCACCCCGGCATAGCCGATCACCTCGGCCGCCGCCCGTTGCTCCGCCTCGCGCAGCGCCGCGAGTTCCAGCGGGTCGAGGTCCGGGTCCTCGCCGCCCTGGTCGCCGCTCGTGCAGCACACGAGCCAGCCCTCGGAGCCTTCGGCGATCCAGCGGGCACACGTCGCGGCAGGCCCGAAGTCGGCGTCGTCCGGGTGGCCGGCGATGACCATGAAACGGGCCGGGCGCCAGCCGTGGTCGCGGTGCGGCCGGTCATCAATCATCTGTCATCGAGCTCTCATTGGATGCTCAGAACGGTTGCGGCGGGCAGTCCCCGGAGCGTAGTCTTGCCTCCGAGGCTTCGCTCGTCTCCCCCCACGAGCGAAGCTTCATCGTTTTGGTGCGACAACCAGGCGTGGCGCGTCAGTGCGCGGGAGCCGCCTGGAGCTCGTCGAGGGCGGCGAGCACGTCGGCGGCATGACCCTCGGGCTTGACCTTGGGCCAGGTCCGGGCGATCCGACCGTCGGGGTCGACGAGGAACGTGGTCCGTGCCGTTCCCCAGTACGACCTCCCGTAGTTCTCCTTGAGGACCCACGACCCGTACGCCTCGGCGACCTGGTGGTCCTCGTCGGCAAGCAGCGTGAACGGCAGCCCGAACTTCTCGCGGAAGGCGCGCTTGCTCTTGGCTCCCTGCGGGCTGACGCCCCACACATCCGCGCCGCGCTCGTGGATCGTCTCGTTGGCGTCGCGGAACTCGCACGCCTCGACCGTGCAGCCGGGCGTGTCGTCCTTGGGATAGAAGTAGAGGATCGTCCATCGGCCGCGCTGATCCGACAGGCGATGGATGGTGCCCGACTCGTCGGGGAGGGCGACTTCCGGCGCGACGTCGCCCGGTTCCGGAATGCTCATTCGACGAGCGTAGCAGGGGTTTCGATGACCAGCAGCCGACCGGACCGTACGACGACGGCAGCCTCCTCGCTGACACGCACGTTTGACAGGCCGCGCGCTGGACCAGGTGGCAGCGGCTCGTCGGCGAGCGCGTACGCCAGGCCGTTCGTCGTCACGCCGACGACACCCTCCCCGTAGGGCAGCAGCGAGACGCGATCGCCTGCCGTTCCCCGGTAGCGGGAAACGGACCTCGGCTCCCCCGGGACCCGGTGCCGTGATCAGCCGGATCCGCGCCCGCTCGTCGAGGAGTGCCGTGGGCAGGTCGCCGAGCTGTGGCATGGCCAGCAAGCCGACATTGGCGATGGTGTGGTCGATGCGAACCCCGCCGAGGGCGCCGAGGATCACGACCTCGTCCGCTCCGCGGGCCAGGGCCTCGAGCACCGCCAGTTCGGTGTCCGACTCGTCCTTGGCTTCGGCAACCCGCCTGACCGTCACGCCGCTCGCGGCGAGCGACGCAAGCGCGCTCGGCGTCGATGGAATCACCGTCGCCGATCCACGTGTCGATCGTGAGGCCGAGGTCCCTGGCATGGCGCGCGCCGCCGTCGGCGGCGACCACGACCGCGGCTCCCTCGGCCCAGCGCGGCCAGGCGAGGTCGAGCCCGACACGATCGGGCGCATCGCCGTCCGCGAGCACAATCACCTTCATGGCCGACGATGCTACTGCCCCGCCTGCGGGCGCACCGGCCCGCCGCAGACCCGGTGCTAGACTCCGCCGGTGCCGGATCAGCCTGACCACGCCGCGATTCGACGCGTCCGCGAGGCCGCCGAGCGCAAGGGCATCGCGCTCGAGGTCTCGACCTTCTCCGAGTCGACCCATACCGCCGAGGACGCCGCTGCGGCGCTCGGCGCCGAGCTGGGCCAGATCGTCAAGTCTCTCGTGTTCGTCGTCCCCGAAAACGACGGCGCACTCGAGCCGGTCCTCTGCCTCGTCTCGGGCGTCAACCGCGTCGACATCGCGCGGCTGGCCGCCGTCATCGGAGAGCCGTCGATCCGGCGCGCCAGCGCGCGCGAGGCGAACGACCTGACCGGCTTCACGATCGGCGGCATCCCGCCCATCGGCCACGCGAAGCCGTTGCGCGTGGTGATGGACCCTGACCTCGGCCGGTACGAGACCGTGTGGGCGGCGGCGGGCCTCCCGAACGCGGTGTTCCCGGTGCCGCCGGCGACGTTGCGGATCCTGTCGAACGCAACGGTCGCGCCGATCGCCGAGGTGGTCCGCCAGGCCGACCTGGAAGCCGCCCGCGGCGGCTGATCCCTCGGGCGAACGGAAAGCGGCGGCATGGCGGGCGAACCGCACAACGCGGCGGTGACCTACCCCGGTGGCCTGCGGGCGCGCTGGCGCTGGGCGGGCAGCGGCCAGGCCGGCGAGGTCTTCGCGTTGACTGAGGCGGGAGGTTCGCTGCTCGACCTCGGCTCGCATGTCTCGACCGATCCCGACGCCCTCTGCCGCGCCGAGCTCCGGCTCGAGGGTCCGCGGGGCGCGTGGACCGCACGCTTCGCATCGACAATCTTCGACGAACCCGTCGGGCTCGCCTGGGACACCGCCGGCCTGCTGGTCGTGAAGTACGGGTTTCATACGTTCGGGCTCGACGCCGCCACCGGCGAGCTTCGCTGGGAGCACCGGTCGGCCTCGCCGGTGATCGCCCTCCTCGGCTCGTCGCGGCTCCCCCACGTGCTCGTCCAGAGCGAGATCGAGACCTTCGCGATCGAGGCGGACGGGACCGTCGCCTGGCGGGTCGCCCACTCCGACGTGGTGACGGCCGCCGAGCTGGTCGGCGGACGCCTGGTGCTCACGAGCTTCGAAGGGCTGGTCGTCGCGCTCGACCCGAGCTCCGGGACGACCTGCCTGACGTTCGAAATGACCCGGGCTGTGGACGCATCGTGGATAACCAGGGCACCTGCCCGGCAACTCGTGGACGACGGCCATTGACCGGGCCGCCCGGCGGCCGCTAGCGTACGCAGCAGCCCGGAGGGGCCGAGCGACACTAACGGCCGCGATCACATCAAGGTCCACGTGTCGGGTAGGTTCCTACGGGCCCTTCCATGTCCGGCGCTATCATCGCCGCCGTGATCCCCCTCGCCTTTCTCACCGCCGGTCTCGTCGCGCTCGCCGCAGGGGCCGTGGTGCTGCGCTCGTTCGGGCCGCGCTACCGGATCGGGCGCCTCCTCGCGTCGGCGCCGCAGGTCACGGTCGCGGAGGCGCTCCAGCTCGCCGACGCCGAGCCGCGCTACGTCGCGGTCCATGGCCGGATCGACGCGGAGGAGCCATTCGAGGACGACGTGCATCGTCCGCTCGTCTACCGGCGCACCCGTCTCGAGCAACGGACGGGTTCGTCCGGCTGGACCGCGTTCGAGGACCACCGCGAGGCGGTCGCCTTCCAGGTCAGCGAGGGCCTGGACGAGATCGGGATCGACACCGACGCGCTGGACAGCGGGCTGATCGTCGTCCGCCGCGAGGCCGTCGGGACGGCGGCGGACGTGCAGGACCGGGCCGGCGACCTTGCGCCCGACACGCCGGTGCGGCTGCGGATCGAACAGGTCTCCGCGGTCGAACACGCGATCGCGGTCGGCGTGCCGCGCCGCGCCACCGATGGCGAGGTGCGGATGACCGAGGGCCTTGGGCGGCCACTGATCGTGACCACGCTCGAAGCAGCGGAGGCGATGCGCATCCTTGCCGACGGCCGGACCAGGCGACCACTTCTTGCGGCGGTCTGCCTGGTAGCCGGACTCGTCCTCGTGTCGATCGGGTTCGCCGCCGCGATCATCGGCGTCGTCCTGTGACGTGGTCGGCGCCTTCGCGGGGACGCGCCCTCAGCGCAACGCTTGGATCTCTTGGGCTGTCGCTCGTGGCGGCCGCATCGACCCTCGCAGCGGAACCCGGCGCCACCCCCGGAACCGGCGGCGACCCGCGTTCGCCGGGCCAGGGCCCGGGCCTCGTCGGCGATCCCCTGTTCGCCATTGGCGTGGTCGTGCTGGTCGCGCTGGTCAGCATCGGGCTCACGTTCGGCTACGTGCGCCTGACCGGGTCGCGCGGAGGCAACCGACCCGGCTGAAGGCCCGCATCGCCCATGCTGGGACCATCGGCCTATTGGCAAGAACTGTCAGGACGGTAGGCTCGCTGGCGTAAGTTCACATTTCCTCCTACGAGCCCACTCGCGTCCGGATGCCTGCCGCCCTCCCCAATCGACCCATCGACGCCACGTTGTCCGTCACCAAGGCGGCACGGCTTGCTCGGCGTGCACCCGAACACGGTTCGGGCGTGGAGCGACGCCGGCCGGCTGCGTTACTACCGGATCAACCCGCGCGGTGACCGGCGCTACCGCCTCGGAGACCTCCAGCGTTTCCTGTCGGCCGCGGCCGGTGGTTCGATCCGCGAGTTCCCGGGCGCCGTCCCTCGACGGGATGGCCACCGCGCCGGCGTCACTTCGGGATCGCCGGGCCTGACCGATCTGCCGGCGGCGCCCGATGCCGACCTCGGGGACCGCCGCCTCGACCTGGGGGTCGTGGCCGAACTGATGCGGCTGGCCGGGTCGACCGGCGACGTCGATCGTGCCCTGCATCACGCCGTGACCGTCCTCCGTGAAGCGCTTGGCATCGAGCTGGTCGCCGCCTGGGAGCTGGTCAACCACCAGCTCGTGCCGCGCGCAGCGTCCGGTGCCCTCGCCGGCCGCCTCGTCGCCATGCCGCCCGACAGCGGCATCCTTGGCCGGGCACTCGCCCGCGGCAGCGCGCAGCGCAGCGTCGCCAGTCCCCTGGCACGGCTCGCGCGGAGCCCCGATCCCGACCTGCCGGCTGTCGCTTCGCTGGCACCGATCGTGGCCGAGGCGCCGGCCGAGCTGGCCGTGGCGATCCCCGGGCCATCCGGGTCGTGGGGCGTGCTGCTCGTCGCCGGCCAGTCCCTGGCGGATCGGGACGTCGACCTGTCGGCGCTTGCTGCCGAGGCGATCGGCGGGATCGTCGGCGTGAGCCGTCGTACCGCGGAGGTCACCCAGCACCTGCACCGGGCCGAGGCGCTGCGCCGCGTCGCGAGCGACATCGGCAGCCGGCTCGAGCTCGACCGGATCCTCGGCGGGCTCGCCGATCACGCCATGGTGCTCTTCGAGGCAGACCGGACCGCGGTCTTCCTGCGCCACCGCGACGGCCAGGCCCTCGCCGAGGTCAGCCGCGGCCTGTCGCCGGCGTACCTGGGCAGTGTCCGCGGCCTGCCTGCCCGTTCCATCCAGGCCGCCGCGATCGCCGCGCGCCATCCACTCGCGGCCGAGTCGTACCGGGACGATCCGCGTGGTGCGGACGTCCGGGCAGCCGTCGTCCAGGAGGGCTTCGACAGCGTCTGCTCGGCGCCGCTCTTCGACGGGACGCAGCTCCTCGGCACGCTCGACGTCTACCACGACCTGCCGCACACCTGGTCCGACGAGGAGCTGGAAGCGATGGGCTCGCTGGCCACGAGCGCCGTGGTCGCCATCCGGACCGCCCAGAACTACGAGCAGATGGCGACCTGGACCGCCCAGCTCCAGTCGATCCAGCAGCTCGGCACGCGGCTCAACCGGCTGACCGACGTCAAGGACATCGCGCTCGCGATCGCCAAGGAGCTGCGCCAGCTCATCGACTCCCACAACGTTCGCGTCTATCGCCTGTACGGCGACGACCTGATCCCGGTCGCGATGCAGGGCCAGGTCGGCGAGTACACCGACGAAACGCCCGAACAACTGCAGGTCAAGCTGGGCCAGGGGATCACCGGCTGGGTTGCCGAGCATCGCGTGGCGCAGAACCTCCCGGACGCGGCAAAGGACCCGCGGGCCAACACGATCGCCGGCACCGAGGACGACCTTGACGAGTCGATGCTCCTCGCGCCGATGGTGTTCGAGGACCAGGTCCTCGGCGTGCTCGTCCTCTCGAAGCTTGGGCTGCGCCAGTTCAGCGACGACGACCTGCGCCTTCTCGTGATCTACGCGAGCTTCGCCGCCCAGGCGATGGCCAACGCCGATGCCACCGAGCGCCTGCAGGCGCAGTCGGCCGCCTACGAGCGCCAGGTGCGCAGCCAGCGCGCGCTGCTGCAGATCACCGAATCGATGCTCAAGACGTTCGATGGGAAGGCCGTCCTCGAGAGCATCACCGACCGCCTCGGTGGGCTCATCGCGTCCGACAACATCGCGATCGAGGTGCTCGATCCGGGGACCGGGCTGCTCACCCCGTTGACCGCCCGGGGCATTCATGCCGACTCCTACCTGTTGCCGTGGGAGCAGGGCGAGACGGGCCTCGCGACGTGGGTCGTCGAGCACAACGAGCCCGTGTACGTCGCGGACGAGCGGAACGATCCGCGGGTCAACATGTTCCGCGATGCCGGCGTGCAGGATGGCTGCCTGATCGTCGTGCCGCTGCGCGGCCGCGACGGTGCGACCGGCGTGCTGACCCTCGAACGGCTGGGCAGCGGAGCGTCGTTCGCCGAGGATGAGTTCGAGCTCGTGCAGCTGTTCGCGGCCCAGGTCTCGATCGCGCTCCAGAATGCCGAGGTCTACCGGGCGATCGAGGTCAAGGCGCGCACCGACGACCTGACCGGGCTCTACAACCACGGCACGTTCCAGGAGTGGCTCGAGCGCCACGTGGCGGAGGGCAACCAGTTCAGCATCGTGATGGTCGACCTCGACGACTTCCGCTCCGTCAACAACACGCTTGGCCACCAGGCCGGCGACGGGCTCCTCCGCGCCATCGCCAGCGGCCTCGTGGCGGCGGGCAGGAGCATGGACCTCGTGTTCCGCTACGGCGGCGACGAGTTCGCGTTGATCCTGCCGAACACCGACGGATCGGGCGCCCGCCGGGTGGCCGAACGCGTCCACGAGGCGGTCGAGCGGATCGGCGGTCCGGGCTCACGCTGGGCGGCCGAAGGCGCGGCCGTGTCCGCGTCCGTCGGGATTGCCACGTTCCCGGTCGACGGCACGACCGCTGCGTCGGTGCTGCTCGCGGCGGATCGGGCCGCGTTCGTGGCAAAGCGCTCGGGTCGGAACCGGATCGCGACGGCCGAGGACGGCCTGTTGCTGGCCGCGGAGTTCTCGCTCCAGGAGCCGACGCCGGTCGATCCGCCGACAACGAACGGGACAGACTGACGCCGCGTCGCGTTCGTCACCCTGGACCGCCACCAGCCGTCCGATCCCACATGAGCAGAGCGACCGGGCGCCGCGCCGCTCGGCATCGCCTCGGCGACCTCGTTCCTGGTGCTCCTGTTCGTCATGGCATGCGTGCCGCAACCGGCCGGGCGTCGGACGGCGCCACCGATCGCCGCCACGGCGGCCGGCGTCACGCTGCTTCCTGTCAGCGCGTCGCCGTCTGGCCCCTCCCCAAGCCTGACCTTCTCGCGGCCCACGGCCACGCCCCGCCCGACGTTCCTTGCCTACCGGGTGCGGTCCGGCGACACGATCACCTCGATCGCGAAGAAGCACGACACGACCGCGCGGAGCATCGGCTACTGGAACCGCGACACCCACCCGACGCTGAACCCTGAGAGCAGCCGCTACAACCCGAACGACATCCGCGTCGGCTGGACGCTGCTGCTCATCCCCGGCGTCGAGGTGGATCCGGACGAGATCACGCCACCGCCGTCGGCGCCTTCCGTGCCGTCGGGCAGCCCGGAGGCCGGCGACTAGACTGCGCCGGTGTCCCCGTCCGGCGCGCCGCGCATCGTCATCACGGTCAGCGACCCGTCCACGCGCGCCGATCCGGCGCTCGCCGTGCGCAAGCTGCAGAACTACACCGAGGCGGTCGCCCGGCACGGGGCGGAGGCGATCCTCCTCCACGCCGGGTTACCGCCCGCCGCCCGGACCGACGCCCTGGCCACGATGGACGGACTCCTGCTCGCCGGCGGTCCGGACATCGATCCCGGCCGCTACGGGCGACGCAGCCTCCCGAGCGACTCGGTCGAGGTGGACCGCGACGCGCTCGAGGCCGAGGCGTGGGCCGCGGCGGCCGAACGGGCACTCCCCGTGGTGGGCGTGTGCCGCGGCCTCCAGGCGATCAACGTGTTCTCGGGCGGGACGCTCATCCAGCACGTCGACGGCCACAGCGGCCCGGCGTGGGGCCGCGGACCGGCCGCCACGCATCCGCTGCGCGTCGAGCCCGGAACGCGCCTTGCGCGGATCCTCTTCCCGACCAACGTCCGGGGCGGGGTCGTCCAGGTGAACTCCTACCACCACCAGGCGGTCGGTCCCGCGGACCTCGCGCCGGGGCTCGTCCCGAACGCCCGGGCAGCCAGCAAGGCCGGCGAGCTCATCGAGGGACTCGAGACGCGCGACGGCCGGTTCGTCCTCGGCGTCCAGTGCCATCCCGAGCGGACCGAATCGACGCCGAAGGCGTTCGAGCGGCTGTTCGCCTTCTTCGTCGACGCAGCACGAGGCCCGGCAAACCGCCGCTGAGCGCGCGAGTCGAGCGCGCCGAGTCCGAATTCGGAAGGGAGGGCACAGCCACCCCGCGCCTGGCATCCGATATCGGATTCCGAAATCGGACGCGCGGGGGAGGGGCGTCGGGCCACAGGCGTCCGAAATCGGAGTCTGGATGGCGGCGGAGGCTACAACCGGCCCGCGTCGATGATCCGTTGCAGGAATTGCCGCGTGCGCGCCTCGCGCGGCTCGCTGAACATCGACCCGGGTGGCCCCTCCTCGACGATGCGCCCGCCGTCGAGGAAGCACACGCGATGGGCGATGTCCCGCGCGAAGCCCATCTCGTGCGTCGCGATGATCATCGTCATGCCGCCCGCGGCGAGCTCGCGGACGACGTTCAGGACCTCGGCCACCAGCTCCGGGTCGAGGGCGCTCGTGACCTCGTCGAGGAGCAGCAGGTCCGGCTCCATCGCCAGCGCCCGGACGATCGCGACCCGCTGCTGCTGACCGCCGGACAGCAGGTCGGGCACGTCGTTGCGCTTGTCCGCGAGCCCGAACCGCTCGAGCAGCTCGGTCGCGGACCGCTCGGCCTCGGCGGGCGATCGGTGCAACACCTTGCGCGGCGCCAGCGTGACGTTCTCCAGCACGGTCATGTGCGGGAACAGGTTGAACGCCTGGAACACGATCCCGATCCGCCGCCGGATCCGGTCGACGTTGACGCCCCTGGCGGTGATGTCGATGTCGTCGATCACGATCCGCCCGGCATCGATCTCCTCGATGAGGTTGATGCAGCGCAGCAGGGTCGACTTGCCGGACCCCGACGCGCCGATCAGGCAGACGACCTCGTGCCGGTCCACCGCGAGGTCGATCCCGCGCAGGACCTCGAGCTTGCCGAACGACTTGTGCAGGCCCTCGATGCGGAGGACGTTCTCGCTCATCGCGTTCTCGCTCTCGCGCCTCCCGCCCGCCTGGCGGCGGCGTTGACGGATCACGAGCCACTCGGTGAGGCGTGACAGCGGCAGCGTGACGACGAGGAACACGAGGGCGACGGCCAGGAACGGCGTGAAGTTGAAGTTCGCGGCGGCCTTGATCTGGGCGGTCCGGAAGATCTCGACCACGCCGATCAGCGACACGAGCACCGTGTCCTTCTGCAGCCCGATGAAGTCGTTGAGCAGCGGCGGGATCACCCGGCGGAAGGCCTGCGGGATGACGACGTAGCGGAGCGACTGCAGCTGGCTCAACCCGAGCGACCTGGCCGCCGCGTCCTGGCTCGGATGGACCGATTCGATGCCCGACCGGAACACCTCGGACACATACGCCGAGTAGACCAGCGTGAGCGTGACGACGGCCCAGAAGAAGGGATCGTTCGGGACGCCTTCGATCCCGAGACCGGGGATCCCGAAGCCGAGCACGTAGATGATCAGCAGGCCCGGGATGGCCCGGAACACGTCGACGTAGAGGGTCGCCATGGCTCGCAGCGGGAACAGCACGGGCCCGGGCAAGGCGCGCACCACCGCGAGCAGCAGGCCGAACGCGATGATCAGCACCTCGGCCAGCAGGAACAGCCGGACGTTGACCCAGAACGCCTCGACCACGTCGGGCAGCGACTCGGCGAAGACCTCGGGGTCGAGGAAGGACTCCTGGACGCTCCGCCAGTTCGGCGAGTTCGTGATGATCCATGCGAGTCCGCCGAAGACGACGATGGAACTTGCGATCGCGATCGTCAGGGAACGGGCCAGCTGCTCGCGATCGCTGCGGCGCTGGAAGAGCAGAGGCTCGCGCTCACCGGTCGGTTCGATCGGACCGATGTCGCGCGAGCCTCCTGACAGACCCACTCGTGGTGGGGTGCGGTTCGGCTAGGGCTGGAGGACCGGCGCGTTCGCCTTGTCCGACAGCCACTCCTTCGTGATCGCGTCGAGCCGGCCGTCCGACTGCAATGCCGCGATCGCCTGGTTGACGCAGGCGGTCAGCGGGCTGTCTTTCGGCAGGACCACGCTGAAGTACGCGGCGTCAGCGTCCTCCGGCTGCTCGATCTGGCCGACGATCACCCCGTCGTCCATCTGGGCGGCGGTGATGAAGAAGGCCGTCGGCAGGTCGACGACGATCGCGTCGATCTGCTTGGCTTCGAGCGCGGCGATCGCCGCGGTGTTGTCGTCGTAGACCGACGGATCGACGGTCGGCTGGATCACGTCCTGGATCGTGGCCAGGCTGGTCGTGCCGACCTGGGCGCCGAGACGCTGGTCCTTCAAGTCGGTCAGCGTCGTCGCCTTGGCTGCGTCGGTTCCCTTGTTGGCGACGACCGACTGGTTGACGAAGTAGTAGCCATCCGACATGTCGACGTTCTCGGCCCGCTCCGGCGCGAACGAGATCTGGTTGATGTCGACGTCGAAGTCCTTCGGGCCGGGGGCGTACGCGTTGTCGAACTTGACCGGGATCCACCTGACCGCCTCGCGGTCGAAGCCGAGCTGCTCCGCGAGCGCGTAGGCGAAGGCGCTTTCGAAGCCGTTGCCGGTCGTCGGGTCACCCAGCTCCCACGGATCGGTGACGGGCGGATCGACGATCTCGAAGTACGGCGGGTAGGCCGGGTTGTCGGTGCCGACCGTGAACGTGCCCGGGGTGACGGTTGGCATCTCGGCCGCGGTGCAGATGTCGGCCTCAGCGGATGGGGACGCCGCCTCCGAAGCTGGAGCCTCGGTAACGGGCGGCGCACTCGCGATGGTCGGCGATTTGGCGGATGCCTGGCCGCCCGTGGTCGAGCAGGCCGCGACGAGGATCGCGATCAAGCCGAGCCCCCACAGTCGCTTGGTCGTGTGCATGGTTGAAGCTCCTCCAGGTGACGCGGAACGCGCGGAGTGTACAGGTGAAACGGCCGAAGGCGGCCCGGACGTACCGAAGCGGCGCCGGGAGGAGGATCGGCGCCGCTTCGGTATGGTTTGACCGTGGAGGCGAGGAGGAGGGTCCGCGCCGCCGTGGTCGGGATATTCGGTTGGGCAACGACGGCTCAGGCCGTCGGAACGTGGTTGATCAGTGCAGCGGGGGCGTCACGCCGTCCTCGCCGATCCGCCCGGTGCGGTGCAGCTCGCGGATGAACAGCAACTTGTTGACCTGGGTGAGGCTCCACTGGACGTCGTTCAGCGGGATCCCGCACAGGTAGGCGGTCAGGTTCGAGGCCTCAGCGATCGTCAGGCCCTTGCGAAGCAATGCCCGGTAGGTCCGGTAGGGGGCCTCGGATGCGTCCGGGATCGTGGGCGGCAATGTCACCGGGGTGGCTGCGACGCCAGCTGCGGCCACGGAACGCCCCACGCGTCGTCCCGAGGACGAGGCGCGGTGACAGGATCGCGCGAGAGCCCGTGATCCTCGAGGCCCCTGCCCTGCCATTTGCCAAGTGGCCCCCTTGTCCCAGTTGCCACCCGTCCGGTTGGTCCGGTGCGGTATGGGCATGTTCGTGCCGGATTTCGATCGTCGCGATGGCCCGGCGGTCCCGGTCCACCCGGTACTTTCCTGGTACTGCGGGCTCATCCATCGATCGGATCAGTCCAGGTCCCCCGGCTAGACTCCGAGCGTGCGAGTCAGGACCTTCGAACTGCGGTTGATCGCCGTCGCGCTCGTCATCTGTTGGACGCTGACGGCGGCCCTTGTGTTGCTGGCCTACCGACCGGGCGGGCCGATCGACATCGTCGTGGGCCTGCTGGCCTTCGTCCCGTTGGGGATCGCCCTCCTCGGCGTCGTCTGGCCGCCGGTGGTCCACGGCCGCCGCTCGTTCCCCGCCATGGTCTGGCTTGGGATCGTCGCGCTGCTCGTGCTCGTACCGTCGGTGGTCGGACTCGTCGTGCAACTGCGCGCGCTCGGGTCGCAGACGCTGCTGCCCTCACTCGAGGCGGCCTACCCGTGGCTTCTCGCACTCGCCGCGACGAGCCTGTTCACCGGGTTCGGGCTCGCGCGACGGATCCTCGGGCAGACCGCCATGCGCCGCCGCCGGCTCGTCCGCGGGATCCTGGTCGCGGCCGGGCTGACCGCCCTGACGAGCGTGCTCCTCGGCGGCGCCGCCGTGGCCAACGACATCGCCCTCCGGGACCGCTCGCAGGTCGCCTCGCGCTTCGGGCCCACCGACCCGGATGCCCAGCCCGAACTGTGCACCGGCCCGCTGTCCGTGGGACCTGCCGCCGAGCTGACCCTGCACCTGTCGGGCGATGTCGATCTCCGGCCGCTCGGCTCGGTCGAGGTGGCGGGCCGGCGATCCGGCAACGACTACCGTTGGCTCGCCTACGTCGCCACCGATCGCGAGCTCGGCAGCCATGGTCGCGCGGAGGTCGACGGGAAGAGCTGGGTGTTCGGCCCGGACGGCGGCTGGCGCGACGCGCACGAGGCTGACCCAGCCCAATACACGCTCGATCTCCGGCTGGCCGACACCGTCCTGAGTCCCGGGTTCCGGGCGACCGCGGAGGACCGTGGGGTCGAGGTGATCGAGGGCGCCCGCGCCCGGCGCTGCCGCGTCGCGGTCGACGGCGACACGTTCGTCGCCGCCGTTCCCCAGGTTCGCTGGCTGGTTGGCGACGCCGACCTGCACCGCTGGCGTGGCCAGCTCGACTACTGGGTGTTCCTCGACGGCCAGCTCGGCCGGGTCGCGGGCAGCGTCAACGGCAATGCCGCCGAGCTCAAGCCGGGCGCACTCCAGGGCACGATCGAGCTCCGCCTCGCCGCCACAGATCGGGACGAGAACCTCGTCATCCAACCTCCGCAGCCATGACGTTCGAGGACCCGTCGGACCGCTACGCGGCCAAGCGCGACCGGCTGGCACGCCTCGTCCGGGTCGTGTCGGTGCTGCGCGCCCATCCGGACGGCATCAGGCCGACCGAGATCGCGAGGCGGATCGACGTCTCGCCACGCACGGTGTACCGCGATCTCAAGGCGATCGACCAGGAGATCGGCGTCGCGGTCTGGTCGGAGGACGGCAAGTGGGGCGTCGTCGGCGACGAGTTCCTGCCTGCCCTCAAGCTCACCCTGACCGAGGCGATGGCCGTCGTCCTGTCGGCCCGGCTGATGGTCCGCTACGCCGACAAGTACGACGCCGACCTCGCGGCCGCGTTCGAGAAGCTCCAGGAGGTGCTGCCGCGACCGCTCGCGGAGCACGTCAACCGGACGCTCAGCGTGCTGGCCGGCCACCCCCGCGACGAGGACTTCAGCCGCCGGGTCCATCTGCTCGCCCGAGCCTGGGCGGAGCGGCGCGTCGTGGAGCTCGCGTATGAACCCGCCCCGTATGCCCCCGAAGCGGCGCCGCGCAGGGCGGTCGTCCACCCATACCTCATCGAGCCGTCGCTCCACACCCACGCGCTCTACCTGATCGGCTGGGACGAGACCCGGAACGGGCTGCGGACGTTCAAGGTGGAGCGCATCCGCGACGTCGCGCTGACACCGCGAACATTCGAGCCGCCGGAGCCTGGGACCGCCGAGGCGGGCACGATCGAGACGACCCTCCAGCGAGCCTGGGACATCATCGCGGACCAGCCCCCGGTCGAGATCGTGCTGCGCTTTGCACCGGCCGTCGCCTCGCGCGTCCTCGAGGCCACGTGGCACCCGAGCCAGCAGGTCGAGCGGGAGCCCGATGGTTCGCTGTTGTGGCGCGCCACGGTCGCCGGCACGATCGAGATCCGGCTGTGGATCCTGCAGTGGGGCGCCGACGTCGAGGTCCTCGAACCGCCCGAGCTGCGCGCCGATGTGGCGGGCACCCTGGAGCGGGCGATCGCCACGTACAGGACCTGACTCCCGCTTCGGCCGGCCCGGATCGCAAGGCCCCCGCAAGGTCCTCGACGGGAACTGCAAGGCATCGACCCTACCCGAGGGGTCAGCCTTTCAGCGACGCGACGGCCCATGCGTCCTCCCAACCCAGCCGTCGGACGCGATCCCCTACAGCGCCCGGCATCACTCCCGTTCTCACCGTGACCCCAACACGTTGAGGTACTGCCCACCATGACCAGCTCGGCACGGCGCCGGGGCATGTTTGCTGCGCTCACCGCGGCCTTGCTCGCCGGCTTCTTCTCGGTCTCGAGCCCCGCTCCGGCCAACGCCGGGATCACGTCCACCGAACGCGCGGTGATCAGCTGGATCAACGCCGATCGCGAGGCGCGCGGTCTGCGCGCGCTTCGAGCGTGGACGACCCTCTACGACATCGCCGAGAGGCGCGCGGAGCGGATGGCTGCTGCCAACGTCATGAGCCACACGATCAGTGGCAACCTCGCCAGCCAGCTGACGGGCAAGGGCGTCCGCTACTACAGCAAGGGCGAGAACATCGCGTATACGAGCATGTACACCGGGCGAGATGCCGCCCGGCACATCTATCGGATGTGGAAGGCCAGCTCGATCCACTGGGCGCAGATGATGAGTCGCAAGTTCAACTACGTCGGGGTCGGCCTGTCGTATCGGTCGAGCAACGGCCGGACATTCGCGTCCCTCGTCTTCACCGAGTCGCCCGACCACACACGACCGACTGCCTGGATCACTGGGTCGTCGAAGAGCGGCCACGACATTACGTGGACCTGGCGCGGGAGGGACATCCCGCTCCAGACCCATACCGCCGGCTTCCGCGACTTCGACGTCCAGTACCGGGTCGACGGCGGCTCGTGGGGGCTGGTGCGGAACAACACGACCGCCACGACCTTGACAATTGTCGACAAACCAAGCGGCCACGCCTACGGACTCAGGGTGCGGGGTCGCGACCGGGCCGGTAACGTTGGCGTGTGGAGCGCCGAGACGAGGGTGTCGCTGCCGTAGCGGGACCCACGCGCCGTCACCCGTTTGCGGCCGTCAACCTCATCAGCGACCCGATCCACGGGTACCTCGAGCTCAGCAAGCGGCTGACGCCCGACGCGTCAGCCGCAGCCGGGCTGCCGGCCGAGGACGTCGCCGAGGAGGACCTCCTCGACACCGCGTGGGTGCAGCGACTGCGCCGCATCAGCCAGCTTCAGAGCGCGCGCTGGGTCTTCCCGACCGCCGAGCATTCGCGCTTCACGCACGGCCTCGGGGTCATGCACGAGGCCGGCCTGTGGGCCCGTTCCCTGTATCCAAGCCTGCGGGCAGCGCTCGTGGCGGCCGGCGAGCAGCCGGTCCCGTCCGAAGGGCTCGTGGTCGAGACGCTGCGCGTCGCCGGTCTGCTCCACGATGTCGGGCACGGGCCGTTCGCCCATTTCTTCGACGATCACGTGCTGGCAGCGTTCAGCTCGCCGGCCGATCCGCGCCGTGACGCTCCCAAGCGGCTGACCCACGAGGACCTCTCGCAGCGGATCATCGAGGACGAGCTTGGCTCGATCATCGGAGGCCTGCGCCGGGCACCCGGCGCGGTCCCCGAGCGGGACGCCCTGGCCGACGACGAGCGGATCGACCCGCGCTGGGTGTCGTTCCTCGTATCGAAGCCGGCGCTCGCCGACCCGTCGATGCCGCGCTGGGTCCGCTGGCTGCAACCGCTCCTGTCGGGCGTCTTCACCGTTGACAACATCGACTACGTCCGCCGCGACGCCTACCTGATCGGCGTGGCCACCGGGCCGGTCGACATCGAGCGGCTCCGCCGCTACACGTTCATCGGCGAGCGCGGCCTGACGCTCTACGAGCCGGGGACCGGCGCGCTCGAGATGTTCCTCACCGCCCGGCTGTTCCTCTATCAGCAGGTTTACTTCCACCGGACGGTCCGCGCGATCGACCTCGACCTGCGCGATGTCTTCGGGCCGTCGATCCGGGCGATCTTCGGCGACGGCTCACCGGCGGAACGGCTGTCCGCCTACGCCGACCTCGACGAGTACGCCCTGCTCCACCAGGCCGCCCGCTGGGCTCGTGGCGAGTCGGTGACCGGCCCGGGTGACGGCGCGCCCGAGCCGGGCGACGGGCGAGTCACCCCGGCGGTCGCCGAGACGTGGCAGGCGATCCTGCTGCGCCGCCCGCACTGGCGTTCCGAGGCTGAATTCCGTGCCGAGTACGAGGCGGGCGAGCGGCCCGACGGCCGGATCGCGGCACTCGGCCCGCCCGAGCCTGGGCGCATCGAGATCGACCTCGCGGAAGTGGACGCCCGGCCGGCCGATGCGGCTGCCGGTGATTCGCTGCTCGCGGTCGAGGGTCGGGACGGCGGACCGGGGATGCCCGTCAGCCAGGCGTTGCGGCGAATGCCTGCGTACGCCCTGATCGCGCGACGTTACCGGCGGCACGACCGGGCACGCTGACGGCGCCGAAGTCCGGGTCAGTTCTCGGCTTCACCGACGCCGGTGAGATGCCCTTCCGATAGGGCAGCACCAGCAGCGGGTTTACGCGGGCGACCTCCCAGCGCGGCAGCTTCATCCGCTTGGCGGTGTCCGGGTGGAGCCCGAACCGCTTGGTTTCGTACGGGCTGAACAGCCCGTAGTGGAGGTGGCAACCGGACGCATACCCGGTGTCGCCCTCCCAGCCGATCAGCTGCCCGGCCTTGACCACGTCCCCTGCCTTGACGCGCACCTTCGCGAAATGCGCGTAGATGCTGCGATACCCGTTGCCATCGTCGATCACGACGGCGATCGGCAGCGTGTCCCAGAGATCCTTCTTGTTCAGCCGCCGGTAGTACGGCTTCAGGTCACCGACCCAGCCCGCGTAGTCGTCGAAGTGGCGGCCCGCCGCCAGGACGGTGCCGCGGTGGGCTGCGCGGATCCGGTCGCCGCAGGACGTCGCGATGTCGATCCCGTCGTGGAACCGCTCACCATGCACCAGGGTGCTTGCCCAGCCCGAATGCTCGAAGCCGAGCGTCAGGCGTCCCCTGAGCGGCCACACGTAGCCTTTGAGGTCCTTGAGCGCCGCCGGCGTCGGGACGGGTGTCGGCGTGGGTATGGGGATCGGGGCATACGGGATCGGTGGTGTTGGACGGGGAGTCGCCGCGGCGTCGCGGTCCGAGTTCGCAGGCCGCGGAGCGAGCGATCTGCGTTGGGCCGGCGACCGGAGCGCCGGGAGTCGGGTCGTCGGTTTCGGGGACGCGCGCAGCCCCGCCGGCGGTCAACCCGGCCGCGGGGGCGGGCAGACCGTTGAATGCGGTGAACGCGACGACGAGGGACGCGAGGAAGATGACGGCCACGACGATCCGTGACGGCCGCCCCAGGCGGGATCGGATGGGCACGGGGCGGTGTTTACCACGGGAAGCCCGAACCTCGCAACCCGCGGATGGACCAGAGGGGCTCAGCCGCCCGCGATGACGAAGACCACGAGCGCGAGGAAGACGAGGTAGAAGGCACCGCCGACCAACAGGTTTCGACCGCGCAGCGAGCCCCGCCGAGCCAGCGGGATGAAGATGGCCGCCGTCGACAGGAAGGCAATGCCCGCCGATGCGAAAGCCGTGTACGAGCCCTCACCGATGTGCCACGCGCTCGACGCGAACACCAGCGCAACGAACGTCGGGATGGTCGACTGGAAGACCATCGCGCCGGTGATGTTGCCCATCGCGAGGGTGTCCTTGTTCTGGCGCACCCAGATGAGCGAGTTGAATTTCTCGGGGAGCTCGGTCGCGATCGGCGCGACGACAAGCGCCAGCAGCAGCTCATCGACACCGAGCACGGCCGCGACCTGTTGGACACCGTCGACAAAGAAGAAGGCCCCAACGACGATGCAGCCGAGGGCCACGGCAACCTGGACGTACACGATCCGCAGGCGCGGGGTCTGTGGGTCGGCTCGGTGAGCGCCGGCGTCGAGCCGGTGGAAGCGCAGCGGTGCGAGATCCTCGGGGTCCACCTCGGCGTCCGCCTGGAAATGGCCGCGCACGTACCAGGCGTAGATCGCGACGAGCCCGACAGCCACGATCCATTTCAGCCAGACCGGCTCGAGCGGGAGGAACGCCGCCCCGACCGCGATCGCATAGGCAATCGCGAAATAGCGGACGTCGTGCAGGAGCGTGGGCGTGTCGATCCGCATGTCCTCGGCGGTCGCGCGCCGTCCGCGGAACGCAAGGACGCCCATCCCCGTCACGAACATCGCCAGCGTCGACAACATGAACGGCGCCCCGAGGATGGCCCCGATGCCCACCGCGTGCGAGGCCTCGCCGCCACCGGCGAACAGGATCGCGATGATCGGGATCATCGTCTCTGGCAAGGCCGTGCCGACAGCCGCAAGCACTGAACCCACCGCCCCCTCGGCAAGATCGAGCTTGCGCCCGACCCATTCGATGCCGTTGGTGAAGAGCTCGGCGCCGATCAGGATGACGATCAGGGCGATCACGAGGATCAGGACGGGCAACGCGGACTCCTGGTCGACCGCGTCAGGACGTCCCGTGCGGTCGGACTGTCAGAGGGGATGCCCCGGCATGCTGGGGTCGGCCGGTGCGCCATCAAATATAGTGTGTCGACCTGGATTGCCCGGTGCCGGATCCGCAGCGAGGGCATGCTGGAGAACCATGCAGCTGCTCATCGCCGGGTCGTGACACCGCTCGAAGCTCTCGCGGTCCTCCTTGCCGGCATCGCCGCGGGAGCGCTGAACACGATCGTCGGATCAGGCTCGCTGCTGACGTTCCCGACCCTGCTCGCCGTCGGCCTGCCGCCGATCACGGCCAACGTGTCCAACACGATCGGGCTCGTTCCGGGCGGGATCAGCGGGACGCTGGGCTACCGGCGCGAGCTGGTGGGCCAGCGGGATCGCCTGGTCCGGCTCGCGATCCCGGCGCTCCTCGGCGGCACGCTCGGTGCGGCCCTCCTGCTCGTCCTGCCAGCGGCGGCGTTCGAGGTGATCGTGCCGTTCCTGCTGCTGTTCGCGGCCGCCCTGACGGCCATCCAGCCGTGGCTCACGCGCCGCCTGGAATCGCTGCGGGCGCGGCCCGCGCACGACAACCCGCTGGTCGTGCTCGCGGTGTTCATGACCGCGATCTACGGCGGCTATTTCGGCGCGGGACAGGGCGTCATCCTGATGGCGTTCCTGCTCGTGCTCGTGCACGACGACCCGCAGCGGCTGAACGGCCTCAAGAACGGGCTCATCGTCCTGGTCAACGCCATCGCGGCAGCGATCTTCATCCTCGTCGCGCCGGTCGACTGGGCCGCGGTGGCCATCCTGGCGGTCGGTTCGATCGTCGGCGGGCAGCTCGGCGCCGGCGTCGGTCGGCGGCTGTCGCCGGGAGCCTTGCGCGCGGCCATCGTGATCGTGGGCACCGTGGTGGCCCTGCGGATGCTGTTCCTGAGTTAGACGAGGGTCAGCCCGGAACGGGCCGGTACGTGACGCAACACCAGCCCGGCTGGGGATCGAGAACCGGTTCGTAGGTCGTGGCGTTCGTCCCGTCGACGATGCCTTCGGCCATCGACAGGTTCATGCCGCACACCAGGTCGCGGTGCTCGTCGACGAGCGCGTGGAACGGACAGTTGCGCAGGCGGATCGTGCCGTCGGCGTCGGCCCGCGGCTCGTACCCGGCCGCATCGAGGACGGACTGGAGCGCCTTCTTCCCGCGTGACCGGGCGGGGCGACTGTCCCTCGCGAGCCGCTCCCCTGTTTCGTGGGCGACGTCCTCGAGCCGCTCGGCCCCACCGGCCTCGAGGGCTCGCGCGAACAGGTCTGCCGCGAACCCGTACCGCCGAGCCGGGACGGAGACCTCCACCTCGCGAGACGAGCGCCGATACAGCTTCGCCGGCCGGCCGGCCCCGGGTCCCGTCCGTCCCGTCAGCCGCCGGTACTCGGCGTCCAGCAGGCCGGCCCGCACGAGGCGCTCGAGGTGGAAGGCCGCGAGCGCCCGCGTGATGCCGACGGCTGCTGCCGCCGCGTCCCGTCCCACGGCCTCCGGCTGTGCGGCAACCCAGTCGTAGAGGCGCCGTCGAGCCGGTTCATTGAGGAGAGCGACCGCCTCGAGGTCGGCCGCGCGCGGGTCATCCATGTACGCATTCTATCGACAGTCTCATTTAGCACAACAGTCCTCGCCATGTGAGCCGGCGTGTGACCGGCCGCCATGTTTCAGGCCGGCCGTCACCCGCCGCGTCACACGGGCTGCCTCGAAGCTTCGCGTCGAGCGCCGAACGCGCTGACCCAAGGAGCACCGCCATGACCAGCACAACCCATCCTCGCCACCCGCACGGTGCTCAACCGACCGTGCCGGCCACCGTCCAGGTCGGCGCGCTCCGACATGTCGCAGCCATGCCTGCTCGATTCGGCCGCTGGCTCGGCGCCGGCACCGTGAAATTCCGCTCCTCCGGCCAACTCGGCCCCGGCGCCGAGAAAGAGGCCGGCCGATCGACCGGGGGACGGATCTGATGCCTGACCTCTTGCTCGATCGACGACGATCAGGCAAGGATTCGGCTCGGCGAGTCGCGACGTTCCCGTCGCGAGCACCGACCGACGAAGGGGCGCGGCGCGTGGGGACGATCGGCATCCACCTGCTGGGTGCGCCCTGGATCGAAGTCGACCGGGAGCGTGCTGCCGGCCCGCGGGGCTGGAAGGCGTGGGCCCTCCTCGCGTACTTGATCATCACCCAGGCCCCGGTTCCGCGCGAGCGCCTCGCCGAGCTGCTGTTCGGCGACGCTGATGACCCGCTCGGTGCACTGCGCTGGAACCTCGCCGAGTTGCGCCGGTCGCTCCGACCGTCGATCGAGATCGGCGGCGATCCGGTCGTCCTTGCGCTGCCTGCTGACGCGTTCGTCGACGTGCTGGCACTCGGATCGGCGACCTGGGTCGAAGCGGTCCAGGTCCCGGCGCTTGGGCGGGACCTCCTCGAGGGGATCGACGTCCAGGCCGGCGCCGCCTTCGAGTCCTGGCTCCGCGCGGAGCGACGCCACGCCGCCAGCGTCTCCACCGCCGTGTTGCGCGAGGCCGCCACAGCGCGTCTCGCGATGGGCTGGCCGGACCAGGCGCTGGCGCTCGCCACGCGACTCGTCGCGCTCGACGAGTTCGACGAGGAGGCCAACATCCTCATGATCCGAACCTACCTGGCGATCGGCGCGGAACAACGTGCCCGCGAGCACCTCGAGTCGGCGGCGGCCAGGATCCGCGAGGAGCTCGGCACCGATCCCTCCCCGGCGCTCATGTTCGCGATCGACAACAACGCGCAGTTTCCGCCGAGCCCGTCGTGGGTACAGGGCTCGGCAGCCGGCGAGTCGCTGATCACCGCCGGTGAGGCCGCGGTCAGTGCGGGTGTCTTCGACGCGGGACTCGAAATCCTGCGCCGCGCGGTGGTCGTGGCGCATGAAGCCGGCGATGCGGAGCTGGAGGCGAGGGCCCTCATCGTCCTTGGTACCGCATTCGTGCACTCGGGCCGCGGGCGCGGCAGCGACGGTGCGACCGCGTTGCATGCCGGTCTGCAGATTGCCGAGCGAGTCTCCGCCGATGGCCTCGTCTCCGAAGCCAGTCGCGAGCTGGGCTATCTCGACATGAAGCAGGCCCACTACGAACGTGCCGCTGCATGGCTGGAACGCGCTGTCGCCAGCGCCCCGGACCGCGGCAGTGTCGCGGCCGCGGTCGCCATTCAGGGCGTTGTCACCGCCGATCGCGGGATGACGTCCAGAGGAGCGGCCCTGCTCACCGAGTCCCGCGATATCGCCGCCACCCTGGACAAGCCTCGCCTCGAAGCCTGGTCGCTGGCCTTCCTGGCACGCGGCCATCTGCTGCGCGAGGAATTTGATGAGGCACGATCCTGTGCGGCTCGCTCCGTCGAGCTCAGCCGCAGCGCCGGGTGGATCACCTTCCTGCCGCACCCACAGTCGCTGCTCGCGACAGCCGACCTCGAACTGGGAGACGTCGATCAGGCCAGCGCGGCGTTCGACTCCGCGTTTGCGCTCGGTTGCCAGCTGGCGGACCCATGCTGGGAGGGCCTCGCCGCGCGTGGCATCGGACTCGTCCACCGCGCGCACGGCCGGATCGACGAGGCGATCGCGTGGCTCGACGATGCCCGGACGCGATGCATCCGAATCCCTGACGCCTACCTCTGGGTGCACGCCTATTGCCTGGACGCCCTGTGCTCCGTCGCGATCGAGGCGGGTGCTCGTCAGGCGAGCGAGTGGGTGAACGACCTCGAGCTGGTGGCTGCGAGAACCGGCATGAACGAGATGGTCGTGCGGGCACAGCTCCATCGAGCCCAGCTCGGGGACGATCGAGCCGCAGCCACGGCGCGCCTCTTCGCGGATCGGATCGACAATCCCGTCGTCCTCGAGCGCCTCGCCGCGCTCGAGCGTGAGCCCGCCGTCCTCGGCCGCTAGGCCCCGGACTACCCGTCGCGGGGCACGCGCTGCCCGGGACGATGAGTTTCAACGCTCAGGGCGGTCTTACCTGTCGACGGCCGAGACCCCCGGATACTCCCCTGCTTCCGGTCGCCTCGACGGACAGGAGGTCGTGATTGGTCGATAATGGCGACGCGCTTCCTGGCCCGTTGCCGAACGGTCAATTTCCGCGCTCTCGTGCCGCTCGACCTGCTGCAAGAAGGCAGGGCCCAGCGGCACCCTAGTTCTGGTCGCCGTCCCGCATGCCCACCGAGACCATGCCCACCACGAACGGTCGCGTCCGCCGCCTCAGCAACGCGCGCCTTCCCACCCGTATCGGGACGTTCGATGCCGTCGCGTACTCGGATTCGCACAGCGGGACCGAGCCGATCGCCCTCGTCCACGGCGACGTCGCCGGGCGCGACGCACCGCTCGTCAGGCTCCACTCCGAGTGCTGGACGGGCGACGTGCTGGGCTCGCTTCGATGCGACTGCGGCGAGCAGCTCGGCCGCGCGCTGACCGCCATCGTCGCCGAGGGCGCCGGCGTGCTCATCTATCTCAGGCAGGAGGGTCGGGGGATCGGGCTGGCGAACAAGCTGCGGGCGTACACGCTCCAGGACGGCGGGCTCGACACCGTCGCCGCGAACGCCGCGCTCGGCCTACCGGTCGACGCCCGCGAGTACGGTGCCGCCGCGGCGATCCTCGCCGACCTGGGTCTGGAGCAGCGTGCGGCTGATGACCAACAACCCCGCCAAGGCCGCCGCGCTCGAAGCCCACGGCATTCACGTCAGGAGCGCGTCCCGCTCGCGGCGCTCCCGAACCCGGTCGAACCGGCCGTATCTCGAGACGAAGGCCGCCCGCCTCGGACACGTTCTGCCGCCCAGGGCCGCTCGGCCATCGGTCACCGTGCACTACGCCCAGACGATCGACGGGCGTCTCGCGACGCGGACCGGCGATTCGCAGTGGATCAGCGGGCAGGAGTCGCTGGTGATGGCGCACACGTTGCGCGCGTCGCACGCGGCCGTGCTTGTCGGCGCAGGCACCGTGGCGGCCGACGATCCGCGGCTAACCGCCCGGCTCGTCGAAGGTCCGTCGCCGGTCCGCGTCGTCGTCGACAGCACGCTGCGCCTGTCGCCACGCGCCAACGTCGTGACCGACGGCGCCGCGCCGACGATCCTGGCGACGACGGACCTGGCGCCCGTTGACCGGCGCCGGGAGTTCGCGCGACGCGACGTCGAGGTCCTCGTCCTCCCCTCCACCCCGGACGGTCGGGTCGACCTCGGGTCGCTCCTGGACGAGCTGGGAGCCAGAGGCATGGCCACCCTGCTCGTGGAAGGAGGAGCCGGAGTGATCACGGCGATGATCCGCGAACGCCGGGTGAGTCGGCTGGTCGTGTCGATTGCGCCGCTGGTCCTCGGCGCGGGGATCGAGGCCGTCGGCGACCTCGACATCCTGCGGCTGCGCGACGCGCTGTCATTTCGTCGCGCGTCGTTCTCGCAGCTGGGCCCGGATGTCATCTTCGACGGCGAGCTGGAGCCCCGGAGCGAAGGCGATGCCTGAGGCCGTCTGGTTCGCCGGGCCGCAGCGAGTGGAGATCCGGCAGGAACCTGCCGCGCCCGTCGGACCCGACGACGTCCGGGTCCGCTCTCTGGTCTCCGGGGTGAGTGCCGGGAGCGAGCTCCTCGTCTATCGAGGCAGTGCCCCGCGCGACCTGCAGCCCGATCTCCCCACCGTCAGCGGCGACTTCGGTTTCCCGATCAAGTTCGCGTACGCGAGCGTCGGCCGCGTGATCGAGGTCGGCTCGCGCGTCGCCGCGCTGGCGGTGGACGACCTCGTCTTCGTGCACCATCCGCATCAGACCGAGTACGTCGTGCCGGCCGACTTTCCAATCCGGCTGCCCGATGGGCTCCCAGCCGACGTCGGGGTGTTCGCCGCGAACCTCGAGACGGCAGTCACGGTGGTGCTCGACGCCCACCCCCGGCTCGGAGAAGCGGTCCTCGTGACCGGCCAGGGCATCGTCGGCCTGCTGGTCACGATGCTCCTTCGGAGGGCAGGAGCGACCCCGATCGTGACCGCGGATCTGCACGAGCGACGTCGAGCCGCATCCGCCGCCGCCGGCGCGGACCACGCACTTCGCGCGGACGTCGACCTCGTCGACGCCGTGCTCGAGCTGACCGACGGGCGCGGCGTGGATGTCGCGATCGAGGTCAGCGGGAGCCCGGCCGCTCTCCAGGCCTGCATCGACGCCGCGGCGTTCGCCGGGACCGTCGTCGTCGCGTCGTGGTACGGGACCCGCGACGTCGGCCTGACCCTCGGTGGTCGCTTCCATCGCCGGCGCCTGCGGGTCGTCAGCTCGCAGGTATCGACGCTCGATCCGGCCCTCACGCCACGCTGGGATCGCGCTCGACGGACAGCCCTCGTGTCAGCGCTGCTCAAGGAGCTGCCGCTGAACGAGCTGATCACGCACCGGTTCCCGTTGGACCAGGCGGCCGCGGCGTACGAGCTGCTCGACCGCCGCGCCGAAGACGTGCCTGCAGGTGGTGCTGGACTATGTTTGAGGTCGGCGTCGCGCGGACGTTCCACGCGCTGCATCAGCTCGAGGCCGAGGATCCTGCCGCGACGCACGAGCACAGCCACGACTACCGCGCCGAGGTGGTCGCGCGAGGCGAACGCCTCGACGAGAACGCGATGCTGGTCGACCTCGACCTCCTCGGGGCGGCCCTGACCGAATGCCTCGCCGAGCTCGACTCCGTCGATCTCGATAGCCTGGCCGCATTCGCGGGCCGGAATACCACGGTCGAAACGGTCGCCGAGCACATCTGGACCCATGTCCGTGACCGCCTGGGCCTCGCGTCGGCGCTCGCCAGCCTTCGCGTCACCGTCTACGAGTCGGCTGACGCCTGGGCATCCGTCGACCGACCGGTCGGCGATGGGTCGTGACGCGCGCCGTTCTCCTCGACCTCTACGGGACCCTTGTCGAGCCGGTGTTCGGTGCCCTGACAACACCTCCTGGATGATCGCGAAGAAGCGTGCCGCCGTCTCGTCCCACGTCGGACGCGCCGCTGCGCGGACGTGGGCGGCGCGTCCCAGCCGCTCGCGAAGCGCTGGGTCGCGGGCCAGCCCTTCGATCGCACGCGCCGAGTGCCGGCGACGTCCCCGACCGGCACGAGCACGCCGTCGCGGCCGTGATCGGCCAGGAATGGCAGGTTCCCGGCCTGCCAGCCGACCACCGGGAGCCCCGCCGCCATCGCCTCTCCCCAGACGGTTCCGTACGGCTCCTCGAAGCTCGGCAGCACGAAGGCGTCGACGGTCCGGTACATCCGGTGCACGGCCGCGGGGTGGACGAGGCCGTGCACCACGACCCGGTCACGCAGGTCGGCGTGGTCGATGCGCTCGCGCACACGACGTGCGTACCCGCCGCGCGTGGCCGTGTCGCCGACGAGGTGGAGGGTGACGACGTCGTCGGGCAGGCCCGCGACCGCCTCGAGGAGTTCGACGATCCCCTTCCGTGGCAGCCAGTTCGCGACGCAGACGGCGGCCATGAGGCGACCTCGTCGGAGGCCGGCTCGATCGACGCCACCGATCTCGTCCTCGCTGGTCGGACCGCCGGCCGCGACGTCCAGATCCTTGCCGGGCGCGACGACCCGGAGTCGATCGCCCGGCAGACCCGCGGCCACGAGCTCGGCCGCGAGCCAGTCGCTGGCCACCATGAGGACCGTGCAGGCGCGGTACGCGTGCCGGTCGAAGGGGGCCCGGAACCGACGCTGGACGTGCGGCGCGTCGATCCCGCCGGGCGGCTGATGCAACATGCCGACGACGGGCGCCCGGACACGGCCGAGCCAGGGCGCGGCAGCGCTCGCCGCGATGCTGTCGAGCACGAGCACGTCGGCGCTCCGGGTCGCACGCGCGAGCAGCCACGCGGGCCCGGCTCGCCATCGCCCAGGGCAGCGGCAGGTCGGGGATCGAGACGAAGCGCATCTCGGCGCCGTTGTCCGGCGCGCGCTCCGCGAGGCGCCGGTGGAACAGGTAGCCGCCCGTCACGCGGCTCGGATCGCCGACCGTTAGGAGCGTCACCCGGGTGCGTGTCATTCACGTCGCTCCGACTGCATTTGGAAGGCAGGGCCTGTTCGGCGGCGGCGAGCGGTACCCACTCGAACTGGCGCGCGCGCTCGCACAGCATGTCTCGTGTGAGCTCATCACGTTCGGACCGGAAGCCGGGACGCACCGGGATGGTGCCCTCACGATCCGTGTCGTCCGACCGCTCGGCTATCTCGGCGGCCATCCGGCGCGCGCAATCGCGCCGGCCCTGCCGAGGGCCATCGGGCCCGCGGACATCGTGCACGTCCATCACGTCCGTGCGCCGACGAGCGTGCTCGCAGCGCTGACCGCACGAGCCCGGGGCATCGCCACCGTCGCGACCGACCACGGTCTCGGCGAGGCAGCGTTGAGTGGCCTGGGCCGCCATCTGTTCGACCGCATCCTCGCGGTGTCGCGGTACTCCGCCGATCAGCTCCGATCTCCGCCAGCGCGGACGCGGATCGTGTACGGGGGTGCCGATCCGCTCCGATACCGTCCGGATCCTGGAGTTCGCCGTGCCGGCGTCCTGTTCGTCGGGCGGCTGACGCCCCACAAGGGCATCGACGTCCTCATCCGGGCGATGCCGCCCGAGGCCCGACTCACGATCGTCGGCAGCGAGGGTCACGATCCTCGACCACCCGAGCGGGACTATCCCTCGCTCTTGCGCTCGCTTGCGGCCGGGCGGCCGGTCCAGTTCCTCGGCGCCGTCGACGACGAGGAGCTTGCCCGGCGATACCGCACAGCCGCCGTCCTCGTCATCCCGTCCGTCGAGCGGACGTACTACGGACGACGGATCGTCGTGTCCGAGCTTCTCGGCCTCGTCGCGCTGGAGGCGATGGCCAGTGGGACCCCGGTGATCGCGAGTCGCCTCGGCGGCCTTCCGGAGATCGTCGAGGACGGAGTCACCGGGTACCTCGTCCCGCCCGGTGACGTCTCGACGCTGCGCGAGCGGCTCATCCAGGTCCTTGCGGACCCGGCGGCTGCTGCGCGGCTCGGATCGAACGCCCGCGCGGCCGTCGTCGCGGAGCTGACCTGGGACCGGTGCGCGGACCGATGTCTCGCCGCATACCGCGAGCTGCTTGACAGCGCACCCGGGCGGTTGGGCGGTCGGCGAGGCCGATAGACTGCGGCCTGCCGTGTCGACACCCTCGCTCCCTCCGGGCCGCCCACTGACCCCGGAGGACGTTGATCGGGTCGCGGCCATCGCCGATCCGGTGATCCGCAACCTCCAGATCACGCAGGCCTATCACGAGCTTTCGGCCGCGGCGGCGGCGCGCCTCGGCCAGGTCGCCAACTGGTGCACCTTCGCGACGTGGGCATCGAAGCAGGCCGGACGGACGATCCGGAAGGAGGATCTCCAACGCAACCTCGAGGCGGCGTTCCGATCGTCGCCCGCCGTGGCACGTGCTGCGAGCGAGGTCGCGACGCAGGCGAGCCGATTCGGCGCGAACATCCCCGTCGGCGACTTGCCCGCGGCCGTTTGGAAAGCCGTCGATCCGGCAGCTGCGCTGGATCGGGCGAGCGCCGCGATTGCCCGTGGCAACCTCCGGGTGTTCGAGGAGATCGGCCGCGAGTTCGCCCGTTTCGACGTCGAATGCGGCCTTGATGCGACCATCGACGCGAACAACCTCGCCCGGTTCGTGGAGCGGCTCGCACCGGGCGAGCCACCGGACGGCCAGCGCTACCTGCGCCAGGCGTTCACTCGGTACCACCGGGCGCGCTTCGAAGTCGATCCGGCAGCGCGCGCGCAACTGGTCCTGCTCGCCAACCTCGAGATCGGCTTCCATGAGCAGACCCGTCTCCAGCCCGAGATCGCGGCGGCACTCAACGCGGCCGTCGTGGATCCACGCGACGTGCGGGATCGCGTCATCGAGGCCCTGTTCCCGGATGCCAAATGGCTCGTTCGGCTGCGCCTCTTGATCGCCCGACTGCTCGGGCGACGCTCGCTGCTCGATGTCGCCATCGACGCGCTCGTTGTCGAGGAGCAACGGCTCGTCCGACACATCCTGACTCGCCACTTGATGTCCCTCGAGCTCGGGGCCGCCGTCCGACTTCAGCTCGGCGAGGATCTCGGTGCCGGTTTCCCGCCGTCACTTCGGGAGATCGTCCTCCCCGAGCTCCGCGATCTCCTTGATCGGATCGATCCGACGCGTGACAGCCCGCGTGAATCCGGAGCTGTCGACTGGGCCGATCTCGCCGATCGCGTGCACTTCATCGCCGAGATGTTCCGGTGCTTCCAGGAGTCACCGTTTCTGTTCGAGTCGCCCTTCACACCGGCGCAGCTGGAACGGCTGGACGCCGGCGAACGACCGGCCGATCCGCTCTGAACGGCGGAATCGGGACGCGTTGACGGCGAGGTCGCCGGCCTGTTCAATACCGCAAGTCCGCCCGCCCGTAGCTCAGTGGATCAGAGCGACTGACTTCGGATCAGTAGGTCGGGGGTTCGAATCCCCTCCGGGCGGGCCATCAATCCACGCACAACTGACCCCCGACGTACGCCCACGGCCCAGACCCCACAACCGTCTAGCCGGCTCGCCCGCTTTCCGTCAGGGTTGCGTCCATCCGAGCGGGTGAGCGCTCGAGCGGATCGCGCGGAGTGGCTGCGGTGAAAGACGAAGGCCCAACCACTGATATCGACGCATCCCGCGGCTCACGTGGGTTCAAACGCCCACGCGAACCAGGTGGCTTGGCTTCCCGGGTTGTCCAGATCGAAGGTGACGCCACTCAGACGCCCTTGATCGTCAAAGGTGCCGGAGTACTGGCCACCTCTGCCGTTGTTGTTCCAGTCGATGGTGTAGACGAACGCATTCCCGTTGAGTTGGCCACTTGCGTTCGCCTCCCTGCCCCCGATGATCTGTCCCGAGCCTCCCAGAGTGCCGTCGGGTTCTTGGACGATGTCGAACATAAGCTCGAACCCGTTGCTCTGCGTGATTTTCCATTGGCCGTTGATGTCGCGCGCCATGCGTTTCCCCCTTCTCGCGGAATGTCACGGGCCGCTCCGACTAGGCTACTCCCGGGCGGCGAGCACGGGTTCGAGAGGGACAGACCTGTCCTCGCGCACGCGCGCGCCCTCGCCACGCAGGCCGTGGGGGTTGAATCTGGCACCCGAGGGGGGCATCGCGGGGGTATGGCCCGCCCCGATGACCGTGAGTCGCTCGGGGATCGAACAGGGCTACCAACTAATCCCCGATCAGTAGGTCCGGGGGTTCGAATGCCGTCCCGGCGGGCCACCAATTCGCCCGGCTGACATCTTGCGAAGCGCGACCTCTCGCGGCAACATATCGCCACATGCGGTCGAGCGGCCCACGGGCGCCCTCCATTGACCGGATGGGTCGGCTCGTGAGTTTCACCGCTCCGCGCGCATTGCGCAGCACGGATCGGGAGGGCGTACCCATGATCAAGACGCTTCGTCGAGTCTCGTTGGGAGTCGTCGCGTTGGCAGCCGCGGCCCCATCGCGGGGCGCATCGCCGCCGGACCCGTCTGGGCGAACCATTGCATGCAATGCCAGCAAGAACCAGGCCGCTGGCGTCCAGGTCGTCATCGACGGAAACACTGGAGAGATCGTCTGGCTCTCGAACGGTCTCCAGCATCGCATTGACCGAGGTCCTTGTCGACCCCGACACCGGCGAAGGCTTCTCGGGCCTGTCTGGGGTTCGACTTCGATGGTGATGCCGTGGCGGACATCAGCACCTTCATCGTCGGACCGAACTTCGCCCTTCCCGAACAGGCGCAGCTCAACGGTGCGACGTGTCATGGCGTCATCAGCATCGGGCCGCATGGCATTCCTTCGTAGCCGTCAGCTCGCGCTGTCGGCTCCTCGCACCACCGCTGCTGCGCATACCTCGACGAGCAGGGGCTGGCAGTGGACGCGGACGGCCCTCCGGTGATCCGGAGGGCCTGACGATTTCTGCGGCGGCTAGTCAGTACCCAAGCCCCACCCGAACGCGAACAGCGGGTCGTAGTCCGCGTCGCCGACGTTGATCGGGACCTGCGCCTCGGTGCGTGGCCACGTCATCGGCAACGTGCCCGTGAACGGCTGACTCCCAAAGAGGACGTCCGCGACACCCGCACCTTCACTGCCCGGCAGCCACGAGGCCACCAACGCGTCCATCTTGTCGAGTTGGTCGGTGAGCACCTGCGGGCGACCGGATACCACGATCACCACGCAGGTCTCGATCGCATCGCAGACAGTGTCGATGACTGCCTTGTCGGCGGGCAGGAGGGACAGCGACTTCTCCTCCAGCTGCTCCGGCGAGCAGAAACCGCACTCGGGCCCGCCGACATCGCCGTAGCCCTCGGCGTACGGCGTCTCACCGACGACCACGACACCGACGTCCGCCCCGGTCATCGGGGCTGACGCATCGGCGCTGTAGGTGACCTCGGCCTGCGGTGCCACCTCCTTGATGCCCTCGAGGATGGTGGTGCCCGGGATGATGTCGCCGGAGATGCCCTGCCAGGCGATCGTCCAGCCGCCGGCCTGATTGCCGATGTTGTCTGCGTTTCGGCCGGCCACGTAGATGTTCGCGTCGGCCGACAGTGGCAACGCGTCGCCGTCGTTCTTCAGCAGCACCTGTGATTCGGCCACGGCCTGCCGCGCGATCGCACGATGCTCCGGGCTGCCCACCTGGTCGATGTTGTCCTTCGTGGCAAGCGGATGCTCGAAGAGCCCGAGCTCGAATTTCGCCTCGAGGATGCGGCTCACGGCGTCGTCGATTCGCTCCATGCTGACCCGGTCGGCGTCGACCTCGGCCAGCAGCAGTTCCTCGAACTGCTGCGCGCTGAACGGCTCCATGAACATGTCCGTGCCGGCATTCACGCCAACCCGCACCTTGTACGGGGTCAGCCCACCGACGCCGGGATTGTCCGGATCGGGGATCTGATGGATGCCCTCCCAGTCCGAGATGATGAAGCCACCGAACTTGAAGTCGCCCTTGAGGACGTCCGTGATGAGCTCCTCGTGGGCGTGCATCTTGACCGGGTCGCCAACGCCGTCCTCGATCCAGTCCACGCTCGAGAACGACGGCATCACGCTGCGGACGCCGTGTCGCCTGATCGCCGTTGCGTACGGTGCCAGGTCGATCGTCTCGAAATCGTCGCGGCTGGTCACCGTGATGCCCTGGTCGATCGTGTAGCGCTGCTCGTACCACGGCTTGCCGACGTTGTCAGCGGCCGCGGCGGCGTCGTACTCCGTGTCGCCGTCGCCGGCGTAGTGCTTCGCGGTGGCGAGCACGTGGTCGGGCGAGATCGGCGCTCGCCCACGACCCTGGAGACCGTCGATGATCGTTTCCATGCTTGACACCAACGCGGGGTCCTCGCCGAAGCTCTCGTAGGTGCGGCCCCAGCGCTCGTCCCGGGCGACGCAGACGCACGGCCCGAAGGTCCACGGGATGCCGGTTGCGCGCACTTCCTCGGCGGTGGCCTCGCCGACCTCCCGCACGAGCTCGGGGTCACCAGTGGCACCGAGGCCGATGTTGTGCGGGAAGACCGTGGCGCCAAAGACGTTGCCGTGGCCGTGGACGGCATCGATGCCGTAGATGATCGGGATGCCGAGGCGCGTACTCAGGGCCTGCTCCTGGAACGCGTTGACCATGTCAACCCAGGCCTCAGGCGTATTCGGCGTCGGGGTCGAGCCACCGCCCGATAGCACCGACCCCAGGTTCAGTTGGGCGATCAGCGTGGGGTCGTCCGCGACGGCGCCACGCTCGGCCTGCGTCATCTGGCCGATCTTCTCCTCCAGCGTCATTCGGCCAAGCAGGTCCTTGACGCGCTTGGCCACCGGCTGGGTCGCGTCGCGATACGCCGGAGGAGCCGACGCTGGATCGAGCGCCGACCGGTTGCTCGACTGCGCCTGACCAGCCAGCACCGCATCGGCTGGCACCAACAACATGACGAGGATGGCCAAAGCGACGAAGGAAGTACCGGAACGGGACCGCATGTCGTCCTCCCATGGCTGGGGCAGTTCGAGACAGAACCTGTCTCGTCACCATGGCTGGTCGGCCGTCGAATGGGGCCGCGACGCGATCGCGGGCGCCGAGGGGGAGGGCGTCTCGGGACCGGGCGGGCAATGACCGCCGAGAAGCAGGAGCGAATCTTAGGCTCGTACCCCGGCGACGTCTATGGTCCGGGGGCTTGTAGGTCGTTTCGACACGGAATTGAATTGCGGAAACCTTCTGTCCCGCTTCAGGCGTGGTCGGCCCGTCTGGTCAGGAATCAGTTCGACACCGCGCGTAGAATCCTCCCATCGCCGACGGCATGCGTCGCGTCCGTTGGCTGGCCGAACCGTTCGACCTCGTCCTGAGCCGAGGATGCCCTACGGCCGGGGTCGGACACCATTGACGTCCGCTGATGGCACGCCTCCAAGGGGCTGCGCGGGCAACGATTGGAGGACACCATGACCGAGGAAGCGACCCCGACCACGACGGACGAGTCTGTACGCCCAGAGGTCATCATCGGGCTCGTCACCGACGGCGCACACTCGCTGATCGTGGCGCAGTTCCCCAGGCTGGAAGACGCAGAGGATGCCTACCGGCAACTCCAGGAGATCGAGCGCACGCAGTCCGCTGAAGATCGACGGTGTCGTCATCGCCAGCTGCGACGCCGAGGGCAAGGTCCATCTCGGCAAGGTCACCGAACACAGCACCAAGACGGGCCTCAAGTGGGGCGTCGTCGGTGGAGCCATCCTCGGGGTCATCTTCCCGCCGTCGATCATCGCCAGCGCAGCGGTCCTCGGGACCGCCGGAGCGGCGCTCGGCAAGGCGCGCAACGTGTTCAACCGCCAGGGCCTGGCCGACGAGCTGGCGGGCGTCATGAAGCCGAACACCGCCGGCGTCGTCGCGCTCGTCGAGAACACGGCCGTCGTCGAGATCCGCGAGGCGCTCGCGAAGGCCGACCGGATCGTCGATCAGGCGATCGACAAGCAGGTCGCCGCCGAGATCGATCGCGAGGCGGCACTCGCCAAGGCGTCCGCGTCCTGAGGCCGGGCCACCGCAAGCCCGGGGGTCAGGCTCGAACGGGAACCCCGAGCTCGCGCTGGGCGGACTCCTTGCGGGCCTCCATCCGTGAGCCGAGCTCCTCGAGCTCCTCGGCCTCGAAGACGCGGCGAGCGATCTTGAACATCTCGCCCTCTTCCTCTTCGATGTGGTGCTCGATGTTCTCCTTCATGACGATCGCCTTGGCGCCCCATGTCTCGTCGGTGACGTCGAGCGACTCGAGCTCGCCCATCAGGACGTCGACGACGTGGTGCTCCTCGAACCCCTCGAGCACGATGTCCTTCGCCTTGGGATGCGCCTTCAGCTCCGGGTAGAAGATCTCTTCCTCGATGATCTCGTGGACCGTCAGCTCGCCCTTGATCGTCGCGAACAGCTCCGACGTGTCTTGACGCCACGCTCGGTCGTGGTCTCGAGTTCGGCCAGGAGCTTCTTGACCTTGTCGTGGTCGTGCTTGAGCAGCGTGATCGCGTCCATGGTTCTCCTCGGATGGGTCAGTCGGGAGAGCCACTATGCGCAGGACAAGGCGGTGTTCCGCATTCGGCCATCGGGCTCGGCGCGTTGCAAGCTCGTTCGGTCTCAGGAACCGCCGTCGCGCGTCGATCCGTTCCAGGCGTCGAGCCACCTCGGCTTCGAGCGCTTTCCGCACCGCAGGGTCTGCCTCGAGCAATGCCTCGAACCCGCCGCTGTTGACCTTGAGCAGGAGACGATGGCGTGAGGGTCGTCGCGGTGGCGGTCCGGGGACCCAGGTCGAGCAGTGAGATCTCTCCGATGAAGCCTCCGATGGCCGCTGGTATCGATGACGACGCCGCTCGCGGCTGACCTCGACGGTGCCGGCGACGATCATGTAGAAGTAGCCCTCGTGCCGACCCTCGTGCGTGAGGGTCGTGCCGGCGGCGACCTCCTCCACCTCGGTGAGTTCGGCGATCCGCTCCAGGGTGACCTCGCGGTCCACGCCGGCAAAGAGCGGGATCCGTTCGAGCATGGCGATCTTGTCGCTCATGGCTGGTCCCTTCCACGATGCTAGCGGTGACCGGCCCCCCACGTCCCCATGACCTGGCGAAGGGCCGCGAACTCGCCGATGTGATACGCGTTGTGGTCGCCGACGATCCGCACCTCGCGCAGGAGCGTGTGGCCCGGCGTGTCGGGCAGGACCGCGTTGAGATCGCGGGCGGGGTCGCGGACGATCGCCTTGAGCGCCTCGACGTCCGACCTGAAGCCCTGGATCGATGGTTTCCCATTCGATGCCCGCGTCGCGACGCGTCGCGCGGCGGCCAGTACTCGTCGGGCCACGTTTTCTCGACGTACCCCTCGCCCTGGACGTATTCGAGGATGTCGGCCTGGGTCAGCCGGATGTGCTCGATGATGTGCCACGGCGTGTATTCGACGTTCGGGGCCCGCTGGTTCATGGCCTCGTCAGGGAAGTCGGCGACCGCCTCATCGAAGGGCATGCGGGCGTCGAGCCCGTCGAGGAGCCGGATCAGCTCGCGTCGAAGCGCGTTGTCGTTGGTCATCGATCCATGATGCTCACTCGGCGGCCAGCCGATCCCGCGGCCGCCCGCCCGTCAGGCGACGGTCAGGATGTTCGAGAGGGCGCCGAACAGCCCGGCCAGCGTCGCGACGGTGACGACGCCCGCGGCCAGCCGGCTCGCATGCATCCGCGCGAGCACGACGAAGACCAGCGCGAGGAACGGCACCAGGGCGATCTTCAGCAGGAGGACCGTGGTGAGCCCGAGGGTTCCGGCGAGGTGGATGACGATCGGGTTCGCCTCCGTCCCGAAGCCTCCGGTCGTGATCATCCGGACGAACGTCACGAGGTCGGCGAACTGACCGAGGGCGATGGCCAACAGTCCGGCGAGGGCGATGTTGGCCACTCGGCGGCGCTCCAGGATCCCATCCAGATCCGACCAGACCCGAGGCTGCGCCGCCATGGCAGAAATATGCGCCGGATAGCCCGATCGTGCTAGAGAGCAGACCGGGACGTTTGGCCTATCAGCGCGCTCGCAACCCGAACCGGTGGTGCCCGCTGGCACCGGTAGCCGGGCTAGCTCGCGCCGTAGCGGCGGACCTCGGCCTCCATGTCGAGCGGCATCACCGCCCCGCGCTGCTCGTACTCGCCCCACGCCTCGCGCGGCACCCGCCACATGATCTCGAACTCGTTGCCGTCCGGGTCCGCGCCGTACAGCGACTTCGACACGCCGTGGTCGCTGGCGCCGCCCAGGGCACCCTCCTCCCGGAGGATCCGGGCGGCGTCGGCCAGGTCGCCGATCGTCGGCACCTCCCAGGCGAGGTGGTAGAGGCCGGTCGAACCGCGAGGTGCGCGCGGCGCCTCCGGCCCGACCGTGAACAGCCCGAGGTCGTGGTGGTTCTCCCCGCCGCCGGCGCGCATGAACACGGCCTTGCCACCGAGCTCGCTCGAGACCACCTCGAAGCCGAAGATCCGCCCGTAGAACTCGGCCGACCGCTCGGCGTCGCGGACGAACAGGACGGCGTGATTGAGGCGGGCGACCGGGATGCTCATGGCGCTAGTGTGCCGAATCCGAACCGCAACCGTGCGTCTGGCACAGATTTGGCGAGCCGTCCGGTAGACTGCCCGCGACCCCAAGTGTCCCCCGCGGCCCTGAACGCCGCGGCCCCCGTGTCTCTCAGCAGGTGGTGCCCATGAAGGTCGGTGTCGCCAGGGAGGCCGCGCCGGGTGAACGGCGCGTGGCCCTGGTACCCGAAGCGCTCGGCAAGCTGACGGCTGCCGGGCTCGAAATCCTCGTCGAAGCCGGTGCCGGTTCCGGTGCCCAGATCCCCGACGAGCAGTTCGTCGAGGCCGGTGCCAGGGTCGTCCCCACGACCGAGCTGTATGCCCAGTCCGACGTCATCCTGCGCGTCCAGAAGCCGACCGAATCCGAGGCGAAGATCCTGCGCAAGGGCCAGGTGCTCGTCGGCCTGCTGCAGCCGCTGCTCGATCCCGCGCTGATGCAAACGCTCGCGGACGGCGGAGTCACCGCGATCAGCCTCGACGCCATCCCACGCACGCTGAGCCGGGCCCAGACGATGGACGCCCTGAGCTCGCAGGCGAATGTCGGTGGCTACAAGGCGGTGCTGCTGGCGGCCAACGCCTACGGCCGCTACTTCCCGCTCCTCACCACGGCAGCGGGCACGGCCAAGCCGGCCAACGTGCTGATCCTTGGCATCGGCGTGGCGGGCCTGCAGGCGATCGGCACGGCCCGGCGGCTCGGTGCGGTGGTGTCGGCATACGACGTCCGACCGGAGACCGCGGAACAGGCCGAGAGCCTCGGCGCCAAGTTCGTCAAGCTCAAGACGACGATCGATGCCACGGGCGCGGGCGGCTACGCCCGCGAGCTGACCGCCGAGGAGCGCGCCGCCCAGCAGGCGGAGCTCAACGAGGCCATCGGCGGGATGGACGTCGTGATCACGACGGCCCAGGTCCCGGGTCGCAAGCCGCCGGTCCTCGTCACCGCCGAAGCGGTCTCGAAGATGAAGTCCGGCTCGGTGATCGTCGACATGGCGGCCGGGCCGCTCGGCGGCAACTGCGAGCTGAGCAAGGCCGGCGAGACGATCGTCACCGACAACGGGGTCACGATCGTCGCCCCGGACAACCTGCCGGCATCGATGCCGGCCAGCTCGTCGCAGTTCTACGCCCGTAACATCTCGGCGCTGCTGCTCAACTTCGTGAAGGACGGCGCGCTGGTGTTCGACATGGAGGAGGAGGTCACGAAGTCAACCGTGATCACGCATGACGGCGCGGTCGTTTCCGAGCCGGTCCAGAAGCTGCTCCAGCCGGCCGCGGCCGGAGGCCAGGCATGAGCCCCGAAGTCGAGCTGCTGCTCACGAACTTCACGATCTTCGTCCTCGCGATCCTGTGCGGGTTCGCGGTCATCTCGAAGGTGCCGGCGACGCTCCACACGCCGCTGATGTCGGGCGCGAACGCGATCCACGGCATCGTCCTCGTCGGCGCGATGATCATCGCGATCGGCGCCGATGACCCGCTGAGCTACGCGATCTCGTTCATTGCCGTGGCCTTCGCCTCGATGAACGTCGTCGGCGGCTACGTGGTCACCGACCGGATGCTCCAGATGTTCAGGCGCAAGCCTGCCGCGCCGGCGCCGAAGGCCGACGAGGCGGAGGCGTAGCGTGGACGCGCTCATCGAAGTACTCGTTCGGCTGGCCTGGCTGGCCGGCGCCGTCGGCTTCGTCATCGGCCTCATCCGGATGAACTCGCCGGCCACGGCTCGCAACGGCAACCTGCTGTCGGCGAGCGGCATGCTCGTCGCGGTCGTGGCGACCGCCGTGCTGCTGATCGCCGTCCCCGAGACCGTCGTGCCCGAAGGCGAGGCCACGGACGCGATCAACGTAACGGGCTGGTTGATCATCATTGCCGGCATCGCGCTCGGCGGCGGCCTCGGCCTGTACGCCGCACGCGGCGTGAAGATGACCGCGATGCCGCAACTGGTGTCGCTGTTCAACGCGGTCGGCGGCGGCGCGGCAGCGCTCATCGCGATCGACGACTACCTCGGCCTTTCGGCGGCGCCGGGCCTCATGGTCAACGTCGCCACGGTCCTCGACATCGTCATCGGCTCGATCACGTTCACCGGCTCGCTCATCGCGTCCGGCAAGCTGATGGGGCTCGCGATCACGCCGTCACGTCCGGTCCGCATCCCCGGCGGGCAGCTGGTCACGGCAGCGCTGGCGCTGATCGTGGTCGCCGGCGCGCTCTACCTGTGGACGGGCAACCTGAGCGTGCCGGTCATCGCCGTGATCCTCGCGGCATCGCTGATCTTCGGCGTGACGATGACGCTCCCGATCGGTGGCGCCGACATGCCGGTCGTCATCTCGCTGCTGAACTCGTTCACGGGCACGGCCGTCGCGATGGCCGGCTTCGTGCTCAACAACCCGGTGCTGATCATCGCCGGTGCCCTCGTCGGCGCCTCCGGCGCGATCCTGACCAAGCTGATGGCCGACGCGATGAACCGCTCGGTCATCAACATCCTGATCGGTGGTTTCGGTGGCGGCGAGGGAACCATGGCCGAAGCCGGGCCGGGCGGCTCGGTTCGCGAGCTCGGCATCGACGACGCCGCGATCCAGCTGGCCTACGCGTCGTCGGTGATCGTCGTCCCGGGCTACGGCCTCGCCGTTGCCCAGGCCCAGCACGCGGTGCGCGAGCTGGCCGACGTCCTCGAGGCGAAGGGGGTGGACGTGAAGTACGCGATCCACCCGGTGGCGGGCCGCATGCCGGGCCACATGAACGTGCTCCTCGCCGAGGCCAACGTGCCGTACCCGCAGCTCCGCGAGATGGACGACATCAACCCGGAGTTCGAGCGGGCGGACGTGGCCCTGGTGATCGGCGCGAACGACGTGACGAACCCCGCGGCACGGCGGCCCGGCTCGCCGGTGTCCGGCATGCCGATCCTCGACGTCGACAAGGCGAAGAACGTGATCGTCATCAAGCGCTCGATGGGCCGCGGCTACGCGGGCATCGACAACGAGCTGTACGTCAACCCCAAGACCGGGATGCTGTTCGCCGACGCGAAGCAGGGTCTCGCCGACCTGGTGGCCGCGGTCAAGGCGCTGTAGCGCGACCGCGGCGTGGCCGCCGCCGAGCCGCTTACGCCGGATTGGCTTGCGGGGTTGGGTCCAAGCACTAGACTCGGGCCGGAACCGCCGGCGCCCAATCGGCGGGGGAACGAGGGAGGGCCCGTGTCCGACAACGAAGGAACCACCCCGACGCCGCCAGAGGAGCCGTCGTCCGACGCGCAGCCGCCGGCCGAGTCGGGATCCACGCCCGAACCCGCCGAGTCAGCGGCGCCGGCGGCAGAGCCGGAACCCACACCAGCGCCCGAGCCGGCCGCCGTCGCCCCGGCGCCGGCAACCGAATGGACCCCACCGCCGCCGCCCGCAGCCGTCGCGCCGGCCACCAACATTCCGTTGGGCGGGTCCGGCTACCCGGTCAACATGACGATCGCACCGGACGAGGGCCAGAACCGGCTGTGGGGCATCCCGTTCGTCGGCCTCACGATCCGCGCCATCCTCGTCATCCCGCAGGCGATCGTGCTGTGGCTTCTCGCAGTCCTCGCGGGGTTGTCAACGCTGTTCAGCTGGATCCCGATCCTCGTCAACGGGCGGCAAGCAGCGTTCGTCTACACGTTCACCGGCGGCTACCTGCGACTCGGCACGCGGGTCGGTGGCTACGTCCTGCTGATGACGGGCAAATACCCGCCGTTCGGGCCCGGGGGCGAGCACACGATCGACCTGACCTTCGACGAGACGGAGGAGCAGAACCGGTTGTGGGGCATCCCGCTCATCGGGCTGATGGTGCGCTGGATCCTCCTGATCCCGCACTTCATCGTGCTGTTCTTCGTCGCGATCGTGCTCGGCTTCGTCTCGTTGGTCACGTGGATCCCGGTCCTCGTCAACGGCCGGACCGCCGACTGGGTCGTCCGCTGGGTGGGCGGCTTCTACCGCTGGTTCAACCGCGTGTATGCGTACGGGCTGCTGCTGACCGGCAAGTACCCGCCGTTCCGCCTGGACGACTGAGCCGCCGGCCCGTCAGGCGGACGGGACCACCGCCGCCGTCCTCGAAGGTTGGGTTGCGTCGCGGAGCGTGAGTGGCGCGAGCGCGCCCAGCGTCTCGGCGACCACGACCGCGTCGTCGCCGAATTCGAGGCGGAAGTCGGCGCTCGGGTTGACGAATGCCTGGCCCCCGCGGTTGATGGAGAGCAGCGTCGCCCGGTGTTCGGTGCGCAGCTGGCGGGCAACCTCGTCGATCGTCATGCCGCAGTAATGGTCGGGAAGCCCGACGCGATACAGCTCCGACCCCTCCCCGCCGGACACGATGTCCGTGATGATCCCGGTCAACCCCGGGTAGAGCGCGGACCTGGCCAGCAGGTGTGACGCGATCTTCGACGTGACGAGGAGCTCGTCGACACCCGCTCGTCGGAAGTGGGGTTCGTGGCGCGGGTTGTTGACCTCGGCCACGGTCCGCACGCCCGGGGCGATCGACTCGATCGCCATGATCACGAGGATCGACTGCATGTCCGCCGCGTCGCTCGCATCGGCGGGAAAGACCAGCGCCGCGCTCGCGTAGCGGATTCCGGCCCGTTCCAGCACCTCCGCATCGGTCAGATCGCCGCGGACGTAGTACGCGTCGCCACCCGCCGGGTTCTTCTCCAGGTCGGCGATGATCACGACCTTGAGCTTGTAGTCGTCGCCGCGCAATTCGTTGAGGAGGTCGCGCGCGGTCGTGTTCCAGCCGCAGACGACGATGTGATCCCGGTAGCCCGACGCTCCCAATCCCTGTCCCTCCTTGAGCAAGAATTCGATGACCATGGCGACGAGGGCGCCCGTGATCGTGGCGAGCAGCGCGACGCCGAAGAGGATCAGCAGCCAGTTCACGATCCGCCCGCCGGGCGAGGCGACGAAAGCGGCATCGCCGACGCCGAGCACCGTGGAGAGCCCCCAGTTGAACGAGTCGAAGACGGACTCGACCGTCAACGGCTTCTCGAGCAGCGTGATGAGGATCGCCGCCAGCACGACGAACCCGAGGATCCCCTCCGCGAGCGTCAGGAAGAAGCGTCGGTCGAGCTGGCCGCCGACGCGCCGCACGTGCCACGCGAGGCGGCGCACGATCGGACTCGCCCCGAGGGTGACGGAAATCCTGGGCATCGGCGAGATCGTGCCATATCGAGCAGGCCGGGAAGGGCCCGAACGAACAGGTTCGGCCGGCCGTCAGTCCTCGGTGGGTCCCGTGGCCGCCACGTCGACGCCCTCGAGCGCGTCGAGCTCGGCGAGGAAGGCGGCGGCATCCGCTCCGGTCCTCGCGCGGATCTCGAGGTCGACCATGTGGAGCCCGCCCTCGGACCGCGTGCTCCCGACTTCGCGGAAATGATCCCGTCCCTCGTCGATCGCGTGCATCAGGCGACCCATGGCCTGCAAGTCGGCGGCCGTGACCTGGACCTTGAGCCGGCTCCGAGATCGTCCGAACATCCGTGTCTCGAGGAACCGCGCCGGCCCGAGCGACACGATCACGATGACGGTTGCGCCGAGCGCCACACCCCATGCCCCGGCACCTGCGGCCATGCCGACGGCCGCGACCGCCCACAGGCTGGCCGCGGTCGTCAGGCCGCGGACGTTGACCCCGTACTTGAGGATCGCGCCGGCTCCGAGGAAGCCGATCCCCGACACGATCTGTGCGGCCACGCGGCCCTGGTCGCCACCCGGCCCTGCGAAGGCGTAGATCGACAGGACCGTGAAGGTCGCCGATCCGACAGAGACCAGCATGTGGGTGCGTATCCCGGCCGGCTGATCGCGCGCCTCCCGCTCGAAGCCGACCGCGGCTCCCAGCACGGCCGCGATCATCATCCGGATGAAGAGATCGATCTGGAGCGCGATATCGCCCGACATCCGGGCAAGGATAGCGGTCGCCCGGGCGCGCTCAGGCCTCGGGTTCGCTGACCTCGACGACCTGTGCGTCGAGCGCGGACACCAGGTCTGCCGGGGCGAGGTGGACATTCACGCCGAACGCGCCGCCTCCGATGGCGAGGATCGGCTGATCGGCGGCCGCTGCGTCGAGGATGACCGGCCAGGCGCGGGTCGATCCGAACGGGGTGATCGTGTAGCGCTCGTACCCGGTGACCTCGCGTGCCTCGTCGGCGTCGGGCAGCGTCAGTCGCCGCACGCCGAGATGCGCTCGAAGCCGCGGCCAGTCGAACCGCCGGCCGGCCGGGCACAAGCACGAACAGGTAATCGTCATCGCCGCGCCGGACGACGATCGTCCGCAGCAGCGCGCCGAGCGGGATGCCCTGCAGCTCGGCGCTCTCCTCGGCGCTGCCGGCCCGCGGAGTACGGACGACCCGATGGGGCGTGCCTGCTGCCGCAAGCGCATCCAGTGCGGGCGTCGTCGGCTCGTCGGACATTGGCGGACTGTACCGCGGCGGCGCTGATGCTTGGCTCGCCCAACGAGCCAACCGGCGATCGAGGCCGGCGACATGCGATGAATGGCTCACCCGAGGAGCCAACCAACGCCTGAAGCCACGCCCATTCGCTGAATGGTCCGCCCAGCGAGCCATCCGGGGCACCGGGCGCGTCCCATTCGCTCGTTGGCTCGCCGGCCGAGCCGCTCGCGGCCGGTGTTCTCCGCCCTACCCGCCCGCCGCGATTCTTGAACTGTCGCCTGCGCTGGACCGTCATGTAGTGTCGAGAGGGCTGTCCGGCCGGGCAGTCGGACGGAGAGAGCGATGCAACGTGATCTCGTCGAGGCGGCACGGCACGGCGACCATGAGGCGTTCGAACTCCTCACCGCCGCCGCGAGCGATCGGCTGTTCGGCTTCGCCCGACTGGTCCTGGGAGATGCGCACCAGGCGGAGGACGCGGTCCAGGATGCCCTGGTCGGTGCCTGGCGCGGTCTTCCGCACCTGCGAGATCCCGAGCGCTGGGATGCCTGGCTCCACCGGCTGATCGTCAACGCCTGTGCCGATCAGGGGCGGCTCCGACGACGTCAGTCCGTCGAGATTCCCCTGGTCCGGATCGATCCCGCGACCGGCGACGACGCCCATGCGGTCGATGACCACGACCAGCTGGACCGCGGCTTCCGCCGGCTCAAGCCAGATCACCGAGCCGCCGTCGTTCTCCACTTCTACATGGATTTGTCCGTAGCCGAAGTCGCCGAGGCGCTCGGTGTCCCGGTGGGAACGGCCAAGTCCAGGATCCACTACGCGGTCAATGCCCTGCGTGCTGCTCTCGAGGCCGACGAGCGGGCACCTATCGCAACGGAGAGGGGCCTCACGCGATGATCACCGACCGATACGCCGAGGACCGCATCCGCAGCTGGCTCCTGGAGACCGCGCCGCGACAGGTCCCTGATCGTGTGCTCATGGCCACGTACGATCGGACGCGCCGGATGGCGCAGGGATCGAGCGTCCGGACGTGGTGGTCCCGCGTGACGCGGCCGCTACCGATCGTGTTCGCGGCGGGCGCCATCGCGGTCGTCATCGTCGTCGTCAGCGTCGGGCTCGGCACCACGCGAGGTACAGCTCGATCCGCAACCCGCAAGCATGGTTATCGGGGGTGTGTGGCCGACCGATGCCGAGCATCGCTGTCACGATCGAGCGCGATCCGACCGACGATCGGACGCTATTACTGGCGAGCGGCCGCGTACGACCGGATCGGCCTTCATGAACTGAGCTCCAGCACGACCGAGACGGTCGACCGTGCCCCCGGCACGCGTCTGTTCGGGGGCATGGCCGATGATGTCGCTGGGGCGGGACTCAAGCAGGTCAGCTTCACCGTTCGGCCCGAATCCTTCACTGCTCCGACCGTGCTATCGCCGGCCACGCCGGTCTTCGTCGACGAGGGAGTCCGGGTGACGACGGTCGGCCGGGACGGCTACTTCGCGTCGCTCGAGCGCGATGGCAACGGGCCGTACACGGTGACCGCCCTGGTGCCAGACCCGGATAGTCCCGACGGCCCGACCGACGCGTCGCTTCGCGGCGCAGGAACCGACTACCCGGCTGACGTCATCGCGCTGTACACGGCCGAGGTGCCAGGCATGTTCGGGCCGAACCTGCGTGCGCTTCGCGACGAGGTGGTCCGAACATCCAGTTCGCCGGCGCCGTACGACGTCGCGCAGCGCCTCGTCGAGGTGCTCCACTCCGACACCTTTCACTACGACACGGACGTCCGCGACGTTGAGTGCGGCACGATGTCGACGCCCGAATGTTTCGCCGCGTCCAAGCGCGGCTACTGCATGCACTACGCGACCACGATGGCGGTGATCCTCCGGGACCTCGGAATTCCCGCCCGGGTCGTCGAGGGGTTCCTGCCCGGCGAACGGATCGGGCGCTCGGCAATCGAGATCGTGACCAACAGTCGTGCCCACGCCTGGGTCGAGGTCTACTTCCCGGGCTACGAGTGGGTCGCGTTCGATCCGACGGGGGGAGGCGTCGCGGGCTAGTTGGGTGCGCGGCCGCGTGCCCGCCGATTTCAGGTCGGAGCCAGCAGGCCGTGGGCGACCATGTCGAGGGTTCCTTCGATGACCCGGTCGCGCTCCCGTGGATCGATCGCGCCCGCGCCGAGCAGCACGGCCGCCCCGTGCACGCCGACCCATGCGTACTCCTCGACGCCGGCCCTGGGCACGGCCAGCAGCCCCGCGCGATCGAGCTCGTCGAGGGACCCCGACAGGATGTGGTAGGGCGAAGGGTCTTCCGGCACGAAGAGCTCCGGCGGGCTGGGTCGGAACGCAACCGCAAACAGCCCTGGCTCGTCCAGCGCGAACCGGATGTACTCCCGGCCGCAGGCGCGGAAGCGCTTGGTCGCTCTTGATGTCCTACCAGACCCGCCTGCAGCATCCATCGCGGCGATCATCCGCGCGGCCAGCGCCCGACGAGCCTCCGAGCCGACGACAGCGAGCAGTCCCTCGCGGCTCGGGAAATGGCGGTACGCCGCGCTCGGCGAGACGCCGATACGCCGCGCGGCCTCGCGGAGGACGACGCCGTCGGGACCGTCCTGGGCGGCCAGCTCCATCGCCGCAACGACCAGGGCATTCCGAAGGTCGCCGTGGTGGTAGGGCCGGGCGGGGTCGTGGTGCTCATCTGCGAGCGTATGTTGACATCGTTCACATCGACCTGTAAAGTGCACAGCGTTCACATCGACCCACAACGCTCCAGGAGGCCATCGTGGCCGAAGTCATCACCGGTCGCCAGACCGCCACCGTCGACGACGACGTCGTCGTGTTCCTCATCGGGATGCGCATCAACCGCCTGCGCCGCGTCCGCTCGTGGCTGCCGGCGTTCCGGGCGATGCCCCAGATGCTCCGCGAGCTCGCAGCCGATCCGTCGCTCGGGTTGCTGGGCGTCCACTCGTTCTGGATGGGCCGGACCATCATCGCCGTCCAGTACTGGCGCTCGTTCGAGGACCTCCAGCGCTTCGCGCGCTCGACCGATCACGAGCACTTGCCGGCCTGGCGCGAGTTCAACCGGCTGGTTCGCGACAACGGCGACGTCGGGATCTTCCACGAGACGTACCGCGTTGGGCCGGGAACGGCCGAAACGCTCTACGGCAACATGCCGCGGTTCGGGATGGGCGCCGCCGTCGGCTCGGTGCCGGTCGCGGCTCGGGGCCAGTCGGCGGCCCGCCGCATGGGCACCACGACGGCGGACGAACCGGCGGTTGCCCCCTACTGAGGCAATAGCGTCGACGCGGCCGCCCTTCGGGCGGCCGCGCCACGTTGGTCGACTGTGTGTGCGTCGCTAGGGCGAGCTCATCTCGATCGAGTCGAGGATGGCCTGCATCTCGACGGCGTCGGCCGCATGCCGGTCCGGGTCTCGAGCGATGCCCTGTTGCTCCTCGAAGGGCGACGTCTGCGTGAGGCCCGGCGTCCTGATGGCGACCAGGCTGCCATCGACGTCGACGATGCGGTACTCGGCGGGATATCCGCCCTCGACGTCCAGCTCGGTGATCATCGGATAGGCATCCATCGACGTGCCGTTCGGTGTTGTCCACAACACAGAAGTGGGGCAGTCCGCGGTTTTCAGCGTGGACGAAATCTCGACCTGGACGCCGGCTCTTCCGGCGATCGTGATGGTTTCGGGTGAGGTCACCTCGAACCCCGGCCAGTCGGCCATCGCCGCGGCCAGTTGCCCGGGCGTGTCGACGAGCGGTGCGGAATAGGAGCCGGCTTCAGGATCACAGGGGTCCCGTGAAACGGTCCCGACCTTGGACATCAGGATTCCCCAGCCCGAGCTATTCCCGCTGGGGCTGCGGTCGACGAGGAACGACGTCGCCCCGCCGCCCGGGTGATAGTCGAACCAGCCCTCAGGCACGGCGATGCTCATCGCGCCCGGCCAACCGGCACCGAAGGCATATCTCCCCGGCACGAAGCATTGGCCATCGGTTTCCGGACACGTCTCCAGTGGGGCATTGAAGAGCAACACAAGAGGGCTCGCAGCTCGCCGCAGGTGTGGGCGTCGGGGTCGCGATCGGAGCGGGACCGCCGACAGCCTCATTGCGATTGTTGGAAAGGACCACCGCACCGAGGCCCACGACGGCGACGACGAGCGCCGCAGCCGCGAGACCCGAGCGGGCCGTAACGTTTGGAAGCATCGGAAACATCCTCAGAGGTCCCGGTCGGGCATGAACCTGCCGGGTCCGTGGCAGCGCGGCATGGACCGCGTCGCTGACGCGTTCGGGCAACGGTGTGGCGCCATCGAAGACATCGAGGTAGTCCTCGAGCGTGCCGATGAAGTCGTCGTTGCGTGTCATGCCGTACCTACTTTTGGTTCGAGTCGCGCATCCGCCTCGATGGCTTCGCGCAGGTATTTCAATGCGTAGTGCAGCCGCGACTTGACCGTGCCAACGGGCGCCCCGATGACCTCGGCCGCCTCGGCGTGCGTGAGTCCGACGTAGTGGATCAGCACGACCACGGTCCGGTGCTCGACGCCGAGCTGCCGGAACGCGTGGTCGAGCTCTTGATGTGTGGCGATTCGTGAGGCCGAGTCGGGCACCGCCGGTCCATCGGTCGCCAGCAGCCGGAGGTTGCCGCGGTGACGTCGTTCGCGGCGCGCTTCGGCGTTGCAGGCGTTGACGAGGAGCCGGTAGGCCCAGGCCTCGAACCGGTCGGGATCCTTCAGTCGGGGAAGGTTCTGCCACGCGTCGAGCAACGCTCGCTGCGTGGCGTCCTCGGCCAGGTACGGGTCACGCAGGATCCGCCGCGCAACCGAATGGAGATGGTCGCCCACGCGTTCGATCAACGCGTCGAACGCCGCTTCGTCGCCGTGCATCGCTCGCTCGACGAGTCTCCGCTCCATCCCTCACCTCTGGTCGACCCCTCAGTGGGCCGGTTCGCGGTGTATGAGTCGAGGTCGCCGCGAATGGTTCAATGACGCCCGAGAACGATCGAAATTCGAATGCCTGTTGGCTCGCCCATCGAGCCAACCAGCGGTCGCGCCGGGCGTCGTGCGCTCCATGGCTCGCCCAATGAGCCAAACGGCACCTGACGCCGGTCCGAGGCGACAGATGGCTCGTCCGGCGAGCCATCTGGGGATCGTGGCGCGTCTCGTTCGCTCGTTGGCTCGCCTATCGAGCCGCTCGCAGCCGGCGCTGGCCGGCGTCCTCCACCTTACGCGTCCGTCAGCTCGATCCGGATCCGCTTGTTGATGCGCCCCTTCGATTCGTAGCCGGTGACCCGGATGCCGCCCACCTCGCGCGTGTTCGCGACGTGCGTGCCGCCGTCGGCCTGCAGGTCGAGGCCCACGATCTCGATCGTCCGCACGGTCTCGATCCCGGGTGGCAGCAGGTTGATCTTGGTCCGGATCAGGTCGGGGATCGCGAACGCCTCATCGCGCGGCAGCACGTTGACTCGCACGTCGCGCTCGGCCGTCAGCTCGGCGTTGACCTTCTCCTCGATCTCGTCGACGAGCTCGCCGCCCATCCGCTCGAACTCGAAGTCCATCCGGCCGTTGCCGGGTTCCATGTTCCCGCCGGTGACCTGGGCGCCGTAATCGCGCCACACGACGCCGCACAGGGCGTGCAGGGCGGTGTGGGTCCGCATCAGCAGGTGCCGGCGCGCCCAGTCGATGTCGACCTCGACCTCGTCACCCTCGGCCGGGAGCTCGCCATCGGCCGTTTCGAGCTCATGGCCGATCTCCGCGCCGACCTTGCGGGCCGAGGTGACGGTCCACGTCCGGCCGTCGGCAGCCCGCAGTAGCGTGCCCCGGTCGGCCGGCTGGCCGCCGCCGCCCGGGTAGAAGACCGTCCGGTCGAGGATCAGGAGCGGCGGCTCACCGGCCTCGATGCCGCGGACGCGTGCGACGATCGAGCGCGAATAGGCGTCGCTGTAGCTCAGCTGCTCGCCCGTTGGCGCCATCGGGCCTCAGGTCGCGTTGACGTCGATGATCATGTTCGGGTGGATCGTGCACGCGAACTGGTAGGCCCCGGCCGCGAGCGCGGGCGCGTCGAATGAGCGGGTCTCGACCCCCGGGAACGTGTCCGTCTTGAACACGGGCTTGCCGGCCCGATCGCGGATCTCCACGTTGTGCGGGACCGAGGCGTCGTTGTTCACGAACTCCAGCGTGAACGGCTTGCCGGCCGCAACCTCGAGGTCAGCCTGCTCGAAGGTGATGTTCTGTGCCGTGACGGTGACCACCTCACCGCCGGCCGCGGATGCGGGCGCTGACGCCGGCGCCGATCCGCTCGGCGCGGCCGATGCAGGGGCGCTCGGCGGCGCCGAAGCGCTCGGGGCCTCACTCGGAGCCGGCGATACCTCGGCGCTGGGCGCGGGGCTTCCGGGCGCACCCGACGGCGCGCCGCTGGCCGCCACCTCGGTCGGTGGCGGGGCGTACGTCCAACCGGCTTCCTCTGAGCTCGAGCAGGCGGCGAGACAAAACGCGACGGTGGCGATCGCCACCGCGATGACGGCAGGGCGCATGGGTCGTTGGCACCTCGGTCGGTGGGATGGACGCGGGCATCGGGCGACCCGTCCAATCTAGCGGTCGCCGCCAAATCATGCGTCGTTTCCGCAGCCGACTGTAGTACCAAGGTCCGAATTGCAACCGGTACCGGTCCCAGTCCAGACTGCATCTCCCGAACCGGCGCGCCCGTCACAGCCTGCCGCCACGGAAGTCCCCCGCGTTCCGCTAGAACCTTGCCAACCCCCAGTCGCGTCCGGCGGTGCCCATCCGGCCGGACAACCGCGAACCCACGAGACCCGGAGACCTCCCTCCGGGTCTCGCGGCGTCAGTTGCGCTCGGTGAGCCCCAGGCGGATCGCCACGGCCGCCGCCTCCACGCGGCCCGATACGCCGAGTTTCGCGAGGATGTTCCCGACGTGGACGCCGACGGTCTTGCGGGTGATGAACAGGCGCTCGCCGATCTCCGGGTTCGTTCGTCCCTGCGCGAGCAACCGCAGGACCTCGCGCTCCCGGGCGCTGAGCCCGAAGGTGTCCCGACGCTCGGAGGCGCCGGTGCCGCCGAGTGCCTCCCCGGCGATCCCGCGGATCAGGGCCGAGGGCTGCGCCTCGGGAGCCGACAGCAACTCGACGAGCGAAGGATCGGGGCGCGTCGCGTGTGGCACGGCGCCGTCCGCGAGCACCGTGTCGACCTCGTCGGGCAGCGGGATGAGCGCCCGATGCGCGAGTTCGCGGAGTTGGCGGAGCAGCGGCTTGGCACCGAGCTCGAGCGCGATGCCGGTCGCCTCGAGGATCGGCCGGCGCGCGGCCGTGCGACCGGCCCGTCCGGCCCCACCGAGAAGCGCCTCGGCCTCGTGCCACCGGGCCCGGGCGACCTCGTACGGTGCTTCGAGGCGTCCCCACCGATCGGCCACCTCTGCCCACGCGTCCGGGTCGTCGCGATCGTCGATGCGCATGCAGAACGCGCGGGCGGTGGCCAGGTACGCGTCCGCCATCTGGCGCGAACCGATCGTCGGTGAAACGCCGTGCTTGCTGACCAGGCGTTCCGCCTCGGCAACGATCTCGGGGGCCCGCGAGCGGGCCGCTGCGAGCGCCGGCAGGTCGTGTCGTTCGAGGGCATCGACCGCCTCGGCGGCGTGGACCTCGGCGGCGGTGGCGGCCATGCGCGCGGTGAGCACCCAGTCCTCCGTCTCGCGGACCAGCTCCCAGCCGCGGCCCGCAACTCGACCGGCGTCGGCGTAGTCCCCACGCCACACGGCGAACGAGGCGGACGCGAGATAGAACGGGACCGCGAGCTGCGAATCACGGACCGCTTCGAGCTCGAGCAGGGTCTGCCCGAGGAGCCGGCCCGCCTCCTCGCCGGCCGACATCTCGATGGCCACGGTCGCGAGGTTCACGACCGAGATCAGGAAGTGGATCCCGACCGGCTGCCATTCGAGGGCGATCTCGCTGAACGCCCGGGCCTCCTCCCAGCGACCGAGGATGTACAGGGAGTCGCTGGCATTGACCCGCAGGAAGTTGCCGTACACGGCCTCCAGACCCGCCGCCCTGGCTTCCTCGATCCCTCGGTAGGCGACTTCGACGGCATCTGCGCGGCGGCCGAGCAGGTCGAGCACGGTCGTGAGGTTGGCATGGACCCGGAAGCGCTCGTCGAGCTCGCCGACCTCGGCTGCCATCCGGCCGGCGTCCTCGAGCAGGCGGACGCCATCCTCTGGCGTGCTCCCCCACGCCATCGCGACCGCGAGCGTGATGGTCGCGTGCGCCTCCTGGACCACGGCGGGCGGGGAACACTCGCGGGCAACCCGGATCGCCTCGCGAGCGTGGCGCTCGGCATCCGAGAACGTGCCGTCGAGCATCAGGAGCTGCGCCAGCGCCGCCAGCACCGTGGCTCGTTCCGGGGTCGGCTCGCGCGGGACGAGCTCCACTGCCCGCCGTTTCGCCGCCATCGCCCCCTCGTTATCCCCCACGGCACGGCGGTAGTGACCGAGACGTTCGTGCAGCAGCCCGAGCCGAACGCGGTCGCGGCGGGCATCCAGCCCGGCGATGGCCGCTTCCGCGAATGCGATCGCACGGGTCGCCCGGCCGGCCGCGAACGCAGCCTCGGCGGCCTGTTCCTTCAGCTCCGTCGCATCCTTCGCGCCGGGCGCGAGGTTCAGCGCCTCCTCGATCGCGGCCAGTGCGTCGGCCGGCGCGTTTCGCGCCGACGCCTCCGCTGCCGCTGCGACGTAGGCGGTACGGGCTGCCTCGCTGTCATTTGCCTTGATCCAGTGGTGGGCCGCAACGGCGGGCCGGTCGGCGAGCGCCGACGCGATCGCGGCGTGGTAACGGACCCGCGTGAACGGCAGCAGGTCTTCCTCGACGGCCTGCGCGATGAGCTCGTGGCGGAACTCGAGCCGCTCGCCGGTCTCGACGAGGAACCCATGCTCGATCGCCTCGGCGAGTCCGGCCGTCAGGTCCGCGTCGAGCACCGCTCCGCCGCGCCGCGGGGCGCTCGTGGAACGCGGCGGGAGACCGGACGAGCCGGCCTCGAAGGTGGCCGCGGCCTCCGCCAGCTCCGAGGGGCGGAGGGGGACGGCGGCCGGGGCCAGCAGCCGCAGGACGCGGCGGCACTCCGGCGAGCGGATCGCCATCCGAACCGTCACCAGCTCCTGGAGCGACCCGGACGGCGACACCGACGACAGCTCGCGGCGCGCGGCCAGGAGCTCCTCGGCCGCGAGCGGGTTGCCGCCCGATCGCTCGACGACGAGCAGCAGGACGCTCGCCGAGGCGCGCTGGCCCTCGATCGACTCGATCAGTCGGGCGAGCTCGTCGCGACGGAGCGGCTCGAGCTCGAGCGCGGGGACTGCCCGCGGGGCGCCGGCGATGACCGACCGGTCCGTCCACCATGGGTGGTCGCGCGTGACCTCGTCCGGACGGTGGGTGATGACGAGGGCCAGGCGCTGGTTCCGGGCAATCCGGGCGAGGAACGTCGCCAGGGCACGGGTCGCGGCGTCGGCGCGATGGAGATCCTCGAGGATGAGCAAGACGGGCCGCTCCTCGCCAAGCCGGCCGAGGATCCCCAGGATTCCCTCGAGCGTTCGCGCCTGGCGCCGCTCGGGGACCGTCATGGTGGCCCGCGCAGGGAGCAGGCCCAGCGGCGCCAGCCGCCCTGCGAGCTCCGGCATGAGGCGGACCGCTTCCTCGGAGGCGGGGCCCGTGACACGACCGAGCGCGTCGTCGTCCAGATCGCACAGCGCGCTGCGAAGCGCCTCCAGGACCGGGGCGTACGGCGTGTCGGGCCCACGCGAGGCCGAACCGCGCAGCACGGTCATCGGCTCGGCAAGTTCACCGATCCGACGTTCTGCTTCGTTCAAGAAGCGCGTGACACCAATTCCGGCCGTGCCGGAGACGAGAAGCGTCCCCGCGCGTCCCTCTGCTGCGCCCCCCAGGACGGTCGCGAGGCGTGTGAACGCCGCCTCTCGCCCGACGAATTGCGCGCTCGCGATGCCTGCGGGCATGTCGGCCATTCTAGGCACCTGCCGCCTCCGGTAGGCTGGCGTCGTGACCGACGGTCGTCGCGCGCCGCACCCCGACAACACGCTCAACGAGCTGCCGGGGGAGGAATGGCTCTATTTCACGAAGTCGGTCTGGAGCACGGCATACCCCTCCGAGCTCGGCCACGAAGCACGCAAGGCGCACGGTGCGAACAAGCCGCCACGCCTCATGGCGCGCCTCATCGAGTTCTTCACGCGAAGCGGTGAGCTCGTCCTCGACCCGTTTGCGGGAGTCGGCGGGACGCTGCTCGGCGCGGCGATTGCCCGCGGGCCTCGCCGGGCACTCGGCTTCGAGCTCGATCCGCGCTGGGTCGCGATCCACGAGACGGTCGTGCGCGACCTCCTCGGCGAGCGGGACGGTGCCGGCCCGCTGCTCGCCGATCTCGGCACTGCCGATCCGGGCGGCCAACGCTCGTTCGACCCGAGCGGGATCCGAATGCGCTGCGGCGATTCCCTCGCGCTGCTGCCCGACCTGGAGCCCGACAGCGTCGACTTCATCGCCACCGACCCGCCGTACAACGTCCAGCTGCCGCTCACGATGGCCGGCGGTCCGCTGGCGGAGCGGCACGCGAACCGGCGCACCGACTACGCGATGGTCAGCGACCATCCCGGCGATCTCGCGAACGCCCCGGACTACGCCACGTTCCTCGACCGGATGGGCGATGTCTTCGGCAAGCTCCATCGGGTCCTGCGCGAAGGACGCTACGCGACCGTCATCGTGCGCGACGCCTACCAGGATGGCCGCTACCTGTTCACCGGCGCCGATCTGGCCGCACGCGCGAGCACGGCCGGGTTCGTCCCGAAGGGCGACCTGATCTGGTACCAGGCGGGCACCAGGCTGCGTCCCTATGGCTACCCCCGTGCGTTCGTCCCGAACATTGCGCACCAGCACCTGCTGGTGCTGCGCAAGGAGACCTCCGCTCAGTCGCGCCGGCGCGCGGCGAGGTAGGCGCTCAGGACGTCGTCGTCGATGTCGTCCTCGCCCAGCGTCCAGCTCTCGGCGACTGCCGGGATCGAGGCCATCGCGCCGTCGTGTCGTGGGGCGTTCCCGATGTTCTCCCCGACCGTCATCTTGTGGATCCAGCCCTGGGTCCCGTCCGGGCACAGCACCAGCCAGTAGACGCCGCGCTTCTCGAGCAGCTGGATCTCGTCACCCTGCGCGAGGACGCCGATGCCGTTGCCACGGACCTCGTCGGGCGAGTCGAGCAGGGTCACGATGTCGTACTTGATCAGGTGCCGTTCGCGGCCCTCGATCGGGCCGATCAGGCCGTTGTCGAACGTCAGCCGGGCGGCCTCGACGCCGTCACGGATCGGGTCGGCCTTGCGCGCCAGCAGCAGCGACGGCCGGCGCCAGCGCGGCATGCCGGCCTCCGCATCGAGGATGTCGGGGGCGGCAGCGATCGCCGCGGCCACCGCCACGGCCACCGATTCGTCCATGCCGAGGCCTGAGGCGGCACGAGCGGCAAGGACGTCGTCGTCGAGCTCGTCCTCTTCGCGGCGACGCTTGGCGAAGATGGACATTCCCATCATCCCTGCGGCGAGGCTCGTGGTGGTGACGAGGGTCGGCATGAATGGAAGCGGCGGCAGCGGCCGCCAGCCGCCGAGCCCGAGCGCGCTCGCGAAGCTTCCCATCGGCGACCACGTGGCCGGGCCCGCGTCCGGCGGGGCGACCGGGCTCGAGCCGCCGCCCGAGCTGCCAGCGCCGCCCGAGCCGCCTGCGTCCACCCCCGCCTGCGGGCGGCAGACCACCCGGCAGGGCGCCGGTGACGATCGGCGTCGGCGTCGGGCTTGGCGACGGGTCGAGCGTGGGGCTCGGTGAGGCGATCGGTGTCGGGCTCGGTGTGGGTTCGGGTGTCGGCGTCGGCGTCGGCGTCGGCGTCGGCGCCGAGCGCGGGGCAACCCTCGGCTCGGGAGTCGGGCTCGGCTTTGGCGTGGGCTTCGGCGTCGGCTTGGGTGTCGGCTTCGGGGTGGGCTTGGGCGTCGGCTTCGGGGTGGGCTTGGGCGTCGGCTTTGGGGTCGGTGCAGGCTCGGCCGTGATCTTGACGGTACCCGCGGGCAGGTCCTTGACCCCCGAACCCTGGAACACGATGTCGTGGGTGCCCTTCGGCAGCTTGCCCGCGTAGCGGAACCGGCCCTTCCCGGTCCAGTCGCCGCCCCCGACCTCGGTCATCGCGTGGTTCTTTCCACCGATCACCACGCGAACGAACACCGGCGGGATGGGTCGCGTATAGGTGACCTCGAAGGTGATCTTCGTCGTCGTCGTGCCGGATCCAGGGCTGACGCTCGGATCGCTGAGCTTCTTGGCGGCGGCGCCGAACGCCGGCATCGCCAAGGCGAGCAGCAGCGGCACGACGAGCAGGACGCCCGCGACCGACCCGATCGCAGGACGACCCAGAAGCCTCCCCCACCGGCGGTTCACGAGCACAACATCCCTCCGGCCCGGGATGCTGGGCCCGGGCGTGGGATGGAGCATCGCGGTCGGGGATGCGGGTGGGCAATGGTACGGGGGTCACGGTCCGGGTGCCCCGACCGGCGTTAGGGCGGGCGCCGGCCGAAACGGAATTCCCGGTGCGCGCCTGCACCGCGCGCAGGCGGTTCGGTGCGGATCGGAGTGGTGCGTGGGCCGGTCGTCAGAGCTCACGACCCGGATGGCTCATGGCCGAGACGGGCAGGACGCCCGAACATCGGTCCATGCAGATCATCGGCGCCGCCCCGCCCACCAGGTCTCGAATCCCCTCCCTCGTCATCGGTGCCTCAGCCGGCACGATCCTCATCGTCAGCGGCCTCACCTTCGAGTTCGCCACGCTGCTCACGCCCTACTTCGACCGCGTTGCGCGCGGCGGGTTCGGCGCTTCGGCCGGACCCAGCGGCACGGCCGCCTGGTTCGCCGCGGTCCTCCTCGGGGCCGTGTTCCTCGGCGTCGGGGCGGCACGGCTTGCGGGCCTGCTCGCCGATGTCCGGCCCGACGGTGTCGCGAACCCGCTGGTCGTGCAGACCAGGGACTCCAATGAGCCCGTGATGGCCCTGAACGTCGACGTCGGCGACGGCCGGCCGATCCCGAAGCTCGTCGTCGGGCAGTTCGGTGCCGCCGTCATCCGCGATCTCCCGGACGCTTCGGTGGCGCGCCACCAGGGACCGTACTGGGAAGGCCTGTCCGACCAGGGCTGGATCCGCATCGAGAGCCCGCTCGACCGCGCCGCTCGCGATGCCGAGCGGGTCCGTCGCTGGTTCGCTCGCGACGATCGCGACTATGTCGTTCGCGTCTACGCCGCGGTCGTGACAGCCGATACCGCGCTGCCCAGAACGCCGACCTGCGCGGTGATCAGTGAGTCGCAGCTCGAACCGTGGCTTCGGTCGCTGCCCGTGCAGCGCAGCCTCAACGAGGCGCGGCGGGCTCAGCTGCTGGCGATGCTGCGGGGTCGCCGCCAGGCGGACTGGTAGGGGAGCCAGGACTCGAACCTGGAACCAGCGGGATATAAGCCCGCCGCTCTAACCATTGAGCTACTCCCCCGCCGCGATCCTACAACGTGACCGCCGGAGCGGCGATCGTCGGCGATCGAATGTGGGCCCGGGCTAACCGCCGAGCAGGCGACCGGCGATCGCGCGGATGCTGAAGGGACGCGCCTGCGGGTGGTTGGCCCCGTTGCTCTCGACGTAGGCGCCACCGCCCGGCGCATACGGACGCCCGGCGAGTGTCTCCGCGATCTCGCGCTCCTCGTCGGTCTGGAAGGCCGCAATCGGCAGGTCGTCCGGGTCCAACGGGCGCTCGGCGACCTCGACGGGGCGCGACGGCCTCGAATAGGCCGGCGCTCCGTACAACTTGGGCAGCGCGACGTGCTGCTCGTCGAGTGCCACGGGCAAATGAGTCCCCTTCGCGGGCGGGCGGATACCCGTCCGCCGAGATAATAGCCCCGGCAGGGTACCCCGTTTTCGCGCCGCATGGGAATACGCAGCACGACGTACGGCATAACTGTGCGGTGACAACGCGCGCCGCTCCACGCACGATTCGTGCACGGAAGTCCGGGGTCGCGGCCGCCTCAGACGAGCAGCGGCCGCAAGATCTGGACGGCGGCCACCATGACGAGGTAGGCGATCGGGACCGCCGCGAAGAACCCGAGCGCCGCGCTCCAGGGCGTCCGTCGCGCCCGCTCGGCGGACCCGCTCGGCAGCGGCACGATCAGCCACGTCACCAGCGACCCGATGACGAGCACGAGCACGACGTAGACGGTGATCGCGAGCACGCGGAGGTCGCCGCCGGGCAGCACGGCCCCGCGGCTCAGCGCGACGTCATAGGCGAGATACGCGGCGGCGAGCAGGGCGGCGACCGTGAGGCTCGAAGCGACGGCGCGGACGACCGGCCGCGGAGCATTGCGGAACTGGCGCCAGCGCACCTCGACCCAGGAGCGGCGGCGGACGGGGCCCGCGCTCACGCGTCCTGACCGAGGACCGTGAGCGTCCGGCGAGCCGGCATGGTTTCGGGCGTGTGCGCCGCGAGCAGCTCCACGGCCTCCGCGAACCGCTCGAGCTCGGCGTCGGTCGCCCAGAAGCCGACGCTGATCCGCAGCGCGTCGAGATGATCGATGGGGCGCGCGATCGCGAAGACTCGTGCGCCGAGCTCTTCGAGCGCGGGCCGCGCGGGCCACGAGGCGATGCGGAACGTCACGAGCGTGGCCATGTGGTCCAGCGGCGTGATCACCTCGACGCCCGCGATCGCGGCGAGCCGCTCGGCCGTCCGGCGGGCGAGCATTCGGCCGCGGGCATGGATCCAGTCCAGCCCGACGTACATCGACAGCCAGCCGATCGAGCGGGCCATGCCCACGACCGACGGGCGGTGGAAGCCCGATCCGTCGAACCGGCGGGCATCCGTCCAGAACGACACGTCGCCGCGCGGGTCGAACGACTCGAACGAATACGCGCCGGCCGCGCCCGGGTAGAGGCGCTCGACGATTCCCGGCCCGACCGCGAGGGCGCCCATGCCCTCCGGGCCGAGCAGCCACTTGTGCGCCGGGATCGCATAGAAGTCCGCGCCGGTCGCGGGCACGTCGACCGGGATCGCGCCGGCCGCCTGCGCCCCGTCGACGACCACCAGCGCCCCGCGCGCGTGGGCCAGCTCGGCGATCTGCGCGACGGGCAGTCGCGCCCCGGTCATCGGCGACACGTGGGCGAGCGCGACAAGCCTGGTACCGGGCGTGATCGCTGCGTCGAAGGCGGCCAGCGTCGCTTCGTCGTCGCCGCCTGCGCCGGCGTCCACCAGCGTCAGGTCGACGCCGAGCCGGGCGTGCAGCGCATGGAGTGGCCCGACCCCACCGGCGTGCTCGAGCTGGGACGACACGGCCCGGTCGCCGGGTCGCCAGTCAAGCGCCGCGATCGCCTGGTTCATCCCGTCGGTCGTGGAGTGGTTGAGCGCGATGGCGTCGACGTCCGTGCCGAGGACCGCGGCCGTCGCGCCGCGCGCCTCGTCCATCCGGGCGAGGAACTCCTCGAAGTAGTCGACGTGCGCGCGGCCGGTGCGCAGCTCCCACGCCTCGAGGTCGGCCATCGCCTTGGCCGTCTCGGCCGGCAACGGCCCGACCGAGCCCGCGTTCAGGTAGATCCCCGCCTCGACCGCCGGCAGCGCCGCGCGCACCGCGGCGAGCTTCTCCTCGTCCGGCATGAAGGGAGCGACCACGGCCGTATGATACGGACGTGCTCCGTCACTCCCCTTGCCGGATGCCGTCGACGTGACCGGGCTGACCCGCCCCGAGCTGCTCGTCAGCACCAGTTGGCTCGCCGAGAACATCAGCCGTCCCGAGCTCCGGATCCTGGACGTCCGCTGGCGACCGGACGGCAGCGGGCCGGCAACGTTCGCCGCGGGCCACATCCCGGCTGCCGCGTACCTCGACTGGCGGTCCGAGCTGATCGAGCCTGCCGAGGAGGACGAGGTGCTCCTCCTGGCGGGGCCCGACCGCGTCGCGAACGCGATGGCGCGCACCGGGGTCGGCGACGGCACGACGGTCGTCGTGTACGACGACACCCAGAACCTGTTCGCATCGCGCGTCTGGTGGAGCCTGCGCGCCTACGGCTTCGAGTCGGCGCGCCTGCTCGACGGCGGGTTTCCGGCGTGGGCCTCCGAGCACCGCACGGTGTCGAACGCGCAGCACAGCGCGCCGCCGACGACGTTTACGCCGCGTGCCCAGCTCGCGACACGCCTCACCACCGCGGACATCCGCCGCCTGCTGGGCTCCCCCGATGTGCAGATCCTCGACGCCCGCGCCCCGGCCGAATACCGCGGCCACGAGGGCAACGCCAAGCGACTCGGACACATTCCCGGTGCGGTGAACGTGCCGGTCGGCGCGACCAACCAGCCCGGCTCGCAGCAGCTGCGCGACGCCGACGAGCTGCGCTCGATCCTCCACAAGGCCAACGTGACGCGCGGACCGAGGCTCGTTTGCTACGACGGCTCCGGCGTGGCAGCCGCCAAGCTCGCGTTCATCCTGAGCCTGCTGGGCCACGACGACGTGGCCGTCTACGACGGCGGCTGGGCGGAATGGGGCAACCGGCTCGATCTGCCGGTGGAGCGCTAGGACCGGCGCCCGAAGGCGCCTCCGGCGCCCGGAGGCTAGCGGTCGAAGTCGGAGTCGGGCCAGCCCTCGGCGTTGCCGCCGAGGACGGGGATCGTATCGACTCCTTCGGCTGACGCCGTCGCCGGCACCGCCGACGCTTCTCCCGCGCGGTCCAGCCCGGCCCACGGATCGGCCTCGCGGTGTGGCGCCATGATCTGGGCGCGCGCGTGGTTGACGGCGAGCATCGCCGCCTGCTGGCGGGCCTCGCCCACCCGGTCCGACCAGTACTCGGCGTCGGTCACGGGCAGGAAGCGGCCGACGAGCTCCTCGAGCGACTCCTGGAGATTCCGTTCCGCGAGCAGGTGGATGTTGCCGACGGCCTTGAACGGCGGGATCGAGATCAGCGCCTTCTCGGCAACCTTCGGGGTCCGCAGCTCGGGGATCGAATCCACCGTCTCGTCAGCGACTGCGAACAGCACCGCCCCGAGATTGAGCTGCGCGTATTCGGCGCGGACCGGCGACGTCGTGGTCCCGAAGTCATCGAAGACCGCGTCGCGGACGACGATGAAGTCAGTGTCTGGCTCGTTGAGGATGTCGGTGACCCGCCGCTGACGCGTGGCGTACGTGGCCCGCACGATGTGCGTGTCGGTGTACAGCGTTAGGGTGACCGTACGCAGATCGCCCCCGATTCCGGACAGCATGCGCCGAAGCATAGCGTCCGCGAACCGCGCCGGACAGCCGGACTCATGGGCTAGGCCGGTGGATCCAGGACGGGCCGTGCGCCGGCCGTGACGAGGAACTCCGCTCCGTGCTGGAGGCCGTTGTACAGGGCCTCCACCGACTCAAGCGTGTCGATCTCGTCGGGAGACTTGTCGAGCCGAAGCGAGGCGATCCTCGGGAAGCGCAGCGAGAACCCCGACTGGTGGCGGTTCGAGCGGACGATCACGTCGAACGCGACCTCGACGACGACCTGCGGTTCGACCTGGCGATAGCGCCCGTAGCGGGCGATCGTGTGCGCCTCGAACCACTGCGTCCTCTCGGCGATCTCCGCGTCGGTCAGTCCGCTGTACGCCTTGCCGATCGTGACGAGCCGCTCACGCTCGGTGTCGCGGACCGCGAACGTGTAGTCGGACAGGACGCCGTGGCGCTTCCCGTGACCGACCTCAACGCCGACCACCACGCAGTCGATGGTGGCCAGGGCCTTCTTCATCTTCAACCAGCCGAGGCCGCGCCGGCCCGGCGTGTAGCCGCTGTCGGGGTCCTTGACCATGAGCCCTTCGTTGCGCCGGGCGCGTGCCTCGGTGAACGCGGCCTCGAGCGTGTCGACGTCGGTGGCCGCGACCAGGTGGGAGCGGGCGAACTGGCCGCCGTCGGTGGCGGGCGGCAGCTCCAGGGCGTCCAGACGTCGACGCCGCTCGGTCAGCGGCAGCCGCAGCAGCGGTTCGACCGGCGCACCGTCCCCGGGCCCGAGCGCGAGAGCGTCGAAGGCGACGAAGATCACCGGCACCTCGGCGCGGATCGCGTCGGACGGCGACTTGCGCCCGAGGCGTGCCTGCAGCGCGATGAACGGCAGGACGTGGCCGTCCTTCCAGCCGAGGATCTCGCCATCGAGGATGCCGTCCCACGGCAACGCCACGGCAGCATCGGCGACCTCCGGGAACTGGCCGGTGATGTCGTGGAGGTCGCGCGAATAGAGGCGGACCGTGTCCCCTTGCCGGTGGAGCTGGGCACGGATCCCGTCGTACTTGTCCTCGACCCACACCTCGGGGCCGAGGCGGGCCAGGATCTCGTTCGCGTCCTCGGCCGGCGACGCGAGCATGAACTTGAGCGGCCGGAAGAGCTCCATCTCGGCTGCGCCGAGCCGGTCGTCGCGGGCGAGCGTTGCCAGCTCCCCGACGTCGCCGGTCAGCATCCCGGCCCACTTGACGTCGGTCAGCGGGCGGTCGAACGCCTTCGCGATCGCCGCCTCGACCAGTCCCTCCCGGAGGCCGATCCGCAGCTCGCCGCTCAGGATCTTGACGAGGTACTTGGCGGTGGTCGGGTCCGAGCGCACCAGCAGGTCGCGGAACAGCGCGGACTTGCGAGCCGGGCCGGATGCCTGCTCGATGGCCGCGTACGTGGCGGCGACCTCGGCGAGGGTCGGCGAGCCCTCCGGTGCCGGGTTGTGGCCGGCCCGGGCCAGCACGTCGGCGACGGCCAGACCCAGGTCGGAGAAGCGGTCGTATGCCTCACCGAGCGCGCTGCGTGGCACGCCGGCCAGCTCCGCGACGGTCGCCGAGACGGCCGACCAGCCGAGCCCGATGGCGCGCGGATCGCCCTCGGCGAACGGACGGCCGGTCAGGAAGACGGCGGCGATCGGCAGCTCGTCGGGGGTCAGGGAGCGCAGGTATTCCGCCAGCAGGGCCGTCTTCTCGGACGTTCGTGTCGTCGCTGCAAGACGGTCCGCCAGCTCGCTCCAGCGGCGCATGGCGGGGATGGTATACCGTGCCGGGATGGTCCACCGTTCGTGGTTCCCGGAGGCCCTCGAAGGCGAGCGCGTCGTACTGCGGCGCCACGTCGCCGGGAACCTCGCCGCGTTCCACCGGTGGTACGCCGACCCCGAGATCGCCCGGCTCGCACGCTACCAGGAAGCCCCGATGCGACCGGACGAGATCGAGCGCTTCTTCGCGGCGCGCGTGCTCGGGAATGAGGCCCTCGCGATGGCCGTCCACGAGAAGGCCACGAACCGGCTGATCGGGACGTGCGCGTTCAGCCAGCTCGACCCCGACAACGGGTCCGCGCTGTACCACATCACGATCGGCGAGAAGGACGCCTGGGGCCACGGCTACGGCACCGAGGCGACCTGGCTGATGCTCCGCCACGCCTTCGAGACGCTCGGGCTGCACCGGATCGCGCTGTACGTGTTCGAGTTCAACGAACGGGCCATCCGCGCCTACCGGCGTTGCGGGTTCGTCGTCGAGGGGCGCGCGCGCGAGTCGATCTACCGCGAGGGCCGCTGGTGGGACGAGCTCGCGATGAGCGTGATCGAGTCCGACTGGCGGCGGATCCGCGACGAATTGCGCCAGGGGTTGGGCAACCCGCGCCCAACTGCCCGCACGACCGGGTGAGCTCCACCGGGCCGGCGGCGGACACGGCGCGCGCGGACGTCCGCGAGCTGATCGGGGCGAAGGGCCACGCCGTCGAGAACGCCCGTGCCGCAGTCGCCCGGCTCGAGAGCGCCTTCGCGGCCGGCGACCTGCAGCGCACGGCATCGATGGACACGTACCTTGCCGACCTGATGGTGGCGCTCGAGCAGGACGAGGGCCAGAAGCTCGGCGGCAAGAGCGCCGAGGCGTCGCGCTTCATCCTCCGCGCGATCGACCGCGAGCTCGACAACGCCTGACTCGGGCTAGACTCGGGGGGCCCTGCCCACTGCCCAGCCCGGAGGCCATCCCGATGCCCGATACGCGCTACGGAATCCTGCCCTTCAGCCAGGCCACCTCGTGGCCCGAGTTGCTCGACGTGGCAAGGCGGGTCGACCAGCTCGGGTACGACCACCTCTGGGCGTGGGACCACCTGTACGCGATCTTCGGCGATCCCTACCAGGACTTCTTCGAGGGCTACTCGCTGCTGGCCGCGTGGGCACGCGAGACCAAGCGGGTCCGCCTTGGACTGCTCGTCGGCGCGAACACCTTCCGCAACCCGGGGATCGTCGCCAAGACGATCACCACGATCGACCACATCAGCGACGGCCGGGCGATCGCCGGCATCGGCGGCGCCTGGATGGAGCCGGAGCACACGGCCCACGGCATCGAATTCGGTTCCGGGTTCGGCCAGCGGCTCGACTGGATGGACGAGTCGGCGAGCGCGATCCGGAAGCTGCTCGACGGGGAGACGGTGACGTCCGAGCCGGGCGGCCACTACGCGTTCAAGGAGCTGCGCCACCTCCCGCCGCCGGTCCAGAAGCGCCTGCCGATCATGATCGGTGGCTCCGGCGAGAAGAAGACCCTCCGCTCGGTCGCGCGCTACGCCGACATGTGGAACGCGATGGGCACGGTCGACGTGACTGCGCCACAAGATCGACGTCCTCAAGCAGCACTGCTCGGACGTCGGGCGCGATCCCGGCGAGATCGACGTTCACGCTCGGCATCAAGGCGACGATCCGCGACAGCGTGGACGAAGCCGATCGGGTCTGGCGCTCGCACATGGAGCACAACCGGACGCCGATGGCCGACGTCGAGGACGACGTGACGTTCTGGAACGGCACGCCCGAGCAGCTCGCCGAGCGCCTGGCGCCGTACGTCGAGATGGGGTTCGAAACGGTGATCTCGGAGCACCCCGCGCCCGTACGACGTCGAGTCCATCGAACGGCTCATCGGCCAGGTCAAGCCGCTCGTCGACCGCGGCTGAGTCGCGAGGCTGCACGCCCGCGCGCCGCGGCGAGATGCCGTACCGTTCCACGACCATGGCCGACCAGCCGCCGCGCGCCTCGACCGTCGAGTTCGAGCGCGTCACGAAGCGCTACGACGCGGGCGCGAAGAACACCCCCGGAGCCGTCAACGACCTCTCGCTGCAGGTGCCGGCCGGCAAGATCTGCGTGCTGGTCGGACCCTCGGGCTGCGGCAAGACAACGAGCCTCAAGATGGTCAACCGGCTGATCGAGCCGACGTCGGGGCGCATCCTCATCGACGGCGAGGACATCGCCAAGCGTGACGTGATCGAGCTTCGTCGCTCGGTCGGCTACGTCATCCAGCAGACCGGCCTCTTTCCGCATCAGACGATCGCCGAGAACGTGATGACCGTCCCTCGTCTGCTCGGCTGGACAAAGGACCGGCAGCGTCAGCGGGCCGAGGAGCTGCTCGCGCTCGTCGGGCTCAATCCCACGAAATACCGCAACCGCTACCCGTCGCAGTTGAGTGGCGGCGAGCGCCAGCGCGTCGGCGTCGCCCGGGCGCTCGCGGCAGACCCGCCGATCATGCTCATGGACGAACCCTTCGGAGCCGTCGATCCGATCGTCCGGGAGCGACTCCAGAACGAGTTCCTGCGTCTCCAGGAGGACCTCGCAAAGACGATCATGTTCGTCACCCACGACATCGACGAGGCGATCAAGATGGGCGACCTCGTCGCGGTGATGCAGGCGGGGGGCAAGCTCGCCCAGTACGCCGCGCCCGCCGAGATCCTGGCCAACCCCGCGTCGGCAGTTCGTCGCCCGGTTCGTGGGTGCCGACCGCGGGCTCAAGCGCCTGTCGCTGCGGCGCGTGGGCGAGCTCACGCTCGGGACCGCGCCCACCGCTCATGTGGGCGATGACGCCGCCGCTGCCCGCCGCGACGCGTTGGAGCAGGAGACGGAGCACCTGCTGGTCGTGGACGCGGATGACCGCCCCGTCGGCTGGATCGCGCTGGAGGACATCCCGAGGGAAGGCACGCTCTCCGAGGACCTGCCCGAACCGATGTCGCCACTGCTCAATCGCCGAGCGACCCTCAAGGACGCGCTGTCGCTGCTGCTCGACTCGGATGTCCAGGCGGGGATCGTCGTCGACCGCGATGGACGGACGCTCGGCATCGTCACCGTCGAGATGATCGCCGAGGTCATGCGCGAGGGCGATCACGTGGTCCCGGATGCGCCGCAACCGCCCGAGGACGACCTCGCAGCGCTCCCCGAGGCGGCGGCCGAGGACAGCGCGGCCGAGGACAGCACCACCCAGGCCGAACCGGTGTGAACTGGGAATGGATCCGCAGCAACATTCCGCAGATCGTCGACGCGACGATCGATCACCTGATCCTGACCGTCGATCGCGGTCAGCGTCGGGTTCGTGATCAGCTTCGGCTGCGCCCTGTTGATCTATCGCGAGCGGCGGTTCTACGGGCCGCTGTCGGGCATCTCGGGCGTCGTCTACACGATCCCGAGCCTCGCCCTGCTCGCGTTCCTCGTGCCGGTCACCGGCCTGTCCGTGCTCACCGCCGAGATCGCGCTGATCGGCTACACGCTGCTGATCCTCATCCGGAGCATCGTCGGCGGGCTTGATTCGGTGCCGCGCGACATCACCGAGGCCGCCGACGGCATGGGCTACTCGTGGAGGGGTCGCCTGTTCGGGGTGGACCTGCCCCTGGCGGTGCCGCTGATCATCGCCGGACTGCGGGTCGCGACGGTCACCACGGTCGGGCTCGTGATGGTCACCGCGGTCATCGGGGAGGGCGGTCTCGGGCAGCTGATGCTGCGCGGGTTCAACTTCCGGAACACGACCGCCGTGTACGTCGGCGCGATCATGACCGTGCTGCTCGCGGTCTCCCTGGACCTGGTCGTGGTCACCATCGGACGGATCGCGACGCCCTGGACCCGGCGGTCGCAAACGTGAGGGCCCGGCCGTGGACCTGATCGGCCAGGTCGTCGCCTGGTTCACCGACCCGGGCAACTGGAGCGGCTCGTCGGGCATCCCCAACCGCACGCTGGAACACGTCGTGCTCTCGGCGGTGGCGATCATCACCGCCATCGTCGTCGCCGTCCCGGCCGGTCTCGCGATCGGCCACACCGGGAAGGGTGCGTTCATGACCGTGAGCGTCGCCAATCTCGGCCGGTCGATCCCGTCCTACGCGCTGCTGATCATCTTCGTGATCTGGTTCGGGATCGGCTTCGCGGCTGCTTACCCCGTGCTGGTCGTGCTGGCGATCCCGCCGATCCTCACGAACACCTACGTCGGCCTCCGCCAGGTCGACCGCGACATGGTCGAGGCGGGCCGCGCCATGGGGATGCGCGAGACCCAGCTCCTGCGCCGGGTCGAATTGCCCCTCGCGGCGCCGGCGATCCTTGCCGGGGTGCGGATCGCGGCCGTCCAGGTCGTCGCCACGGCGACCCTCGCGGCGCTGGTCGGCGGCGGAGCACTGGGCCGCTACATCGTCGACGGGTTCGCGCTGCGCCAGCAGGACATGCTCGTCGCCGGCGCCGTCCTTGTCGCCGGCCTCGCGCTGATCACCGAGCGGACGTTCACGTTCCTCGAGCACCGGCTCGTCTCGCCCGGGCTGGCGCGAACCGAGAACGTCCACGCCGAGATCCTCAACATGCCCAACGCCCCGGAGAGCGGGACCTGAAACGGCACAATTCCTTGACCGGGTTGTTGACAGGGTTGTGCGGGCATCGCTGGTAGACTCCCGGCCTGCCTGACGGGCCGTGCCCTAGATCGTCCCGGAGGCGTGCAAGAGGAGGACCCATGCGGAAGTTCCGCACGGTTGCACTCGGGGCGACGTTGCTCGCACTGCTCGTCGGTGCGTGTTCGTCGGGAGGGGGCAGCCCATCACCTGCGGCGGTCAGTGCACCGCCCGAAACGAGCGCACCAAGCGAACCGGCGGCCGAATCCCCATCCGCTCCGGCCGGTCCCGCGCTCTCGACAACGCTCAAGCTCGGCGGGCCGCCGGAATGCCCGGAGCGCCCGTTCTGTCTCCTCGGCCTGAAGGACACGTACGGCCTCGAGTTCGCGGAGTTCGTGCCGCTCGACGCGGGCGGCCCGCTGACTGTCACGGCGCTGACCGGCGGTCAGGTCGACGTCGGCCTGCTGTTCACCTCGGACCCGGCGATCGCCACGAACAACTTCGTCCTCCTCGAGGACGACAAGCAGCTCCAGCTCGCCGACAACATCGTCCCGGTCCTCCGCCAGGAGGTCCTCGACGCGAACCCCAAGGTTGCCGATCTGCTCAACACGGTGATGGAGCGCCTCACGCAGGAGGAGCTCACGAACCTGAACAAGGCGGTCACGGTCGACGCCCGCCCGGCGAAGGACGTGGCAGCCGAGTGGATCGCCGCCCAGAACTTCGACGCGATCAACGCCGGGCTGACCGGCGACATCACCGTCGGCTCGACCAACTTCTACGAGCAGGAGATCCTCGGCGAGATCTTCGCCCAGATGCTCGAGAGCAACGGGGCGACCGTGGAGCGCAAGTTCCAGCTCGGCAACCGCGAGATCGTCTTCCCGGCCCTCGAAGCCGGTGAGATCGATATGCTCGCCGAGTACGCGGCCACCGCCCTCGAGTTCGTCAACGGCGGCGCCGGCCAGGCGACCAACGATCCGGAGGCAACGACCGTCGCGCTGCGCGCCGCGCTCGAGCCGAAGGGTCTGGCCGCGCTGAACTATGCCGCGGCGACCGACCAGAACGGCTTCGTCGTCAGCAAGGCGACGGCCGACAAGTACGGCCTCACCAAGATCAGCGACCTCGCGAACCCGGCTCCCGCCCCGTAGGGCTCACCGGTTCCGACCACACGTGCCCCCGGCAAACCGCCGGGGGTTCGTGATTCAGGGGGCGGCGGCGCGGAAGGAGCTGGCGCGACGGCTTGAGCCGCAGCCGGTGGAGCAGGTAGCGGCCGACGACCTCGAGCGTCGAGAGGCCGTACACGACGCTCCGCCGGAACCCGACCGAGCTGGCCTCCGCGAAGTAGCGCGTCGGCACTGCGATCTCGCCGACCCGGTCCGCCATGCCGGCCGCGACCACCTGCGCGATCAGCTCCTGGTCGAAGACGAAGTCGTCCGAGTTGCGCTCGAAGGGGACCGTCTCGAGGAGGCGCCGGCTGTAGGCACGCAGCCCGGTGTGGTATTCGGACAGGCGCAGCCCGAAGGCCACGTTCTCGACGCCGGTCAGGAAGCGGTTCGCGACGAACTTCCAGGCCGGCATGCCGCCGGCCAGCGGGTCGCCGAGGAAGCGGCTGCCGAGCATCAGGTCGCGCTCCCCCGCGACGATCGGCGCGATCAGGTCCGGGATGCGGGTGGCGTCGTACTGGTAGTCCGGGTGGAGCATGACCACGATCTCGGCCCCGGCTGCCAGCGCCGCCCGGTAGCACGTCTTCTGGTTGCCGCCGTAGCCCAGGTTCTGGCGGTGGATGATGACGTCGAGCCCGAGCTTGCGCGCCACGTCCACGGTCTCGTCGTGCGACACGTCGTCGACGAGGATGATCCGCGAGACCATGTCGTGCGGGATATCGGCGTAGGTCCGCTCGAGCGTGCGCGCGGCGTTGTAGGCCGGCATCACGATGACGAGACGCGGACGGGTGCGCGAATCGGGCTGTTCGGGCGCCGACGCCCCGGTCGGCGCTTCGTTGGTTTCGACGGTCACGAGCCGAAGCGTACCGCAGGCTGTCTCGTCGCAGACTCGACACGCAGGTGTGGGACGATAGGCACGCCTCTTGTCACCGCAGGAAAACGCGCATGTTCGAACGCCTTTTCGGGAGCCGTGAGATGGATCCAGCGATCGCCGAACGTATCCCGCCCGGGCAATACAAGACCGACAAGTTCCCGGTGCTCCACTACGGCTCGGTGCCGCGGGTCGACCTCGCGACCTGGGACCTTCGCGTGTGGGGCGAGGTGGATTCGCCGTTCACGCTGACGTGGCAGCAGTTCAAGGAGCTGCCGCGCAAGACGATCCACACGGACGTCCACTGCGTGACCCGCTGGTCGAAGCTCGACACGGACTGGGAGGGCGTGGCGATCCAGACGATCCTCGAGCTGGCGCAGGTGCGGCCGAACGCAACCCACGTCGTCGAACACGCCGAGCAGGGCTACACGGCGAACCTGCCGCTGTCGGTGCTGGACGACGACGACGTGATCCTCGCCGACACGTTCGGCGGCGAACCGCTCGAAGCGGAGCACGGCTATCCGCTCCGGCTGGTCGTCCCCAAGCGCTACTTCTGGAAGAGCGCGAAGTGGATCCGCGGTCTCGAGTTCCTCGACCACGACCAGCTCGGGTTCTGGGAGCGCTACGGCTACAACAACGACGCCGACCCCTGGAAGGAAGAGCGCTTCTCCGACTAGCGCTGCGGCGGCCCCGTTCCGTGACCTTCCTGTGGGCCGGCGTGGCCGCCCCGATCGTGTTCACGACGGTCTACCTCGTGGACGGCGCCACCCGGGCCGGCTACGACCCGATGCGGCACCAGGTCAGCCTGCTCGCGCTCGGTGATCGAGGCTTGCTCATGACCGTGAACTTCCTCGTCACCGGCGTGCTGCTCCTCGCGTTCGCCGCCGGCGTGCGGGCGTGGCTTCGGGACGGACCGGGCGCTCTGGCGACACCGGTGGCGATCGCGGTCGCGGGAGTCGGACTCCTGCTTGCCGGCATCTTCCCGACGCAGCCGCTGTTCGGCTACCCGCCCGGCACCCCTGAAGGCATGGCAATCGACGTGACGCCGGCGTCGCTCGCGCATCTCCTCGGCGCGTTCCTGTTCCTCTTCGGCCTCATCGCGGCCGCGCTGTCGTTTGCGGTGCGTTCGTGGCGCGGCGGCTCCAAGGGCTGGGCCGTGGGATCGCTCGCCGTCGCTGCGGTCGTATTCGTGTCCTTCGGTGCCTCGGGCGGCGGACCGTCCGGTCAACTGATGTTCCCGGACGTCAGCGGCCTCCTGCAACGCGTCGCACTCATCTCCGGCATGGGCTGGGTCCTTGCGCTCGCGCTGTTGGCAATCAACGGATCGACACGTGCGACAGATCTCCCGAACTGAGGCGCGCCGCATCGCGATCCGCGCGCAGCTGCTCGACGCGGAGCGGCCCCGTGACCTCCTCGACGTCGTCGACCGGCTGACGTTCCTGCAGCTGGACCCGACGGCGGTGATCGCGCCCGCAGCCGATCTCGTCGCCTGGAGCCGTCTCGGGGACCGGTACGAACCGGCGCAGCTCACGACCGCGCTCGAGCGCGACCGGACGCTGTTCGAGCACAAGGCCCAGCCGACGCTCGTCGAAGCGCCCATCGTGATGATCCGCCCGATGGCCGATCTTCCCCTGTTCCTCGCCGAGATGCCCGAGATGCCGCCGCCGCGTTTCGGCAACGCGCGGGCGTTCCTCAAGGCCAATGACGCGTTCCGGCCGGCGGATCCTCGACCAGCTTCGCGACGCAGGACCCCTCACCTCGCGCGAGATCCCCGACACGAGCGAGACAGCGTGGCAGTCGAGCGGCTGGACCCAGGAGCGCACCGTCGCGCAGATGCTCGAGCTGCTCGCCTGGCGGGGCGAGGTGGCCGTCTCGGCACGACAGGGTCGCGAGCGCGTCTGGGATCTCCCCGAGCGGGTGTTTCCGGCCGGAGTGACGGCGATCCCCGCCGACGAGGCCCGGCGAACCCGCGACGAGCGCTGGCTGCGCGCGCTCGGGATCGCGCGGCCGAAGTTCGTCGGCGAAGCGGGAGTCCCGGTGACGGTCGAGGGCACGAAGGGTGTCTGGCGGCTGGACCCGGAGGCTTCCGCCGAAGGCTTCGAGGGCCGAACGGCCATCCTGTCGCCGTTCGACCGGCTGAGCCACGACCGGGCTCGCGCGCTGGACCTGTTCGACTTCGAGTACACGCTCGAGATGTACAAGCCGAAGGAGAAGCGGCGCTGGGGCTACTTCGCGCTGCCGGTCCTCCACCGTGATGCGCTGGTCGGCAAGGTCGACGCGACCGCCGACCGGGAGGCCGGCGTGCTGCGAGTCGACGCGGTCCACGAGGACGTGCCGTTCACGCCGGAAACAGAGGCCGCGGTCGAGGCTGAGCTCGACGCGCTTGCCCGCTGGTTGGGCCTCGAGCGTGTCGTCCGGGCGTGATCAGCGGCCTGCACGTGGCAGGCCGCTGAAGAACGCCTAGACCCCGGAGGCCGGCGCGTCCGAGTTCGAGTCGTTGCTCGAATTCGAACTGCCGTCCGTGCCCCTGCCGCCGTGCCGTCCTTGTTCGGGCAGTCGCGCCCGTCGTGGTCGGCATCAGTGTCCGGTTGGGTCGTCGCGTCCGGCTGCGTCGTCGCATCCGGCTCCACGACCGAGGGCTCCGTCGACGGATCGGGTGACGCGGCCGAAACCGCGGCCACGCCGCCGCCGACGAGCAAGAGCGCTCCGAGCGCCGCAACGACGGCGCCGCGGCGAAGTCCGCGCGCGGGCGGACGAGAGGGTGCCGGCTCTGGCGCCGCGGGCGGCGTCACGACCGGCTGGTCGTCGTACCAGGACATGCCTGCTCCTTCTGTGCGGGCGAACCCCCAGTGGAATCGCCTCACGTTCGAGGCTCCGGGAAAGGCCTGAGAAGAACGTGAGTCGCCCGTTCCGACCCGGGCGCGACCGCTCAGACCGGCGCGAGCAGGCGGTCCATCGCGGGCGTGGTCAGGACCTGCTGGTCCGTCGTGATGGCGAGCAGCGCGCCGCCTCGGCCGGCGAACCAGCGTGGTCCGGCCGTTCCCATCGCGAAGACCGCCGTCGCGAGCGCGTCCGCCCGGGCGAGTGACGGCGCCGCCACCGTGACGCTCAGCAACCCGGCCGCCGGCAGCCCGGTGGCTGGATCAACGATGTGCGCGCCGCGCTCGTAGGTGCCGGATGTCGCGACCGCCATGTCGACGAGCTCGAGGACAGCCGCCGTCCGGTCGGGCCGGAGCGGGTGGCGGATCCCAACGCGCCATGACCGACCCGGCTCCGCCTCGCCCGCCGACGACCACGTCGCCGCCGCCGTTGACCGCGAAGCTCAGCGCGCCGGCGGCTCGCAGGATGCCTGCTGCGCCGTCGAGCGCCCAGCCCTTGACGACGCCGGTCGGGTCGAACGATCCGTCCGGCCGGTGGCCCCACGCGTCGAACGCGCCGTCGGTCTCGAGGCGCAGCTCTTGGCACAGCGCCGTGACGGCCAACAGCTCATCGCTCGCGTCGGCCATCGACAGCTCGCCGCGGGCGAGTCGCTCGATCTCGCTGTCGGGACGGAACGGGCTGAACCGTGCGTCGACCTCGTGGAGGTACGCGAAGGCGTGGTCGAGCGCCTCGGCAGGAATGTCGCTCCGAACGTCGATCCCGATGACGGTGCCCATCACCCGCTCGACGCGCACCTGCCCGCCGGCCGCCGCCGGTTCACGGACCGGCCCGGATCCAACGGCGAGCCCGGCCGTCATCCGATCCCGGCCGAGTCGAGGGCCGATTGGAGCGACTGGATGTAGCCCATGCTCGTGTAGGTCGCGCCGCTGACCGTGTCGATGCCGGCGCTGCCCGCCTGCAGCGCCTCGCTGCGCAGGATGGGCTCCGCGTAGGCGGACACCTGGCTGTCCCGGCCACCGCTCGGCAGCTGCAGCGCGCTGACGTCCACGAGCGTGCCGCCGTCGATCGTGACCTGGACCTGGACGGTTCCGAAGCGGGTCGCCACAGCATCGCCGGCAACCTGGGTCGAGGCCGTCGTGGCTCCGCTCGTGGAGCTGTCGGAACCGGTGGCTGGGGTGGTCCCCGGGTCGGCGGTCCCCGCGTCGCCGGCCCCCGCGTCGCTGGTCCCGGAGTCGCTCGCAGCGGGATCGGTCGGAGCCGTCGTCGCCAAGGCCAGCTGTGCGTTCGGATCCGTGCCGGGGTCGAAGCGCAGGAGGAGCAGCAGGGCCATCACCGTCGTCACGAGCGCCATGGCTGCGCGGCGAGGGATCAGCGGCACTGACGTCGCCGGCGCGGGCGCACGGTCTGGCTCCGGCGGTGGGGCGTGGAATGGGTTGTCGTTCGGCCCAGCCATCAGTACGCAAACCGTTCCGCGTGGACCTGCGCCCGCGGGACGCCAAGCCGCTCGAGCGCGTCCTCGACGCGCCGCATCATCGCCACGGGCCCGCACAGGTACGCGTCCCGCTCGGCAACGTCGGGCACGAGTTGCGCGATCGCCTCGGGACCGAGCGGGTCAGCCGGAAGCAGCCGCGTGCCGCGCTGGCCGACGAGATAGTGGACTTGATGACCTCGAACGCGGGCGATCTCGTCGAGCTCCGTGCGCAGCACCAGGTCCTCGGCACCGGTGGCTCGATAGATGAGCGCGACGTCGCCGGTGCTCGGTGGCAGCGCCTCGTACAGCGCGCGGATCGGCGCGATCCCGATCCCTCCCGCGATCAGCAGCACGCCACGGCGTGAGCGACGGGCGAGCGTCAGCGCCCCGTACGGTCCCTCGACGAACACCCTGGTCCCGATCGGCAAGGAACCGAGCACGCGGGTGTCGTCGCCGAGCGCCTTGACGGTGATGCGCAACCAGCGACCGTTGGGGGCCGCCGACAGCGAGAACGGATGGCTGCGCCACCAGGTCGCGCGCGTCAGAAATCGCCACTGGAAGTACTGGCCCGCATCCGCCTGGAGCTGCTCGAGGTCTCGTCCCGTGAGGTAGATCGAGACGACGCCCGGCCCTTCGGCAACGATGTTCGCAACGCGCAGGCCGTGGTGCAGCGAGGTCGCGATCGGCTGGCCCACCCGGAACGCGAGGATCAGGACGACCACAGCCGCGTACAACAGGATCCAGTAGGCGCGTGCGAGCGCGTCGTCCATGAAATCGGTACCGACCACGAGCTGGTGCGCAGACCCGAGCACGATCGCCAGGTATGCGTACAGGTGGAGGCCGTACCACGTCTCGTACGAGAGCCGTCGGCGTGCCCAGCGCACGGAGCTGACGGCCACGAGGATGAACAGCCCGAGCGATGCCACCGCCATGAGGACGAACGGGTAGGTCGTGACCATCGCCCACGCTTCCGCGAGGATCGACGTGTCGCTCGCGGCGGCGAAGCCGATCGTGGTGAACACGCCGTGGGCGACGAGCAGCCAGACCGTCGCGAAGCCGAGCCAGCGGTGCCAGACGGCGAGTCGGTCCATCCCAAAGGTTCGGTCGAGCCACGGGCTGCGTGACATCAGGACGAGCTGCACGAGCGCCAGGTACGTACCGGCAAGCGCCGTCAGCTGACCGATCGCGGTGGCAGCGCCTGCGGCCGTGGCGAACTGCTGGAGGCCGCCGTGGCCGATCCAGAACCCGAACATCGGTGCGGCCGCCACGATCACGACGGCGATGACGAGATCGCCGCTGATCGTCAAGGGTTGCCGGCGAGCAGCCACCGTCGGTGCCACCCGCGTCCTGCCTGTGTTCATCGCCCGTCCGGGGATCCCGTGGTCCCAATCGCTGCGAGCAATCCCGTTTGGGAGCTTCGCGGAGCGAGCCTGCTCGCCCAGTCTGAGAAATCGCTGAGCGCGCGGCGTCAGCCGGCGCGCGAGCCCAGGTCCGGAGTGAAGATGCGCAGGCGGCGGCGGAGCAGCAGGATCTCGCGGTCGAGCAGGGCGAGGAGGTGGACGAGCCGTTCGACGGTCGTCTCGGCCTCCAGCAGGGCCTGCCGGCGCGGCAGCTCCACCTGGATGATCCCCGACAGCAGGTACGAGAGCGTGGTCGGATCGTCGGGGATCAGCAGGCGCGGCTCGATGCGTCTGCTCGACCTCTTCGAGCTCCTCGGCGCTCGGCTCCAGGTCGGCGTCGAGGTCGTCGAGTTCGCCGAGTGACGTGTCGCGCGTCTCGAGCTCCACCCGGATGTCGAGCACGTCGCCGTCCTCGCCCTCGCGGGCGCGGAGCAGCTCGAGGTACTTGACGAAGCGGGCCACCGCCGCGGCCGACAGCTTCTCGGCGGTGTCCTCGTCGCCGACCTCGTCGTCGAGCCCGGTCACGGTTCCGACGAGGTACGGCGCGCTCGCCACGTCGACGTCCTCGAGCGCAAACCGGCCGGTGCCCGCCACGAGCAGGTCGTAGCGGCCGTCGGCGTAGCGGCTGGCCTCGCGGATCTCGGCCACGGCGCCGACGCCCGCGACGGCCAGGCTCGGGGACGCGCCCGCCTCGAGGCCCTCACGGATGAGCACGATCCCGAACGGCGAGCCCGTCTCGATGCAGTGGCGGGTCAGCGCCCGATAGCGGTCCTCGAAGATGTGGAGCGGCATGACGATGCCGGGGCACAGGACGGCGTGGAGCGGAAAGAGGGGCAGTTCCATCGACGCGGCGAATCTACGACTCGAATCAAAAACCCGCCGGTCGTGGGACCGGCGGGTTTCGTTTCGATCGGTGTTAGTGCGCGCAGCTCCGGGCCGTGCCCTCGTCCTCCGCCGTTCGGAAGCTCGAGCCGCAGCCGCAGGCCGCGACGGCATTCGGGTTGTTCACGGTGAAGCCCGCGCCCATGAGCGTGTCGACGTAGTCGATCTGGCTGCCCTGCAGCAGGTCGATGCTCTGGCCGTCGACGTAGACCTTGATCCCGTTGGCGTTCAGGATGTTGTCCTCGGGCGTCGGTGCGTCCTCGAGCATCATCCCGTAACGGAACCCCGAGCATCCGCCGCTGTACACGTAGACCCGCAGCCCGATGTCCGGGTTGGTCTCTTCCTTCGTCAACTCGTGGAGTTTCGAGGCGGCCGCTTCGGTCAGGCTGACGACGGTCGGCTGCTGGTCCAGCATGTCGGTGCGTTCCTCCTTCGGAGGGCGATGATTCCTACGGGAGTATGCCCGCTGCACGCTCACGTGCGCATCAATCGTACGCACGGCAACGGTTTCCGACAAGTGTCGTGTCGAAATCCCCCAAGCACCGTAGCCCGCAGGTCCTGTTGCCTGCCCGCCCTTAGACTGCGCCGGTGTTCCGATCCCTCCTCGCGGCGCTGCTCGTGCTCGCCCTCATTCCGGCCGTTGCCATGGCGAACACCTCAGCCTGGGCGAGCCGCAGCGTCATGGATCGCGCGACCTTCACCGAGACCGTGGACCAGGCACTCGACACGCCCGAAGCCCGCGAGTACCTCGCCAAGCAGCTGGCCGCGGCGATGTTCAACGCGCTCATCGAGGCCGACGAGCGCAGCCGCCTGATCCTCGCCCCGCTCGCCGGCCAATCGTCGGACGCTCCAGACGCGGCGATCATCCGTGGGCCTCGAACCGCGCATCGAGGCGGCCCTCGACAATCCCCGGATCGCGGCCGCGCGCCTGCGGCTCGTCGAGGCCGCGCACGACACGCTGGTCGGTCTCGACGACGCCGATAGCACGGTCCGGATCGAGGACGACACGCTCGTCGTCAATGGCGCCGACCTCCTGCGGGCCGCCCTCGACGCCGTCGAGCCGCGTTTCGGCCAGCTCGGTGTCAGCGTCCCCAAGGGCGCGGCCGTCGACATCGAGCTCGCCTCGTCGCCGGGGTTTGCCGCGGCCGGCGTCGTGCTCCCGACGATCGACCGCCTGGCCACGATCCTGCCGCTCGTCGCGATCGCGACCGCGCTCCTCGTCATCGTCCTCGCACATCGCCGCGCCCGGGCCCTCGCCGTCGTCGGGATGGCGATCGCCGTCGCCGGCGCGGTGTGCCTCGGGCTGGTGTGGTTCGGGGGCGAGACGGCGGCCGCGGCCGAGTCGCCGGTCAGCCCGACCCTCGTCCGCTCGACCTACGACGCGCTGAGCGCCGACCTCGTGACCCAGTCGCTCGTGCTGATCGCCGTCGGCGTCGGGCTGGTTCTCCTCGGAACAGTCGTTCGCGCGCTGACCCCTAGCCGTCGATCCGTTCGATGACCGTCGCGATCCCCTGCCCGACCCCGATGCACATCGTCGCGAGGCCGTAGCGCCCGCCGGTCCGGCACAGCTCGTGGGCGAGCATCGTGACGAGCCGCCCGCCGCTCATCCCGAGCGGGTGGCCCAGCGCGATCGCCCCGCCGTTGACGTTGACCTTGGCGGGATCGAACCCGAGCTCGTCGATGCACACGAGCGACTGCGACGCGAACGCCTCGTTGAGCTCGATGAGGTCGAGGTCCTCGACGCCGATGCCCGCCCGCTCGAGGGCCTTGCGTGACGCCGGGATCGGCCCGATGCCCATGACCGAGGGATCGACACCGGCCACGGCCGTCGAGACGACGCGGGCCATCGGGTGCAGGCCGAGCTCGCGGGCCCGTTCGGCCTCGACGAGCAGCACGGCCGACGCACCGTCGTTGATGCCCGACGCGTTGCCGGCCGTGACCGACCCGCCGTCCGCGGCGAAGGCCGGCCGCAGCTTGGCGAGCGCCTCGATCGTCGTGTCCGCCCGCGGATGCTCGTCGCGCGCCACGACCACCGGGTCGCCCTTGCGCTGCGGCACCTCGACCGGGACGAGCTGGCCGTCGAAGCGGCCGTCCTCGATGGCCGCGATCGCGCGCCTGTGGCTCTCGAGCGCGAAGGCGTCCTGCCGCTCGCGCGACACGCCCCAGCGCTGCGCGACGTTCTCGGCGGTCTCGCCCATCGAATACGGGTAGTAGTGCTCGGCGAGCTTCGGGTTGACGAAGCGCCAGCCGAGCGTCGTGTCCTGCAGCTCGCGCGGGCCGCGATCCCAGGCCGTTTCGGGCTTCGCCATCACGTACGGCGCCCGCGTCATCGATTCGACGCCGCCGCCGATGAACACGTCGCCGTCGCCGACCTCGATCGCGTGGGCGGCCGAGTTGATCGCCTGCAGCCCCGAGCCGCACAGCCGGTTGACGGTCAGCCCGCCCACCTCGACCGGGAAGCCGGCCAGCAGCACCGCCATGCGGGCGACGTCGCGGTTGTCCTCGCCGGCCTGGTTGGCGCAGCCGAGGATCACGTCCTCGACGAGGGCCGGGTCGAGCGGCGCGCGCTCGACGACCGCGCGCAGCACGGTGGCGGCCATGTCGTCGGGGCGGACCGCGGCGAGCGCACCGCCGTAGCGGCCGACGGGGGTCCGCACCGCGGACACGATCCACGCCTCGCGAAGGGGTCGGGAGAGGTCGCGACTCATGTCCCGATCCTACACGGGACCGTCGTTTAGTCCGGGCGCCGGGACGAAGCGAGGTCCGTGGTCGGCATGGTTGGCGAGCCGGTCGCGGATTGCCGTCGGCTCCGCCGCGGTCCGCCCAGCGCTCGAACGGCCCGGCCGGATGCCCCGCCCCGAGCCGCAGCGCACGATCGATGTCGTCCTCGGAGGCCACGCCCTCGTCGCGCGCCCGGTACGCCTCGTTGACGATCGCCAGCTCGATCCGCTCGACGATCCGGTCGCGGGTCGCCGGGCTGAGCGCCTCGCCGGCGGCAGGCTACCGCTGCGGGATCCTCTCCGACCGGCCCGCCCGTCGTACGCGTAGAACCCGGCGCCCGCCTTCCGCCCGAGCCGGCCGGCCTCGACCAGCTGCTCCTGCGACCCCGATGGCCGGAACCGATCGGCCAGCGGATCGCCTCGCGCCGACGAAGCCCTCGTGGATCCCGCGCGCGGCGGCGAGGGTCACGTCGACGCCGGTGAGGTCCATCAGCTCGAACGGGCCCATCGGATAGCCCGCCGACCGCAGCGCCGCATCGATCTCCGGGATCGCTCGCCTCCCCGGCCTCGAGGATCGCCAGCGCTTCGAGCGTGAACGGCCGGTTGACGCGATTGACGATGAAGCCCGGCGCATCGTCGGCCACGACCGGCGTCTTGCCCCAGCGCTCCATGAGCGCGACCGCCCGCGTCACCGAATCGCCATCCGTCTCCGCTCCGCGGACGACCTCGACGAGCGGCATGAGTGGTGCCGGGTTGAAGAAGTGGAGCCCGAGCACGTGCTCCGGTCGGCTCGTCGCGACGGCAATCGCCGCCACCGACAAGCGCGCTGGTGTTCGTCGCGAGGAGCGCCTCCGGCGGCGCCTCCCGGTCGAGCGCGCGGAAGATCGTCCGCTTGAGGTCGATGTCCTCGAGCGCCGCCTCGATGACGATGTCGGCCGCCGCGGCGACCGCGTCGAGCGTGACCGCGGTCCGGAGGTTGGCGAGCCGACCGTCGACCCACTCGTCGATCGAGTCGGCGTCGAGCTCGAGCTTCGTCGCACGCCGCCCGAGGCCGACGCGAACCCGCTCGACCCCTCGCTCGAGCGCCTCCTCGTCGACGTCGTACAGCACGACCTCGTGGCCCGCCTCGAGCGCGACCTGGGCGATCCCCGCGCCCATCGTCCCCGCGCCCACGACGCCGATGACTGCGCCAGAAAGGTCGTCAGTGCCGTGTGGCTCGTGCACGGCCTCACGGTACGACAGCGGCGGGTCAGGCCCGCCCACTGGATGTCGATGCGATCGACAAATCTGGAGGGCTTGCCCTCGGAACAGTCGAACATGTCGAGCTGACCGACAGATCGAGCGGCGAATCGGGTCCAAGCGGCTTCTCGGTCGATGTTGGCGACACATCGGCGCGATACGAGTGTCTGGCCCCGGAACATGTCGACCAGGTCGACACACCACGCTACGGGCGGGTTACACCAGCTTGAACGCCTCGAACGGCTGGCGGCACGACCGGCAGTAGCGGACCGAGCGGCACTGGGTCGGGCCGAACAGGTTCTCCGTCGCGACGTTCGCCGAACCGCAGTACGGGCACGTGTCGTCGCCGGGCGGGGCGAAACCGGACTTCGCGAGTTGCCGTCGTCCCCGTTCCGTGATGCGATCGGTCGTCCATGGGACGGAGAAGCCGAAGCGCACCTCGACCGGGCGCCCGAAGCCGGCCAGCCGCTCCTCGACGGCCGAGCTGATCGCGTCGAGCGCCGGGCAGCCCACGAACGTCGGCAGCAGGTCGACCCGGATCGCGTCGTCGGCCACCTCGACCCGCTCGACGATCCCGAGATCGACGATCGAGATCGCGGGGATCTCCGGGTCGGCCACCTCGGCGAGGGCCGCGCGGACGGCCGCCTCGTCCACCGCAGGGGCAGCGACCGCGCTCACCACGTCGCCCCCGGCTGCTCGCGACGGACCGCCGTGAACTCCCCGTGCAGCCAGCGGAAGGCGTCCGAATGGTTCGTCCGGGCCGTCATCGGGTCGGCGACGGGCAGCGGCATCGACAGGTTGAGGTGTTCGAACACCGGCCCGATCTCCGCCCGCCAGCGGGCATCGAGCTCGTGACTCCCGGTCTCGATGATCCCGGCCATCACCAGGCTGAGCTCGTTGGGCAGCTCCGACAGGACGGTCGCGGCGTCCGGCGCCAGCCGATCGAGCGCGGCCAAGAGCCGCTCGCGGGGCTCCCCGCCGGCCGAGGCCAGCCGGTCCAGCCACGCCGACACGTGCATCCGGTGGTAGCGCTCCTCGCGCCGGATCTTGGCGACCAGCTCGCGGAGCGGCGCGTACGACGACTGGGCCAGCGCATCCAGCCGGATCCCGTCGGCGGTGTCGTACAGGTAGCGGCGGGCGATCGTGTCGGCCCAGTCGCCGCGCGGATGGTCGAGCAGCCGGGCGTGGTAGTAGCCCTCGACCGGGCGGTCGTAGGCGATCGCGTCGGCATCGCGGCCGTCGTCGACCACCTCGGCCAGCAGCCGGTACAGCGCCTGGGCATGGCCGAGCTCGTCCTGGGCGATCGAGCTCATCGCCACGTCCTCTTCGAGCATCGGCGCGATCCCCGTCCACTCCGAATCGCTGAAGCCGATGACGAACTCGTCGTCGGCCATCGCGAGCAGCAGCAGCGACAGCGCGTTGCGGGTCGCCGGAATGAGGTCGGCGGCGGCCCCCGTCACCCGGCATTCCCCCGCGGCTTCGTGGTCCCGGACTGCTCGCGCGCCGCGGCCAGCTTGTCGCGCATCACGTAGCCGCCCGGCTTCTTGAACGAGCGATCGAGCGGCGGCTGGAGCAGGTCCGGGTCGCTCAGGTCATGGATGTCCTCGCGCCGCACGACCCACAGCCGGATGCTCTCCTGGCGACGCCCGTACAGCTCACGCGCGTAGTGCACGGCAAGCTCGGCGTCGGGCGCCATGACCGACCCGCCGTGCTTCATCGCGTCGCCTTCCTTCTCCTGGCGGAAGACTTCCCAGGCCTGGAGCACCGGGTCGGCCATCAGGCAGCCGCCGCCGGCGAACCGAGCACGGTCTCGCGGACCCATGCCGTCGCGTCCCAGTTCTCGCGGCGGAACGCCAGCCGTGCCTCGGACATCGGTCCGTGGTTGGTGACCACCGTGCGCAGCTCCTGCCAGTCCGGCTCGCCGTAGAGCCACGTGTCGGTCGCCTCGTCGTGGCGCAGCTCCGGGTCGGGGAGCGTCAGGCCCAGCTCGAGCAGGCGCGGCACGTAGATCGACAGGAACTCCTGGCGCAGCTCCTCGGACGTCTTCGCCTTGATCCGCCAGTGCAGGTCGCGGTCCTTCTCGCGCGGCGAGCGCGGCCCGTGCATCTGCATCAGCGGACCCCACCAGCGGTCGAGCGCCTCCTGGATCATCGCGCGCTGCTCGGGCGTGCCGGTGACCATGGTCACGACCACGTCGCGCCCGTGCATGATGTGGACCGACTCCTCCCAGCAGATCTTGCGCATCGTCCGCGCATACGGCGCGTAGCTCGAATCGCGCAGCGCCTGCTGCGCCACGATCGCGGCCGCGTCGACGAGCCAGGCGATGACCCCGATGTCCGCCCACGACTTCGTCGGGTAGTGGAAGACGTTGTGGAACTTCGTCTTGCCGTCGAGCAGGTCCTCGACCATCTGCGCGCGCGGCTTGCCGAGGTCCTCGGCCACGCGGTACAGCAGCTGCGCGTGTCCGACCTCGTCCTGGACCTTCGCGGTGAGCGCCAGCTTCCGGCGGAGCGTCGGCGCGCGCATGATCCACTCGCGCTCGGGGAGCACGCCCATCAGCTCCGAGTTCGCGTGCATCTCGACGAAGCGGAGCACCGCGGTCCGGTACTCGTCGGGCATCCAGTCGGTGGCCTCGACCTTGCCGCCCGACGTGACGTGCTGCTCGAACAGCTCGTAGCGCTCGTCGTGCGGGCGGTGCTCCTCGTTGAACGGCAGCCGGCTGCGTTCGCTGTGGCGACAGCACGGGATCGAGCGCGAGCGGGTCGGTCATCGGGATGCCTCCGTGAGCGAGCGGACCGCGAGGTCCGCGTACAGGTCGGCGAGCTGGGCGGGCGACGCGGAGCCGCCCGGCCGGTACCAGGTGGGGATGCCGTTGAGGGCGGTCAGCAGGAACGTGGCCGCCAGCGAGGGATCCGTCAGCGCGAAGGCGCCCGAAGCGATGCCATCGGCGATGGCCGCCCGGAAGCGCGCCTCGTAGGCGTCGCGCCGTTCGAGAACGGCCTGGCGCCGCTCGTCGGACAGGTGGCGCCACTCGTGGATGAACACCGATGCCTCGCCGACGTCCTCGGTCACCGCGAGCACGTGGGCGCGGACGAGGCCCGCGAGGAGGTCGTCGGGGTCGCGGTGCATCGGCGGTCACCGCATCGGCGGCCGCTTCGAAGCGCGAGGCGACGCGATCGACGATCGCCCACAGCACGTCCTCCTTCGAGGCGACGTGCGCGTACAGGCTCGGCCCGCGGATGTCGAGCACGCGAGCGATGTCGCGCACGCTCGTTGCCGCGTAGCCCTGCTTGCGGAAGAGCTCGCTGGCCGCATCCTCGATGGCGCGGCGCCGGGTGGTCTCGACCAGGGGACGCTCCTAACTAACGATCGTTAGGTGCATCCTGCGGGCCGTCCCGGACGGTGTCAAGCCTGAAAAGTCACCGACCGAGCGCGCTTCTACTCCCCGGTGAACCGAGGCGGCCGCTTCTCGAGGAAGGCCGCGATGCCCTCGGCGTGGTCGGCCGTCGAGCCGGCCTCGCCCTGGAGGTGCGCCTCGGTTTCGAGCGCCTCCTCGAATGAGCTGTTCCACGCCTCGTCCAGCGCCCGCTTGGTGAGCGCCACGGCCCGGGGGGCGAGCCCGGCCAGCCGAACCGCCACCGCCCGAGCCTCGTCCATCAACTGGTCGCCGGGCACCACTCGCATCACCAGCCCGAAGCGCTCGGCGTCGGTCGCGCTCAGCGGTTCGGTGAGGAGCGCCATCTCGGCCGCCTTGGCCGGCCCGACGAGCCGGGGCAGCAGCCAGGTCGCGCCGCTGTCCGGGATCAGCCCGACCCGCCCGAACGCCAGCAGGAACGAGGCGCCCTCGGCCGCGATCCGCAGGTCACAGGCGAACGCCAGCGACGCGCCGGCCCCCGCCGCGATCCCGTTGATCGCCCCGACGATCGGCCGGTCGAGCGCGCGCATCGCGCGGATGATCGGGTTGTAGCGCTCGCGCAGCTCGACGTCGAGCGGCGCCGCGTCGGGTTCGAGCCGCTCCTTGAGGTCCTGGCCGGAGCAGAACGCCCGGCCCGCGCCGGTCAGCACGACCGCGCGCACGGACCGATCGCCCGCCACCCGTTCGAAGGCGGCGAGCAGCTCCTGCTTCGAAGCCACCGTCAGCGCGTTGAGCGCCTCCGGCCGATCGAGCGTGATCGTCGCGATCGCGTCGGCGACCTCGTAGCGGAGGGTCGCGAAGGCCGGGGCCGCCGGCTCGGCCACGGTCAGTGCGCCGCGACGCCCGCGAACTCGACGAGCCGCCCGCCGACCAGCTCGAACACCCGCCGGTCGACCGGCTCGTCGGCGCCGCCCGAGGTCTCGAGCACGAAGTCGGCGAACAGCGATGCGAACTCGTCGTCGTTCGGGCGCAGCGAGCCGGCCACGAGCAGGTGGCGTTCCGGCAGACCGATGACGATCCGCCCGTGGGGCCCGAGCTCGCGGGTCAGGTGGTCGACGACGTCGGGCAGCAGGATCCGGGCGGCATCCCAGCCGTCACCAGTGTCGGAGCTGACGAGACGGCGTTCGCCGGAGATCTCGTCGGTCCACGGCGCCGACGCCGACCACGTCGTCAGGTTGCCCATCGCCGCGTCCTGCAGGTCGACCGGACCGATCCCCCACGTCCGGAGGTGGTCGCCGCTGACGATGACGTCGAACGCACCGGCGTCGAGCGCGTACACGACCGGCAGCCCGGCCGGACCCTCGTCGATCAGCGGCTGGGTGTGGCTCCGGCCGTCGGCCGTGGCGGCCAGCAGGTCGAAGGACGCGACCGGCTCGCCCTGCGTTCCGACCGGCCGGAACGCGGGATACACGAGGCCCTTGGCGTGCTCCCAGTCGTGCTCGGGCGTGTCGGCAGCCGATGCGCTCGTCTCGGGCGGCGGGGTGTGACCGCTGACCGGAGCCGAGTCGTCGATCGGCGCGAGGTAGTCCGGTGCGGCGTCGCGGATCGCGGCAGGCGGCTCGTCGCCGAAGTCGCGCTCGAAGTCGCGGCCCACGTCGCTGCCGCCCTGGTCCCGGTCGAAGGGATCCCGCTCCATCGCGTCCTCCTCGTCAGCGACCCTTCCAGGTCGGCGTTCGTTTCTCGCTGAAGGCGGCCATCCCCTCGCGCTGATCCTCGCTCGCGAAGAGAAGGTAGAAATCACGGCGTTCGAATTCGAGCCCGGCCTCGAGCGGCAGCTCGTCCGCACGAAGGATGGACCGCTTGGCCGCCAGCGTGGCGACCGGCGGCATGCCCGCGATCACCGCGGCGAGGTCGAGGGCCTGGGTCAGGGTTTCGGCGGCGGGCACCACGCGCGACACGAGCCCGGCAGCCTCCGCTTCGCGGGCGTCGATCGTCCGGCCGGTCAGGATGAGGTCCATCGCTTTGGCCTTGCCGATCGCCCTTGTGAGTCGTTGCGTGCCACCGGCACCGGGCATCACCCCGAGCTTGATCTCGGGCTGGCCGAACTTCGCGTCGTCGCCGGCCACGATGATGTCGCAGGCCATCGCCAGCTCGCAGCCGCCGCCCGAGGGCGAAGCCGCGGACCGCCGCGACGATCGGCTTGCGGATGCGCCGGATCCGGTCCCAATGGGTGAACGGGTCCTCGCGGGCCAGGTCGGTCGGGTTCTGGACGGCGAGCTCCTTGATGTCGGCTCCGGCCGCGAAGGCCCGCTCCCCGTCGCCAGTCAGGACGATCGCGCGGCAGTCGGGATGGCCGTCGAGGGCCTCGAACGCGTCGGCGATCTCGCCGACGACCTCGAAGCTCAGCGCGTTGAGCACCTCGGGCCGCACGATCGTGACCAGCGCGACGCCGTCGCGACCCTGTGCGGGCAGCTCGACACGGACGTGCTCGGACGAATGCAGGTGGGTCGTCGCGGGAGTCGTCGGGGCGTTGTCGACGGGCTCGTCGGTCACGGGGCTCCTCGGGCGTGGCGTCAAGTATCCATGCTCGCGGAAGCGGACGCGAGGTCGGGAGCGTCCTCGAGGACCAGCAACGTCGCGAGTCCGGGGGCGATCTCGCGCAGGTTGCGGCCGCCGGCACGCATCGCGTCCGAGGCGAGGCCCGCGTCCAGCGCAGCGCGGTCGTCGAAGTCCATGGCGGTGATCAGGACGAGGTCGGTCTCGGTGCCGAGGGCCTGTGAGACGCGCTGGACGCGTGTTCCCCTGAGGCCCGGCGTTTGGGCCACGAGCGGGAGGTGCTCGGTCGCGTAGCGGCGTTCGAACTCCGTCGAGGGCCTCGTCGCCGCCGTCGGGGCGGCGGTAGAGCGCGAGGAGCGTGGTCATGCGGCGGTTCCTCCAGTTCGTTCGGCGCGCTGTTTCGCGACATCTTCGGTCGCTCGATAGAAGCCGGAGAGCGCCTCGTTCAGGATGCCGGGGCGCTTGGCGGCAACGTCGTGACCGCAGCCGGGAACGACCAGCAGACGCGCGTTGCCGAGCTGGCGCTGCAGCCCCCAGGCGTGATCGACCGGCACCACCGGATCGCGGTCCCCGACCACGACGAGGGCCGGCGCATCGATGCGGTGGATCTCGCGCGGCGTCAGCAGCGGCTGGACGGCGACGTCCTGTGCGATCGCGGGCAGGAGGCGACGCCACGCGCCCTCGCCCTGGACCGGGTCGTGGAGCCGGGCGAGGTCCGTGGCCCAGCGCGGGTCGTCGCGTTCGATCCGCTCGGGGTCCAGGGTCCGTCGCACCACGCTGGCGCGCGGTTCGCGTTGCGTGGTGATGCCGATGACGACCAGGGTCCGGATGCGATCGGGCTGGCGGCTGGCGACCTGCAGCGCGGTCATCGCGCCCATCGAGAACCCGAGCAGATGGAACGTCTCGATGCCGAGGGCGTCGACGAAGGCGAGGACGTCGTCGACGAGCATCGCGTAGGTGAACCCGTCGGCGGCGTCCCAGAGCGTGCGCCCGTGACCGCGCGCATCGGGCAGGTACGCCAGGAACGCCTTCGAAAGCATCGGCACCTGGGCGGCGAAGTCGGCGCTCCCGGTCGAGCCGCTGCCGTGGAGCATCACGAGCGGCGGCCCGGCGCCGAGCACGTCGTAGCCGATCTCGAGACCGTTGGCGGGGATGGTGGGCATCCCGGAGATGATGCAACGGCCGGTGGCCCGCCGATAGGCCGTGTGCGGCGGACGTCGGTGATTGCCGTGGCTCATCGAATTCGCACAGCCGTGCGGGCCCACCTGCCCAGACTGCAATCTGAGTCATTGGTCGTGCGGGTTCGTGCGGATTCGATTACGAGGCGTAATCGGCGCGGCCCGGGCGCGCGCCGCGCGGGGCCACCGCCGACGCGAGTAGCATCGACCCGATGACCGACACGCCCCGCACCCGCGTCGAGAAGGACTCCATGGGCGAGCTGGAGGTCCCGGCCGACGCGTTGTACGGTGCCTCGACCCAGCGGGCCGTCCTCAACTTCCCGATCTCCGGCCAGCGGTTTCCGCGTCGCTTCCTGCGGGCGCTCGCCGAGATCAAGCAGGCCGCGGCCGAGACGAACGCCGAGCTTGGCCTTCTCGAACGACCCCTGGCCGAGGCGATCTCCGCGGCCGCCACCGAGGTCGCCGAAGGCCGCCACGACGACCACTTCCCGATCGACGTCTACCAGACCGGCTCGGGCACCTCGACCAACACCAACATGAACGAGGTCGTCGCGCACCTCGCCACGGACCGCCTCGGCGGCCGCAAGGTCCACCCGAACGACGACGTCAACCGCTGCCAGTCGTCGAACGACGTCATCCCGACTGCGCTCCAGCTCTCGGCGGCTGTTGCGATCGAGGAGCAGCTCCTCCCCGCGCTCGAGCGGCTGCACACCTCGCTTGTCGCCCGCGAGCAGGCCTTCTGGCCGGTGGTCAAGACCGGCCGGACCCACCTCCAGGACGCCACGCCCATCCGGCTCGGGCAGGAGTTCCGCGGCTACGCCGGCCAGGTCGAGGAATCGATCCGCCGGGCGCGCGCCGCCCAGGCCGAGCTGCTGTCGGTGCCGCTCGGCGGCACGGCCGTCGGGACCGGCATCAACGCCCACCCGGAGTTCGCGTTCCGGACGTGTGCCCGCCTCGCCGGCCTGACCGGCCTCGACGTCCGCGAGACCCCGAACCACTTCCACGCCCAGGCCACGCTCGACGTGCCGATCGCGGCACACGGCGCGCTGCGCACGATCGCGCTGTCGCTCTGGAAGATCGCTTCCGACGTGCGGTTGATGGGGATGGGCCCGCGCGCCGGCCTCGCCGAGCTGGCGCTCCCGGAGACCCAGCCGGGGTCGAGCATCATGCCCGGCAAGGTCAACCCGGTGATCGTCGAGAGCCTGACGATGGTCGTCGCCCGCGTCGTCGGCAACGACGCAACGGTCGCGTTCGCGCAGACCGGCTCGTTCCTCGAGCTCAACGTGATGCTGCCGGTGACGGCGGTCACGCTGCTCGAGTCGATCGCGCTGCTGTCGGCCGCCGCCGAGAACTTCAGCGCACGTGCCATCGAAGGGCTCGAAGCCACCGAACGCGGACCGCAGCTCGTCGAGCAGGGGCTGATGCTCGCGACGGCCCTCGCCCCGGTGATCGGCTACGACGAGGCGGCGAAGCTGGCCAAGGAGGCGTTCCGGACGGGGCGGACGATCCGGGAGCTGGCGCTCGAACGGGGCATGGCGGCGGAGGACCTCGACCGTCTCCTCGACCCGGCCGCCATGACCGAGCCGGGCCTCGACAGCGGACCGGCCGGCGGCTGATCCGCCGAGTGATCCATCGAGGGGCGCTGGTCCTCGTCTCGAGTCTGTTGCTGGCCGCCTGCGGCTCGAGCGAGGAGTCGACGCTGCCGGTCGCCGGGGTCGCCGAGATCCTTGGGCCCTACCAAACGGAACCGTTCCGGGCCTTTGACGAGACACTGATCCGCTCGCTCGAGGAGGAGTGCGCGACAGCCCTGAAGGGAGGGCTGCCGCTGCAACCCGAGCTGGACCTTGCCGACGGACGCGGAGGCGGCCGGATCTTGCTCGTGTACGGCGCACGGGCCGGAGACACCGCAGAGTGCTTCGCGAAGATCAATCGGGACGGGACTCCCATCGTCGACAGTACCGGCGCCTCGAGCGGTAGCGCGCCGGTCCAGCTTGGCCCGCTCGAGATCGCGGCGTCATCCGGTGGATCGGCATCGGGAGAGGATTCGTGGTCCTACCTGCACGGCAACATCGGTTCGGAGATCGGCGGCGTGGTCATCGACCTGGCGGACGGGACACACATCACCGCCTCACTGGGCGGCGGGCGGTTCGCCGCCTGGTGGCCGGGCGAGGTCGTGGCCACCCGCATCCGCGGCTTCGATCGCGCCGGCAACCAGGTCGCCAACGAGCCCAACTGATCGCGGCCGGCTCAGCCGACGTTGACTTCGACCTGCATGTTCGGATGCACGGGGCAGATCAGCAGGTATGGACCGGCCGCCAGCGCCGCGAGGTCGTATTCGGCCTTCGTCGGCCCGACCTGGATCTGGGAAGTCCACAACTCGTCGGGCTCGACGCCGGACGTACGCTTCTGGAGGCTCAGTCCGTGCGGGACGCCATCATCGCGATTGTCGAGGGTCAGGTGGAAACCCTGGCCGGCAGCGAGCTGGATCACCTTCGGCGTGAACTCGATGTTCTGAGCCACGATGGTCACGGGTTCGGCGGGCACGAGGGCGCACGCCGCGAGAGCCGCGGCCAACGGGAAGGCAAGGGCACGCCGGAGGTGACGGTGGGACGGCATGGTCGGCGGCCACGATACGCGGTCGGAGTCGCCCGATACAATCGCGAGCGATGACCTCGGACCACCACCTCTGGGATCGCGCGGCCAACCAGCTCGTGCCGGCCGACGGCCGCCGCGCCCCGCAGGTCACGGCGCTCACCCGGGGGACTCCTTCGGTCGGCCAGCTGTTCGACTTCATGCGCGACGCCGAGCTGCGCTTCGAGACGCTCCGGATGCGGATCGTGGAGCTGGCGTTGGCTGCGGGCGGTGAGCTGCGCACCGAGACCGCGGTCATGATGCGCCACCCGGGTCACGCCCGAGTCCTGACGACCAAACCCGGGGAGAAGGCGTTGGGCGAGTACGAGATCTGGCTCGCCGACGGTGACATCGTCCGGACGTATTCGAGCCGCCACAAGCTCGGGACGCAACGGCCGATTCGCAACAAGCCGCGTGGTCTCGACGACCCGGACATCCCGGGTGCGTCCAAGGTCTACGAGCCGCTCACGGCGCTGCCGACGGAGACGCTGCCTGAGACGTTCATCCACCCGGCGGGCTACTGCCAGAACGTGCTGTCCACCGGCGAGTGCCAGGTGACCGGTCCGGAGGTGATCGGCGGGCGCGAGACGATCGGATTGACCTGCCAACACCCGCGGACGACCGAGCTGACCGCTGACCGGCCGGACTATTCGATCCGGATCGCGGTCGATCGCGACACCGGGATCATCGTGCGCCTCACCGAGTCGATGGCCGGCGAGATCACCAGGGACGCCGAGGCCGTCGACCTGGACCCCGATGCGGTCCTCCAGCCGACGGCCTTCGACTTCGCCTTCCCGACGGGGACGACGATGCTCTACTGACGGCGAAGCCCGTCAGGCCGGGAGCAGGACCCGGTCGATCACATGGATCACGCCGTTCGACACGTCGATGTCGGCAGCGATCACCTGGGCGTCGTTGATGTAGACGCCACCGCCGTTCACCGAGGGCCACAGGAAGCCCTTGCTGACCGTGCGGATCCGCGAGCTCGACACGACGTCCGCGGCGAAGCGTTCGCCGGGAGCGACGTGGTACAGCAGGACGGCCCGCAGCGTGGCGACGGGGATGTCGTTCACGCCCGAGACGCCAAGGGTGTCGAAGAGGTTCTCGAATGCGGCGTCAGTTGGCGCAAAGACCGTGAACTGGCGGTTCCCATCGAGGGTCGCGACGAGGTCGGCCCGAACGACGGCGGCGATGAGGTGATCGAACTCGCCGGTTGACTGATTGACCGCGATCGCGGTGTCGACGATGGACGGGCCGTGGGTCCGGGCGCTCGCCGGCCCTGCGATCGCGAGAGCGAGCAATCCGGCGGCGCCGAGCGCGACGAGCCTACGCATGGAGTGGCTCCTCCTGGGTCGTGGTCATCCATCGGGCGAGGACCGGGATCAGGACGATGGCCGAGACGCCGACGAGCACGTAGATGAGGGCCGAAATGGGGTTCACTTCGCCGAACTGCGCGCCAGTAAGAGCTGCCACGAGGTCGAACTGGAACAGCCCCACCAGCAGCCAGTTGAGTCCGCCAACGATGACGAGCAACAGGGCGATGGCATTGATGTAGCGCATCGAGATTCTCCTTCCATCTTGTACAACCTCTGTCTAAGGTTCATGGAAAATCTACGCGGCGTCCTGCACGTTGTCAAGACCTTGTCGAATGTTGACGCTGTGCTAGCATTCGACAAACCATGTACACGATCAAGGAAGCTGCGACGCGTGCGGGACTCACCCCGACCGTCGCGCGTGCATGGGAGCGGCGCTACCGGGTGGTCGAGCCGGCGCGGACGACATCGGGCTATCGGCTCTACGACGACGCCGCGATCGAGCGCCTGCGGACGATGCGGCTCCTGGTCGAGGACGGCTGGACGGCATCCTCCGCCGCACGAGCGCTGGCCGACGGCACGGCACCTCCGGTCGCCGACCGCGGGACCGGCCGGGCAGGAGCAGCGGTCGCCTCGGGCGATCCGATCGAGCGGTTTGTGGCGGCTGCTGCCGCACTGGACGGCGATCGCATCGAGGCTGCGCTCGACGAATTGTTCGGACGAGGCTCGTTCGAGTCGATCGTCGACGCGTGGCTGATGCCGGCTGCTGCCGCTCTTGGTGATGCCTGGGCCGCCGGCCGCGTCACCGTCGCCGGGGAGCATGCCGCGAGCGCCGCGCTCGCCCGACGGCTGGCCGGCGCGTTCGACGCCGCGGCCCGTGCCGATGGGCGGCCGATCGTCGTCGGTCTGCCTCCGGGGAGCCGCCATGAGCTCGGCGCGCTCGCGTTTGCGACGGCCCTTCGCCGGCGAGGGGTTGCCGTTCTCTACCTCGGGGCCGATGTCCCGGTCGCGAGCTGGCTGGACGTCCGTGCTCAGCTGCGACCTCGCCTCCTGGTCATCGCAGTCGTGACGGGGGACGACCGGGCTTCGGCAATCGACGTGGCGACGGCGCTCCGCCGCGACGACGACGGGACGCCGGTCGCACTGGGGGGTCGAGCGGCAGCCGCCGCAGCAAGCCAGGTGGCCGGATCCACGGTGCTGCCGGATTCGATCGTCGCCGCCGCGGATCGCGCGGTGGCACTGCTCGGGACCTGATTGGTCGCGACGGGGCATGATGATCCGGCCGCCATGACCGAACCCGACACCGACCCCAGAGAGCCCACGCCGACCGGCGACGACCTGCCGTTTGGCGATTTCGAGGTCGAAACCGAGACGCTGCCCGACGGCCGGAAGATCCACTACTACCGTTGGCCCGACGCCGAACCGCGACGCGACCACGACCCCGAACCCGACGCCGCCGATGTCTGAGCGCCGCTGGAATCCGGTTCTCGGCGAGTGGGTGATCACCGCGACGCATCGCCAGGACCGGACGTTCCTGCCCGCTGCCGACGATTGCCCGCTCTGTCCCACGAAGCCGGGCGGGCCACCCACTGAGATCGCCCGAGCCGACTTCGAAATCGCGGTCTTCGACAACCGCTTCCCGGCACTGCGGCCCGACCCCGAAGAGCCAGCCGTCCACGGCTCCGACCTGACGCCGGTCGAGCCGTCGTACGGTGCCTGCGAAGTCGTCGTCTACACCCCTGAGCACGCGGGTCAGCTCGGCTCGATGACCGTTCGTCACGTGAGCCGGCTGATCGCGGTCTGGGCGCACCGGACACTCGTCCTCGGCGCACGGGACGAGGTCGCCTACGTGTACGCCTTTGAGAACCGCGGCGAAGCGATCGGGGTCACGCTGAACCACCCCCACGGCCAGATCTACGCGTACCCGACGATCCCGCCGATCCTCGAGCGTGAGACCACCAACGCGCAGTCGCATCGCGAGCAATCCGGCGGCTGCCTGTGGTGCGACCTCAACCGCCAGGAGCTCGCCGACGGCCGGCGCGTCGTGGCGCGCGGTGGTGGCTGGCTCGCCACCGTCCCGTTCTTCGCACGCTGGCCGTACGAGGTCCACCTCACGAGCGAGCGCCACGTCGGGTGGCTCCACCAGCTGGACCGCGCCGAGGTGGACGGTCTCGCGCGGATGCTGCTGACGATCGTCCGCAAATACGACAACCTCTTCGACACGACGCTGCCGTACGTGATGGCCATCCACCAGCGGCCAACCGATGGCGGCGACCACGGTGCGTACCACCTGCACATCGAGTTCTACCCGCCGAACCGGACCGCGACCAAGCTCAAGTACCTCGCCGGCTCCGAGGCCGGTGCCGGCGCCTTCGTCAACGACACGCTGCCCGAGGAGACCGCGGCGGAGCTGCGGCAGCGGGCGCCACACGACCCCGCCGAGCTTGAGGCCGTGCCGTGAGCCTCGGCGCGCTCGAGGTCGAGGCGCTCGCCGAGCGGCTGCGCCGCCATGAGCCGAACGTGGCTGGCGATCCGGCCGCGATCCGCGTGGTCCGGGCACCCGGCCGGGTCAACCTGATCGGCGAGCACACCGACTACAACCTCGGGTTCGTGCTGCCGGCCGCGATCGGCCTCGAGATCCGCCTCGCGTTCGTCCCGACGAGCGATCGACGCGTCGCGATCACGCTGCCCGATGGCGAGCGTCGCGAGTTCGACCTGGACGCAATCCCGCCGCGAAGCGGCGGGTGGATCGACTATGTCGCGGCAACGGCCTGGTCGCTTCAGTCCGCCGGGCTGCCGCTCCACGGGTTCCGCGGCGTCCTGGCCAGCGACCTCCCGATGTCGGCCGGGCTGTCGTCGTCCGCCGCGCTCGAGCTGGCGTCCGCCTGGGCGTTGCTCGATCCGCCAGATCTGGCGACCCACGGGATCGACGGGATGCGGCTCGCACGACTCTGCCAGCGGGGCGAGAACGACCACGTCGGCGTGCAGTGCGGGATCATGGACCAGGCCGCGGTGACGCTCGGGCAGCCGGATCGGGCGCTCCTCCTCGACTGTCGCTCGCTCGAAGTCCGCCCCGTGGCGCTGCCGACCAGCGATCACGTCCTTGTCGTCTGCGACACGAACGCGCCACGGCGGCTCGAGGCGTCCGAGTACAACACGCGTCGTGCGGAGTGCGAGTCGGCGGTCGCGGCGATCGCCGAGGTCGAGCCGGGCGTCGAGTCGCTACGCGACGTCGATGCGGAGATGCTGGCCCGGCACGCGCCGCGCCTCCGGCCGGTCGAGCTGGCGCGCGCCGAGCACGTCATCGGCGAGAACACCCGGGTCCTGCAGACGGTTGAAGCGCTGGAGGCCGGCAACCTCGTCGCCGTCGGCCGGCTGTTCGCCGAGAGCCACGCCTCGCTGCGCGACCGGTTCGAGGTCAGCTCGCCCGAGCTGGATGCCATGGTCGACATCGCGACCGCGAACCCGGGCGTCGTGGCGGCGCGGATGACGGGGGCCGGGTTCGGTGGCTGCACGGTGAACCTCGTGCGGCGCGACGCGATCGACGCGTTCCGGGACGCGGTCGAGCGCGAGTACCCTGAACGGACCGGCCGCCAGCCGTGGGTCCACGCGGTCGAACCCGTCGCGGGAGCGGGGCCGGTCGCTTCCGAATCGGCGGGTCGCTAGAATGCGCGGCGTCGCGCCAAGGGGGCTCAAGAGGCTGACCGATGGCTGAGCCACGGATCGCAATCGGGGTCGATGTCGGGGGCAGCGGGATCAAGGCCGCGGTCGTCGACGCCGACGACGGTCGCTTCGTCTCGGAGCGTCTGCGCGTCGTGACGCCGTCGCCGTCGACGCCCGACGCCGTGAGCGCCTCGATCAGTCGGCTCGTCAAGCGGCTCGTGAACGCAACCGGGATCGGCCCAGACGTCCCGCTCGGCCGCTGGGGATGCCAGGCGTCGTGCTCGGTGGCGTCCTCAAGACGGCTGCGAACATCGACCCGACGTGGGTCGAGTTCCCGATCACACAGCGCCTGGGCGGTCGTTGAAGCGACCGGTCACGGTCATCAACGACGCGGATGCAGCGGGGACCGCCGAGATGCGCTTCGGGATCGGAGCCGGCAAGCCGGGCGTGGTCGTGCTCCTGACGCTCGGGACTGGCGTCGGATCCGCCGTGTTCATCGACGGCAAGCTCGTCCCGAACACCGAGTTCGGCCAGATGGAGATCCGCGGGCGGCCCGCCGAGCGGCGCTCCGCATCCGTCGCGCGGACCAAGCGCGGCCTGTCGTGGAAAGCATGGACGCAGGACCTCGACGAGCACCTGATCCGGATCGACGAGCTGATCTGGGCCCGAGCTGTTCATCCTGGGCGGCGGGGTCAACAAGAATTTCGACAAGTACGGCCCGCGCCTGACCGTCCGACCGCCGGTCGTGCCCGCGCAGCTGCGCAACGACGCGGACGGTCATCGGTGCCGCCGTGATCGCGGTTGAGGCCGCCGAGCGCGCGCGCCGCCGAACCACCTGCGACAGAACCTGTGCCGGTGGCCGCCGGCGTGGACGCGGAGAACGGCGCGACCTAGCCGCTGAGCGTCGAGAGGAAGCGGAACACCGGCATCGCCGCCGCGTAGCCGTCGGCGAGCGTGTCCGGAAGCTTCGGCGAGAGCACCTCGTCGTCGGCCAGCCGGCGCCCGAAGACGATGTCCTTCCAGCGGAAGTAGTCGGCCATCGGGTGGTCGGCCGGCAGGCCAGCCGGCACCCGCTTCAGCGATTCGTGCGTCTGCACCTCACCGAAGGCCTTCACGAACCCAGGCTCCTCGAGCGCCGCCTTCACTCGGTCGGGGTCGTCGACGATCTGCTTGCGGAACGCGTCGAGTGTTGGCTTCTCGGCCATCCACATCCCACCGCCGGCGTACATCTCGCCGGGCTGGAAGTGGAAGTACCCGCCGTTTGAGTGGGCGCCCTCATGGGGCGAGCGACCCTGCGACCCACGGAAAGCTCGCCCCGACGTTCGTCTTGTACGGCGACTTGTCCTTGCTGAAGCGCGTGTCGCGGTAGATCCGGAAGATGGAGCGTTTCGGGTCGGCCTGGAGCGGGATCCCGCGCGCTTCGAAGCGTTCGGCGAGCGCGGCGACGAGCGCTTCCAGCGGTTCCTTGAGGAGCCGTTCGTAATCGGTCTTGCGCCAGCTAAAAACCGGCCCGGTCGTTGTTCGCGGCGAGGTCGGCGAGGAACTGGATCGCTTCGGGGGAGAAGCCGCTGAACGGCGGCGACGCGACGGCCATCGGAAGCTCCTTGGCGCTGCGGCGGGGACGTGATTGAGAGAACGCGGCGGCCCGGATTCGACAGGCTACCAGCCCTCGCTCACCCGGCCATGCACCGGGTCCCTG
>CAVRKH010000001.1:0-237344 GCA_963721655.1 uncultured Chloroflexia bacterium | reverse complement strand
TGGCTCGACATCGGCCTCGACGGGTTCCGTCTCGACGCCGTGCCCTACCTGTTCGAGCGCGACGGCACCAATGGCGAGAACCTGCCCGAGACCCATCACTACCTGAAGCGGCTCCGGAAGATGGTCGACGACATCTACCCGGACCGGGTGCTGCTGGCCGAGGCGAACCAATGGCCGGCCGACGTCGTCGACTACTTCGGCGACGGCGACGAATGCCACATGTGCTTCCACTTCCCGCTCATGCCGCGCATGTTCATGGCAGTCCGGCGGGAGCAGGCCGCGCCGATCAAGGAGATCATCGAGCAGACGCCGGCGTTGCCCGAGGGCACCCAGTGGGGGATCTTCCTGCGCAACCACGACGAGCTGACCTTGGAGATGGTCACGGACGAGGAACGTGACTACATGTACAGCGAGTACGCCAAGGACCCGCGCATGAAGCGCAACGCCGGCATCGCCCGGCGACTCGCCCCGCTGCTCGACAACGACCGGCGGGTGGCCGAGCTGTTCCACGGTCTGCTCTTCTCGCTGCCCGGCAGCCCGATCATGTACTACGGCGACGAGATCGGGATGGGCGACAACATCTTCCTCGGCGACCGCGACGGCGTGCGCACGCCGATGCAGTGGACGCCGGACCGCAACGGTGGCTTCAGCACCGCCGACTTCGCCCAGCTCTACCTGCCACCGCTGATGGATCCCGTCTACGGCTTCGCCGCGGTCAACGTCGAGGCGCAGCTGCGCAACCCGGGCTCGTTCCTGCACTGGGTGCAGCGCATGGTGCAGGCCCGTCGCCAGCATCCGGTGTTCGCCACCGGCACGTTCGAGGTGCTCGACACGGCGAACCCGTCGGTCCTCGCCTACCTGCGCCGCCAGGCTCGCGACGGCGAGCCCGAAGAGATCGTGCTGTGCGTCTACAACCTGTCGAAGGTCGCCCAGCCGGTCGAGCTCGAGCTCGGCCAGCTCAACGGCAAGCGCCCGGTCGAGCTGTTCGGACGTGTGCCGTTCCCGCCTGATCGGCGAGCTTCCGTACTTCGTCACGCTCCCGTCCTACGGCTTCTACTGGTTCAGTCTCGTCGACCAGCTCGGAGACGATCTCCGGTAGCTCGCTGACCGCTGCAGGGCTCAGGGTCGCCGCTACCGTGACCGCCGTGGAAACCGGAATTCAGACGTGCCACTGGCACCCCGACCAGCGCGCCGGCGTCATCTGCCAGCGCTGCGACCGGCCGATCTGTCCCCGCTGCATGCACCAGGCCTCGGTCGGCTTCCACTGCCCCGACTGCACCAAGCAGGGTGCCCAGAAGGTGATCAGCGGACCGGCCGCGCTGCGCGGATCCGTGCCCGTGCTGACCCGTCTCCTGATCGCCATCAACGTGGCGGTCTTCCTCGCCGAAGCGTTCGTCACCAGGGGTCGATCGTTCGGCGGCGAGATCGACACCTTCTCGGTCCACGGCGGCCTGATCGCCAACGGCTTCTATCAACGGCGAGTCTGCATCGGTGTGGCCCACGGCGAGGTGTGGCGGCTCGTCACGTCGGGCTTCCTGCACTACGGGCTCATCCACATCCTGTTCAACATGTACGCCCTGTACATCCTCGGGACCTGGCTCGAGCGGTCGGGCGGGCGGGGTCGTCTGGCCGCGGTGTACGGCGTGTCCCTGCTCGCCGGGTCGCTGGGTGCGCTGATCCTCAGCCCGAACAGCCTGACCGCCGGCGCGTCGGGCGCGATCTACGGCCTGATGGGCGCGTTCTTCGCGGCCGGTCGGACCCAGGGGATCAGCGTCCGCCAGTCGCCCCTGTTCGGGATCCTGCTGCTGAACCTGCTGCTCACGTTCGGCCTGGGTGGTCTCTCCATCGGCGGACATCTCGGCGGCTTGGCCGGCGGCGTGCTCGCCGGCTGGGTGCTCTTCGACTGGGCGCCGAGGCGGCACGTGCCCGCGGCGACGTCGTACGCCGTGTGCGGCGCGATCGCCGGCAGCATGCGTCGTCGGTTCACTGCTGGTGGCCAATCGCATGCCCAGACTCGTCGCTCTGATCGCGCTCAGACTCGGTCAAGCCGACTCGACGAGCCGCTTGAGCGCGCTGGAGGTTGCGCTTCCACACGAATCGGAGGATGCGGCCGCCGACCAGACCGCCGACCGGGCCGCCCATCCACCACGGGAACACGAGGCGCTCCTCCCAGGCGAACCGGGTGCGGTCGCCCGGCTGCGCGGTGAGCGTGAACCGGCCGGTGCCGGTGACCAGCCCGCCGTGACGCACGCCCATCGTCCGTCCCGGCTCGCCACTCGGTGATCTCCATGCGATCGGTGAGGCGCAACGGCCCGATCCGGGTGTCGCAGTCGAACGTCGTGCCGACGTCCGGACGCTGACCGGACGTGAACCGGATGGCCTCGGCGTCGACCATCCAGTCGACGTGTCGCTCGATGTGGCGGACCACGTCCCAGACGCGGGCCGGCGGCGCGTCGATCAGGGTGCTGACCCGGATGCGTCCCACGCCGGCGAGCCTACGAACCGGCCCGGCCGGGCGTAGACCGAGACGTGGGTCGGGCTGTCGTCGTCGAACGGTTCGCCATTCCAGCCCGCCGACCGCGCTTCCAGGGCCAGACCGGCCGCGCTCGCCATCGCATCGAGCTCGTCGGGTCCGGCGTAGCGGATGTGCCACGGGCGCAGCCGGATCCCGGCCTCGGTGATGTCGATGTACTGACCGAGCAGCGTCTGGTCGTCGGGTCGGCTCTGCGTGACGCTCAGCACGACACGGTCGGCCGTCACCTGCCGCGGCACGACGACGTCGGTCGGCCCGACCCGATCGGGGTCGGGGACGAAGGCCTCGACCACGAAGCGGCCTCGGCGGTCAGCAGCGCCGCCACCTTGGCGAAGCAGGCCTGCTGGTCGCCCGGGCCCGGTCAGGTTGAACAGCGTGTTGTAGGCGACGAACACGAGCGCGAACCGGCGGTCGCCGACGGGCGGGTCGACCATGTCGCCGGTCACCGCCTCCACCGGTCGCCACCGGGTTTGGCGGCCAGCAGGTCGCAGCATGGCGGCCGACGAGTCGACGCCCGTGACCGCAGCCCGGCGACGGCCAGCGGGATGGCGAGCCGGCCCGTGCCGACGCCCAGCTCGAGCACCGGGCCGTCGCCGGCCAGCCGGCGCAAGGCCTCGACGCAGGCCGCGGTGTCGGTGATCTCGCCGTACCAGTCGTCGTACACGTCGGCGAACCGGTCGCCGTAGGTCGCCTCGTCGTACCCCTCCATCGCGCCAGTGTCGCAGCCCGGCGACCGACTCCCGCGACACCCAGAAGTTCTGGGCGCTGAGTGAGCCGTTGTCCCAGGACACTGCCCAGAAGTCGAGCTGGGTGAGGGTCGGACGGGCACCTCGTAGCCTGGCGATCGATGTCGGCCTACCTCGACCACGCGGCGACCACGCCGATGCGGCCCGAGGCGGTCGAGGCGATGATGCCGTTCCTGGCCGACACGTTCGGGAACCCGTCGGCGTCGCACCGCTGGGGACGCGAGGCGCGCCGTGCGCTCGACGACGCCCGCGACACGATGGCCGAGGTGCTCGGCGCGCAGCCGGGCGAGGTCGTGTTCACCTCCGGGGGCACCGAGGCCGACAACCAGGCGATCGTCGGTGTGCTGGCCGCACCGGTGGCGTCGCCGTGTGCTCCGCGGTCGAGCACCACGCCGTGCTCGAGCCGGTCGAGCGGTCGGGCGGCCGGATCGTGCCGGTCGGCCCCGACGGTCGCGTCGACTCGATGCTCTGGCCGATGCGCTCGACGAGGACGTCGCGGTCGTGTCGATCATGCTCGTGAACAACGAGGTCGGCGTGATCCAGCCGTTCGCCGAGATCGCCGACGCTCGTGCGCCAGCGCGCTGCCCCGTGCCGTGCTGCACACCGACGCGGTGCAGGCGTTCACCTGGCTCGACGTGGCGTCGCGTCGCCGCGGACGCCGACCTCGTCTCGGTCAGCGCGCACAAGTTCGGCGGGCCGAAGGGTGTCGGCGCGTTCGTGATCCGCGACGGCACGTCGATCGACCCGCTGCTGCTCGGTGGCGGACAGGAGCGCGACCGTCGCAGCGGCACCCAGAACGTGGCCGGCATCGTGGCCATGGCCACCGCCGCGCGCAGTGCGGCGGACGAGCGCGGATCGCTGGTCGACCGGCTCACCCCCTTGCGCGACCGCCTGGTCGACGGGCTGCTCGACGCGCTGCCCGGCACCGTCGAGACGGGCGTCACCGATCCGCCCGACCGGACCACAAGATCGCCGGCTCCTGCCACGTCTGCTTCCCCGGCGTCGAGAGCGAGGCGCTGCTGTTCCTGCTCGATCAGGCCGGGCATCGCCGCGTCGGCCGCGTCGTCGTGCACGAGCGGGGCCATGGAGCCGTCGCACGTGCTCGCCGCGATGGGCATCGACCGCGCGCTCGCCGGTGGGTCGCTGCGCCTGTCGTTCGGCTGGCCGACCACCGCGGCCGACGTGGACCTCGCGCTCGACGTCGTGCCCCGGCCGTCCGGCGCGTCCGCGGCGAGCGACGTCGCGCGACGCTCGACGCCGATCCCACGTCGCCTCGCGCTGATGGCCCGCGTCCTCGGTCGCGATGTCCGGCGGTGTCGACTCGTCGGTCGCCGCCGCGCTCCTCCGCGACGAGGGCCACGACGTCGTCGGCGTCACGCTCAAGCTGTGGGGCGGCGACAGCGACACGGGATGCTGCTCGGTCAGCGACGTCGACGACGCCCGACGCGTCGCCGACCACCTCGGCATCGATCACCACGTCTTCAACTTCGGCGACGACTTCACGCGTCACGTGGTCGACCCGTACGTCGCCGACCACGCGGCCGGTCGCACGCCGAACCCGTGCATCGAGTGCAACCGGCACGTGAAGTTCGACCGGCTGTTCGAGCGGGCCGACATCCTCGGGTTCGACGCCGTCGCCACCGGTCACCACGCCCGCATCGTCACCCGTCGCCGACGGGAGCCGCCGGGTCGCCCGCGGCGCCGACCGGGCCAAGGACCAGTCCTACGTGATCCACATGCTCGACCAGGCGACGCTGGCCCGCGTCCTGCTGCCGATCGGCGTCGCTGACCAAGGCGGAGGTGCGGGCCGCGTGCCGCGGCGCTCGGTCTGCGGACGGCGGACAAGCCCGACAGCCAGGACGTCTGCTTCATCACCGTCGGCCCGCGGGCCGCAGGTCGTTCCTCGCCGGCCGCATCGACCTGACGCCCGGCCGGGTCGTCGACCGACGGGCACGCGTGGTCGGCGCGGTCGATGCGGTCGAGCTCGTCACGGTCGGCCAGCGGCGGGGCCTCGGGCTGGCCGGGCGGTGGTGTGCCGCGGTTCGTCGTGGCGTCTGATCCGGCTGCGGGCACCGTGACGGTCGGGACGGGCCGACGACCTGCTCGTCGACGCGCAGCCGGTCGGCCCCGTGACGCTGGGCCGACGGCCCGGACGGTCGGAGCGGTCGATCGTCCAGGCGAGTCGCTGCACGGCAGCGCCGACGGCCACGGGTGCGGTCGAGCCGGACGACGGCCGGGCTCGCGCCGGGCACGCGTCGTCGTGCGCTGGGTCGAGCCGCAGCGCCGGATCGGCCCCGGCCAGAGCGTCGTGTTCTACGACGGCGACGAGGTGCTCGGCGGCGGCCCGGCTCGCTGACGCGGCAGCGCCGGCTCAGACCGGGATGCGGCGGGACCGAGCTTCGTCGAGCAGCGCCGCGGGTCGGGTCGGCGTGAAGAGCAGCGGCGTCGACCGTGCACGGTCTCGGTCGTGGACCGGCCGCGCGGCACGAGCATGTCGGTCGGCTCGACCAGGTCGAGTTGCAGCGCCAGACCGAACGCGCCCTGGGTCAGGTCGAGGGCCGGCGAGCCGGCCGGTGGCAGGACCGAGCCGCCGAACGCTCTTGCGCAGGAACAGCGTCGGCTCGGGTTGGCCGATCGGGATCGTGCAGCACCATCCCGCCGGGACGAACACGATCCATCGACGCGACAGTTGGTGCAGCGAACGGCGCGGCGAGCCACACGACCGGGGCGCCGACGACGACGCAGACGGCGCCGGCGACCCACTGGTGCGCGGCGAGCAGCAACGGTCCGGCGAGCGACGCCGGCCACCGCCGCGGCCCACGCGAGCGGCACCGGGCCGAGCAGCAGCGCGGTCGGGGCCCGCAGCGCCATGCGACGTTCCGGCGCCGTACGACGAGCCGTCGACGAACACGTCGCCGGTCAGTGGCGAGAACGCCGCGGCGACGGCCAGCGCCGCCGAAGCCAGCGCGACGACGTCGGCGATGCCGACCGGTCCGCCGGTCCACGCGGCCCACGCGGCGACGGCCAGCGCGAGCCGGTGCCGCGATGCGGAGCGCCGTGAGACTCGCTGTCCGCGGGACGAGAAGCGCGACGAGTGTGACGGTCCAGCCCGCCCACAGCAGGACGGTCACGGTCCGACCGCACGTCGGCGATCGGCCGGCCAAACGCGTCGGTCAGCGAGGGCCCGACGGTGAACGGCAGGGCCAGCCAGGTCACGCGAGCAGGCCACGGGCGCAGGTCGGGCACGAGCTGAGATTTGCCGACAGGACCGCTCCCGGTGGCTATTCCAGTGGGTGCGGGGGAGTCGGGCGAGACCTCGCAGTGGGACGGATGGCCGTGGTTCATCGAGGACAAGTCCAGTGGCCGTAGGGGCACCGGATGAGGCGCGTCGGACTTCCCGCTCGGGCTCGTCACATCCATCGGGAGCCTGCCGCACCGATCGGCTGACGAGGCCGTGCGCTTCGTGCTGGACCAGCAGCCGGAGCTGCCCGCCGCGCCCACCATCCCGGTCGGCTCGCCGGTCGAGGGCATGCTCGCCCAGGCCGGCTGGGGCATCACGCGGGGTCACCGTGCGCCCAGACGGCTCGCTCTCGACGTCGACCAGCAGGCGCTCGACCCGTCCGCGCCGCTCACCGATCCCGAGCTTGCACGGCCCGCCGTTCCACACGCTGCGGGCGTTCCTCCGAGCGGTCGCCGATCGCACCGAGCCGATCAAGCTGCAGCTCACCGGTCCGGTCACGCTCGGCTCTGGCGCTGCAGGCCGAGGGCGTGCGCGCGACCTGGCGTTCGCCGTGTGGCCGCAGCCGCGGTCCGCCAGCGCGCCGCACATCTGCTCGCGCTCGCGCAACGGGAAGCACCCGGTGCGCCGCTCGTCGTGTTCGTCGACGAGCCCGGGCTGGTCGCCGGCCTGCGCTCCGGGTTCCCGCTCGGCCCTGAAGCGACGATCGACCTGGTGTCCGGCGCGCTCGCCGCGCTCGAACCGCACGCGGTCACCGGGCTGCACTGCTGTGGGCCGGCCGACTGGCGCATCCTGCTCCACGCAGGGCCGCAGGTGCTGTCGCTGCCGGTCGACGCCGGCATCGAGAGCGCCGCCGGTGCCGCTCGCCACGTTCCTCGACCGTGGCGGCTGGATCGCCTGGGGAGCGGTGCCGACCGACGCCCCGCTCGGGCGACCGCGCCTCACGGCTGTGGCGCCTGCTCTCCACGTTGTGGTGCGAGCTCGTCCAGGCGGGCTGTGATCCGGTCGCCCTGCGCCGTCAGGCGATGATCACGCCGGTCTGCGGCCTCGCCCTGCACGGCGAGGCTCAGGCCGAGCGCATCCTCGGCCTCACCCGTGAGATCGGTGAGCGCCTCCACGACCAGGTTCTCGGCGTCCGCCTCTCCGTCGGGGCCTGACCGGTGCGAGGCCGACCGGGCTTGCGGGGCTCGACGGGCTCGCGTGCACGAGCTCCGGAGTCGAACGAGCGACCGGTGGCCGGCCGACGGCGACCGGGTCCACCGCAGCGTGGCGGCTCGTCCACGACGGCCTCGAGTTGCCGGCGCCGGGTCAATCGTCCGCCGGAGCAGCTGCGGCGGTCACCTCGACCAGACCGGCCCGGCTGAGGCGGTACACGACCCGGGCCGTCGAGTACCGGCCGCGGCCGAGCTCTGCCGCCAGCTCTCCGATCGAGCGGGGCCCGGCGAGCGGCCACCATCAGCTCCCAGTCCTCGCGCCGCAGGGTCACCTCGTGCGCGTCGCCGGGAAGCGTCCGGCAGCGCCGCGACGCAGACGTCGAGGGTCGGCATGACCGGGATCCCCACTCGTCGACCTCGCGGACCCGGCGGCGCACCTCGGTCGACGATGACGTCGACCGGGAACGAGCGGAACGGGCCGAGCCAGTGCATCGCGTCCGGTTCGAACTCGAAGTCGCCTTCACCCGCTCGGAAGAGGCGATCAGCGGGTCGTAGGCGACCGACAGCACGACCGACGCGAGCAGATCGGGGTGGATGGCCCCGCTGGCGGACGAGCAACTCGCCGACGATCGGCCGGTCGCCCGCCTCGTCGATCGGCGGCGGTCCAGGCGTCCGCGTCGACCCGTCCCGGTCGCACGAGCGCCGACGGCCAGGGCCGCGTCCGTGTGCTCGTCCTGGCGCGAAGTACAGCTGGCCGTGGTGCAGGATACACGTGCAGCCGGCGGTCGCCACCGAACCTGATCGCGCCGGTCCGGCCGTCGGAGGAGAGGACGCGGAGGATGCCTGCCGGAGGAGAAGTCCTCGAGCGTCCCATGCGATGCCATGCGGACCTGCGCTCCCTCGAGCGCATTGCCGACATGTCGAACGACTCTCCTTCGGCCGAGATGTCCGACGACTGAGGGATTGCGGCGACGGGACATGTGCGGCTGCCCGTCCGATGAGCCGATCGTCCGAATGGCTCGCCGGTAGGCTCGCCGCCGTGTCAGATCGCCTCGACGGAGCCGGCTGCCGCGCCCACTCCGGCCACCGGTTCGAGCGACGACGTCGCCGCCCGGGTCGTCGCGCTGCGGGAGGAGATCGACCAGCACAACCGCCACTACCACGAGCTCGACGCGCCCACGATCAGCGACGCCGAATACGACGAGTTGGTCCAGGAGCTGCGTCGCTACGAGACGGAGTTCCCGGAGCTGATCGTCCCCGACTCGCCGACCCAGCGGGTCGGCTGGCACGCCGTCGGTGCTGTTCGCCCCGGTCCGGCACCGGACACCGATGATGTCGCTCGACAACGCCTTCTCGTCCGACGAGCTCGTGGCGTGGGGTGAACGGCTTGGAACGCCGGCTCGGTGCCGACGACGACGGCGACCCGGTCGCCTACGTGTGTGAGCTCAAGATCGACGGCGTGGCCATCTCGATCCGCTACGAGAACGGCCGGTTCGTGCAGGGCGCGACCCGGGGCGACGGCCGGATCGGTGAGGACGTCACCGCCAACATCGCCACGATCGACGCGGTGCCCGAGCGCCTGCCGAAGGGCGCGCCGTCGGTGCTCGAGGTGCGGGGCGAGGTGTACATGCCCCGGCCGGCGTTCGATGCGCTCAACGCGCGCCAGGCCGAGGCCGGGGAGCGGTTGTTCATCAACCCGCGCAACTCGGCCGCCGGCTCGCTCCGCCAGAAGGACGCGGCGATCACCGCCAGTCGCGAGCTGTCCATGTGGTGCTACCAGCTCGGCGAGGTGGAGGGCGGCCCGCCGTTCAGCCGCCACGAGGAGACGCTCGACTTCCTGCGTGACCTCGGCCTGCCGGTCAACCCGCGGATCACGCTCGTGCAGTCGATCGCCGAGGTGCACGCGTTCTGCATGCACTGGCAGGACCACCGCCACGACCTCGACTACGAGATCGACGGCGTGGTGGTCAAGGTCGACGACCTCGCGAGCGCCGGCGAGCTCGGCTCCACGAGCCGGGCGCCGCGGTGGGCCATCGCCTACAAGTTCCCGCCCGAGGAGCGGACGACCCGGCTGAACGCCATCCTCGTGTCGGTCGGGCGCACCGGGCCGGGCCACGCCGTTCGCGCAGCTCGAGTCGGTGTTCGTCGGCGGCGCCAACGTCAGTCAGGCGACGCTGCACAACGAGGACCAGGTCCGCATCAAGGACGTTCGTCCCGGCGACACGGTGATCGTCCGGCGGGCCGGCGACGTCATCCCCGAGGTCGTCGGGTCCGGTGCTGGCCGACCGGCCCGACGGACTCCGAGCCGTGGACGTTTCCCGTCACGTGTCCGTGTCCCCGCCAGTCCACGCTCGTGCGACCGGAGGGCGAGAGCGACACCCGGTGTGTCGACGCGCAGTGCCCGTTCCAGCTGGCCGGGCGCCATCGAGCACTTCGGCTCGCGCGGCGCGATGGACATCGAGGGCTTCGGCGAGCAGACGCGTCCGGCAGTTCCTCGAGCTCGAGCTCGTGCACGACATCGCCGACATCTACTCGATCGACTGGGACCGCGTCCGCGAGCTCGAGGGCTTCGGTGAGATCTCGGTCGCGCAACCTGCAGGCCGCGATCGAAGCGTCGAAGGACCGGCCGCTGGCCAACCTGCTGGTCGGGCTGAACATCCGCCATCTCGGGCCGGCGGGCGCCGAGGCGCTGGCCAGTCACTTCGGCCACCTCGATCCGCATCCTCGACGCGACCGTCGAGGAGATGGCGGTCATCGAGGGCGTCGGCCCGGTGATCGCCCGAGCGGTGCACGAGTGGATGTCCGACGACACCCACCGGGCGGTGATCGACAAGCTGCGGGCCGCCGGCGTCAACTTCGTCGGACCGGAGGCGTCCGGGGTGCCGCAGACGCTGGCCGGCATGTCGGTGGTCGTGACCGGCACGCTCGACGGCTACAGCCGTGAGGAGGCCGAGGAGGCCATCAAGTCACGCGGCGGCAAGTCGCCGGGCAGCGTCTCGAAGAAGACGACGGCCGTCGTCGTCGGCGAGGGCCCGGGCGCCGCCAAGGTCACCAAGGCCGAGGCGCTGGGTGTCCCGGTGCTCGACGAGCCGGGCTTCGAGCACCTGCTGGCCACCGGCGAGCTGCCCGGCTGAGACGGTGGTTGTGGTTTTCGTTGTGGAAGTGGTCGCATACACGACCAATTCCGTAACCGAAACCATGGAGCCCGGGTTCTCGTTACGGAAGTGGTCGCTAGGGAGCCAATCGCATGACGAAAATCCGGACGTGCGCGGCGATCCGCCGGCCTACGTGATCGAGAACTGCCAGGTGATCGATGCGCGCCTTGCCCTGGCCGTCGGACTTCCTTCCAGAAGCGAACGGTGATCGTGACCTCGCGACCGGAGAACTGGCCGATGACCTTGCCGGGTCCCGGCTGGAAGAAGACCTGGTTGCGATTGTTGGGGCGGACGCCGTACTCTCTGGGCCGTCTTCGAGTTCGGATCGAGGGCGCCTTCCATCTGATCCTCGGGCACCTCCTGTCCGTTGACACGTGATGCGACCGTCGTAGCCCGGCTTCAGCTCGGCGCCGACCTGGGTCTGGCGCAGCACCCGGTCACCCGGACCCGGTACCTGGCGCACGACGGCCGGATCGGTCGCCGGCCCGTCGACGCCGATCACCGTGCGGCGGGTGGCGAACATGAAGAACGCGATCGCCGCGCCGAGGGCGAGCACGATCACCGCCCAGCGGGCCGAGCGGTGGCCACTCGCGTCGCTCGCGGCTTCGCCCGTCGCGGTCAGGGTCGACCGGCGGGTGCGGGGCTCGTCCGGATCGATCGATGGCGGTCATGGGTCAGCCATTGTGCCGGGCGCGCCGACCGGTCGCGCCATCGCGGCCGATCGACCGACGCCGAACGCTGCCGGTCACGCCGAGGCTCCCCCGATCGACAGGGGGTGGGCGGTACCGTTGCGTCAGTGGCCTCGTCGCGCATGAGCACCGAGATCGGCCGGGTGCTGGGCCAGCGGTACCGCATCGTCACCCCGATCGGCCTGGGTGCATCGGCCCAGGTGTTCCTGGCCGACGACGCCCGGCTGCGCCGTCGTGTCGCCGTCAAGATGCTGCACGAGGCGCTGGCCGACGACGCCGACTTCCTGCGCCGGTTCCGGGCCGAGGCCCGCGCCGCGGCCGCACTCAGCCATCCGAACGTCGTCGCGGTCTACGACTGGGGCGACGACGAGGTCGCGTTCATCGTCACCGAGTACCTGGCCGGCGGCAGCCTGCGGGCGCTGCTCGACGGCGGCGCGCTGCTCAGCCCCGGCCAGGCGCTGCTCGTCGGGCTCGAGGCGGCACGGGCGCTCGACTACGCCCATCGTCGCGGGCTTCGTGCACCGCGACATCAAGCCGGCCAACCTGCTGTTCGGCGAGGAGGGTCGACTCCGGGTCGCCGACTTCGGTCTGGCCCGTGCGCTGGCCGAGGCGGCGTGGACCGAGCCGCAGGGAGCGATGCTCGGCACCGCCCGGTACGCGTCGCCGGAGTTGGCCACCGGCGAGCAGCTCACCGGCAAGGCCGACGTCTACTCGCTCGCGCTCGTCTTGATCGAGGCGGTCACCGGCCAGGTGCCGTTCACCGCGGACACCACGATCGGCACGCTTGATGGCGCGCGTCGACCGGCCGCTCGAGGTGCCCGAGGCGCTCGGTCCGCTGCGTGCGCGTGCTCGAGCGAGCCGGTGCGGCCGACCCGGAGGACCGGATCGACGCGAAGACCATGGCCAGCGGCCTGCTCGCCGCGGCGCGGGGGCTCGGCCGACCCGAGCCGCTGCCGCTCGCCGGTGCCCTGCCCCAGCGACGGCGCACCGGTGGTCGACGACGATCCGACGCTGCACAGCCCGCTGGCGCGACGACGGCGGTGCCGAAGCGGTCGGCGGTCGTCGATCTCCGTGACGACGACCTCGACCTGGAGCCGCCGGACTGGGTCAGCTCGGCCGAACCGGCCGCTCGCGTTCCGCCGCCGGCGCCACGCGATGACGCATCGCCGCCGTATGACCGGCAACGCCGTCGACGACGACGATCGTCGATCGGACCGAGACCGAGGCCGCGGAGCCGACGACCGAGCGGCGGCCGGATGGCGCGACGCGCTCGACCGGCTCCGCTGTCGAGCCGGCTGCCGGCGGGCGCCGGCTTGCCGAACGACGAGCGGACCAGTGGTGCGGCACCGGGACGGACGGCACGGGTCGGGGCCCGCCGGACAGCGACGGTGGCCGTCGGTGGCCGGCGCTCGCCGATCGATCCTGCTGGTGTCTGCTCGGAGGCACCGCCGGGGCGCTCGCTGCTCGACCGGCACAGTTCGTCGGACCGACGGGCCCGACGTACCCCGTGCCTGACCTCAGCGCCACGGCTCGGTCGCGGCGGCGCGCCGAGCAGCGGCCCGCGTTCCGCTGGAAGGTCACGACCGTCCACGGTCGCCGTGACGGCACGACAGCCGGGTCAGATCATCGGCACCGAGCCAGCGGCGGGCGACAAGCTGAAGCGCGGCGGCACGCTCGTCGCCTCGTCATCTCCGACGGCAACACGCTGGCGCACGTCCCGACGCGACCTGGCGGGCAAGCCGGCGGCCGACGTGCAGGCGCAGCTCGAGAAGCTGGGCCTGGTCCCGAAGACGACACACGCGATTCGACGAGACAGGTTGCCGAAGGACGCGGTGATCGGCCTCGCCGCGGGCACGCCAGCCCGTCTGCCCAAGGAGCAGACCGTCGGGCTCGTCGTGTCCGACGGGCCCGAAGCCGCGGATCGTGCCGAGAGGCCTCGTCGGCGGCATCCGAGGCGTCGGCCCGAGCCAGGCTGGCCGGCGTCCAGCTCAAGGCGAACGCGACCCGCACTACAACGAGACCGTTCCGAAGGGCAGGATCATCTCGACCCGACCGGCCGGAGGAGCGAGTGCGCCCGCGACTCGACGGTCGACGCTGGCGGTGTCCAGAGGGCCGAAGCCGCGGGTCGTGCCGTCGGCCTCGTCGGCGGGTCCGAGGCGTCCGCCCGAGCCAAGCTGTCCGGCATGCAACTCGTGGTCACGTCGACAGCAGGTTCAGCGACACCGTCCCGGCCGGGCAGGTCATCTCGGCCCTGCCCGGCATCGGGCACGACGCCTGCGCCCGCGGCTCGCACGGTCGCTCTCGTCGTGTCGAAGGGACCCGACCTCGTGACCGTGCCGAGCCTGAGCGGCGTCACGTCGATCGACGGCGCCATCGCCGTGCTGCGCAACGCCGGGCTCACGGCCGGCAACGTGAGTGGCCCGGCCGCCGGTCGGCCGGTGTCGACCTCGCCCGTCGCCGGGCAACGCGTCAAGCGAGGAAGCTCGGTCGACATCCGCCTCGGCTGAGATCCGATTTGGGTGACCGATGGCACCGGCGCGACTCGGCCTCGAATCTTGACCCGCGGGTCAAGTAACCTCGACCAGATGTCCGGCCGGGAGTCGAGCGCTCCGACTCGGCGCCGGCCGCTCGCCGTGGGTGGTGCTGGCCACGGTGCTGTTCGGGCTGTTCTCGGTCAACGTCTCGATCACGATCCTGGCCGTCTCGATCCACCGGATCGCCGGCGAGTTCCACACCGCCGACGCCACGATGACCTGGGTCGTCACCGGCCCGATGCTGGCGTTCGGCGTCATCGGTCCGGCCGTCGGCAAGCTGGGTGACCGGCTCGGGCAGCGCCGCATCTACCTGGTCGGCCTGTTCGGCGCCGCGGTCATGGCCGCGTGCAGCGCGCTGGCCTGGAACGCCGGGTCGCTCATCCTGTTCCGCGTGCTCGGCGCGGTCGAAGGGGCGGCCACCGGCCCGGCCTCGTTCGCCATCATCAGCCGGGTGTTCCCCCGCGAGCAGCGGGTGAAGGCGCTCGGGTTCTGGTCGATGATCGGCGCCGGCGCCCCGGTGATCGGCGTCGTGATCGGCGGTCCGATCGTCGAGGCGTTCGGCTGGCGGGTCATCTTCATCGCGCAGGTCCCGCTGACGCTGCTCGGGCTGCTCGTGGCCTGGCGGATCATCCCCGAGACGCCCAGGCAGCGGACCGGCACGTTCGACGTGGCCGGCGCCGCGCTCGTCGCCCTCGGCGTCACGCCGCTGCTGTTCGCCCTCAACGAAGGCCCGCGCGCCGGCTGGACCGCTCCGGTCGTGCTCGGCTGCCTCGTCCTGTCGCCGCTGATGCTCGGCGCGTTCGTGCGGGTCGAGCGGCGAGCCGCGTATCCGCTCCTGCCGTTGCGCTACTTCCGGCGACGCAACTTCACGTTCCCGCTCGTGAGCCAGTCGTTCCTCAACGGCGCCTACATGGGCAGCTTCATCCTCACGCCGCTGCTGCTGCAGAACGTGCTCGGCTACAGCGAGAGCCGCACCGGCCTCCTGTCGATCGCCCGGCCGCTGGCGTTCGCCATCGCCGGGCCGCTCGGCGGGTTCGTCGCGGTGAAGATCGGCGAGCGGACCTCGGCGGTCGCCGGCGCGGCTGTCGGTCGTCGGCGCGCTGGTCATGATGTCGACGCTCGGCGTCGGCTCGACCGACGTGATGATCATGGCCTCGCTCGCGCTGGCCGGCGTCGGCATGGGCATCGCGTCGCCGTCGCTCGCGTCGAGCGTCACGAACGCGGTCGACGAGGCCGACTTCGGCATCGCCGGCGCGGCGCAGCAGATGATGATGCAGATCGGGATCGTGTTCGGCATCCAGATCATGCAGACCGTGCAGCAGATGCGGCTCGGCCCGGCCGGTCTCGCCGGCAGCTACCACCAGGCCTACCTGGCCGGCGCCGTCCTCGCCGTGCTCGGCCTGGTGACCGCGGCTCAGATCAGACGCATCGAGCGGACCAGCCTCAGCTCGGTCGCCGCGACCAGCGCCGCACGTCCGCCGACGATCATCGAGCCCGGTGTCGAGCTGCTGCCCGACGCCAGCTAGCTGCAGCCCGGCGGCGCCGCCCGTAGCGCTGGCGCTCAGTCGGTGATCTCCTTGATCTTGGCGGCCACGGCGACGGCGGTCGGATCGGGTGCGCCCTGCTGCATGGCCATCAGCTTGGTCATGTCGCCCTGCACCTTGATCTTGCCGGCCATGAACGCCTGCATCCCGGCCTGCGGGTTCTGCTCCACGAAGATGGCCTTGGCCGTGTCGTAGTCGAGGGTGACGGTGAGCTCCGGGTTCTCGAGGTGCCCGAGGTCCATCTTGATCTCGCCGTCGGTCGTGTCCATGTGGGCGTCGATCGGGGACTCGCCGGACGTCGGACGGCACCTCGGTGATCACCAGGTTCATCCGGATCTGATGCGGCGGCGCGCCGCCCTGGCCGGCGAACTCCTCGCGGATCTTCGTCGCCTCGGTCATCCACTCGTCGGAGAGAAACTTCGGCACGGGTGCCCCTTTCGTCCTGCTGGTCGTGGCCGACAGGCCGGTGGTGTCGCGCTCGTCCAGGGCGTGCGGGCGGACACTACAACGCTCGCCGGGCAGGGCCGCACCAATGTGCACGATGCGTGCAAAAAGTCACACGATCCGGTCAGGTGGCCGGCGACCGCCAGGTCCGCGGCCAGCACCCGTCGAGCGATCTCCTCGTCGGCGGCCAGCGCGCACACGACGAACCGGCCGACGAACGGGGCGAGCTCGTCGACGGTCATCGCGAACCGGCCGGTGCGGTGGAAGTGGCCGTAGTAGCCGACCGCGCCGACCACGCCGTAGGCCAGCAGCAGCGGGTCCTCGTCGCGGATCGTGCCGTCGGCGATGCCGTCGCGGATGAGCGCGGCGACGTCGGCGGCGTGGACGTCGGTGCCGTTGCGCAGCACGTCGGCGAACTGCTTCTCCAGGTTCTCGACCTCGAGCAGGGCGAAGAAGTGGGCGTGGCTCGACATGAACTCCATCGACGACTCGGCGCCCTGGCGGATGCGCAGCAGCGGCTCGGCCGCGGGGTCGATCGCCTGGGCCTGGTGCTGGCGCAGCCGCAGCCGGTTGTGCTCGACCAGCTCCCGGAACAGCGCTTCCTTGTTCTCGAAGTACCAGTAGAAGAGGCCCTTGGCCACGCCGGCCTGGCGCACGATGTCGAGGATCCGGGTGTCGGCGTAGCCCCGCTCGGCGAACAGCTCGGCGGCGCAGTCGAGCAGCTGCTGCTTGCGCTCCTCGCCCTGCGCGGTCAGCCGGCGGTCGTTGGCCATGGCGAGAGTCGACCAGTTCCTGACCGGCGGGTCAATCGCAGCCGCTGCGGCGCTACGATCCCCGCGGTGCCAGCGACCAACCGGGGCGAGCGGCTCGAGCACCGGGAGCGCAACCCGAAGTGGAAGTCGCCGCCGCTGCGCATCGAGATGTCCGAGTGCATCAACTGCGACGCCTGCCTCCGCCACTGCCCGCCGCAGTTCGGGGCGATCTTCAACCACGGCATCGACGTCATGATCATCCCCGAGCTGTGCTCGGGCTGCGACAAGTGCCTCGCCGGCCGTGCCCGGTCGACTGCATCTACCCGGATCCGGACTGGTCGCCGGCGCCCGACGACTGGTGGGACGAGCCCGCCACCGACGACCCCTACCGCTGAGCTGTCCTGACCGATGAGCTCATCCCGCAACTTGGAGGACCTGATGGCTGATCCGCAACATGCTCCCCGGCGCCGAGCCGTGGTCCGCCGACGGCGGGCCGAACGGGGCGCTCGTGCTGCACGGGTTCACCGGCAACCCGGCATCGATGCGCGGCGTGGCCGAGGCGCTCGCCGCCGCCGGGCTTCGCGGTCGAGCTGCCGCGGCTGCCCGGTCACGGCACGACGGTCGAGGACATGATCCCGACCGGCTACCGCGACTGGCTGGGCGAGGCCGAGGCGGCGTACCAGCGCCTCGCGGCGCGCTGCGAGCGGGTCGTCGTCGTCGGGCTGTCGATGGGCGGCGCGCTCACGGTGTGGCTGGCGTCGGACCACCCGGAGATCGCCGGCATCGTCTGCATCAACGCGGTGGTCACCGCGCCGGAGGGGATGCTCGAGATGGCGCAGGGCATGCTCGACGAGGGCATGGACCGGATGGACGGCATCGGGTCGGACATCGCCGATCCCGACTCCGTCGAGTCGGCCTACGCCGAGACGCCGCTGGCGCCGCTGCTGTCGATGTTCGAGGCGGCCGGCGAGTTCCAGGAGCGGCTGCGGCCGCATCGCCTGCCCGGTGCTGATCATCACGAGCCTGCAGGACCACGTCGTCGAGCCCGTCAACAGCGACGTCCTCGCCGACGCGGTCACCGGCCCGGTCGAGCGGCTCCGGCTCGAGCGCAGCTACCACGTCGCCACCCTCGACTACGACAAGGACCTGCATCGAGTCGGCCACGGTGGACTTCGCCCGCAAGGTCACCAGCGCCTGACGCGGTTCACCGATCTCTAGGCAGGTCGGCGCAGTCGGCGTGCTGCCTACGATGCCCCACCATGGCTGATCCGATCACCCGGGACGACGTCGCCCACGTCGCCCGCCTGGCCCGCCTCGCGCTCACCGACGACGAGCTCGACATGTTCACCGACCAGCTCGCCGAGGTGCTCGACCACGCGGCCGACGTCGAGGCGCTCGACGTCGCCGACGTGCCGCCGACCGCGCACCCGTATCCGCTGCGCAACGTGCTGCGCCCCGACGTGGTCGGCCCGACCGTCGACCGCGACGAGGTGCTGGCCGCCGCGCCGGCGGTCGAGGACGGCCGGTTCCAGGTGCCGCCGATCCTCGGTGAGGCGCCCTGATGGTGGACCGACCAGCGTCACGGCGCTCGACATCGCGGCCGCCGTGCGATCCGGGGAGCGGTCGGCCCGCGAGGTGCGTCGACGAGCACCTCGCCGCCATCGACGCACGCGAGGGCGAGATCCACGCGTTCAACCTCGTGCTGGCCGACGAGGCCGGCGACGGCGGCCGACGCCATCGACCGACCGGGTCGCGGCCGGCGAGGACCCGGGCCCGCTGGCCGGCGTGCCCGTCGCGCTCAAGGACAACCTGTGCACCCGCGGCGTCGCCACGACCTGCTCGTCGCGGATCCTCGAGGGCTGGCGGCCGCCGTACGACGCCACCGTCGTCGCAGCGGCTGGCCGCGGCGGGCGCGGTCATCATCGGCAAGACGAACCTCGACGAGTTCGCCATGGGCAGCTCGACCGAGAACTCGGCCTTCGGTCCCGACCCGCAACCCCCACGACCCCAGCCGGGTGCCGGGCGGCTCGAGCGGCGGCAGCGCGGCGGCGGTGGCCGCCGGGTTCGCGCCGCTCGCGCTCGGCTCCGACACCGGCGGCTCGATCCGCCAGCCGGCGGCGCTTGTGCGGTGTGGTCGGCGTGAAGCCGACCTACGGGCTGCGTCAGCCGCTACGGCCTCGTCGCCTTCGCCAGCTCGCTCGACCAGATCGGCCCGTTCGCCAGCACCGTGGCCGACGCCGCCGCGCTGCTCGAGGTCATCGCCGGTCACGACCCGCTCGACTCGACGTCGATCCCGGAGCCGGTGCCGCCGGTCGGCGCCGCACCTCGACGACGGCGTCGACGGCCTGCGGGTCGGCGTCGTCCGCGAGCTGCTGGGCGGAGGGCATCGCGCCCGACGTCGTCGCCCGTACCCGCGAGGCGGCCGACGCGCTCGCCGCCGCGGGCGCCAAGGTCGACGAGGCATCGGTGCCGGCCGCCATCTACGGCCTGTCGGCCTACTACCTCATCGCACCGGCCGAGGCGTCGAGCAACCTCGCCCGCTTCGACGGCGTGCGCTACGGCCTGCGCGTCGACGCGCCGACCACCGCCGAGATGATGATCGCCACCCGCACGCCAGGGCTTCGGCGCCGAGGTGAAGCGGCGCATCATGCTCGGCACGTACGCGCTGTCGGCCGGCTACTACGACGCGTACTACGGCAAGGCGCAGCGGGTCCGCACGCTCATCTGTCCGCGACTTCGCCGCGGCCTACGAGCGCTTCGACGTGCTGCTCGCGCCCGACGTCGCCGACGACCGCGTTCGCGCTCGGCGACAAGACGGCCGACCCGCTCACCATGTACCTGAACGACGTGTGCACGATCCCGTCGAACCTCGTCGGGCGACCCGGCGATGTCGGTGCCGTTCGGCACCGGCGACGACGGTCTGCCGGTCGGCGTCCAGGTCCTCGCGCCGGCGCTCGGCGAGGCCGACCATGTTCCGGGTGGCCGCCGCGCTCGAGTCCGCCGCGCCGGGCTAACCGCCCCCGGCAATGTGCTGCGTAACCGGTCCGCTATCGGACCGTTTGGACACGAACTTCAGCTCGCGCGGAGGCCGCCAGTTCAGCGTCCGGCGAACTTCGCTGTGCAGGTCGTCCAGGAACGCGACCGCCTACGCAGCACCTTCGTTCGGGGCGCCGGGGCGCCTGCTAGCTCGCGCTCACGCCGCCGAGGCGGCGCCAGGTCGCCGACGGCCGAACCGCTCCCAGGTGCCCTCCGGCTGCGCGAGTCGATCGGCGATCGTGAGCAGGACCGCCGGGATGTGGCCGAGGCCGGAGTGGCTCCCCCGCACCTCGATGCTCTCCCGCCTGGGGCCCGTCGACTCGACGCAGCTCCGCCAGGCACGACGCCGTCGGTGCGGGTGTACACCGCGGTCGCGGGACCGGCAGGCGAGGCCGTCGATCCTCGGGAACCAGGCGCTCCGGCGCGGCCTCCTGGAACATCGGCGAAACCAGCTTGAACAACGGCTCTGCATTGCTGGCGCCGGGACGGCCGGTGAGCCGGAACGGCGAGCCCGAGCGTGATGACCTGGCGGACGGCGCCGGGAGCGCTCCTCGCGATCTCGCGGGCGTAGATGCCGCCCGAGGCTCCAGCCGACGATCGTGATGCGCTGGCCGTGCTGGGCGAGCAGCGCCTCCACCCGGGCGCGCATCCCGTCGATCATCCGCTCCGTCGGACCGAGGTTGCGACCGAGCCTCCAGCCGTGTGTGAAGTAGCCCGCGGTCGCGGAGGAACCAGCGCATGGGCCGGGTCGAACGTCTCCGGCGGTGAAGCCGGGCAAGACGAGCACCGGATGACCGTCGCCCTTCGGCGCATGGCGCAGCAGCGGGATCAGCGCACCCATGGCGGTCAGCTCGCCAGCGGCACGGACCCCTTCGAGCGCCAGCGCCCGGTCGGGGGGCGCTGCCAGGTCTGGGAACGGGGGCCACGCTCGCCCGCCCGGGGGTCGCGGAAAGTGGACGTCACGCCGCCAAGGTTGCCACAGCCGTCCTGCAATTCGGTACCCGCTGTGATGCGTGTCACTGGGATGTTTCGTCGCCGAACCAGAGGTTCGTCGACGAGATGGTTGACGCCGCCTTCGGCGACGACCGGCTAGCTGGGTCGACCATCCGGCAAAGCCGAACGGTCGACGCTGGGGGGCTCCGGCGGAGCTCTCCGCCCCCCAGGCCCCCCGCCAGGCAAGCCGAACAGATCCCTGGCGCGCGACGAGCTCGAGGCATGAGGAACTGGTGCTGACGGCCGCGGCAACTGCCGAACCTGACCGGATGACGTCTTCGAAGCCTGCAGCCATCGTCGAAGGGTGGGAGACGGTCATCGGCCTCGAGGTGCACGCCGAGCTGGCCACGAAGACGAAGATGTTCTCGGCGGCGCCGAACCACTTCGGCAACGAGCCGAACACCAACATCGACCCGGTGTCGCTCGGGCTGCCCGGGCTCGCTGCCGGTGCTGAACGAGCAGGCGGTCGAGCTGGCCATCCGTCTCGGCCTCGCGCTCGACTGCTCCGTCGAGCCGTCGGTGTTCTCCCGGAAGAACTACTTCTATCCGGACATGCCGAAGGACTTCCAGATCTCCCAGTACGACCAGCCGATCAACGTCGACGGGCTCGCTCGAGCTGCCGACCGGCAAGCGGGTCGGCATCGAGCGGGCCCACCTCGAGGAGGACACCGGCAAGTCGACCCACGTCGGCGACGAGCGGCCGCATCTCGGGCGCCGAGCACTCGATCGTCGACTACAACCGGGCCGGCGTGCCGCTGCTCGAGATCGTGAGCGGCCCGACATGCGCTCCGCCGGACGAGGCCCGCGAGTACGTGTCCGAGCTGCGGGCGATCCTCGTCGCCACCGGCGTGTCCGACGGGAAGATGGAGGAGGGCTCGATGCGGGTCGACGCCAACGTGTCGGTCCGGCGCGTCGGCGAGGAGCGCTCGGCACCCGCTGCGAGATCAAGAACCTCAACTCGCTGCGCTCGCTCGGCCGGGCCATCGAGTACGAGGCCCGCCGCCAGGTCGACGCTCATCGACCGCCGGCGAGCGGGTCATCCAGCAGACCCGGCACTGGGACGAGGCCGACGGCCGCACCCACGCCATGCGCTCCAAGGAGGAGGCCGAGGACTACCGCTACTTCCCCGAGCCCGACCTGGTGCCGCTCGACCCGACGCCGACGTGGATCGAGCGGATCCGCGCCGCGCTGCCGGTGCTGCCCGGCGGCGCGGCGTCGCCCGCCTGGCCGACGCCGCCGGCGCTCGACCGGCGCGTCCGAGGGCGTCGTCGTGATCGTCGAGCGCGGCCAGGACGACCAGGCGCTCGCGCGCGATCGCGGCCGGCGCGCGACCCGAGCCGGGTGCTCGTCCACGTCGAGCAGAACCTCGGTGGAGCCGGCGGCGCCGAGCTCGATCCGGCCCGGCTCGCCGCGCTCGTCGACCTCGAGACGAGCGGCGAGCTCACGGCGACCCAGGCCAAGCAGGTGCTGGCCGAGATGCTCGACCGTCGACGACGACGCCCGAGGCGATCGCCGCGGCCAAGGGCTTCGAGGCGATGGACGTCGGACGCGCTCGGCGACCGTCGTCGACGAGGTCATCGCCGCGCACCCGAGGAGTGGGAGCAGTTCCGCGCCGGCGACGACAAGGTGCGAGGCAAGCTCACCGGCTTCTTCGTCGGCCAGGTGATGCGGGCCACGAAGGGCCAGGCCGACGGCAAGGTCGTCACCGCCCTGCTGCGTCGAGCGAGCCGAGGTGCTGCCGCCGAACCGAGGTCGGCCCTGTCCGGCACGTCGTGACGAGACGGTTCATATTCGGAAACGTGTTGAGTTTCGGAACTGAGCCGGTATTGAATATCGGAGCCATGGACGAGAAGGCGATGTACGACCGCCGATGGGTCGGACTCGGCGGTGCTCTGCCTCAGCCTGCTGGTCGATCGGCCTCGACAACACCATCCTCAACGTGGCGCTGCCGCAGCCTGTCCGACGACCTCGAGCGCCACCGACCAGCCAGCTGCAGTGGATCATCGACGGCTACACGCTCGTGTTCGCCGGCCTGCTGCTCACCACCGGTAGCCTCGGTGACCGGTTCGGTCGCCGGTCGGCGCTGTCGATCGGCCTGCGTGATCTTCGTCGCCGGCTCGGTGCGTCGGCCTTCGCCACCATCGGCCGCCCAGCTGATCCTCACCCGGTCGCTCATGGGCGTCGGCGGCGCGCTCGATCATGCCGGCCACGCTCTCCCTGCTGACCAACCTGTTCACCGACCCGCAAGGAACGGGCCCAGGCGATCGGCGTCTGGGCCGGCGTGTCCGGCATCGGCGTCGCCATCGGCCCGCTGCTCGGCGGCTGGCTGCTCGAGCACTTCTCGTGGGGCTCGGTCTTCCTCATCAACGTGCCCGGTCGTGGCGGTCGCGCTGCCCGCCGGCTACTTCCTCCTGCCGAACTCGAAGGCGGACGAACGCCCGAAGCTCGACCTGCTCGGTGCGGTCCTGTCGATCATCGGCCTCGTGTCCTTCGTCTGGGCGATCATCGAGGCGCCCGCGCAAGGGCTGGAGCCGACGCCGGTCGCTCGGCCGCGCTTCGCCATGGCCGTCGTCGCTGCTCGGCGGCTTCGTCTGGTGGCAGCTGCAGCACCGACCACCCGATGCTCGACGTGCGCTTCTTCCAGAACCCGCGGTTCACCGCGGCCAACCTGGCCGTCACCCTCACGTTCTTCGCCATGTTCGGCTCGATGTTCCTGCTCACGCAGTTCCTGCAGTTCGTGCTCGGCTACACCCCGCTCCAGGCCGGGCGTCCGGTCGATCCCGCATCGCCGTCGATGATGATGATCGGCGGCCCGCATGTCGGCCCGGCTGGTCGAGCGGTTCGGCACCGAAGCGTGGTCGTCGCCGGCGGGCTCATCGTGGTCGCCGTCGGCCTGCCGTCGCCGCGCACCGCCACCCCGGAGCTCGGCTACCTGGCCCGGGTCCTGCCCGCCCAGCTGCTGATCGGCCTCGGCATCGCCCTGGCCATGGCGCCGGCCACCGAGTCGATCATGGGCTCGCTGCCCCGCGACAAGGCGGGCGTCGGCTCGGCCATGAACGACACCACCCGCGCAGATCGGTGGTGCCCTCGGCGTCGCCGTCGTCGGCAGCATCTTCTCGTCCGGCTACGGACCCGGGGTCACCAGCCGCCTGGCCCATCTGCCCCTGCCGGCGGAGGCCGTTGCGGCCACTCGTGACTCGATCGGTGGTGCGTTCCGGGTGGCCGCCCTCGCCGGTGGAAAGCCGAACGCCATCGACACGCCCATCGGTCGCACGATCGTCGGCGCGGCGCGCGACTCCTTCTCGGCATCGATGGGGCGTGGCTTCTCGCGGCCGCCTTGATCGCCCTGCTCGGCGCGCCATTGCGCTCGCCTTCCTGCCGGCTCGTGCGAAAGAGACCGATGCGGCGGAGCCGAGCCGTCGGAGGCCGAGGTTGCACCACACTCCTCGGCGGCGCCGAGGCCGAGTTCGCATTGCACGCCACCCACGCATCGCATGCAGCCCGGGCTCCGCACATGGCCGGCGCGTACGATGTGACCGCTGAGCTGGAGCCAGTCGGGGGATGATTGCCACCGTGTCCCCAACCACATCGAAGCCAACGCCGCCTGCTGAGCCTGCAGCGGGCCGCGTGGGCGTCCCCGGGACGAAGCGGCGGCCGGGGCGATCCTGACCGCCGTCGTCGAGCTGCTCGCGGAGCTCGGCTTCGGTGGCCTCACCGTCGACGCGGTGGCGGCACGGGCCGGCGTGGGCAAAGCCACGATCTACCGGCGTTGGAGCACGAAGGAAGCACTTGTCCTCGACGCGATCAGCACCCAAGCGACCGCCACCGAACTGCCTGACACCGGGACCTTGCGAGGCGACCTGCGTGTGCTCTTCGGCAAGAGCGCCGACGACCTCCAACAAGAGTCGGCCGGTCGCATGCTGCCGGCGTTGGTGGCCGAGGCTGCAGTGAACCCGGACATGCGCAGCCGGCTCAGCAGCTTCGTCGCCGACCGACGGGCCCCGACGAAGACGATTCTTCGACGGGGCATCGACCGAGGCGAGCTGCCCGCTGACACCGATCTCGACCTGCTGATCGACTCGCTCGTGGGCCCGCTGTTCTACCGAGTGGTGTTCACCGGTCAACACATCACTCCCAGATCGTCCAACAGTCGATCGACATCGTGCTCAAAGGCGTCGGCGGGCCTGAGCTCGCCCGAAACGGGGGCTGCTCCGAGTGACCGGAGTGGTAGACCACGCGGCATGAAGGCCGAGATCGTGGTTCCCACGCCCGATGAGTTCGTCGCGGCCATGACGCCGGTATGGCATGCGTTCGGCATGGCCGACCTCGATGACGACACTCCGCGCCGACGAGCGGATCGTGTTCGATGCGAGCCGATCCCTCGGTGCGCGGATCGATGGCGAGTGGGTCGGTGTGGCCGGCGACTTTCCGTTCGAGATGACGTTGCCGGGCGGAAGCACGACGCCCACGGCCGGAGTGACCATGGTCGGGGTCGCTCCCACCCATCGCCGCCAAGGTCTGCTGACGTCGCTGATGGCTCGTCAGCTCGACGACATCGCCGAACGGGGCGACATGATCGCGATCCTCACCGCATCCGAATCGGTGATCTACGGCCGGTTCGGATACGGCGCGGCGACCGCGCGCGTCGATGTCGCCATCGACACGGCGCGCAGCGGCTATCTGATCGAGCCGGCGCCGTCCGGCCGGTGCCGGTTGCTGCCCAAGGCAGAGGCCATGCCCGTGATCAAGGCCGTCTACGACGCGTCCCGGTCCCAGCGGGCCGGCGCGGTGAACCGTGACGACTGGTGGTGGACGCTCGTCGAACGGGATCGACCCGCGGACCGCCACGGCGCGAGCGCGTTCGTTCTTCGTCGTGCACGAGGACCCGTCCGGCCACGCCGATGGGTACGCGACGTACCGGGTCAAGGACAACTGGGACGACAACAACCTGCCCCGCTCGGAGCTCGTCGTGCGCGACGTGTGCGGCGCAACGGCAGACGTTGAGGCTGTGCTCTGGCGCTACCTGTGCGACGTCGATCTGATCGATCAGGTGGGATGCTGGAACCGCCCGCTCGACGATCCGCTCCGGTGGCGGCTGGCCGAGCCGCGGCGCATGCGCACCAAGGCGATCAGCGATTGGCTCTGGGCTCGGGTGCTCGACGTACCAGGAGCCCTCCAGGCCCGCGCCGACGAGGGCGAGGGCGAGCTCGTGCTCGAGGTGGTGGATCGCTTCCGCCCATCGGCCGGTGGTCGGTTCCGCCTCGAGGCCGGTCCGGACGGAGCGGCCTGCAAACCGACTGACGAGACCGCGCACCTGACGCTCGGCGCCGCCGAGCTTGGTGCGGTGTACCTCGGCGGTGTGGCGCCGTCGCTGCTGGCCGATGCCGGGCGGATCGACGAGCACGCTCGCGATGCGCTGAGCCCGCGCCGACGCCCTGTTCACCACCCGCAAGCTGCCATTCTGCAACACCGGCTTCTAGTCGTTGCCGACCGGAGTCGTCCTCGAGATGTTGTTCGGCTTGCCTGGCGGGGGCCCGGGGGCAGAGGCCTCCGCCGGAGCCCCCGGCTCGATCGAGCGAGCTTTGCTGATCGGTCGACAATGACACAGTCGCCGCCGAAGGCGGCGTCAACCAGCTCGTCGACGAACCTCTGGTTCGGCGACGAAACTAATCGACGTCTTGGACGTTGAGGCGGTGGGTGGCGTAGGCCAATGCGGCCACGGCAACCGCCAGCGGCACGATGATGCCGACCGCGAGTGAGGACGTGGCCAACCGAAGCCCGACGCCGGTGTACTCGGACAGGATCGACTGGGAGTAGGACAGCAAGGCGAGCCGTCCGGCCGACTTTCCCGCCCGTGCGACGAACCCCTCCCACAGCAAGATGTACGCCAGACCCCAGGGCAGGGCACGGCGGACGCGGATGCCCCACGCGGTGAACAGCGCGCAGTAGGCCACGACCGACACCGCGGCCGCCATCGCCGTCCCTGAGACAAGCTCCGGGCCGCCGTTGACGAGCGCGGCGGCGATCACGAGTGGGATGCCGATCAACGGCAGGCAGATCGTGAGTGACGCCGCGAACGCGGCCGAGGACCAGGCGCGAGCGCCGGACCGGACGGAGCCAGAGGTAGACGAGCGTGCCGTCGTCTGTGGCGTCACCCAAGGCGGCGGACGAGAAGACCAACGTGGTGACCGGCACCAGCACCGACAAGCCGAACGCGTCGACGAAGTGGGTGCCCGAGTCGAGCGGGTCGAACGGGTGCGACGCGCCGAGCGCGATGCCGACGGTCACCCCGAGCAGGCCGAGGAGACCGAGGCTGATCGAGCCGGCCGCGGGTGGCCAGGCTGCGGACCAGCAGCCGGTACACGGCCATGAACGCGCCCCGGGGATTGTCAACGGCACGAGCCCGGTTCCGGCGGGTCGGCGGCGGATCCGGCAGCGGTGGCGCACCGACCGTGTCGGTCATTGCTGGCCCACGAGGTAGCGGAAGACGCTGTCGAGATCGTCGTCGAGGGGCACGACCTCGAGCAGCCGAGCGTCGGCTTGGCGGGCCGCGGCGGCGACCGCGTGCCGGAACAACTGCACCTGGTCGGTGTCGATGACGACGGTGTTCTGGTCCTCGAGGCGAACGCCGACTGCGGCGCCTCCGGCGAGGAGCGCGCCAGCCACCTCGCGAGCCCGGTTCGAGCGAACGCGGATGCGATGTGGTCGGTCGTCCATGAGATCGCGGATCCGGCGGAAGTCGCCGATCGCCGCCAAACGCCCCTGGGCGATGACGAGCACGCGTGACCCGAACCGTTCGACTTCCTCCAACACGTGACTCGACACGACGACACACCGCCCCGACTCGCCGAGCCGGTGGAACAGATCAACCATGTGCAACCGCTGACGCGGGTCGAGCCCGGTGAGCGGCTCGTCGAGCACGATGACCGCGGGATCGTGCACGATCGCTTGCGCGACCTTGACGCGTTGCCGCATGCCCTTGGAGTACGACGTGAGCTTGCGGGCGTCGTCAGCCGGCATCTCCACGACCTCCAGCGCCCAACATGCTGATGCGTTGGGATCCGGCAGGCCATGGAGGATGGCGGCCAGCCTGACGAACTCGAGGGCCGTCTGACCTTCGAAGACCGATTCCTGTTGCGGCACCAGACCGATGGAACGCAGGACTCCGAGGTCGGCACGCGGGTCACGTCCGAGCACTCGCACCTCACCCCGGGCCGGTGCGGTCAGACCGCACAGCATGCGCAAGATCGTCGATTTGCCCGCGCCATTCGGCCCGAGGAGCGCGGTGACGCCGGGGCCGACCGTGAAGGACACCTCCGACACCGCGACGACGTCGCCGAACCACTTCGACACGTCTTCCACCACGATCATGGTTTCGGGCGGCGCGACGAGTTTCCGCGGGACTGCCAGAGCCGTCACTTCACGACCTCGAGGTGCTGGTAGCGCATGCGGGCGATGAGGGCGCCGGCGATCGTCCAGATCGCCCAGGACCCCCACACCGCGGCGGTGGCGACGTCGGGCAACACCTGACTGCGCTCGCCGTGGATACGCCGCGCGAGGTCGAACGGAACGAGGAACACGTTGAACAGGAACAGCGCCTGGTTGGCGCCGGCCCCGTTGACGAGGGCGTTGGTGACCGCTCCAGTGGTGAGCACCAGCAGGATCACGGACGCCGACGCGATCGCCTTGCGGTTGGTGAAGCTGGCGACCGCGATCGACAACGACGTGAAGAACACGGTGATGCACACGCCGGCGAGCAGGATCCGGCCGAGCGTGAGCATCAGATCCCCAAAGCCTGAGGGCCCATGGCTCTGGAGCACGAACGCGATCAGCATCACGAGGGGAGGCCCAAGGCAGACGGTGGCCAGCGTCATGGCGATGGCGGAAGCTTTTGCCACGAGGTAGGTGTCGCGGGTCAGAGGCGACGAGAGGTAGATGCCGAGCATCCCGGTCCGCCGGTCGGTGCACAGCACCTCCGGGGCGACGAACGCCACGAAGACGATGATGGCCGACACGATGTAGCCGTAGTACTGCCCGTAGGTCGGCAGGTCGGTGGTCGTGATCCGCCGAGTGCCGAAGAGCGCGATGAGACCGACGAACACGATGGCCGGGATGTATGCGATGGCCACGGCGAGAGCCGGCAGGATCTTGGCCCACACCGTGCGGCGCAGTCCGAAGGCTCGTTGCAATGTGTGGATGATCAGACTCCGGACGGATGCACCGACGCCGAGACGTTCGCCCTCGTAGCGCCGGTAGCCGCGATCGAGGATCCGCGCGTCGGCTCCTTCGCGGGGCAGCGTGACCGATTTAACCGGGGGAACTGACGCAGCCATCAGCCGGGACTCCCGAGCTCGTGGGGCAGTGGCTCCGCCGTCATCTGCGCATTGGCTGACACTTCAACGCCGAGGAAGACGTCTTCGAGCGACACCGTGCGCGGCTGCAGACGCCGAATGCCTGCGCCTGCGTCGACCACCGCATCGCGTACGACATCGAACAGGTCATCGCCGCCGGTCACGAGCAGCCGGCTCTCGTCATCGCGCACCTCAGCGCCGGCGTCCCGCAGGACGTCGACCACACGCGACTGCTGCGCCGGATCGCCATCGAGCTCGAGCACGAGGCCTTCACCGGTGCCCCGCAGCTCGGCCAAGGAGCCGGAAGCCGCGACCATCCCATCGTGCAGGATCACCGCGCTGTCACACGCGCTCGACCTCGTCGAGCAGGTGCGAAGACAAGAGCACGTTGATGCCGAAGTCGGTGCCGATGCGCCGAATCAAGCCCAACATCGAGTCGCGTTGGACCGGATCGAGGCCATCGGTCGGTTCATCGAGCAGGATCAGCACCGGATCGTGGGCGATGGCCTGGGCCAGCTTCACCCGCTGGCGCTGTCCGGTGGACATCGTGCCGATCGGGCGGAACCGCTCCTCGCCGAGCCCGACCTGGAAGAGCGCGTCGCTGGCCCGGCCGTTGGCTTCCTGATGGGGGAGGCCGTGGATCTCGGCCACGTGGCGGACGAGGTCGTACGCCCGCACGTCAGGTGGGAGCAGGTGATGCTCGGGGGAGTAACCGACCCGGGCCCGTACCGCCGGCCCGGCGGTCACCGGGTCGAGGCCCAGCACTTCGACGCGACCCTCGTCGGGCTTGTGCAGGCCGAGCAACATGCCGAGCAGCGTGGTCTTTCCCGCCCCATTTGCACCAAGTAAGCCGGTCACGCCGGGAGCTACCACGACCGAGGCTCCACTGAGCGCCGTCGTCGATCCCCAGCGCTTGACCACGCCGACCGTGCGGATCACTGCGTCGGTCCGGCCGCCGAGGACTGGAGGGGCGGTGGTAGTCACGAGATACCGAGCCTACACGGTGACCTTGTCGCCTACGCTGCGCGGCCATGACGGACGAGGGACAGCCGGTCGACGTTCGGCCTCGATCGCGCGAAGTGACCGACGGGTACGAGCGCGCACCGGCCAGGGCGATGCTGCGGGCCATCGGCATGACCAACGACGACTGGGAGAAGCCGCAGGTCGGTGTGGCGTCGTCGTGGAACGAAGTCACCCCGTGCAACATGCCGCTCGGGCGGTTGGCCAAACGGTCCAAAGATGGAGTACGCGCCGCCGGTGGCTTCCCCATCGAGTTCACGACGATCGCGGTGAGTGACGGCATCTCCATGGGCCACGAGGGGATGCGTGCCTCGCTGGTCAGCCGCGAGGTCATCGCCGATTCGGTGGAGACCGTGATGCACGCGGAGCGGTTCGATGCGCTCATCACGTTCGCCGGCTGCGACAAGTCCTTGCCGGGCATGCTGATGGCCGCGGCTCGGCTCAACCTGCCGTCGGTGTTCGTGTATGGAGGCTCGATCCTGCCCGGTCACCTGAATGGCCAGGCGTTGGATATCGTCTCGGTGTTCGAGGCGGTCGGGGCGAGAGCGGCGGGTCAGATCGATGAGCGATGCTCGATGCCATCGAGCGCAACGCCTGCCCAACCGAAGGATCCTGTGCGGGCATGTTCACCGCGAACACGATGGCCGCGGTGGGCGAGGCGATCGGCATGTCGCTGCCCGGCTCGGCGTCTGCACCCGCCGTCGATCGCCGGCGCAACGACGTCGCGTACGCCTCTGGCGAGGCGGTCATGGCACTGCTGAAGTCCGGCATCCGGCCTCGCCAGATCATGACCAAGGAGGCGTTCGAGAACGCCATCGCGGTCACGATGGCCCTTGGTGGCTCGACCAACGCGGTGCTCCACCTGTTGGCCATCGCGGCGGAAGCCGCGTGGACCTCGAGCTCGAGGACTTCAATCGAGTGGCCGCCCGAGTGCCCCACATCGCCGACATGAAGCCGCATGGCCAGTTCCACATGGTCGATCTCGACGCGATCGGCGGCGTGCCGGTCGTGATGCGGCAACTCCTCGACGCCGGGCTGCTGCACGGCGATTGCCTCACCGTGACGGGGCGGACCATGGCGGAGAACCTGGAGGCGATCGACCCACCCGCCCCGGACGGTGCCGTCGTGCGTGGGCTCGACTCGCCCATCCACGCCGTGGGCGGGATCGCCGTGCTGACCGGCTCACTCGCGCCGAAGGGCAGCGTCGTGAAGGTGGCCGGCATCGATGTCGATCGTTTCGAGGGCCCAGAGGCGGTCTTCGACGGCAAGCACGCGGCGATGGAGGAGATCCTGGCCGGAAAGATGAACGCGGGCGACGTTGTGGTCATCCGCTACGAAGGGCCGAAGGGCGGGCCGGGGATGCGGGAAATGCTGGCCATCACCGGCGCGATGAAGGGTGCCGGCCGGGGCGGGGACGCCACGCTCGTCACCGATGGCCGATTCTCGGGTGGTACCCACGGGTTCTGTGTCGGCCACGTCGCGCCCGAGGCGGTCGACGGTGGCCCGACGCGTTCCTCCACGATGACGACCGCATCGTGATCGACACCGTCGCCCGCACCATCGACGTCGACGTCGCCCCTGGCGAGCTCGAGTCCCGGCGCGGCGGAGTCGAAGGTTCCAGCCCCGGTACACGAGCGGCGTGCTGGCCAAATACGCCCGGCTGGCCCAGGGGGCCGAGCGGGGAGCCATCACCGAGGCTTGACCATGGCCGAAACGGGAATGAAGATGTCACGTTCCGCTGTTCCAGCATCACGGTCCGTCGTGTAGCCAGCGGTGTCAGGCGAGCGCCGCTCGCCCCGGGCAGGAGGCTCCATGGATCGTCGGCGTCACGTGTTCCCCCGACTCGTCGCCCCTCACGGCCGTACTGGGTCTGGTCGTGCCTTTCGCTCGACGGCACTGCACAAGCCCCTCTCACGCTCGACCGGTCACGTGGCGAGCGCCCACGTCCGCTCAGGACCCCCCGACCGGCGGTGAGCATCCGATCTCCGAACTCCCTGCGCTCGACAAGGTCAACCCGGCCGTCGCTTCCAGATGGGACCACCAGGCTCGTCGTCTGGAGGACGATCTCGACGGCACGCTTCCAGATCCGTGCGGCCCGCATCAATGCCAGCGGCGCAGTGCTCAGCGAGTTCGCCGTCTCGCCCTCGCCGGCCGCTCAAGACTCGCCGGCGATCGCCTACAACGGCACGAACTTCTTTGTCGTCTGGGAGGAGGGCGGCGACCTTTTCGGGACAAGGGTGACACCGGCCGGGGCGGTCCTCGATGGTTACGGCATACCGGTGGCGATCTCACGAGCTGAGGGCCTCTCGGAACCGGCCTTGTCCAGCCGCGGCAGCGACTTCCTGGTTGCCTGGATCGGCCGTACCGACACTGGTGAAGCGGTCTTCGCCAGCGCGTGACCGGCGGCGGAGCAGTGCTCGATGGTGCGGGCTTTGACGTCGGCAGCGCTGGCTTGTACGGCGGCACGACTGCTGGAGGACCGGCGGTGGCCTTCAACGGCACGACGTACCTGGTCGTGTGGTCGAAAAGTCCTGCCCGTTCTGCGGCACCGTTCTCGGCTCGCGATTCAGGCACCGCGGGCTCCGTGTTGACCCCCGGTGGCTTCCCGATATCGCTGGATAGCGCCGACCAGTACTTCAACGAGTTCGCCCATCGGTCAGCGCCCCCGGGACCCAGTTCGTGGTGGCGTGGACAGCCGAGCGAGTACGCCAACCCCAGCAATCAGCGACTACTTGACCGTGACGTGCTCGAAGCCGGTACGTAAACGCGAGCGGCACGGTGCTCGGCGTCCACGTCGTTGTCGCGACCGCTGATGGCTTCGCCGGACCGGTCTCTGTTGCCTCCACCCGTCGACGTCGCTCCTGGTCTGGTCTGACGGCAGAAGCGGCGCCGGCGACACCTACGCCGCTCGGGTCGGCGCGCGGGCGCCGTACTCGACCCTTCTGGCGTTCGGGTTTCCAGCGCCTCCCTGCCGAAGCAGACAATCCACCCGTCGCCCGATCCGGTACCCGGCTTCGTCTTGGCCTGGGAGTCGGGGTCGACGTCGTGGACAACGAGGTCGACGGTGCGGGCGCCGTCTCGGCTGGCGGGACCAAGGTCGCGTCGGCCGGTCATTCGCCGTCTCAGGTCACGCCGGACGTGGCCTGGGACGGCGGCGAATGGTCGGCGTGGCGGGAATCCCGTACGGGGTTGCCGGACACGATTCGCGTCGGCCACACGCTGCCCGGTGGTGACCCGACCAATGGTGAGGGCACGGTCATCGCGTCAGGCTTCGATCTCGGCGATCCTGCGATCGCGTCGAGCGGGCAACAGCAGTTGGTTGATGCTGCCCCTGCTCGTTGCGTGCTCGGCGACGGACTCGCCTGGCTCCGATGACGGCGAGGGCGGGTCGAACAGTCCGGCGGTCGTGGATGACACGGCTGCGGCCAAGTCGGAGTCACCACATTGGCGTCGCGAGGGTCGAGTCCTCCCGTCGTACCGCGCATCGATCCGGCCGATCGGGCACCACCTGCGTGCCCGGCTCAGGTTCAGCCATCAGGCCGGCTGCCCGGTGCCACTCACCGATCTGCGCCACCTGCGGCTCTCGTACGTCGGCTTCGGCGGTCAGGTACGACGCGGGGAGCTGGTCGTCCACGAGGACTACGCCCGCGCGATCGTGCACGTCTTCGCGACGGCGTACGACGCCCGCTGGCCGATCGGCCGGATGAGGCTGGTCGACGCCTATCGCGGCGACGACGACCGCTCGATGGCGGCCAACAACACGTCGGCGTACAACTGTCGGCGTGTGACGGGGACGGACCACTGGTCGGCCCACGCCTACGGCACCGCCATCGACATCAACCCGGTGCAGAACCCGTACGTCAGGGGCAACGTGGTGGAGCCGCCGGCCGGACGGCGCTTCACCGAGCTCGATCGCTCGCGCGGTGCGCGGGTCCCGCGTGGGGTGATCCGCGAGGACGACGTCCTGGTGCGGGCGTTTCACCGGATCGGGTGGAAGTGGGGCGGCGCGTGGCCCGGCTCGCCCGACTACCAGCACTTCTACGCACCGACCCGCCCCTGACGTGGTCTCGACAAGTTCATCCTGAGCCTGTCGAAGGGCTCGACCAGCGAGCAACGGTCAGGCGGCGGGGGAGTGCGGGGTGGCGGCGGTTTCGTGCCGGTGGGCGGAAGCCATCCGCTCGGCCTCGCGGTGCGGCAGGAAGCCGGAGTCAGTGCGGCAGTCGTGGCAGATCATCGCCGCATGCTCGCCGAGGTGGACCACCTCGACCACGTGCGGGTGGCACGCGACGACCTCGACGCCGTGGTCGTGATCGCGGCGATGTGCGGCCGCCAGCGTGCACGACGCGACAGCGCTCGCGGATGCGAACGTGTGCAACGCGTTCATCGTGCACCTCCTGGTCGGAAACTCTTGCTGACTACGACGCTTCGTACGTCGTGTTGGTTGCCTTTCAAACGAGGACGCCGCCGAGGTGTTATTGATACGTGTCCCGGGAGTTTCGACGGGCTCAACCACCGAAATTTCGGTCAACCGGCGAGGTCGAGGCCGTCGAGGTCGTCGGCGGCGACCAGGCGCAGCTCGACGTCGTTGGCGAGGCGGATCGGATGGCTGGCCACGCCACCCAGCCGCGTCGCGCGGTAGAGCGCCGACGTCCACGCACGGTCACTCGCCGACAACGCTCCGCCGCCGGGACGGGCGAGCAACATCGCCACCTGACCGTTGCCAGAGTCTTCGTCGACGAAGTTCGCGCAGACGTCGACGAGCCCCGCCGTGAACTGCTCGTCGGGCCACTCGTCGAGGTGTTCGATCTTCATCACGGCCGGGTGGGCATCGCCGTCGGCGAGCACGAAGAGCACCCAGAGCTGGCGGTAGGCGAAGCCGAGCTCGCCCATCAGGATGGTCCAGACCTCGGTGAGGTCGGTCTGGGTGCGGATCGGAGGGAGGTCGGGTCGGGGTGCGTCGATCGTCATACCGACCAAGCCTGGCCCACCGCAGAGGCCTCGAACGCGTTGTCCACAGGGCAATTCCGGCGACCGCACGAATCGGTCCACAGCCCGGACGCGTGCCGTCCCGAATCGTCGGCGCGAGCCGCCTAGAGTCGGACCTGACATGGACCTGACCGTCGTCTCCGAGGAGGACCTGCGCCGCAGGTTCGGCACGCCGACGTACGAACGCGCCTCGGCCTACCTCCACACCGGCCGCGTCCTCTCGAGCAAGCACGAGACCGACAGCGACGGCGACCTCGTCATCAAGGGCCAGGTGCAGGGCTCGCGCGGCGTCATCTACACGGCGTACGTCAGCGCGGGACTCGACGCCGACGGGGTCTGGTACGCCAGCCGGTGCGACTGCCCCGTCCAGCACGAGTGCAAGCACGTGCTCGCCCTCGTCATGGAGGTGCGGGCGATCCAGGCGCGCGAGCACGCCGATGCCGGTCGCGGCCCCAACGCGCACTGGGAGCACCAGCTCACCACCGTGCTCGACGAGCTCGACGACGCCGCCGACCGGGCCGGACGCGCCAACCGCCGGACTCCGCTTGCCCTGCAGGTGGCGCTGAGCCGTCAGCTCAGCAAGAACTCGTGGCGCGCACCCACCGCCATCCCGACCCGCGGCACCCTGCAGATCCGGCCGCTCCAACGCGGCGCCCGCGACAACTGGATCAAGAGCGGGGTGTCGTTCCAGGACCTCACGCGGATGCGAGGCGAGGCGGCGTTCGACCCCGACCAGCTCGCCGTGCTCAACGAGCTCGCCGCGATCCACCAGGCCGCCTCGCGCTACGGCTACTACCACGGCAGCGAGCCGCATCTGACCCTCGCGACCTTCGGCCCGGCGCTCTGGGCGACCCTCGGACGGGTGCGCGAGGCCGGCATCCCGCTCGTGCCCGGGCCAGGTCTGACCGGCGTCCACCTGCTGACCGAGCCGGTGCGGGTCGAGCTCGACGTCAACGCCTCCGAGGAGCTCGCACACCTACGGCTGGGGGTGGCCGCCGAGGGCGAGTGGTACGCCGCCGACGCGGTCGACCTGCTCGGCGACCCAGCCCACGGTGCGGCCCTCTGGTCGCCGAGTGCCGGCGGCGCCTCCTGGGTGGTCACGCTCGCCGGGCTCGACCGACCGCTCGGGCCGCAGCTGCGTCGGCTGTTCTCGCAGAGCGACGACCTGGTCGTGCCGTCCGGTGCCCGCGACGAGCTGCTCACCGACTACCTCCCGCGGCTGCAGCGGCACGTCCCCGTCGTCTCGTCCGACAGCTCGATCGAGCTGCCGGAGCGGCCCGAGCCCCGGCTCGCTCTCTCGATCACGTGGGTGAGCGTGCAGGAGGTCGAGCTGGCCTGGTCGTGGCGGTACGCCGTCGGAGGCGCCGACCGCGTCTACGCGCTGACCGAGACGCGCGGCCTGCGGGGCGTGCGGCGTCCCGAGCTCGAGGTGGAGACGGTCCTGGCGATGGGCCGCGAGCTCACCGACCACCAGGTCTTCGCGCTCTGCGACAGCCACCGTCTCGACCGTGGCCTGGTCGAGCGCAAGACGTTCGAGCACGACCAGGCGATCGGGTTCGTCGACGACGTGCTGCCGACCTTGGAAGAGCTGGCCGCGCGCGGCGTGATCGAGCTGGAGGAGACCGGCGGGCGACCCGACTACCGCGCCGCGTCGGGCGCGCCGGTCATCCCGTTCACCTCGCGCGACGACACCGACGCCGCGTCGGCCAAGCCCGACTGGCTCGACCTCGAGGTGACGATCCAGGTCGACGGGCAGTACCTCGCGCTGGCGCACCTGCTCGAGGCCCTGACGCTCGGACAGCCCCGCGTGATCATGCCCAACGGGCTCCACGTCGAGGTCGACCGCCCGGAGTTCGCCCACCTGGCCGAGCTGGTCGACGCTGCCGGTGAGCTGCACGAGCAACCACGCGACGGCGTCCGGGTCGGCCACCGCGACCTCAACCTCTGGGAGGAGCTCGCCGAGGTCGGCATCGTCGACGAGCAGGCGGCGCAGTGGGTCCGGGCGGCCGAAGCCCTGCGCGACGTCGAGGCGCTCCCGCAGGTCGAGCTCGTCGGGGTCAAGGCCGAGCTACGCCCCTACCAGCTCGACGGGTTCCGCTGGCTCGCCTTCCTCTGGCAGAGCCGGCTCGGCGGCATCCTGGCCGACGACATGGGGCTCGGCAAGACCGTGCAGACCCTCGCTCTGGTGGCACACGCGCGTGAGGCCGGCGCCGGACCGTTCCTCGTCGTCGCGCCGACCAGCGTGGTCTCGACCTGGGCGCACGAGGCCGAGGCGTTCACGCCCGGACTGGTCGTCCGCACGGTGACCTCGTCGGTGTCGCGGCGGGGCGAGTCCATCGCCTCGCTGGTCGAGGGGGCTGACATCGTCATCACGTCGTACACCCTGCTGCGGCTCGAGATCGACGCCTATGCCGAGCAGACGTGGGGCGGCCTGGTCCTCGACGAGGCGCAGACCGTCAAGAACCACACCGCGAAGACCTATCAGTCCGTACGCCGCATCGAGACCGACTTCCGGCTCGCGCTGACCGGCACGCCGATGGAGAACCGGCTGATGGAGCTGTGGTCGCTGCTCTCGATCGTGGCGCCAGGGCTGTACGCCTACCCGGCCCGGTTCAAGGAGCTGGTGGCCGATCCGGTGGAGAAGGAAGGCGACCAGCAGGCGCTCGAGCGGTTCCGACGAAGGATCCGCCCGTTCCTGCTCCGGCGCACGAAGGACCTGGTCGCCGCCGACCTGCCGCCCAAGCAGGAGCAGGTGCTCGAGGTCGACCTGACGCCGCGCCACCGCCGCATCTACGACACCCACCTCCAGCGCGAGCGGCAGACGGTGCTCGGGCTGGTCGACGAGGACTTCGACAAGCACCGGATCGCGATCTTCCGCTCGCTGACCAAGCTGCGCCAGCTCAGCCTCGACGCGGCGCTGATCGACGAGGCCTACGAGAGCGCGGGCTCGGCGAAGATCGACGTGCTGGTCGACCACCTCACCGAGATCGTCGAAGAGGGACACAAGGTGCTGGTGTTCAGCCAGTTCACGTCGTTCCTGGCGCGGGTGCGGGAGCGGCTCGACCGCGAGGGCATCACGATGACCTACCTCGACGGCAGCACGACGCGACGCGGTGAGGTGATCGACTCGTTCAAGCACGGCGAGGCGTCGGTGTTCCTGATCAGCCTCAAGGCCGGCGGAGTCGGGCTGACGCTGACCGAGGCCGACTACGTCTTCGTGCTCGACCCGTGGTGGAACCCCGCCGTCGAGGCCCAGGCTGTCGACCGCGCGCACCGGATCGGCCAGACCAAGCCGGTGATGGTCTACCGGCTCGTGTCGACCGGCACGATCGAGGAGAAGGTGATGGAGCTCAAGGCGCGCAAGGCCGCGCTGTTCTCCCAGGTCATCGACGGCGACGGCTCGTCCGCCACCCCGATCGACGCCGCCGACGTCCGGGCCCTCTTCTCCGACTGACCGCGCGCCGCGAATTGCGGGAAAGGTGCTCCCGACACGCCGGTGCCGTCCTGCACTTTCCCGCATTCGGAGAGTCAGTGGGAGACGGTGAGGAGGAGTGCGGAGGGCTCGAGCGCCTCGATGTCGTGGCGCTGGGGCGGCAGGGCGAGCAGGTCGTTCGGACCGAGCTCGACGCTGGTGCCGCCGGCACGCAGGATCACCCTGCCGCGCAGGCAGAGCAGCGACGCGTCTCCTGGGCTCTTGTGCTCGCCCATCGTCTGACCGGCGTCGAGCGCCAGCAAGGTCTGACGGAGCCGGGCCGAGGGCCGGCCGTACACCCGGACGGCGCTGCGGCCGCTCGGGGATGCGCCGGCGGTGGCGAGCTGTTCATCGGCCAGGGCGTGGATCGAGGCGACCTCCATGTGCCGATCATGTCAGGTCGACGACGAGGGCGGCATGGTCTGACACATTCAAGGTCACCGCACTGCTGCTCGGTCGTCCCGGGACGTCACGGGCGAGCACGTGGTCGATCTGCCGCTCGGGCGCGGCTGCCGGGAACGTGTCCGCACTTCCGAGGGACTGGAGCCGGGTCACTCGGCGGGCGTGGGTCGGACCCATGTTGAGGTCGCCCATCAGCACGACCGGCCCTGACGTATGCCGGATCCGACGCATCAGCAGGCGCAGCTGGACGTCGTTCCACCCGGGGAGGAACGACAGGTGCGTCGCCACCACGGTGACCTCACCGAGCGGAGCTCCGACCCGGGCCATCACCGCGACCCGGGCCTCGTCGCGGACCAGGCTCGGCCGACGCTGACCCGTGAACCGGTACGGCACGGAGACCGGTAGGGCGGGCAGCCGGACCACGTCCCATCGGCGTACGGGATAGCGGGACAGCAACGCGACGCCGTAGAGCGCGGCGTCATCGGGCTCACCACCCGTGGCCGGCCGCCAGGAGCCGTCCGGCCGCCCGGTCATCGCGGCCGCGAAGCGGAAGTCGGTCGCCCCCATCGCCTCCGCCGCCACCGCCGTCAGGTCGAGGCGGTGCGAGCGCTCCTGGCCACGGTCGACCTCTTGGAGTGCGAGCACGTCGGCGTCCAGGCTCGCGATCGCCTCGGCGAACCGCTCCCTGTCCACCCGGTCGTCCGCGAGGGAGCGACCGTGCAGGACGTTGAAGGTGGCCAGGCGCACCCGGTCAGCCTCCGGTGATCTCGTCGAGTCGCACGACGGCGTAGCCCGCCTCGTCGGACGCCGCGAGGTCGACGGTCGCCAGCAGCGCCCAGTCGTGGAACCCCTCCGGGTCGTGCAGGATCTGGCGCACCCGCCAGGCGCCGGGCTCGGAGGTCTCGTCGACGACAAGCAGCCCCGGCCCTCGGGCGTCCGCGTCGGTGAGCAGCACGTCGTGCTCGTCCCAGTACGCCGCCAAGCCTTCCCGCCAGTCGTCGGCGGACCAGCCCGCCTCGGAGTCCAGCTCGGCGAGCGCGGCCCAGTCGCGCCGGGCGGCGAGCTCCACCCGACGGAACATCGCGTTGCGGACCAGCACCCGGAACGCGCGCGGGTTGCCCGTCACCGGGCGGATCTCGGTGTCCAGCGGCGGCCGCACCAGGTCGGCTGCGGTCAGGTCGTCGCCGGCCGCGAGCTTCTCCCACTCGTCGAGCAGCGACGAGTCGACCTGCCGGGTCAGCTCACCGAGCCACGCGATGAAGTCCTCGAGCTCCTCGTTGCGAGCCGACTCCGGGACGGTGCGACGCAGCGCCCGGTAGGCGTCGGTGAGGTAGCGCAGCACCAGTCCCTCGGACCGGGCCAGCCCGTAGAAGCCGACGTACTCCACGAACGTCATCGCCCGCTCGTACATGTCGCGGACCACCGACTTCGGGCGCAGCGCGTGGTCGGCAACCCAGGGATGGCCGGTGCGATAGGTCTCGTACGCCGCCTCGAGCAGCTCGGCCAGCGGCTGCGGATGGGTCACGTCGTCGAGCAGCTCGATCCGCTCGTCGTACTCGATGCCCTCGGACTTCATCGCGGCGACCGCTTCACCGCGGGCCTTGTTGAGCTGCGCCGCGATCACCTGGCGCGGATCCTCCAGCGTCGCCTCGATGACGGACACGACGTCGAGCGCGTAGGTGGGCGAGTCCTGGTCGAGCAGACCCAGGGTGGCGATCGCGAACGCCGACAGAGGCTGGTCGAGCGCGAAGCTCGGCTGCAGATCGACGGTGAGCCGGACGCCACGGCCGTCCGCACCGGGCGGATCCAGCCGCTCGACCACGTCACCGGCCAGCAGGGACCGCGCGATCGCGACGGCATGCCGGATGTGGCGGCGCTGCGCGGCCTCGTCCTCGTGGTTGTCGGTCAGCAGCCGTCGCATCGCCGCGAACGGGTCACCCGGCCGGGCGATCACGTTGAGCAGCATCGAGTGCGTGACGGCGAAGCTCGAGGTGAGCGGCTCCGGCTCCGCCGCGACCAGCCGCTCGAACGTCTTGTCACCCCAGTTCACGAACCCCTCGGGCGGCTTCTTGCGCTGCACGCGCCGCAGCTTCTTCGGGTCGTCGCCGGCCTTGCGGACCAGCCGGGCGTTCTCGACCTCGTGCTCCGGCGCCTGGACGACGACGCTGCCGAGCGTGTCGAACCCGGCGCGTCCGGCCCGGCCGGCGACCTGGTGGAACTCGCGCGCCCGCAGGTGCCGCACCCGGACGCCGTCGTACTTGGCGAGGCCGGTGAGGACCACGGTGCGGATCGGGACGTTGATGCCGACGCCGAGGGTGTCGGTGCCGCAGATCACCTTGAGCAGACCGGCCTGCGCGAGCGTCTCGACCAGGCGCCGGTAGCGCGGCAGCATCCCGGCATGGTGCACGCCGATCCCCATCCGGATCAGCCTGCTCAAGCGTGCGGCCGAAGCCGGCGGTGAACCGGAAGTCGCCGATCAGCGCCGCGATCTGGTCGCGCTCCTCGCGGGTCGCGACCTTCAGGCTCGACAGCGCCTGCGCCCGCTCGATCGCCTCGGCCTGGGTGAAGTGGACGACGTAGACCGGCGCCTGGTGCGTCGTCAGCAGCTCCTCCAGCGTCTCGTGGATCGGCGTGGTGACGTAGGAGAAGTGCAACGGGACCGGTCGCTCGGCCGACGCCACCACCGTCGTACGCCGACCGGTCCTGCGCGCCAGGTCGTCGCGGAAGCGGGTCATGTCGCCGAGCGTCGCCGACATCAGCAGGAACTGCGCGCCGGTCAGCTCGAGCAGCGGCACCTGCCACGCCCAGCCGCGGTCCGGGTCGGCGTAGAAGTGGAACTCGTCCATCACGACCAGGCCGATGTCGGCGTCGGCACCCTCGCGCAGCGCCACGTTGGCGAGCACCTCGGCCGTCGCGGTGATGATCGGCGCCGTCGGGTTCACCGCGGCGTCACCGGTCAGCATCCCGACGTTGTCGGCACCGAACATGTCGCAGAGCGCGAAGAACTTCTCCGACACCAGCGCCTTGATCGGTGCGGTGTAGTAGCTGCGCCGGCCGTGGGCCAGCGCGGCGAAGTGTGCGCCGGCGGCGACCAGGCTCTTCCCGGACCCGGTCGGCGTGGCCAGGATGACGTTCGCGTCGTCGACGAGCTCGATCAGCGCCTCGGCTCTGGGCGGGGTAGAGCGTTCAGCCCCTGCGTCGACGCCCAGTCCTCGAACGCGTCGTAGACGGCGTCGGGCGTCGGGTCGGACGGCATGCGCTCCGACGAGCGGCGGGACGGCGGGATCGGACATCGTCCGACCATCCTGCCCTGCAGCGCCACCGAACGGGCCGGCGGTCGCATCGACGCCCGTCGCGGCGGTCAGCGCAGGTCGGACCTGGCCAGCGGGGTGACGGTGGCCATCGTCGTCAGCAGCTGGTGCTCAGCGGCGAGGTGTTCGGCATGGCGATGCGCGACGAAGCCGGAGTCCTCGAGGCAGTCGTGGCAGACCATCACCGCCTGGCTGCCGAGGTGGACGACCTCGACGACATGGGGACGGCACGGATTGTGGGTGCCGGTGTGGGCGTGGTCGCGCCGATGGGCGGCGGCCAGGACCGACTCCGCGAGCGCGTTGGGTTCGAGGGGAGGTGTGTGGTGTGACTGGAGCATGCGTGCCGTCCATGGGTCAGCGTCAGGGGTACCCCGTCCAGGGGTCTCGCTGGGGAAAAGTTTCCCCTTCCGAGCGACCTGCGCCGCTCCCGGCATCTGGTGCGCGTCCACCACCAACACCGCAACTCAGGCCAGATCGCCCGTGGTGTCCACGGCGTAGGGCTCGTCTGAAACGCCGAGTTGTCTCCGGCAGGATGGTGAGCGTGACCTATCAAGCCGCTGACACGCGCTACGACTCGATGACCTACCGCCGCTGCGGTCGCAGCGGACTCCAGCTGCCGCTGCTGTCGCTCGGCCTCTGGCAGAACTTCGGCGACGACCGCCTGCTCGACACCCAGCGCGCGACCATCCACCGCGCTTTCGACCTCGGCATCACGCACTTCGACCTGGCCAACAACTACGGCCCGCCGTACGGTGTCTGCGGAGGTCAACTTCGGCCGCATCGTGGCCGAGGACCTCAAGCCGTACCGCAACGAGCTGGTCATCTCGACCAAGGCCGGCTGGGACATGTGGCCGGGCCCGTACGGCGACCTGGGCTCGCGCAAGTACCTGCTGTCCAGCCTCGACGACTCGCTGCAGCGGATGGGCCTGGACTACGTCGACATCTTCTACAGCCACCGCTTCGACCCGGACACCCCGCTCGAGGAGACGATGGGCGCCCTCGACACCGCCGTGCGTCAGGGCAAGGCGCTCTACGTCGGCATCTCGTCGTACTCCGACGAGCGAACCCGCGAGGCCGCGGCGATCCTGAAGGACCTCGGGACGCCGCTGCTGATCCATCAGCCGTCGTACTCGATGCTCAACCGCTGGATCGAGCCTGAGCTGCTCGACGCGGTGGACGAGGTCGGTGCGGGCTGCATCGCATTCACCGTGCTGGCGCAGGGGATGCTCACCAGCAAGTACCTCGACGGCATCCCGGACGGCTCGCGAGCCGCCGCTGCCAACGCGACCATCGACAAGGACTTCCTCAACGAGGAGAACCTCGCCCGCGTTCGCGGCCTCAACGAGATCGCCGAGAAGCGCGGTCAGTCGCTCGCGCAGCTGGCGCTGGCGTGGGCGTTGCGCGACGAGCGGATGACGTCGCTCGTGATCGGCGCGAGCAGCGTCAAGCCAGCTCGAGGAGAACGTCGCGGCGCTCGACAACCTCGACTTTCTCCGAGGACGAGCTGGCAGCAATCGACGAGTACGCCGTCGACTCGGGCATCAACCTCTGGGAGGGCCCCTGCACCGCGTAGTGCTCGGAATTGCGGGAAAGGTTCGGCCGACACGCCCTGGGGCGGCGACCTTCCCGCAATTCGCGGGCGGAGCTAGGAGAGGCCGGAGATGGCGCCGTTCTCGTCGATGTCGATGTGCGACGCCGCCGGCTGCTTCGGCAGGCCAGGCATCGTCATCACGTCACCGCAGACCAGGACCACGAAGCCCGCGCCGGCCGACAGTCTGACCTCGCGTACGTGCAGCGCGTGACCGAGCGGTGCACCGCGTGAGGCGGCGCTGGTCGAGAAGGAGTACTGCGTCTTGGCCACGCAGACTGGGAGGTGGCTGTAGCCGTCGCCCTCGATCTGACGCAGGCGGCGCCGAGCCTTGGGGTCCCAGGTGACCTCGGCCGCGCCGTACAGGCGAGTCGCGATGGTCTCGACCTTCTCGGTGAGGTTCTGCTCGTCGTCGTAGGTGAACGAGAACTCGTACGGCGACGGCTCGTCCAGCATGCGCAGCAGACCCTCGGCGAGCGGCGTCGCCCCGGCAGACCCGTCGGCGAAGTGCGTCGCGGGATACGCCTCCACGCCCTCGGCGGCGACCAGCACGACGACCTTCGCGACCTCGGCATCGGTGTCGCTCGGGAACCGGTTGACGGCCACCACGCACGGCACGCCATAGACGTTGCGGATGTTGTGGAGGTGGCGCGGTCGCGCCCATGCCCTTCTCGATCGCCTCGAGGTTCTCGTCGTTGACGTCGGCCACCTCGACACCGCCGTGGTACTTTGCTCACCGTCCTGGCCCTGGCAGTTGCTGTTCGCGGAGTCGAGATGCCAGATCCAGAAGCCGACGAGATTGCCGTTGTCGTCATTGATGGCGACAGGCAGATCCGCGCCGTTCGGATATTGGTCGAGCAGCGCCTTGCAGACCGAGGTCTTTTGTCCGTTGTTGTGCGGGCCGAGGTACATCCCGAGGGTGACGGTGACCTGGAAGTTGCCGCCCTCGATGATCCCCTTGGCCTCAGCGGAATTGACGTTGCAGTTCGCGTTGCTCATGCAGAACGTCGTCCATGCGAACTGGTCACCCAACAGCGGCCAGGATGAGTTCGGCGAGCATTTGCTTGGGTGGGGATCGCAGTAGACGAACGGCGTCGTCCCGTGCTCCTGGAGCGCCTTGTAATTGAACATGATCGGCGACAGCCCGACCTGAACGGCGTTCGCGACGCCGCCGACCGCGACGCCACGCGCCGCCGAGCCGAAGGACTCGAAGCCGAGCACTCGGCTGAAGGAGTTCTCGTGCGGTCGGGTGATCTTGACCTCGACCCAGCACGGGTACTGTGCCGCGGAGCTGCAGTCATTCGAGCTCAGAGGACCTGAAGCCGAGCCGCCGGGCGCATACGCGCCGGTGGTCGGCGGAATATTCACGGCGACTTCGGTGGCATCGAACCCGTTGGCCACGGCTGAGTCCAGGGCTGCCTGGATGATCTGCGCCCGCGTCGCACCGTTCGCCTCCGCCGTCGCGCCGGCGAGGGCCGCGACGTCGGCAACCTTCTGCTCCGATCGGACCTGTGCCCACGAACTGCCGAGATCGATGACGAGACCCGCGCTTGCGAGGAGCACGATCAGCATCAACGCGAAGAGGACGAGCACCTGGCCCCGTTCCTGTCGGCGCCGCCTCTGAACACGCCCGAGGCTGCCGATCATGTCGATGGCCTTCACTGGAGGATCTCCTGATCGGTGCTCGATCCGACGTTCACCGGACCGAACGAGCTGGCCACGGGGGTGATGAAGCCGAAGGACGACGAGGCGGTCACACGGACCAGGTAGCCGACCTTGCAGAAGTCGGACCCGGTGTTCGTGGGCGCCGCCTTGGTGGCTGGGTTGATACAGCTGACAGACCACACAACAGGGGACTGGTAGCCCGCCGCCTGCGTGCTGATCGCCGCGGCGATGGCGCCCGAGTCGCGGTCACACGCCGGTGTCGTCGAGAAGCACGCCGTGCTTGCAACCCGGGCGACATTCCGACTGATCTGCGACATCTGGTTGAAGGCGAAGATCGCCCTACCGCCGTCGATCATGCCGAATACAAGGACCATGAACACCGGCAGGACGAGGGCGAATTCCACGAGCCCTTGCCCGCGCATTCGCGAACGCTGGCGGCTCATGAGTGGGTCACCGTGACCGTTGCCGAGGCGGTGGCGTAGCACTGCCCGACGGTCGTGTCCTGCGTGAGGACGATCTTGTTGGTCTGACCGTTCTTTGGGGTGAAGTTGTTCGGCTGGAATCCGGCCGTCTGCCACTCGAGTCGAGCTTCACTGACCGTCTCGGACGAGCCGGGCGTCTCACCGACAACGAGGTTTGGCATGGGTGCGAACCCTGGCGCGCAGGGTGTCGGTGTCGGACTCGGGGACGGGGTCGGTGTCGGCGTTGGAGATGCCGAGGGTGTACCGGTCGGTGTCGGGCTCGGGGACGGGGTCGGTGTCGGCGTTGGCGTTGGAGCAGGCGTCGCGGTCGGTGTCGGGAGGGCCGTGACCGGCGGCGGCAGCGATTGCTGATCGGCGGTCACGCTCGCGCCAATCGTCAGGCCGCCACCCGGGAAGGCGATCGAGAGGATGGGCATCACAAACCCGAAGCCCTTCTCGATCGAGACCCGAGATCTGATGCCGGCTTGAGGTGTCGCCGCGCAGGCCTGTGTGGTTCCGCTGCCGTCCTCACAGCTGACGGCGATCTCCGTGGCAGGGATCGAGATTGCCGATCCGCGCCACTCGGCGGCGATGGCGCAGCCGATCTTGTTCGATGCGGAGACGTTCGGGCAATCGCCCGTGAATGAGTTCGGTTCACGAGATGCGACGAGAGCACCCGCGCGGGCGCTGTTCTCGACGGTGATCTGCGTGTAGAAGAGCCGCCCGAAGTCGATGACTGTGGCGAGCAGCAGCAACAGCACGACCGAAATGACGGCGAGTTCCACGAGTGCCTGGCCGCGCGAATGATGATGAGGGCGCGGCTGCACGGAACGGGGTGCGCGCAGGCGCACCCGCGAGTCGGGAGGTTTCATATGGTTCCCCGGCGGTGAAGCCCTGACTTGGTGTCTGGGCGACTCGCTACGATCCTGTGTCAGTGACATTTCAGGCAACCTTGCAATGCTGCCTCGCGGCACCGTCGCTTAGTACCTTTGTCCCATCGCCAGCTGGGCCAACCCTCCCAGACCGACCCGGTCAGAGTTCCTCGGCGAGCTCCGCGGGCAGGTAGACGCTGAAGGCCGCGCCGCGGCTCTCGTCGGCCGGCTCGAGGACGAGGTCGCCGCCCATCGCACGGCACAGCTCGCGAGAGACGAACAGCCCGAGGCCGCTGCCCTCGTCCGGCGTGGTCTCGTTCCCCCGCACGAAGCGGCCGAAGAGACGCTCGCGGTCCTGCTCCGGGACGCCCGGTCCGTTGTCAACGATCGTCAGGCGCAGCCGATTCGTATTCGGGTCCGGGACGATCGCCACGTCGATCGGCGTGCCGCGCCCGTACTTGACCGCGTTGTCGAGGAGGGCCCACAGCACCTGGTCGAGCTGGTCGGCGTCGCCGATCGCCAGCCAGCCCTCGGCATCGTCGTCGAGCCGGAAGGGCACCTCGGCGGCGAGCGCCTCCCAGGCTCGCCTGGTTCGGGCAGCAAGGCTCACGACCTCGAGACGCGGACGCAGCGCGCCCGACTCGAGCCGGGTCACGGTGAGGAGCTGGCGGACCATGCGTGACAGCCGGTCGGCCTGTTCCTCGATGACCTCCAGCCGACGATCATCTCGGTCGCGCCGCAGCTGGTCCGCGTGCGCCCGGATGCTCGTCAGCGGCGTCTGCAGGTTGTGGCTGACCCCGCGCAGGAAGTCGTCCTTCGCCGCGTCGAGCTCGAGGAGCTGGGCGTTCTGCGCCTCGACGCGTTCGTAGAGCTCGGCGTTGCGGATCGCGACGGCGATCTCGCTGGCGAACAGCTCGAGCAGGTCCTGATCGGCGCGAGCCCAGGGCCGGAGTGGCGGCATGCGACCCAGGAGCAGCCCGATCGACTCGTCGCCGGCCCGCAGGACCGCACGGAGCGGGCGCATCTCGCCGGGCACCACCTCCTCGACGGGAAAGTCGTCCGGGTCGCCCAGGAGCAGGCGGGCCTCCGCCAGGTCGAAGATCCGTTTTGCCTCGGCCGCCCCGCGTGCCACCAGGAATCGCGGCGCCGTCGCGGACCGAGACGTCCGAAATCGCCGCGTTGATCTGCGCCACTTCGCGATCGCGGCGGTCGAGGTCCGCGGCCAGGCGGTTGTGGCTCTCGGCGAGGCGCGCCAGCTCGTCGTCGCCCGGGACCTGGATGGGCGTCGACAGGTCGCCGGCCGACACGCGATCGACGGCCGACGCGATCGTCCGCAATGGGCGGGTGAGATCGGTGGCGACGAGGTAGGAGAAGAGGATCGCGATGAGGATCGTCACGACCAGGGCGAACAGGAGGAGCCGCCCGACGGTCGGATCGAAGGCATTCGTGAGGTACGCAACGAGCCCGAACACGGACAGCGGCACCACCGCCGTTCCGACGAGGGCGGCGGTCAGGCGGGTGCGAAACGAGAGGCCGCGGCCCTCGGCTGGTTCGGCGCCGGGGTCATCCATCGGCGCCGTTCTCGCCGTTCGACCGGAGGAGTCGATAGCCGACGCCACGGACCGTCACGAGATGCTTCGGACGGTTTGCGTCGACCTCGATCTTCTGGCGCAGACGGCGCATCGTGACCCAGACATACGAGGGGTCGGCGTCCTCGGTCTCGGCCCAGCCCCGGACGAGGAGCGTCTCCGTCGAGACGGTCTGGCCGATGTTCGCGGCAAGCGCATAGAGCAGACGCGATTCGGTCGGCGTCAGCTGGACGGTGGTCTCGCCGACGGTGGCCTCGCGGCGGTACAGGTCGAGCGTGAGGTCCGGCCCGAGGACGAGGCTCTGGCGGGGAACCTTGTCGCCGAGGCGACGCATCACCCGGTTGATGCGCGCCCGGAGCTCCGGGTAGTGATACGGCTTGGTGATGTAGTCCTCGGCGACCTCCTCGAGAAGGTCCGCCTTCGAATCGCTGGCATCGATCGCCGACAGCACGATGATCGGGAGGTCCGCGCGTGACTTGATCTCGCGCGCGAGGGACAGGCCGTCCATGCGCGGCATCATCATGTCGATGATCAGGAGGTCCGGCCAGCTCGCCTGGAGGCGGCGGAGGGCCTCCTCCCCGTCACGAGCCGTGGCGATCTCGTAGCCGTCGGAGCGGAGCTGCTCGGCGAGCAGGACGAGCAGGTTCGGATCGTCGTCGACGATGAGGATCCGTGGCGCCGTGCCGCCTGGTCCTCCGGGCACGCCGCTCAACATGGCCGGATGGTACCGCGCGCCTTCGAGCCCGGATCGGTGCCCCCTGTCACCACTTGGATGTTTGTAACGCGGTGCGGGGCCGAAATAGTCAATGCGGAGTAGTTGATTTCGGCTGGAACCGGCAGTACGGTTGGCGTCCATTCGATCGCCGGGTATCCGAGCGATCTGCATAGGTGTCCGAGCCGGGGGGTCGCAGCGAACCGGGGCGGACGATCGACGCGTAAGCACTTATCCGTCTCGCCCATCGATCCCCGTTCGATCGTCGCCTCGTCAGCTCTCGACCGCTCCATCGACGTTCTGGGGACGTCGTGGCGGTGCCGCTGATCGCGGTCCTCGCCGGCGCCGGGAAGCGTGAGGACTCAGGTGCCCCGATCCGCCCGCCCGTCACTCCTCCGACTGCTCGTGGCACTGCAGGTATTCCTGCTGGTCGCGAGCCTTGTCGCGCCGATCGCTGCCCTGGCCGAAGAGCCGAGCGCCGATCCGAGCTCATCGCCGACGCCCTCGGCCGAGCCGAGCGCGGAGCCGACGCCCGAAGCGACCCCCGAGGCGACGCCGGAGCCGACGGCGGAGTCCACTCCGGAGGCGACGCCAGAAGAGACGGCGCCTCCGGCCACGCCCGCACCCACCGCCGAACCGACCGCTGAGCCCACGCCCGCAGAGCCGGTCGCTGCGCCGACCATCGCCAGCGACCTCGATGACTACCCGCCCGGCGGCCTCGTCACGCTGACCGGCTCGAACTGGCAGCCGGGCGAAGTCGTGCACATCTTCGTGAACGACGACTGGGGCAGCTCCTGGAACCGCCACGTCGACGTCACCGCGGACGAGAACGGCGACATCATCGACCAGTTCAACCTTCCGAACTGGTTCGTCGCTCAGTACACGGTTGTGGCCACCGGACCAAGCTCGGGAACGGCCACGGCAACGTTTACGGACGGGATCGTCCGGGTCAAAACGGTTGGTGCCGGCGGCAACGCCGCGACTATTGATTGGATCCTTTACAGCGCCGCGAACTGCACCGGAAGCGTCGTCGACTCAGGGCAGATTTCGGCCGCCACCGGCGGCAATGGCACGGACGTTACGAGCACTGCTTCCCCGCAATCCTTGCACCTCACAGCCCAAGGAATCAGCGGGTTCACATTCGACCACTGGGATGACGGCAACTTCGTCAACGCGTCACTTAACCCCGGATGCCTTAACCACCAGAACGGGGCCCAGAACACCGACGTCGTGTTCGTCACGGCGGCCGACACCACGGCCCCGACCGTCACGATCGACTCGATCACCGGCAGCACCGGCACCGACAACAGCTCGCCCTTCAGCGTCGTGACCAACGCCGGCGCCAGCATCACCTGGCACGCCAACGAGAACGGCAACTACGTCGTCCGCCGGGGTGGCACGAACTGCACCGACGGCACGATCGTCGTCAGCTCGACCGCCTACTCGACCTCGCCCAACACGGTGACCAGCGCGATCACCGCCGGAAACCTCAACGAGGGTGCCAACACGCTCCGGGTGTGCGTTACCGACGCGGCGACCAACACCGGCGCGAGCGAGAACGTCACGGTCACCAAGGACACCACGGCCCCGACCGTCACGATCGACTCGATCACCGGCAGCACCGGCACCGACAACAGCTCGCCCTTCAGCGTCGTGACCAACGCCGGCGCCAGCATCACCTGGCACGCCAACGAGAACGGCAACTACGTCGTCCGCCGGGGTGGCACGAACTGCACCGACGGCACGATCGTCGTCAGCTCGACCGCCTACTCGACCTCGCCCAACACGGTGACCAGCGCGATCACCGCCGGAAACCTCAACGAGGGTGCCAACACGCTCCGGGTGTGCGTTACCGACGCGGCGACCAACACCGGCGCGAGCGAGAACGTCACGGTCACCAAGGACACCACGGCCCCGACCGTCACGATCGACTCGATCACCGGCAGCACCGGCACCGACAACAGCTCGCCCTTCAGCGTCGTGACCAACGCCGGCGCCAGCATCACCTGGCACGCCAACGAGAACGGCAACTACGTCGTCCGCCGGGGTGGCACGAACTGCACCGACGGCACGATCGTCGTCAGCTCGACCGCCTACTCGACCTCGCCCAACACGGTGACCAGCGCGATCACCGCCGGAAACCTCAACGAGGGTGCCAACACGCTCCGGGTGTGCGTTACCGACGCGGCGACCAACACCGGCGCGAGCGAGAACGTCACGGTCACCAAGGACACCACGGCCCCGACCGTCACGATCGACCTCCAGGCCGGCTCCGACACCGGCGTTTCGGATACCGACAACATCACCAAGGCCGCGACCCTGGTCTTCGACGTCGAGTTCAGCGAAAACGTCTTCGGCCTGACTGCCGGCGACTTCATCAACGCCGGCACGGCGACCGGCTGCCTGGTCAGCGTCGGGGTCGTCGACGGAGACTCCTACGACATCACCCTGACCAGCTGCTCCGAGGGAACGGTCGAGCTCCGCCTCGCAACCGCCGCCGTGACCGACACGGCCGGTAACGGAAACGCCCAGACGACGGGCGACGAGGTCCTCGTCGACAAGACCGCGCCGGTCATCTCGAGCTCGGCGGCCAACGCCGATGCCTCGCCCTACGTCGCGGGAACCTGGACGAACCAGTCGGTGACCGTGAGCTTCACGTGCGCTGACACGGGCACGGTCCAATCGGGCATCGCAACCGACACCGTCGCCGACGATGACGACACCCTGACCGCCGAGACCTCGAACGGGTCCGTCAGCAGCGACGGCGACTGCATCGACAACGCCGGCAACTTCGACAGCTCCGCGACCGTCGGTCCGGTCATGATCGACAAGACCGCGCCGGTCATCTCGAGCTCGGCGGCCAACGCCGATGCCTCGCCCTACGTCGCGGGAACCTGGACGAACCAGTCGGTGACCGTGAGCTTCACGTGCGCCGACACGGGCACGGTCCAATCGGGCATCGCAACCGACACCGTCGCCGACGATGACCGACACCCTGACCGCCGAGACCTCGAACGGGTCCGTCAGCAGCGACGGCGACTGCATCGACAACGCCGGCAACGCCGACAGCTCCGCGACCTTCGGTCCGGTCCGATGATCGACAAGACCGCGCCGGTCATCTCGAGCTCGGCGGCCAACGCCGATGCCTCGCCCTACGTCGCGGCGAACCTGGACGAACCAGTCGGTGACCGTGAGCTTCACCTGCGCCGACACCGGCACGGTCCAATCGGGCATCGCAACCTGACACCGTCGCCGACGATGACGACACCGCTGACCGCCGAGACCGTCGAACGGGTCCGTCAGCAGCGACGGCGACTGCATCGACAACGCCGGCAACGCCGACGGCTCCGCGACCTTCGGTCCGGTGATGATCGACAAGACCGCGCCGGTCATCTCGAGCGCGTCGGCCAACGCCGATGCCTCGCCCTACGTCGCGGGCAACGCTGGACGAACCAGTCGGTGACCGTGAGCTTCACCGTGCGCCGACACGGGCACGGTCCAATCGGGCATCGCCACCGACACCGTCGCCGACGACGACGACGACCCTGACCGCGAGACCTCGAACGGGTCCGTCAGCAGCGACGGCGACTGCATCGACAACGCCGGCAACGCCGACGGCGTCCGCGACGCTTCAGGTCCGGTCCAGATCGACAAGACCGCGCCGGTCATCACGAGCTCGGCGGCCAACGCCGATGCCTCGCCCTACGTCGCGGCAACCTGGACGAACCGTCGGTCACCATGAGCTTCACGTGCGCCGACACGGGCTCGGTCCAACGCGCATCGCACCGACCGTCCCGGCGACGACACACCCTGACCGCCGAGACCTCGACGGGTCCGTCGCAGCGACGGCGACTGCACCGACATCGCCGGCAACACGACGCTCACGCCCGGCCGAGATCGACAAGACCGCGCCGGTCATCTCCCGGGGCCAGCCGACGCCGCCACGTCCAACGGCTGGACAACCGACGTACCGGAGCTTCACGTGCGCCGATCGACGGTCCAACGGGCATCGCCGTCGACCGTCGCCGACAGACGACCCCGCCGCCGAGACCACGTCCGCAGCAGCGACCGCGCTGCACCGACCTCGCCGGCAACACCGACAGCTCCGCGACCTTCGGCGATCAGATCGACAAGACCGCGCCGGTCATCACCGACGACGGCCCGACGACCCCCCGAACAGCAACGGCTGGTACAACACCAACGTCACCAACGAGTTCAGCCTCGACGCCGGGATCTCCGGCCCCAACGCGGCCTGTGCCCTGGCCTTCCCGGGCAACGCCCAGTCCAAGACGACGAGCGGTGAGGGCTTCGCGGTCAGCGTGACCTCCGATCCCTGCACCGACCTCGCCGGCAACACCGCGAGCGGTGTGCCCAGCGCCGGCTTCCAGATCGACAAGACCGCGCCGGTCATCACCGACGACGGCCCGACGACCCTCCGCGAACAGCAACGGCTGGTACAACACCGACGTCACCAACGAGTTCAGCCTCGACGCCGGGATCTCCGGCCCCAACGCGGCCTGTGCCCTGGCCTTCCCGGGCAACGCCCAGTACCAAGACGACGAGCGGTGAGGGCTTCGCGGTCAGCGTGACCTCCGATCCCTGCACCGACCTCGCCGGCAACACCGCCAGCGGTGTGCCGAGCGCCGACTTCCAGATCGACAAGACAAATCCGGTGGTCGCGATCTGCCTCCCCCGGCACCGGCTACGTCACGGTGGCGTCGTCCGTCAGCGGTCAACGCGGAGACGGCCGTCGAGACTCGCCACAGCGGGCATCGAAAAGGTCAACGTCAACGGCGGGCCGAACGCCGCCTACACCGCGCCGGAACTGGACGGCCTCCACCTCCTCGCCTGCGGCACGAACACGATCTCCAGCGGTCGCCGACACGGCGACCTTCGCCGGTCGGACGAGCGACCTGCCTCCGATCACCGTCACGCGGGTCTGTCGGCCGCGACGCTGCAGTACTACCAGCCGATCGACCAGACGGTCGGGTCGGCCACCCCAGTCATCAACCAGGGCAAGATGGGCCGGGTCATCCCGGTCAAGGTCACCGGCACCTTGTCGCTCGGTGGGACGCCGGTCGCAATGACTGAGTCGTTCCTCAACGCGAACAACCTCACGCTGCGGATCGGTGTCACTAGCTCGACCTGTGCCGGTTCGGCGACGAGCGACCTCGTCGAAGCCTACGCCGACGCCGGGCTCCGCCAACGACAACACCAACCTCTTCCGCTGGTCCACATCCCAGTGGATCTACAACCTTGACACGGGCAAGCCGCCGAGCGTCACGATGCAGATCAACCAGTGCTATCGCCTGGACGTTCGACTTGTCGACTCCGGCGGCAACCTCCGTGCTCCTGTCCTCCGGCCCGTCGGGCGGTGGGACCTACGCCCTCTTCAAGCCAATCAAGTAGTCGATCCAACCCGGGGGTAGGAGAGGCCGGTCTCTGGGGGGACCGGCCTCTTCGATTCCGGCGAGCGTGATGCCGGGAAGTCGCATCGCGGGAAGGGGCCGCGTTCTGCGGCGAGCGACCTACGGCGCCTTCGGGTCGACGAAGCGGCAGCGGTCGCGCAGCGGGCACAGCTCGTGGGCGGGCCGCTGGGCGTGGCAGATCTTGCGGCCGTGCTGGATCAGGTTGACGTGCGCCTCGAACATCTGGTCCGGCTCGAACAGCCCGAGCACGAGGTCGTGGGCGTCCTCCATGGGGAGGTTGTCCGGGTAGAGGATGCCGACGCGATGCATCACCCGGTCGACGTGGCGGTCGATCGGCAGGAGCGGTGAGCCGAAGCAGAACAGCAGCAGCACCGAGGCGGTCTTCTTGCCGATGCCGTCGATCTGGGTGAGCCAGTCGCGGGCCTCGAGCGCCGACATGTCGCCCAGGAATTCGAGGGAGTAGTCGCCGCGTTCCTCGCGGATCCTGCGCAGGGTCGCCTGGAGGCGTGGCGCCTTCTGTTGGCAAGGCCGCCCGGCCGGATCACGTCGGTCAATTCGGGGAGTGGCGCGAACTCGACCCGTTCCCAGTCCGGTGGCGCCCCCTCCGACAGCCCGACCCCGCCCCAGCCCTCCCCGGGGACGTGCCGCTGCACCGGCAGCCCCGACGGATACGCCGTCCGCAGCGCCTCGAACGCGACCTCGGCGTTCACGTCGGCGCTGTTCTGGGTGAGGATCGTCAGGATCAGCTCGCTCGTCGGGTCCTGGCGGCGCTCCCAGACCGGGTGGCCGTAGATCGACGCGAGCCCGTCGAGCACGAACGGCACGAGCCCCGGGCGGTAGCGCTCGAGCCGCTTGGCGTACGACGCGGCAGGGTTCGAATAGCGCCGCTTCTTCGGCCGTTTCGCCTTCGGCCGCGGGCTGGGCGTCGCGCCCGGGGTCACCACAGCGACACCAACCGAGCGATCCGCTCCCCACATCGTTCGAGCGGTGCCGTCCCGGCCGCCATCGCCTCCTCGACGGACTGCGGCCGCTCGACGACCGGCACCGCCACCGCGCCCAGCTTGGCCAGCGCGTCGATCCCGGCCGGCTCGACCCCGCCGCCGACCGCCACGCAGGCCACGCCGGCCGCCGATGCCCGCTGCGCCACCCCGAGCGCGGTCTTGCCGAACGCGGTCTGGGCGTCGATGCGACCTTCGCCGGTGATCACGATGTCCGCCTGCCCGAGCTTCTCCTCGAAGTCCGTCAGCTCCATGACGAGATCGACCCCGGGCCGCAGCGCGAACGACCGAAAGCGGTCCTGGATCGACAGCAGGGCGAACCCGACGCCCCCGGCCGCACCGGCGCCCGGCGTCTCGCGCTCGTCGCGCCCGACCCCCGCGGCCAGCTGGTCGGCGAAGCGCTCGAGGTGCGCGTCGAGCTCCTCGACCTGCTCCGGCGAGGCGCCCTTCTGCGGGCCGTAGGTCGCCGCCGCTCCGCGCGAACCCAGCAGCGGATTGGTGACGTCGCAGGCGACCCGCAGGTCGACGTTCGCGAGGTCGTCGAGCTCGTCGAGATGCAGGAAGCCGTCCCGTGCGGGGTCGCTCCGCACGCCGAGCGCCTTCAGGATCCCGTACCCCCCATCGGTCGTGGCGCTTCCACCGATCCCGATCGTGACCTGCTCGACGCCGGATTCGATCACCGCGCGCAGCACCTCGCCGGTGCCGTAGGTCGAGGCGCCCGTCGGGTCCCGTTCCTCGGGCGTCAGGCGTGACAACCCCGAGGCCTCGGCCAGCTCGACGACCGCCCGCCGGCCGTCGCTCGACCGCAGCCAGCGCGCACGCACCGGGCGGTCGATGGGGTCGGTGGCCGCGACCTCGTGCCATTCCCAGCCGCCGGCAGCCTCCACGGCCACGAGCGTGCCCTCCCCGCCATCGGCGAGCGGCGACAGCAGCACGCTGTCATGTGGCCGAGCCCGGCGCCAGCCGTCAGCGATCGCCCACGCGACCGCGACGGGGGACAGCGACCCCTTGAACGAATCGGGTGCGATCAGGACCGTCCGCGACTCGCCGCTCATCGGAGGTCCTTCCAGAAGAACGTCGCAGCCCACGGCTGGCCGTCCGGGTTGAGCGCGTAGTTCGGCACGACGCCCGTCTCCTGCCAGCCGAGCGATCGGTAGAAGGCATCGGCCGCCGACCCGGTCACGGTGTCGAGGACGAGCAGCCAGCGGCCCTCCGCGCGGGCACGATCCTCGGCTGCGCGCATCAATTCGGACGCCAATCCTCGCCGACGGTGCGAACCCAGGACGATGACCTTGCCGATCTCGGCGCGATGCGGGGAGTTCTGGTTGACCGAGCGGATGAGCAGCGTGGAGCCGACGATCCGCCCGCCGTCCACCGCCACGAACGGCGTCGTCCGGCCGGACGCAACGTCGCCCTCGCGAGCGCGCCACCACGACGCCGCCTCGTCGAGCGTGACGCCATCGAGGAAGTTGACGCCGGCCCCGCTCGCCACCGCGTCGACGATCAGCGCGGCGAGCTCCGGGATCGCGGCACGGTACGCCTCGACGTCGAGCGCGGTGACGGTGAGGGCCGGCGATTCAGGCATGAGGCCCATGGTTGTTGCCAGATAGTCGCCCCGTGACTAGGAGGCCGTCGAAATGGCCGCAATCGGGCCAAATAGGGGGCAGTTGGGCCTGGATGTAGCCAGTTCTGGCTAACTGAAGCGGTCCAAGATGCTTCGACTCGTGCCTTTCAGTCGCGGGGTGAATATCTGGCCAAGATCGGGCCCGTTCCGCCGACGTCACGAGCCGAACCGCGGTCACTTGACGGCCGGTTCGGTCCCCGCCTCGGTCTGCTGGCGACGTTCGAGGTACTCGGGGATGCGGATCATCGGCGGGCGCTCCTGGTCGGCGAGCTCGATGACCTCGAGCGACAGCTTGTTCCTGCCCGAGCGCGGCAGCTTCATCGTCGAGCCGAGCTCCGCGAACAGGCGCACGCGCCGTCGCTCCTCGAGCCGCTTCATGATCGCCTGGAGGATCACGAACGACATCCGCGACAGCCCCTCGAGCTCCTGGTTGCGGTGGACCCGGCGCTCGAGATCGACCTGGCCCAGCCCTTCGAGTCCGACGCGCTCCGCGATATCGATGAGGTGGCCGATCTCGACGGCGTAGCCGGTGAAGAACGGGATCGACTCGAGCAGCGAGCGACGCCCGGCGTATTCGCCGGCGAGCGGCTGGATGAGCCCCGACAGTTCGGGAAAGAACAGGTTGATCAGCGGGCGTGCGACGAGCTCCGTGACCCGGCCGCCGCCGCCCTCCGTGAGCACGCCACGTTCGACGATCGGGCGCTGGTAGTAGCCCTTGACGTACTGCAGCCGCGGCTCGTGGAGCAGCGGGCCCAACGTCCCGTAGACCAGTCGGGGGTGCCAGTTGTGCACGTCGGTGTCGGCCCACACGACGATGTCGCCGGTCGTCTCGTAGAGCGACTTCCAGAGCGCCTCGCCCTTGCCGCGGAACGTGCCGTAGCGGGCCAGAACCTCGGAGTGGGAAACGACGCGGGCACCCGCGTCGGTGGCGATCTGCCGCGTGCGGTCGTCCGAGTCCGAGTCGATGACGAGGATCTCGTCGAGCAGCGGGAAGCGCTCGACCATCTCCTTGATCGCACGCTCCACGATCGGGCCGATCGTCTCCGCCTCGTTGAGGGTCGGCAGGACGAGGCTGACGGTCGCGCCCTGCTTGGTCTTGAGCGCGGTCAACCGGCCCAGGTCACCGAACTCCGAATGGTGGAAGTTCGACTCGCCGAACCAGCGGTCCACGCGCGCCGGCACCGCGCGGACCGCCTCGGCCGCCCGGTCGGCAGCGGCGAGCGTCTCGGCCCGGGCGGCGAGCTGGTCGAACGTGGCGCTGGCGATCTGCTCGCGGGTCTTGACGACGATGACGGTCGGCTTCGCGCGCGCCGCGATCGATTCGGGGAGCGCGCCGAACAGATACGGCTCGCCGTTGGATCCGAACGGCTGCGCCGAGGCGCCCATCACCACGAGGTCCGCCTTCTCGGCTTCGCGCAGGATCGCCGCCCGGACGTTCGGCGCCTCGCGCAGGAGCGCCTCGCCGTCCCCGTGCAGGTACTCCTTCATGAAGGCGGCCAGCGCGTGCTCCGCCTGGGCTCGCACGGTGGCGGTGATCCCCGGCGGGACGAGATGGAGGACCGCCACCGTCGCCCCGTGGGTGCGGGCGATCGCGTCGGCGAAACGGATCGCGAGCTCGGCGTGCGGTCCGCCGCGGACCGGCACGAGGATCCGCCGGATCGTCGTGGCGCCGCGCTGCTTGACGACCGCGATGTCGCACGGGGAGTCGCGCACCACCTCGTCGATCGTCGGCGAGAACACCGCCGGCCCGTGGCCGTTGCGGGCGTTCGGCGCCTTGCCGCCCCAGCCGAAGATCACGAGGTCCGACTCCTGCTCGCCGGATGCCTCGATGATGCCCTCGGCCGCCCGCCGGCCGATGCGCACGATGGGATGGATCGTCGTTCCTTCGGGCGCGAAGTCGAGAACGCGCTGGAGGAGCCGGCGGGCGTGCCGCGCCCGCGTCGCGCCCTCCGACAGCGGCATCCCCTCGGGCACTTCGACGATCCCGAGCGCGGTCAGCTCGCCGCGCTTGTCGAGGATCGCCGCGCCGAGCTTGATCAGCTCCTCGGCGGTGAGCGGGTTGGCGACCGGGATCAGGATCCGCGCGGGGAGCGGCGAGCGGCTCATGCGCGCACCTCGGCCTGGGCCTTCTTCGCCGGCTTCCCGGTCCAGCGCTCGACGAGGTACGGCTTCAGGAGCTCGAATTCGCGCGCCTGGCGCTCGACGCGGTCCTCCGCCTGCTCGGTGGTGATCGAGCGGTTCTCGATGACGAAGCTGCCGACGCGGCCGAAGTAGATCGGCACGAGCGCGGCCACGAACCGTTCGACGTCCTCAGGCCGGGCGCGTGCCGTCAGGACGAGGTCGTAGATGACCCGCGCCCACAGGTCGTCGGGGAAGTGGAACGCCGCGAGAGCATCGGCCATCTCGGCCGTCGTCGCCCGGGTGGAGGACACGTCCCCACCGATTCCGAGCTTCGTGCGCGCGTGGTCGGCCAGCCGCCCGGCCTCGCCGGCAAGCTCGAGCACCGTCTCGACGTTGTCCGCGGCGATCATCGACTCCCAGGTGCTGCCCATCGTGAGGGAGCCCGAGTGGAACTCGGACAGCAGGCGGATCGTGTTCACCTCGAGCGGCGGCGGGTCGATGATCCGCTCGAAGCCGTACGCCGGGACCTCGTGGCTGCCGCGGATCGTCAGCCACTTGTCCGAGTAGGTCGAGGCCAGCCGCAGGATCGTCCCGACGACCTGGCGGAACATCGGCCCGAGGTCGGAGCCCGGGTCCTTCGGGTCGTGGATCTTGGCCCCGAGCCGCGTCTGGCAGACGGCGAACCCGCCGGCCAGCGCCGACGTCGTCATCCAGATGTCGATGCCGAACTTGCTGATGTCGTCGGTCCAGTCGTCGAGCTCGAGGTAGTGCCGGACCAGGTCGCCCGAGACGCCGAAATCGCCACCGATCGGCTGGCGGATGCGGTGCCCGTAGAGGGCCCGCGTGAGCGGGTAGGTGACGGTGTTGGTGATCGTGCCGTCGAACTTGTAGCGGGCGTAGAGCGGCGCGACGAAGTCGTAGCCACCCTTGAGGATCGGTCCGGCGAGGAGCTCGATCCATTCGGGGACGATCGAGCGCAGGTCCGAGTCGACGACGACGAGCGCCTCGACATCGAGGGCCGCCGCCATCTCGAAGATCGTCCGCAGGGCGGCGCCCTTGCCGCCGGTGCCCTCGATCTCCGGGTAGGTCAGCGAGACGCGGTCGAGCCGGTTCGTCGGCCGGACGAGGAGGATCTGCTCGACGTAGTCGGGCGGTTCGGTGTCGATCACCACCCGCTGCGTGCCGTCGGGCGAGCCCGCATCGGAGTTGACCAGGACGGGCCGCAGGTCGGGGAAGTACTGCACGAGCCCGGCCTGCGCGGCGCGCACCACGTAGCCGATCGTCGCCGCGTTCTTGAAGCTCGGGATGCCGACCATGATGTCGGCCTTTCCCAGCCGGGCGACCTCGTCTCGAATGGCCGGCGTCAGGACCGTGGGGGGCACGAGGCAACCGTAGCAGCCTCGCGCCGGTGTGTCAGCGCCGAGGCATCGGGACGAGGGTCCAGTCGTCGTGCTTCTCGCCCGGGTGGTAGCGGGAGTTGGCGGCGCGGAAGGACAGCCCGAGAAACCCGAGCCGCCGCCACGTGCCGATCCACGTCTCGAGCGGGGGCCGGACGTAGGCGCCGACACGGACGAGATCGACCGGGTCGATGACCGAATCGAGGAGGCGCTTTCGCTCGAGCAGCGGAACGTCGAGCAGGGAGTCGCCGTCGATCCGCAGGAGATCCGTGGCCACGAATGCGACCTGATCCTCTTCGCGGAACGTCGCCGCCTCGGCAGAGCTGCCCGCTCCGCTTCCGCCTCCTTGCCTCGATCGCGGCGCATGCCGATGAACGGCTTCGCCATCAACGCGCCTGGTGACGGCACGTCGCCGGACGGCGTCGCGTAGACGATGTCGGCGGTGGGCTGCTTGGTCAGGAATCCGTCGAAGATCGCCGAGCCCGCGCGGACAGCCGAGCCGAGCGCGCGGTCGACCTCGGGGCGCTCGGTGACCGGTTCGCCCGCCTCGTCACGCAGTGCGACCGAGCGGTCCTCGACCGCGGCGAGCACGCGAAGCCCGGCCCACTGCGGCTCGACGATGGGGTTGGCGATGCGGTCCGAGCGGACCAGCCCATAGGGCTGCGGCCGCAGGTCCTCCAGGAGATCGATGACTGGATCGATGGCGTCCACGGCATCATCGTACCGGCTGGTCAAGGGGTGTCTCGCGGTGCATGATCGGCGGCGTGACCACCGGGCCCGTCCCCGGCCGGCGCCTCGGGCTCGGAAGCCTGACTCCGAGCGGCCGCGCTGTCGTCCCGTCCGGCTGGGCCCTGTACGACTTCGCCAACACGATCTACAGCTACGCGGTCGTGTCGTACGCCATGGGCCTGTGGCTCGTCGAGGACACGCAGTTCGGGAAGGCCAACGGGCCGTTCGCGTTCAGCGTCGCGATCGCGGTCAGCGTCGGGATCAACGCGCTCGTCTCGCCGATCCTCGGCGCCCTGAGCGACCGCGCCGGCGGCCGACGCCTGCCGTATCTGCTGTTCTTCACGCTGCTCTGCATCGTCCCGACGGCGCTGATCGGCCAGAGCCCGGCGTTCGCCGGCCTGACGCTCTTCATCATTGCGAACTTCGCCTACCAGTCGGCGCTGATCTACTACGACGCGACGCTGAAGACCGTCAGCTACCCGGAGACGCGGGGCAAGCTGTCCGGGATCGGCGTCGCGATCGGCTACTGCGGGACGATCTTCATCGGGGTTCTGATCTTCCTGCTCGACCTGCCGATCGCGAGCGTGTTCTTCGTCGCGGCCGCGCTGTTCGGATTGTTCGCGATCCCGCTGTTCCTCGTGGTCCGCGAGCCGGTGCCGCCGCCCGGTACGCCGGAGCCGGGCCTGCGCGAGGCGATCGCCGCGCTCGGGCAGTTGCGGGCGACGATCCTCGACGCCCGGACGGTGCCGGGCCTGACCCGCTTCCTGGTCGCGCGATTCTTCTACTCCGACGCGGTCAACACGATCATCGTCGTGATGGCGATCGTCGCCACCGAGGCGATGGGCCTGTCGAACACCGTGGCCAACCTGATCCTGCTCGCGCTGGCCATCGTCGCGGTGCTGGCGAGCTTCGGCTGGGGCTGGACGGTCGACCGACTGGGGCCGAAGCGGACGCTGATGATCGTGCTCTCGTCGTGGGCGATCGGGCTCGTCATCGGCGGGATCTCGCTCGGTGTCGACGGGTCCGTCGGGCTGGCGATGTTCCTGCTGGCCGGGGCCATCCTCGGCAGCGGGCTTGGCGGTGTCCAGGTCTCCGACCGCGTGCTGATGCTGCGGCTCTCACCGCCCGAGAAGCTCGGCGAGTTCTTCGGCCTCTACGGGCTCGTGGGCAAGGGCTCGCAGGTCATCGGGCAGCTGCTGTTCGGCGTGACCCTGTTGCTGTTCCAGCCGGTGCTCGGCGTGGCCGCGTACCAGCTCGCCGTCCTGAGCCTGCTCGTGACGATGCTCGTCGGGGCGTGGCTGCTCCTGCCGGTCAGCGATCGCTGGACGGGGAGTGGCGAGCTCGCGGGGTCGCAGGCCGGGACGCTGCCCGAACGGCTGGCGCCGGCCTCGGCACCGATCGAGCCACGGTCCGGCGGCCCGTAGCTCCCCGCGTTTCGCGCGTCAGGCGCGGTAGCCGCGCGGGTGCGTCCGGCGCCACTCCAGCGCCGAGCCAATGATCTCGTCGAGTGACGGTCGCCTGGGCTGCCAGCGGAGGATGTCGCGGGCGCGCTCGGCGCTGGCGACGAGGACGGGCGGGTCGCCGGCACGTCGCGGACCCACCGCGTGCGGGACCTCGTGGCCGACGAGCCGAGCGGTCGCGTCGAGCACCTCGCGGATGCTGAAGCCGCCGCCGTTGCCGAGATTGCAGACGAGGGCCGTGTCCGTGCGGCGGTCCCCCGGCGCGGTCGCCTCGAGCGCGAGCAGGTGCGCGTCGGCGAGGTCCGCGACGTGGATGTAGTCGCGGACGCAGGTCCCGTCGGGCGTGGGGTAGTCGTCGCCGAAGACCGTCAGGGCCGGTCCGCCCTCGGCGGCGGCGAGGACGTTCGGGATCAGGTGGGTTTCGGGGTCGTGGTCCTCGCCGAGCGCCGTCGTGGCCCCGGCGACGTTGAAGTAGCGCAGCGTCACGCTGCGCAGCCCGTGCGCGCGGCCGTACCACTCGAGCGCGGTCTCGAGCGTGCGCTTCGTCTCGCCGTACGGGTTGATCGGCCTGAGCGGCGCGTCCTCGGGGATCGGCGACTCGTCGGGCGTGCCGTAGACCGCGGCCGTCGACGAGAAGACGAACCGCTGCACGCCTGTCTGGCGCGCCGCCTCCAGCAGGGCGATCCCTCCCGCGACGTTGTCGCGGTAGTACGTGGCCGGGTTCCGGATCGACTCGCCGACCAGCGACCGGGCGGCGCAATGGAGGATCGCCTCGATCCGCCCGGTGACGAGCAGGCTGCGGACCGATGCCTCGTCACCGTATGACCCGCGGTACAGGCGAGCGCCCTCGGGGAGGGCTGCCGCGTGGCCGGTGCTCAGGTCGTCGAGCACCATGACCGTGTGCCCCGCCGCGAGGAGCGCTGCGACCGAGACCGAGCCGACGTAGCCGGCCCCACCGGTGACGAGGATCCGTGTCATGCCCCGGACGATACCGTCAGTGCCGGCGGCGAATGCGGTCGAGGAGCGAGCGACGGCGCGGGCGCGGGGCGGCCGCCGGCTTGGCCGCGAGAGGCGGCGGGCCCTTTGCGAGGGGGCGCGGGCGCTGCGCGGGGCGCGTGGTGCGGGCGGTGCGGGCGCTGGAGGCGGCGCGGCCGGTGCGCGCGCCTGGGCTTCGGGTGCCTCGACTGACGGCGGCGTCCCCATCGACCACCGGCGGCTCTTCGCCCCGGTAGCGCATGACCTCGTCGAGCCGGTCGGCCAGTCGCTGCGCGGCTGCGTTCTCCGGGTCGATGTCGAGCGCCTGCCGCGCGAGCGTGTAGGCACCGCGATCGTCCCCCCGGTCGAGCGCGACCCGGGCCAATCCGACGACCGCGATCGAATTGCGCGGATCGGCCTCGGCGGCCTGGCGGTACAGCCGCTCGGCCTGCTCGAGCTGGCCGACCGACAGGGCTCGCTCGGCCTGCAGGATGAGCTCGATCACGGCCGGCTCACGCCTCGTCCGCGATGCGGGATCGTGCGAGCAGCAGCAGCGTCGCCCGGTCGTTGAGCTTCGGATCGACGATCACCCGCTCGACGAGCTCGTCCAGGATCCGGCCGAGCAGCGGGCCCTGGCGCAGGCCGAGCTCCTCGATCAGGTCCTGCCCGTCGATCTGGAGCCGGCTGCGGTCGAGGACGACCTCGGCGGCCAGCTCGCGCGCCACGCGTTCGCGCAGCACGTCGAGCTCTCCAGCACCGGCCGGCAGGCCGCTGCCCACGTTGTCCGCCTCGCGCAGCGCGAACAGGTCGTCGACCGCATCCACCCCGATCTTGCCGATGAACCGGCGCACCGCGGTGTCGGACCAGGCGGGCTCGTAGCTGAACATGTGGTGGCGGACCAGGTGGACGACTCGCTCGCGAACCGCACGCGGTGATCGGAGCGCATCGAGCAGCTCGCCGGCGAGCTCGGCCCCGACGACGTCGTGCCCGAGAAAGTGGCCGTCGGAGTACGTCGCCGGCTTGCCGATGTCGTGGAGCAGCGCCGCGAGCCGGACGACCGGCCGGTCGACGCGCGCGGCGTCGACGGTGCGGACCGTGTGATCCCAGAGGTCCTCGCCCGGAACCTTGTTCTGGGGCACGCCGCGCTGCCGCGCCAGCTCCGGGGCGATCCGTTCGAGCAGCCCGCTATCGGCCAGCAGCCGCAGCCCGATCGACGGCCGTTCGGCCGCGAGCAGCTTCGACAGCTCGGTCGAGATCCGCTCGCCGGACAGGTAGCGGACCAGGTCCGCGTTCGCCGCGATGCCGGCCAGCGTGGCGGGCTCGATCGTGAACCCGAGCGTCGCCGCGAGGCGAACCGCCCGAACCATCCGGAGCGCGTCCTCCTCGAATCGTTCCTTGGGGTCGCCGACCGCGCGGAGTGTCCGCGCGGCGATGTCAGCGCGGCCGCCGTGCGGATCGACGAGTGCGGGCTGCGCGCCAGCGGGCGCGCCCCAGGCGAGCGCGTTGACCGTGAAGTCGCGCCGGGCGAGGTCGACCTCCACCGAGTCACCGAACTCGACGCGATGTGGCCGCCGGTAGTCCGCGTAGTCGTGGTCGGTGCGGAAGGTCGTCACCTCGTACAGGCCGCCGCCGTGGCGGACGACCACGGTCCCGAACGCGTTCTCGTACACGGCCTCCGGGAACACGCGAAGCATCTCGTCGGGGCGTGCATCGGTGGCCAGGTCCCAGTCCAACGCGAGCCTGCCGAGCAGGGCGTCGCGCAGTGAGCCGCCGACGACGTAGGCGGCATGCCCGGCCGACCACAGGAGCCCCATGATCTCGTGGACGGGACCCGGGATCGATGCCGCGAGCGACGCCTCGTCGGTCAGTTTCGACCCAGGAACAGGTAGGTCCGCCACGCCTCGTTTCGTTCGTCCGACAGGTACGGGGTGAACAGCGAGTAGATGTCGTTGCGCGGCTCGTACGGCGGGCGGTGGAGCCGGAGGCGCGCCTCCTCGAGCGTCTTGCCGCCCTTGCGGTGGTTGCACGTCTTGCAGGCGGTGACGAGGTTCTCCCAGGTGTGGCCGCCGCCGCGATGGCGCGGCATGACGTGGTCGAGCGTGAGGTCGTGGGTCTGCCGGCCGCAGTACTGGCACGTGTGGCGGTCACGGCTGAAGACTTCGCGACGCGACAGCTTCACCCGGGGACGCGGGCGGCGAACCATGTGCTGGAGGCGGATGACGGATGGCGCGCGGTACTCGACCCGCGGCGTCCGCACCATCTGGTGGTCGAACTCGATCACCTCGGCCTTCTCACCGAACAACAGCCGGAAGGCCCGTGGCAGGTTGCAGACGTTGAGCGGCTCGTAGTTCTGGTTCAGAACGAGTACGACACCGTCCATCGGGCCGGAATGTAGCAGAACGTCGCGTTCGTGCTGGCTGGGCGAGGGGCCCGCCGGAACTGAATGGCCTCCCGCGGCGCTCCACTAGCCGCGAGCGACGGCAGCTCCGGTCGCCGGGTCCCATCCCCCGGCCTGGCCGACCTTCGTGGCAAGCGGCTTGCCGAGCTCGCCGGCGACGAACCGAGCGGCCTCGAGGACCCCCGCGAGCGACACCCCGGTCTCCCAGCCCTCGGCGTCGAGCAGGTACACCAGGTCCTCGGTAGCGAGGTTGCCGGCCGCACCGGGCGCGTACGGACAGCCCCCCGTCCCGCCCGCGGCCGAATCGAAGCAGCGGATCCCGGAACGCAGCCCGGCCACCACGTTGGCGAGGGCCGTGCCGCGCGTGTCGTGGAAGTGGTACGCGACGCGGTCGAGGGGGATGCCGGCCTGGGCCGTCAGCCCGGTCAGTTCCTCGACCTGGCCGGGCACGCCGACGCCGATCGTGTCGCCGAAGCAGACCTCGTCCACGCCCAGCTCGACGAGACGGACCGCGACCTCGACGGCTCGCGAGGGTTCGACGCGGCCGGTGTACGGGCAGCCGAACGCGGTCGAGACGTAGCCGCGCGTCCACCAGCCGAGGTCGCGGGCACGACCGAGGACGGGCGCGAACGTCGTCAGCGACTCCTCGACCGTCATCCCGATGTTCCGCGCGGTGAAGGCGTCGCTGGCCGCGGTGAACACGGCGATCGCATCGACGCCCGCAGCCTCGGCGCGATCCAGGCCGCGCTGGTTCGGCACGAGCACCGGGAAGCGAACGCCGTCGGGCCGATCCAGCAGGGCCATCAGCGCGTCGGCATCCGCGAGCTGGGGGATGGCGCTCGGGGAGACGAAGCTCGTCGCCTCGATCTCACGCAGACCGGCCGCGGCGAGGAGCGCGACGAACCGTGCCTTGGCTTCGGTCGGGATCGGCGTGGCCTCGTTCTGGAGGCCGTCGCGGGGGCCCACCTCGTAGATCCGGACGCGCCCGCGTATGTCGGTCACGCGATCAGCCCCTGGGCGGATCCATCGCGCGTTCGATCCGCGCAACCTCGACCTCGATCCGCCCGATCAGGTCGATGGCGGCGCGGTGCTCCTCGCTCCCGTGCGGCGCCGCGTTCCGGCGCTTGCGCGTCGTGCGGTGGAGTTCGAGCAGCTCCTCGCGGGTACCGGGCAGCTTCGGCTCGCTGCTGACCTGGCCCGCGGTCGACGCCTTGGCGCTCCCGGACTTGTCCTTGTGCGACTTGGCCATTCGGCTCGTTGACTCCTCTCTTCGCCCGAGAGCGTAGCGCAGCCGTCAGGGCTCGACGACGCCGAGGACCTGTCCGCGGGTCACCTGGTCGCCGGCCGCGATCCGGAGCTCGGTCAGGCGCCCGGCGATGGGCGCGACCACGCCGTGCTCCATCTTCATCGCCTCCAGGGTCACGATCGCCTCACCGGCTGCCACGGCCTCGCCGAGGGCAACCTCCACTGCGAGGACAACCCCGGGCATCGGGGCGACGAGCTCCACGGGCCCGCCGGTATGGGCCGCCGCCTCGCGTGCCGCCCGCGTCACATCCGGCGGTGCCGCAATCCGGAACGGCACGCTCAGGCCTGCCACGTCGACATGGACCGTGTCGCCGACGACGACACGCGGAAAAGAGGCATCCGGAGGTTCGTCCGGCGGGGCGGTCCGTTGCTGGCCTTCGGCCTCGAGGCGGATGGTGGGCGCCGCGTTGAGCCGCCAGCCGCCGCGCCACGGGTCGGCGGCACCGGTGCCGGCCGCGCTTCCGGCCAGCGCCACGGCCGCTGCCGCCCACGCCTCGTCGGGCAGCACGGTCCGCTTCGCCCAGTCGTCCGGCGGCCAGATCCGCTCCAGCGTGTCGATGCGCGCCTCGCCGTCGCGCACCACCGGCTCGCGGACGAGCCAGCGCAGGAAGCGGAGGTTCGTCGTGAGCCCGAGGACGAGCGTGTCGTCCAGGGCTGCCGTCAGGCGATCCAGCGCCTCGTCGCGCGTCGCGCCGTGCGCGATGACCTTGGCCAGCATCGGGTCGAACCGGCCCGTGACCTCGTCGCCGCGCGCCACCCCGGCGTCCACCCGGATCCCCGGCCCGGACGGCCAGCGCAGCTCCTCGATGCGGCCGGTCGCCGGCAGGAACCCGGCCTCCGCGTCCTCGGCGTACAGCCGGACCTCGACTGCATGTCCCGCCGCCGTCACGTCGGCCTGCCCGAACCCGAGCGGTTCGCCGGCCGCGATCCGCAGCTGGTCCTCGACCAGGTCGCGCCCGGTCACCAGCTCGGTGACCGGATGCTCGACCTGCAGCCGGGTGTTCATCTCGAGGAAGACGGGTTCGCCGCGGTCGTCGACGAGGAACTCGCAGGTGCCCGCGCCGACGTACCCGACCGCGCTCGCCAGCGCGAGTGCCGCGTCGCCCAGCCGATCGCGCAGCGCTTGGTCGACGGCGGGTGAAGGCGTCTCCTCGAGCACCTTCTGGTGCCGCCGCTGGATCGAGCAATCACGCTCGCCCAGGTGGACGCCGCTGCCGAAGGCGTCGAACAGCACCTGGATCTCGATGTGGCGGGGCCCTTCGAGGAAGCGCTCGAGGATCAGGCGGCCGTCGCCGAATGCCGCGGTCGCCTCGCGACGGCCGGCGGCGAGCGCATCGCCCAGCCGATCCATGTCTCGCACGATCCGCATGCCCTTCCCGCCGCCGCCGGCCGCCGGCTTGACGAGGACCGGCAGCCCGATCCGTCGCGCGGCCGCGGAGAGCGCCTCGTCGGACTGGTCGGCGTCGTCGTAGCCGGGGAGGATCGGGACGCCCAGACTCACGGCGAGGCGGCGTGCGGCCGCTTTGTCGCCCATCTGCCGGATCGCTTCCGGCGGCGGGCCGACCCAGCGAATCCCGGCAGCGATCACGGCCTCGGCGAAAGGCGCCGACTCTGCCAGGAACCCGAAGCCGGGGTGGAGCGCGTCGGCGCCCGCATCGACCGCCGCAGATACGACCGCGTTCGCATCGAGCAGGTCGAGCGCTTCGGGTCCTTCGGTGACCGGCACCACCGCACGAATACCAAGCCGCGAGCAGGTCCGCGTGATTCGCACCGCGATCTCGCCGCGGTTGGCGATGAACAGCGTTCGGATCGGGTCTGATGGCTGGTTCCTCGGCGGCCGTGACCGAGGCACCGAACGCGTCAATCGCGTCAGACGCGACACGCCAGCGTCCACCAACCCGTCGAGCGGGCAGCTGACCGGTCGCAATCCAGCGCTGGACCGACCTTGTCGTGGCGCCGAGGCGCTCCGCCGCCTGCCGCGGACTCAGTTCATCCGACATGGATGGCGCGATTGTCGCAGATCAGTCTCGCAGCAGGGCGTCGCCCAGGCCGAGCGCCCACACGATCAGCAGCGCGAGCACGTACGCGATCGGCAGCGCGAACTGCTGGATCGCGTGGAACACGCGGTATCGAAGCGGGACGTGGAAGGGCCCGAGGTCCCGGATCGCGGCGGCAAACGCGCCTCGCCATGGCGATCCCCGCTTGATTTGCAGCCACGCGATCGACCACGAAGCCGCGAGTCGGTGGTACCGCCGTTCGTCGGCCGGCAGGGCGGCGAACTCCGGGAGACGCTCGAGTCTCTCGAGCGCCGTGTGTTCCGCCGCGCCCTCGACGGCCGCTGGGTCAAGCGTCAGTCGGAGCCGCGCGATCCCAACGGTCTCGGTCGGCGTCTCGCCGACGGCGGCGTCCAGCAGGGCGATGGCCTCGTCCCGACGCCCGACGGTGACGAGGACGGACGCGCGTTCCACGGGTCGAGCATCGGGATGCTCGATCAGCCAGGCATCCGCGCTCGGCGGATCGATCGGGAGCGTTCCCGTGCGCCAGTGCTCGCGCTGCCGAGCCGCCACCTCGGCCATCGCCATCCGGATCCGCCAGCCGTCCCGGTCGATGAGGCCCACCAGGACGAAGGCGACGAACGGGATGGCCAACAGCACCGCCTCGTTGTCGACGCCCGCGACGTACAGGACGATGACGGCCGCCAGGGCGAGCGGGATGGCTGCCACGATCCAGCGAATCGGCGGTCCTGCTTCTCGGAGCGCGCGCATCGACGGGGACCGCCGGCGCGCGTTCCAGCGCCGGAACGCCGTTGCCACCTAGCTCGCGTCCTCCTCGGGTGCCCAGCTGGGCGCGCGCTTCTCGTCGAAGGCTCGAAAGCCCTCCTGGGCCTCGGCACTCGCGCGCTGGCGGGCGATGACGCGCGCCGTGTGCCACTTCGACGATCCGTGGCCGAGGCCGCGCACTTCGCGGACGATCGCTTTCGCGGCCCGGACAGCGGTCGGGCCCGCGGCGAGCACGTCGCGGACCGCCGCCGCGACGGCGGCGTCCAGCGCCGGCCTCGCCCTCGACCACCTCGTGGACGAGCCCGATCCGCTGCGCGCGGATCGCGTCGAACCGGCGGCCGCCCGGGAACAGCGCGCGTGCGTGGCTCTCCCCGATCTTCGCGATGACGAACGGCGAGATGACCGCCGGCAGGATGCCCAGCCGCGTCTCGGTGAAGCCGAAGCGGGTCCCGGACTCGGCGATCACGAGGTCCGACACCGCGCACAGCCCCATGCCGCCGCCCAGCGCTGACCCGTGCACCCTCGCGATGACCGGTACCGGGCACGTGTCGATCGCCTCGAACATGTCGGCCATGGCCATGGCGTCCTGCTCGTTGCCTTCGACGTCGAGCTCCATCGCGGCGCGCATCCACGCGACGTCGGCGCCGGCACAGAACGACGGGCCGGCACCGGCCAGGACGACAGCCCGAAGTTCGGTCGGGCCTTCGCGCGCGAGTCCCGCGAACGTCGTTCGAAGCTCGGCGATGACGGAGGCGTTGAACGCGTTGTGGACCTCGGGCCGGTCGAGCGTCACCCACGCCACGACGCCACCCGGGCCGTCGCGCTCGACTCGCAGGTTGTCCGTCACGCTTCGGTGGTCACGCGCTTCGCTCGGCCGCGTCGAGGACGCGGACCTCGTCGCCGAGACGGATGCGGCCCGCGTGCTCGACCTCGCCGTACACGCCGAAGTCGACGTTCTCGCCGTCGCGCAGGCCGCGGTAGGAGATGATCGTGCGGAGCGTGTCCAGGTCGCGGGCGCCCGTGTCCGGATCCTGGGTCGTGATGGCGCAGCGCGCGACCTGCTTGCTGACGAACATCACCGTCTCTCCGAGCTCGATCCGCCGGCCGATCCAGGTGTCCTCCTCGTGCGCGCCGCCGCCAGCGAGCTCGATGAGCATGCGGAACCGGCGCCCGTCGACCGGGCCACTTCCCAGGTGTTGGCCGAGCAGGTCGAGCGAACCGTCGGTGATCAGCGTCGCGGGGTGCTTCTCGCGCGTCCCGCCCGGCCGGATCGTCCGGACGAGGTGCACGCGCCGGCCGGTGAGCGGCAGCAGCGCCTCGGCCCACGGGCCGTCCACGAGGTGCCCGAGCACGCGCCGGCCGTACATCGAGGTGATGACCGGCTCGGTCGTGCGCACCGCGTCATCGATGACGCGGCCATCCGGGAACGTCATGCGCAGGTGCGTCCCGTCGGGATCGATGTGCGCCGCCACCTGGACCAGCCGCCCGGCGAGCAGCCCGTCGATCAGCCGGCCGGTGTCGTCGATCAGGTAGAAGCGGCGGTCCTCGCGGACACCCTGCTCGGTCAGCTCGATCTCAGCGGGGTGCTCGAGGGCGAGCCCCTTGACCGGCGCGATGGAGAGTCGGCTGACAGCAGGCATCGCCGGGATGCTACATCCGGAACACGCCGAATCGCGTGTCCGGGATGGGGGCGTGAAGTGCCGCCTCGATGCCCATCGCGAGCACGCGACGCGTGTCCAGCGGATCGATGACGCCGTCGTCCCACAGGCGGGCCGTGGAGAAGTACGGCGACCCTTCGCGTTCGTAGGTCTCGAGGATCGGCGCCTCGAAGGCGTCGCGCTCCGCCTCGCTGGCGAAGTCGCCACGGACCGTCGACAGGACGCGGGCCGCCTGCTGGCCGCCCATGACGCTGATCCGCGCGTTCGGCCACGTCCACAGGAAGCGCGGCTGGTACGCCCTGCCGGCCATCGCGTAGTTCCCGGCCCCGAAACTGCCGCCGACGATGACCGTGAACTTCGGGACCTCGGCAGAAGCCACCGCGGTCACGAGCTTCGCCCCGTCCTTCGCGATGCCGCCGGCCTCGTACTCGCGCCCGACCATGAACCCGGTGATGTTCTGCAGGAACAGCAGCGGGATCTTGCGCTGCGTCGCCAGTTCGATGAAATGGGCGCCCTTGAGCGCCGATTGGCTGAACAGGATCCCGTCGTTGGCCAGGATCCCGATCGGGTAGCCCTCGACGTGGGCGAACCCGCACACGAGCGTCTCGCCATAGCGCGGCTTGAACTCGTGGAAGCGGCTGCCGTCGACGAGCCGGGCGACGATCTCGCGGACGTCGACGGCACGGCGAGGATCGGACGAGACCGCGGCGTACAGCCCGGCCGGGTCGACGGCCGGCGGTTCGGGGTCCGCGCGGTCCCACGGCAGGGGAGGCGGACGCCGGTTGAGGTTCGCGACGATCGACCGGCCGAGCGCCAGCGCATGCTCGTCGTCGAGCGCCTCGTGATCGGCGACCCCCGACAGCCGCGTGTGGACGTCCGAACCGCCGAGGTCCTCGGCCGTGACGTCCTCGCCCGTGGCCGCCTTCACGAGCGGTGGACCGCCGAGGAAGATCGTGCCGGTTCCCTTGACGATCACCGTCTCGTCGCTCATGGCCGGCACGTAGGCGCCACCGGCCGTGGAGCTGCCCATCACGAGCGCGACCTGCGGGATCCCGAGCGCGGACATCCGCGCCTGGTTGTAGAAGATCCGCCCGAAGTGGTCGCGGTCCGGGAAGACGTCCGCCTGCAGCGGCAGGAACGCGCCGCCCGAGTCCACCAGGTACACGCACGGCAGCCGGTTCTCGAGCGCGATCTCCTGGGCCCGCAGGTGCTTCTTGACGGTCATCGGGTAGTAGGTGCCGCCCTTGACCGTGGCGTCGTTCGCAACGACGACGCAGGTCGTGCCCTCGATCCGGCCGACGCCGGTGACCATCCCGGCGCCCGGCGCCTCGTCGTCGTACATGCCGTTCGCGGCGAGCGGGCTCAGCTCGAGGAACGCCGTCCCGGGATCGAGCAGGCGATCGATGCGCTCGCGGACCGGCAGCTTGCCGCGTTCCCGATGGCGGGCGATCGACCGCTCGTCGCCGCCGGCGCCGCCTTCGGCGAGGGCTGCCTGGCGCGCCCGAAGCTCGTCGACGAGCGATTGCATCGCGGCGCTGTTGCTGCGCGCCTCGTCGCTGGATGGGTCGAGCCGCGTGCGTAGGACGGGCATCCAGCGATGATAGGAACCGTGAACCCTCGCCGCCCGTCATCGGGGATGATGTCGATGGCACTTCGCCTGCTCGTCGTGCCCATGCCTCGCGGCCGGCTGCGCGCTCGTCGAGGCACCCGCGGCCGGTCCATTGGTGACCGTCGAGGCGACCGGCGGCCACTGCCTCGAAGGAACATGCCGGAGCGTGGTCGCCATCGAAGCCGACGGGCGCGTCCACCAGATCGAACCGGTCGAGATGGCGATCCAGCAGGTCACCGAGCGACGCGATCGACGCTCTGCGGACCGCGATCGGCACCACGGACTTCGAGGCGATCCGGTCGCGGCCGTTCACCGGGGACGTGCCCGACCGCGTTCGACGGCCAGGAGCTGGTCTACACGGTCGAGACGGCGCACGGCCCGGAACGGATCGCGTCGTGCGACGTCGAGGTCGACCCGCAGGCACCGCTCTTCGCGGCGATCCACGCGATCCTCGGCGCGAGCCTGCCGCGCGCCCGGCGCCATAGCGTGCGGAGCTTGCCCGGACCATAAGCGTGCTACCTCACATAGCACGTTATGGACGAGTGCTACGGGCACCAGCTGATGACCGACTGGCCATTCAAGCCCGGCGCCGCCGATCCGCCATCCGCCGACGGCTGAGTCGATCCGGCTCGAGCTCGCCGAGGCATGGGGCGAGATGGGCGCCGCCTGGGGCGTGACGCCTGCCATCGCCCGGGTCCAGGCGTACCTCATGGCGCGCCAGGAGCCGCTGACCGAACGCGAGGTGCGCGAGGCGCTCGGACTGAGCCACCGCGCGGCCAGCCTTGCCCTGGCCGAGGCCGAATCGTGGGGCATCGTCGAACGGGTGCCCGAACCTCGCCGCGTGGGACGCCGCGGCCCGGCCGGAGCCGCGTACCTGGCGGTCGGGGACCACTGGCAGTGGTTCGGGCGGGTCATCGCCCAGCGCAAGGTGCGCGAGGGCGACCCGATCGTCGCCGTCCTCGAGGAGAAGATGACCGAGGCGACGGCGGCCGTCCGGGCGCACCCGGACGATACCGAGCTTGCCGCGCTGCGCGACTGGCTCGCCGCCTTCCTCGTCTTCGTCCGCCTGTTCGATCGCGCCGTTGGTCTGCTGCCGCAGCTCGAGCCGCGAGAGCTCGAACGCTCACTCAACCTGCTCGGGCGCGTCCCGGACGCCACGATCCTCCGCCTGTTCGACCTTCTCGCGGGCCTGCCCGACGAGGACATGCTCGACCTGGTCGAGACACTCTCGCGGCTGTCGCCGACGGCCGCACGCCGCGCCACGAAACTCATGTCGGGGGTCGTCCGAACCGTCGGCCGCTGAAGGTCCCGCGTGAACGGTCGACCGGATCGACAGTTTGTGAGGGATCGACCCTGTGTTCGGCAGTTGTGTCGACCGAGTCGACCGATCAGAGCCCAACTGACGCAACCAGTCGGATGGTCGCTGTGGTCGACGTTGAAAGCAGCTTCGCTCCGTCGCGGCTGGGAAATGTCGACGTCATCGACACATGAGGAACAGGCGAACGGGCCTTCGAGAACCCGTGCGATAATCCGGACGCGCGAGGGGCTCGGCCGACTCGAACGGGCGAGGACCCCGGGGCCAGGCCCGGCCGGCGAACCGAGCGCAGCACCAGAGGAACCCGTCCCACCATGACAGTCGAAACCTCCACCTGGGCCACCAAGAAGGGGCTCGCCCAGATGCTCAAGGGCGGCGTCATCATGGACGTCGTCACGCCCGAGCACGCGAAGATCGCGGAGGATGCCGGCGCGGTCGCCGTCATGGCGCTCGAGCGCGTCCCGGCCGACATTCGCGCCGCAGGTGGCGTCGCTCGCATGAGCGACCCGGCCATGATCGAGGGGATCATGAACGCGGTCTCGGTCCCGGTCATGGCCAAGGCCCGGATCGGGCATTTCGTCGAGGCCCAGGTGCTCGAGGCACTCGGCGTGGACTACGTCGACGAGTCAGAGGTGCTCACGCCGGCCGACGAGACCAATCACATCGACAAGCACGCGTTCAAGGTGCCGTTCGTGTGCGGCTGCCGGAACCTCGGCGAGGCGCTCCGCCGCATCAACGAAGGCGCCGCGATGATCCGCACGAAGGGCGAGGCGGGGACGGGCAACATCGTCGAGGCCGTCCGCCAGCTGCGGACCGTCCTGTCCGAGATCCGCACGCTCGAGTCGATGCGCGAGGACGAGCTGTTCGTCGCGGCCAAGGAGCTCCAGGCGCCGTACGAGCTGGTCAAGGACGTCGCAGCGGCCGGCAAGCTTCCCGTGGTGAACTTCGTCGCCGGCGGCATCAGCACGCCGGCCGACGCGGCGCTCGTGATGCAGCTCGGTGCGGAGGGTGTCTTCGTCGGCTCGGGCATCTTCAAGAGCGAGGAACCCGCCCGAATGGCCGAGGCGATCGTGCAGGCCACCCGCTTCTACGACGATCCGAAGAAGATCGCCGAGGTCTCGAAGGGACTCGGGAGCCCGATGCGAGGCATCTCCCTCGAGGCGATCCCCGAGGAGGAGCGCCTCGCCGTTCGCGGCTGGTAAGGCCAACACGACGCCCGCGGCGAGACGGCAATGAAGATCGGAGTTCTGGCGCTTCAAGGCGCCTTCGCGGAGCATCTCGACACCCTTCGCACCATCGGTGTGGAGGGCGTTCGGGTGCGCGAGCCGGCAGATCTCGAAGGGATCGCCGGTCTGATCATCCCGGGCGGCGAGAGCACGACGATGCGCCTCGGCATCGAACGCTGGGGACTGCGCGAGCCCCTGCTCGACCTCGCCCGGAGCGGCGCGCCGCTGTTCGGCACGTGCGCCGGGTTGATCGTCATGGCCCGCGAGATTGCCGGCGGCGAGGCTCCGATCCTGCCGCTGCTCGACGTGACCGTGGAGCGCAACGCATTCGGCCGCCAGCTGGAGTCCTTCGAGACCGACCTGTCGGTCCCGGTGCTCGGCGACCTCCCGGTCCACGGTGTCTTCATCCGCGCACCGATCATCGAACGCACCGGGCCGGACGTCGACGTGCTGGCCCACCTCGACGACGGCCGGATCGTCGCCGTCCGGGAGCGGAACGTGCTCGCCACGGCCTTCCATCCGGAGCTCGCCGGGGAGACGCGCTTCCACCGGCTGCTGGCGATGATGGCGTCGGAGCACGAGGATCCGGGCGAGGGCGCCGGCCGCCGGCCGCATCCGACACGCCGGTCGAGGAACCAGGCATGACCGAGCCACGCGTCTCGCGCGTCAGCGGAAAAGTCCGGGTCGCACGCCTGACCGACCTGGCGGCGCTCGGCGAGCTGTCGCGGCTGTGCCAATCGGACGAGGCCGCGACGCGGTCGCTCGGGCTGCCGGTGAGCGGCCCACCGATCGGCGTGTTCAGCCTGTTCCGCCTGCCGCTGGGCGCGTTCCGTCCACACGACCTGATGTACGTCTACGAGCAGGACGGCCGGATCGCCGGGCTGGTCCGCGTCGAGCGCGAGGCGACCCGCGACGAGTGGACGATCGTGGAGCTCGACGCAGTGGGCGTCGCGAACGCCGGCGAGATCCGCTACCGGCTCGTGCAGCAGCTCCTGCGCGAGGGCGCGAAGCGCGGCGCCGTTCGCTTCCACGTGGCGTGCGCCGACGCCGACGACAACATCGAGCTGTTCATGCAGGCCGGGTTCATGCGCTACGGCGACGAGCGGATCCTGTTCCGCCCGACGTCGCTGGCGCTTCCCGAGCCGTGGTCCGACGAGCAGGCGGCAGACTGCCGGATCCGGCCAACGGCCGGGGTCGATGCCGTGGCCCTGTCGCGGCTCTATGCCTCGGCGACGCCGCAGCCCGTCCAGCGGCTGGAGGCCGTGCGCATCAACGACTGGGAGCGCCAGGGGACGAACTGGCGCGTCCCGCGCTCGAGCCTGGCGCCGATCCTGCGCTTCGCCGACGTCGAGGCGTTCGTGCAGGAGTCGGCCGGTGGCGGGAAGGACGGGACGGCCCTCGACGGGTTCATCCAGGTCGGCGTCGCCAAGGAGGACCAGCCACACTATCTCAAGGTGATGGCGCGATCCGATGCGGACGTGTCACCGCTCGTCGAGTACGGTCTCGGCGTGATTGCCGCGAGGACCCCGAGGGACGGCGACCATCGCCGCGACCTGGGCGTCATCGCACCGGTGCGGACCTACGAGTCGCCGATCGATCGGCGGCTCGAGGAGGTGGGCTTCGAGACGATCTCCAGCGTCACGCTCCTGATGAAGGAAACGCTCGTCCGGGTCGCCGAGCCGGCACTCGTGCCGGCCGGGGTTCGCTAAGGAGGCACGCGTGGGATACGAGGACCGGCACGGTGAGTCGATCGATGACCTCGACGTCCTGCTCGCGGCGCTGCCGCCCGAGATCGTCGACGCCGTCCATGCGACCCCGGACCGGGAGGCGTTGATCGAGGTCGTGCTCGACCTCGGCCGGCGGCCCGAGGCCCGCTTCCCGAACGCCGAGGCGATGCTGCTCGAGCGCGAGATCACCGAAGCCGACATCGCCTTCGTGGTCGACCACATCGGCACGTTCGGGGACGACAACCGGGCCGGCATCGAGCGAACGCTCCATCGGATCAGCGCAATCCGGAACCGGAACGGGAAGATCGTCGGTCTGACCTGCCGCATCGGGCGCGCCGTCTACGGCACGATCGAGATCATCAATGACTTCGTCGAGACCGGGAAGTCGATCCTCATCATGGGCCGCCCGGGCATCGGCAAGACCACGATGCTCCGCGAGGCCGCCCGCGTGCTCGCCGATGACCTCGGCAAGCGTGTCGTGGTCGTCGACACCTCGAACGAGATCGCCGGTGACGGCGACATCCCGCACCCGGCCATCGGCAAGGCGCGCCGGATGCAGGTGCGCACGCCGTCGATGCAGCACGAGGTGATGATCGAGGCGGTCGAGAACCACATGCCGCAGGTCATCGTCATCGACGAGATCGGCACCGAGCTCGAAGCCGCCGCCGCGCGCACGATCGCCGAGCGTGGCGTCCAGCTGATCGGCACCGCCCACGGCAACAACCTCGACAACCTCATGCTGAACCCGACGCTGTCGGACCTCATCGGCGGCATCCAGAGCGTGACCCTCGGCGACGAGGAGGCTCGTCGCCGGCGCACCCAGAAGAGCGTTCTCGAGCGCAAGGCGCCACCCACGTTCGACGTGATCGTCGAGATCCAGGACCGTGAGCGCGTTGCCGTCCATTCCGATGTCGCCGACACCGTCGACGCCATGCTGCGCGGAGATCCCGTCGCGCCGGAGCTGCGCTGGCGGGACGAGGAGGGCGTGCACCGCTCGCAGGGCCGTCCGCGCCCGTCCCCGCGCGAGCAGCTCGGGCAGGAGCGCTTCGCCGGGCTGGTTGGCGGCGGCTCGGGCTGGCGCACGGAACCCGGCTGGCGCGGCGATAGCTCGAGTCGCGGCGGCTACCGCGAGGCTGAGCGCGCCGGATTTCGGCCCGGCTATCGGCCAGGGCAGTCCGGCGGATGGCGTCAGACGCGAAGCGGCCCCGGGCGCGAGAACCCGACCCGAGCCACCGGCTCCGACGACGCGGGGACGATGCCCGGTGAACAATTCGCGACGCCGCCGGTGACGGGGTCGGGCGGCCCGGCCGTCGAGGACGGCCCGTTCGTCGCCGGCGATATCGCCGACCGCGGCCCGCTCGAGCGCGGCGCCGCTCTGACGGCCGTCGAGAAGCGCGCCCGGGAGGCCCGCGAGCTCGAACGCCAGAAGGCGTGGCGGGACCAGGCGTCCAGGGCCCTGACGGCCATGAAGGCGGAGGAGGGCACCGCCCCGGTCAACGCCGAGGACCTCGACGATGACGCCGATGGCAGCCTGCCCCTCGGGATCGAGGAGGACGAGCGCGGCGAGCCCGTGCTCGTGCCCGGTGGAGCCCCGCTGCCGACGCTGCGCATCCTGCCGCAGGGCATCAGCCGCAAGCGCCTCGAGCAGGCGATCCGCGACCTGCAGCTCCCGGTCGTCATCGCGCGCGAGGTGGACGAGGCCGACGTGGTCATGACCCTGCGCAACGAGTACAAGCAGAAGACGCCGTTGCTGCGCGAGGCCGAGGAGCGGGCGCTGCCGATCTACGTCCTCAAGAGCAACACGATCCCGCAGATGCAGTCGAGCCTGACCTCGATCTTCTCGCTCGAGATCGATCCGCGCGAGGCGGCGCTCCGCGAGACCGAGGAGGCCATCGACATGGTGCTCAACTCGTCGGAGGCCGTGGAGCTCTCGCCGCAGAACGCGTACATCCGGCGGCTCCAGCACCAGATGGCCGAGCGCGCCAACGTCGTGTCGCGCTCGCGCGGCCGCGAGCCGTACCGGCGCGTCCGCCTCTACCCGGACACGGCCCGCTCGGCCTGGCGCTAAGGGACTAGCGGCGGCTGGTCAGGCGCCGGAACGGCGCGGTCAGCGTCAGGCGCATCGTCCGGAACGTCGCGCTGTAACGGACGTTCCGTGCCTGGCGCCACTGCCGGCGGCGGTCGATGCAGATCACCTTGGTCTCGACCGCGGGCTCGCTCACGCCCACGTGGCGGGCGAGGTTCTCGAGCGTCCGTTCCCAGAACCGGTTGTTCATCCGGCTTCCGCCGAGCTTGTACGCCAGCTCGTCGAAGGGATCGGACGTGCGCTCGAGGGCCTGTGCCTGGGCGACGGTCACGCCGTCCACCTCCGAGGCCGAGAACGTGATCCAGGCAGACAGCGTGTGGCCTTGCGGGGTCATGAACGTGAAGGACTCGTCGTCCGCGTAGACCACCAGGATCCCGGTGCTGAGCTTGACCGGGGCCCCGGGCACCGGACTGATGTCGAGCAGCGCGACCTCGCCGGGCGCGATGCCGGCCAGCGGAGCGTAGAAATTCGCGTCCTTCGGCCAGAACGTCGGGAAGGCAGCCTTCCAGGTGGCGACCAGCTCCTGGGGCGACAGCTCGACGCCCTCGAGCGGGACGCGGAACGTCTTCTGCCAGAGCTGGCCGAACCCCTGCAACGGGCCGGACACGCGCTTCCCGCTGACCGAATCGACCGGCGCACCCTCGACGCCCGCGGCCGACAGACGGTCGACCGGATGCGCCCAGTTGCCGTCGTCCCGAGGGGCGGTCATCGGGTGACGGCGGCCATCGCCGCCGCCTCGTCGGGCAGGATCTCGATCGCCTCGTCGATGCGGGTGAGCGACAGGATCTCCCGGTAGTGGCCCGACAGGCCGATCGCGAGCAGCCGCGCGCCGGCCCGCTGGGCGCGGACGAGCAGCGTCACCAGCAGGCCGATGCCACCGCTGTTCATGTACTCCATGGCGCCGAAGTCGAGGACAACCGCGCGGGCGCCGTCATCCAGTGAGGCGGCGAACGCACCGGTCAGCTCGGCCTCGCTCGCCGACGTGACGTCGCCGGCGATGCGCAACACGGCGGTGTCACCCATCGTCGTGCGGTCGATGGTCGTGACGGTCATGCGGCATCTCCTTCGACGATCTCCATGAAGTCGGACAGGCGGGTGATCCGGAAAATCTCGCGGTAGTGCGGGGTCAGGCCAATCGCACGGACGCCGCGCCCGTCGCGCCGGGCATCGGCCAGCAGGCGCACGACGAGGGCGATCCCCGTGCTGTTGATGTAGCCCACGTCCTCGAAGTCGAGGGTGAGGCGACCCGTCTCACGAGAGGCCACCTCGCGGTAGGCATCCTGGAGGGTGTCGTCGGCACGGGCGTCGAGGTCCCCACGCATCCGCAGCCGGATCTCGTCGGGGATTTCAACGACCTGGGCGCCGAAGGTTCGGTCATCCATGGCTGGTCTCCTCGCGGGCCATGCGGAGCGTGACCGTCTGGGTGCCCGCGGTGTCGTCGGTCGACACGTCAATCGCGTCGACCATGTGCTCGATCAGGAAGAGGCCCCACCCGCGCGGCTTCTGTTCGCCGGCCAGCTTGCGGTCGATGTCGGGGACCTCCGCGTCGGTCGGGATCGCGCCGGACAGCGCCCGGTCGGTCACCCGGACGACGACGTCGGTGGGGGTCACCTCGACGTCAACGTCGAATGTGATGTCGGCGCGGCTCTGGCTGCCGTATTCGATCGCGTTCATGGCGGTCTCGCTGACGGCCGTCTTCAGCCGCTCCAGGCGGTCGGATGGCAGACCGAGATCGGCCAGCGCCGCGGCCACGCGGTCCATCGCCTCGCGCTCGTTGCCGGGGGCGCCGGGCAGACTGAAGGAGGTCACCACGGTGGAGCCGCCCACTGCTGGTTCCTCGGCTCCGGGCGCCCCTGCCACGCCAGCCGAGCGACGCAAGGTCACCAGCGTGATGTCGTCCTCCTGCTCGTGGTCGGGCCCGGTGAAGGCGTGGAGCGTCTCGAGCAGCCGGTCCAGCAGCTCGCTGCCCGCGTCATCGCCGACGAGTGACTCGCGCAACCGGTCGAAGCCGAACATCTGGCGCGCGCCGTCATGGGCCTCGACGAGGCCGTCGCTGTAGAGCAGGACGTTGCTGCCCGGCTCGATGACTGCCTCGATCTCCTCGTACCGGATGCCCGGCATGAGGCCCAACGGCATGCCTGTTGCGCGCAGCTCGCCGATGTCGGCACCGTTGCGCACGGACGGCAGGTTGTGCCCGGCGTTGGCGATGACGATGTGGCCGGTCGGCGGGTCGAGGACCGCGAACAGGCAGGTCACGAACATCCGCGGCGGCATCTCCGGGACGAGCAGGTCGTTGGCCCGCGACAGGATCTCGCCGGGGGAGGTGAGGCGTGACGCCTCGGCGCGGAGGAGGCTGTGGGTCCGCGCCATGACCAGTGCCGCGGGGACGCCCTTGTCGGTCACGTCGCCCACGGCGATCCCGATCCGCCCGTCGGGCATTTCGACGAAGTCGTAGAAGTCGCCGCCGACCGCCTGGGCAGGGCCATAGAACGCGGCGATCTGCCATTCGGGCAGCTGGGGCAGCTCGCGCGGCAGGAACTGCTGCTGGATGAGCGTCGCGACGCGCAACTCCTGGGCCAGGCGCTCGCGGTCGGCCGCCTCGACCGCCTGCTCGCGGACGAGCTGCGCGACGCGGATGGCCGGGGCGGCCTGGGCCGCCAGCGTGGTCAGCAGCCTGCGATCGTCGGTCGAGTAGTCCTGCTCCGACAGGCGCGGCCCGAGGTTCAGCGTGCCGATCAGCTCGCCTTGCGACACCAGCGGCACGACCAGCGCGACCCCGGCCTCGCGGAGCGCCGCGACGGCGGGCGAGTCGAGCTCGAGGCGGGCGACGTCGACCGGTCCCGGGGCGGACTGGAGATACGCAAGGAGCGGGTCCGAATCGGGGATGTCGACGGCGATCGAGAAGCCGCCGTCCGCCGCTGCGTCGATGACGGGCGCGACAGAAGGGATCGCTGCCGGCGTCGTGGCGGAGCGGCGGAAGATGCGGCGGACAGGCGCCGGTCGTCTCGGTCATGTCGGGGTCACCTTAGGGAATGAATGTCCGGGAATTGTTACGGACTGCGCATCCGGTCGTGCCGTCATCGACCGCTCTCCCGGAGCCACAGCGTCGCGGTCGCCGGTCGGACCGCGTCGTGTGCGGTGGCGACGAGCGTTTCGCGCAGCCTGGGCAGGTCGACCTCGTCGCGGATCTCGTGGGCGAAGGCCTCGATCGTGCGTTGGCCGTCGTACCGTGCCCGGTCGAAGCGCCGGTCGACGGCCCCCTGGACGCGACGACGGGCCGGCTGGAACAGCGCGGCCGCGATGATCGTCGACAGCGCGACCGCGAGCGTCTCGCCCTGCGTCAGGCCCTCGAGCGCTCCCTGCAGGCCGATCACCAGCAGCACGAAGATCGTCACGACTCCGCCCGTCACGATCGCCCACGACAGCGTGCGGCTGATGAGGCGATCGATGTCGTACAGGCGGTAGCGCGGACCGCGATCCCGATCGAGATCGGGATGAGGCAGCCGGCGGCGACGCCGACGACGTCGAGGAACCCGACGTCACGAGGTAGGAAACCGGGAACGTGATCGAGTTGACCAGCACAGCGGCCACCAGCCACTTGACCTGTGCCCGCTCGACACCCGCCGACCGGCGATAGCGGACCGTCACTGACCCGACGCGCAAGCAGGAACGCCGCCAGGACGGCGACGACGCGCCAGCACGCTGCCGACGTCGCCGACGGCTGGCGGGACGCCGGCGATGGCGAACGGACTGCGGAAGACGTCGCCGGTCGCGTCGGAGCGAGGCGGCGCGATCGTCTGGAGGACCAACCCGACGATGAGAGCTGTGACCGCCGCGACGTACGGCGCATCGCCACCGTGGGCCCGGCAGCCGCCCGTCCGGGAAGAACAGGCCGACCGAGGGGAACAGCACGAAGACCGCCGGCAGGACGCTGACGATCGCCCACCAGATCAGCGTCGTATGGAGGGTGCTCGTGCCGGACAGTCCGACGATCGACGAGGATCCACCACGCGGCGGCGTCGCTGGCGAGGAGTACAGCGCCGATCAGCAGCAGCGCACCGACGTGGTTGTCCGGTCGTCGCCAGATGATCGTCGCGCCGACCACCGCGCTGATCACCGAGAGCGCCACGAGCCCGCGAGGAACGGCCAGTGCGCCTGGATCCAGCACCGTCCGGTCAGCCGGACCCATCGACCAGCTGCAGCAGGATCGCGATCGGCAACGCACAAGTCACAGCCAATGTGGCCACCAGGACGCCCCGACGCACGGGCTGAGCGCGTCACCGGTCCGGTGCCTTCAGCCACAGCCCGAGGCTGCGCGGGCGCAGCGCGTGCTCGACCGACCCGGTGAGGTCGCCGGCGACGGCTTCGAGGTCGACCTCGGTCCGCAGTCGTTCGGCGAACGCGGCCGCGGTCTGCTCGCTGTCGTAGCGCGCGCGGTCGAACCGGCTGTCGACGATCCGCTGGACGCGCCGGCGAACCGGCTGGAAGAGCGCGAAGGCGACGAGCGTGGACGCGGCAACCGCCAGGGTCTGGCCCTGGGTGACGCCGGTCAGGAGTGCCTGGAGCCCGACGACGAGCCCGGCGAAGACGACGACCAGGACACCGCTGACGGTCGCCCATGAGAGCGTCCGGGAGATGATCCGGTCGATCTCGTAGAGGCGGTACCGAAGCACGGCCACGGCGATTGCCGCGGGCACTGCCGCGTACGCCAGGAGCACGGGGACGAAGGCCACGCCGAACGAGTCCATGCCCAGGGTGCGCGTGGCGAGTGCCCAGACGGCCGTCGATGCGACGATCAGGACCAGCGCCGCGATGAGCCAGCGGTACTGAAGTCGGACGAGACCGGTCGCGCGCCGCGCCCGGGCCAGCATGGCGGCGAGGCCCACGCCGACGAGAACCAGCATCGCCACGTGCAGCACATCGGTCGCCGGGACGAGCTGCCAGAACGATGCCTCCGGGGCGATGGCCGCTGGGTTCGGACGAAGACGTCGTACCGATCGCCAAGCGCGCTGACGTTGACGAGCGGGTTGAGCGAGATCGCCAGCGCGCTGCACGACCATGCCGGCGATCGCCAGCCTGCCGACGCGACCGGCCGTCCCGCTCGGCAGCCGGCCCTCGGGGAACGTGAGGCTCAGCCAGAAGATCCCGAGGAATGCGAGGCTCCAGCCGCACCCGCTGCCCCACACGGCGACGGCCGTCACGAAATCGGTCGGGACGAGTGCGCCGCTCGGGGGAACCGCCACCTGGACGCTGCCCAGCTCGAGACCCCAGCCGATGAGCAGCAGGAGCCAGCCGATCGGGTTGGCCGGCCGGCGAATGACGAGATATCCGCCGATCCCGCCGTACGTCAGGAGGAACAAGGACGCACCGGCGTGATCGATCTGTGCGAACAGCAGGAGGCCGAGCGCGAGGATGCCGACGACGAACGCGATGCGGACGGCTGCCATCACGATTCCCGCCCCGGCAACCAGAGCGAAGCGGCGGTCGGGCGGATCGCACCGTTGACCGTCTCGCTCCAGCTCGTCGCGAGCGTATCCAGGTCGACCTCGTCTCGCAGCCGTTCCGCGAACGCGTCGACGGTCAGCTGCGCGTCGTAGCGGCCGCGGTCGAAGCGCCGATCGACGGCACGCTGGACCGCACCGACGGACGGGCTGGAACAAGGCAAAGGCGACCAGGGTCGAGGCGGCCACGGCGAGTGTGTCGCCCTGGGTGACACCGGTGAGCGCCGCCTGGAGCCCGATCACGACGATCGGCGAATGCCGCCACGAGGAGCCCGCTCACGAGCGTCCAGCCGATCGTGCGGCTGATGATCCGGTCGATGTCGTACAGGCGGTAGCGCAGGATCGCGACCCCGATCGCGAGCGGCAGCGCGAGCAGCGCGAGCAGTCCGATCAGCAGGAAGAAGTCCGCAAAGAGGGAGGCCGGGAGCAGGTTCGCGAGGGGAAGCGCGATCGCGGCGACCGCAGACACCGCGATCAGCCACTTCAGCTGGTGGCGTTCCGTCTCGTTGCCTCGCCGGTAGCGGATGATCACCGCCAGCACGGCGGCAGCGAAACCCACGCTCGAGCCCACCGTGGCGAACGCCTGCAGCGCGGCGACCAGCGGCTCCAGGGCGGGGATCACGAACGGGTTCGGCAGATCCTCCGTGGCCCCGATCAGGGCCTGGCCGAAGATCTCAGCGACGGCGAGCGCGATCAGCGCGGCCCCGCTCAGGGCGACAACCCAGCGCCAGCGGGGCGACAGGAGGTGCCCGTCCGGGAAGATCAGCGGGACGCCGATGAGGACCACCACGAGCGGGACGATGAAGCCGATCTCGTTGATCAGCGCGGCGACCGCGAGGATCTCGACCGGAATGTCGCTGCGCTCCGCAGCCACGGACGCCACCGTCCCGACTGCGACCGTCGTCGCGAGCAGGGCGCCCGAGCCCAGGATGATCGTGCCGATCGGGTTGCCGGGGCTCGGACGGCCAACAGGGCCCCGACGAGCACGAACGCGACGATGATCGAGCTGAACATCGCGGTCCAGACGAGGTCGACCTCGATGTCCGAGTAGAGGAGGTTCGCGAGGCCGAAGACGACGAGCGTGGCAGCGGCAACCACCCACGGCCAGCGGCGGGCACGGTTCGGGGAGGGTCGCGGCGGTGACGTCCGATCCATCGCCTCGCACTCTGGCAGGAAATCGTCCCGACAACGTTACGGGGTGGGCACCGCGTCCGATACCGTTGCGCTCGATGCCAACCCGTGCGCGCCCGCCAGCTGTCGAGATCCGGCTCCTCGGCTCTCCCGAGGTCACGGTCGGGGGCAAGCCGCTCGAGGTTGACACCCGCAAGGCGGTTGCGATCCTGGCCGTCCTGGCCACGGACCGGACGTCCATACGGCCGCGAGGAGCTTGCGGCGCTCCTGTGGCCCGACGCGGATGACGCCTCGGCGCGCGGCGCCCTCCGCCGGACGCTGTCGGTGCTTCGCGGTGCCGTCGGGCCCGATGTCCTCCGAGTCGACCGACAGCAGGTCGCGCTCGTCCCGTCGCACTACGGCGTCGACCTGGGGCGGCTCGAGACGCTCGGCGACTCGGGAAACCCGGCGGACCTCGCGATCGCGGCGCAGCTGGCGCGCGGCCCGTTCATGGCGGGGTTCACGCTCCGCGACAGCCCCGAGTTCGACGACTGGCGCGCCGCGAGGGCTGCCTCGGTGGAGCGGACCGTCGGCCGCGTGCTGGACCGGCTCATCGAGGCACTCGAGGGGAATGGCGACCTGGCTGGGGCGATCGCGGCGGCCGGCCGGCGGATCGACCTCGACCCGCTCGACGAGTCGGCGCATGTCCGGCGGATGGAGCTCCTCGCCGCGGCAGGAGATCGTGCCGGCGCGGTGCGCCAGTACCGCGCGTGCGTCGCGGTCCTGGAGCGCGAGCTCGGAGTGGACCCGCTTGCCGAGACGACCGCTCGATACGAAGCCATCCGCGACGGGCAGGTGCCGGCGGTTTCGCATCCAGCTGGGGCCGCATCCCATTCGGCGCCGGGGCCAACGCTCGACCCACTTCGCCTGCCGCTCGTCGGGCGGGATGTGACCCTTGGCGAGGCGGATGCCCTCCGGCGCGGCATCAAGAGCGACGGTCGTGTCGTGGTGCTCGCGGGCGAGCCCGGGATCGGCAAGAGCCGGCTGGCGGAGGCGATCGCAGACGAGGCGCGATCTGCGGGTGCCGTCGTCCTTGCCACGTCCGGGTACGCGGCCGAGCAGCGGATCGCGTACGGCCCGATCGTGGGTGCGCTGGAGCTTGCGCTCCGCGACGCTGACCAGGCGCGCCGGATCGATGCGCTGGGGGACGGGGTCATGGTCGAGCTGGCCCGGATCGTCCCGGGCGTCACTCGGCCCGGGGCACGACGGGCCGCCGAGGCAACCGACGCCTCCACGGTCCAGACGCGGCTGCTCGCCGCGATCGCCGATGCGCTCACGGCTGCGCTTGCGGGTCCGACGCCCGGCGTCCTCGTGGTCGACGACGTCCAGTGGGCGGACGGGGGCACGATCGCGGCCCTGGCCTACCTCCTCCGACGTCTCGCGGGCCGGCCGGTGCTCGTCCTGCTGACGTGGCGGGACGAGGAGCTGTCGGGCGACGCGCGACTGCTCGCGGACCTTGCCGCGGACGGTGCCGGCGATGCCGTCTTCCGCCTGGGGCGGCTCGGGCGCGAAGATGTCGAGACGTTCGTCCGGGCCGCGGGTGCGACGTCGGGCTGGTCGGTGGACGCGCTGTGGGACGCGTCAGAGGGTCTGCCGCTGTACCTGGCGTCGGCGATGGCGACGGCGCCCGACCCGACCGGGGACGCGAGCCGCGCACTGCCGGGCGGGGTGCGCGCGGTTCTGTCCGAGCGTCTGGCCCGTGTCGATGGTGTCGCGGCGCAGGTGCTCGCCGCCGCGGCGGCGATCGGGCGCGCCTTCGAGGTCCCAACCCTCCGCTATGCGAGCGGCCGGTCCGACGATGAAGTCCTCGACGCCCTGGACGAGCTTGCGGCGCGCGGGCTCATCCGGGAGTCCGGCGAGGCGGAAGGGATGCCGGCCTACGACTTCACCCACGGCGCCCTGCGCGACCTGGCCGAGGAGTCGACGAGCCTGGCCCGGCGCCGGCTGCTCCATCGGCGGATCGCCGAGGCGATCCGGCTCGATGCCGCGGGCGCCGCCCGCGATGACCCCGCGCGGCTTGCGCGCATCGCTCGCCACGAGCGGGAGGCCGGCCGCGACGCCGAGGCAGCCGCGGCCTTCGGGGATGCGGGCGAGGCCGCGGCCCGGGTCTACGCAAATCGTGAGGCAATCGACGCCTACGAGGCCGCGCTGGCCCTCGGCCATCCCGCTCCGGCCGAGCTCCATGCGCGGGTCGGTGACCTGCGCACGCGGATCGGCGACTACGCCGCGGCCACGCGGGCGTACGAGGCGGCGGCGGCCCTCGCCGATCCCGAACTGCTGCCGCGCATCGAGGCCGCGCTTGCTCGAACCCATCTCCGGGCCGGCGACCTGGCGGCCGCCGAGGCGCACGTCGACGCGGCCCTTGCCGGTTCGAGCGAACCGGCCTGGCAGGCGGCGTGCCTGGCTGATCGCGCGGTGATCCGCCGCCGGGCGGGCGACCGGAGTGGGGCGGCACAGGCAGCTGCCGAGGCCGAGGCGGCAGCCGTGGCCGCCGGCGACCCGGCGGCGATCGGTGCCGCGCGCCGGATGTCGGGCCTCGTCGCGCTCGATGCCGGGGACGCGCGAGCCGCGGTCGCGCATCTCGAAGCTGCCCTCGAGGCTGCCACCGATGACGGCGATCCCTCGGCAGCCATCGCGGCACTCACCGGCCTGGCCCTGGCCACCGCGGCGACGGGCGATATCGACGGCGCGCTCGAGCGCGGGGAGCAGGCGGTCGCGGCGTGCCGCCGGATCGGCGACCGGCATCTCGAGGCGGCCGTCGAGAACCACATCGCGGACGTGCTCCACGCCGCCGGCCGCGACGACGATGCGTTCGAGCACCTGCGCCGCTCGGTCCAGGCCTTCTCCGAGTTCGACGGGGACCCGGCCGACCCCGATCCCGGTGTCTGGATGCTCTGGGCGTCCTGATCAGGACGGAACGGCAGGCCCTCGGAGCCAGACATTGATGCGCGCCGGCCTGACCGCCCCCGACGCCGTGGCCGCGAGGTCGCCGACGACGGCGTCGATATCGACCTGATCGCGCAGCCGGTCCGAGAAGGCCGCCGCCGTCCGCTCGGTGTCGACGCGTGCCCGGTCGAACCGGCGATCGACCGCGCGGTGGATGCGCGATCGAACGGGCTGGAAGAGCCCCGCGATGACGAGCGTCGAGATGGCGACGGTCACCGTCTGCGTCCCGAACATCGTGCCGAGCGGACCCTGCAGGATGAGCACGACAGCGACGTACGTCGCGAGCAGGACGACCGTCACGAGACCGTACGAGATGCCGCGGCTGATCAGCCGGTCGATGTCGTACAGCCGATAGCGGACGACGGCGATCCCGATCGCCAGCGGGATCGCGTTCAGCGCAAGGATGCCGAAGCCCTGGACGAGCGCAGCGGCCTCGGGCGGCACGAAGAACGAGATGCCGAACGCGACCACGGCGACGAGCGAGACGCGGCGCCAGCCAGCGGATCTGGTGCCGCCCGACGTCGTCGGCACGGCGGTAGCGCAGCACGAGCGACCAGACCGCCAGCGCGAAGAGCGGGACTGCGACGACCGTCTCGATGGTGTTGGACAGGCCGAAGCAGCGGATCGAAGCCCTCGAGGTAGAACGGGTTCGGCAGGCCTGGCTCGGTCGACGAGTTCCGGCTGCCCGACAAGGACTCGCAGCTCTGCGGCCAGCACCACGATCGCGGACAGGATGGCAACCCACCGCCAGCGCGGCGAGAGGAATCGCCCGTCCGGAAAGAGCAGCGGCACGCCGACGATGACCAGCACGAGCGACGGGATGAAGATCAGGTTGGCGAGCAGGCCGAAGAAGATCGCGACCGGATCGCTCGTCGGCAGCTCGACGAACGCAACGACAGCTAGGCCCAGCTGGCGATCAGCGTCGCGAACCCGGCGGTCGCCGCGAGCAGCATCGGGCCGATCGGGTTGCCGGGCACGCGGATCGTCAGGAAGGCACCGACGCCGCCGAACGTCAGCGGCATCGCGACGGACGTGACGATGTCGAGATGGCGTCGCCCGCCCGAGACCGCGAGGCTCGCGATCGATGCAAGCAGGGCGAGTGCGGCGATGCCCCACGCGATCACCGCGCGGAGCATCGGGCGCCTCGGTCGAGCTCTTGACGACTCCACGCGCGGCATCGTGCCAACGGATCGTTCCGGCATCGTTACGACGCCTCGGTCAGGGATGCTCCGGGTTTCGCAGCCACAGGCCGGCCTGCGAGGGTCGGACCGCTCGCATCGACCGTGGCCAGCAGGTCGTCGTTGATCATCACCAGGTCGACCTGGTTGCGCCTCCGCTCACGCGAACGCGCCCAACAGCCGCTCGCCGTCGTAGCGGCTGCGATCGAAGCGCCGATCGACCGCCCGCTGGACCCGGTTGCGGAGCGGCGCAAAGAGAGCGGCCGTGACCAGCGTTGAGCCGGTCACCGCGAGCGTGCTGCCGCCGGTCAGCGGCTCGAGGAGGCTGCTCAAGGCCAGGATGAGCACCACGAACGCGCCCACCAGCAGCCCGGTCATGATCGCCCACCCGATCGTCCTGCTGATCAGCCGGTCGATCTCGTACAGCCGGTAGCGCAGCACGGCAATACCGACGGCGATCGGGACCAGCAGGAGCGCGAATATCGTGAGGATCTCGAAGGCCTTCACCGTTGGCGCCGACGGATCTCCGGTGACCGCCAGGTTGAACAGCGTCGCGGGACCTGCCAGCGTCAGACCGGCGAACACGGCTGCCGCTGCGAACCACTTCAGCTGTTGGCGCGCGACGCCGGCAGACCTGCGGACCCGCTGGACGAGCGACGCCGCCGACAGCACGACCGCGATTGCCAGCAGGACGAAGCCGAGCGATGCCAGCGCCTCGACGGCAGGCGCAGACGAGGGCGAGACACCGAGCGGGTTGTCGAGGGATGGGACGTTGTTGATCGAGCCGGGCAGCAGCGCCATCGCCGCGGCCGTGACGCGATCGCCACGGCCGCCAACCACGCCACGGGCCGCCAGCGGGCGGAAAGGAGCCGCCCGTCGGGAAACAGCAGCACCAGGAACGTCGTTGGCAACCCGGCGAACGGGACCCAGACCCAGGTGGCGAGCCAGCTTGCCGCGAGCGCGAATGGAACGGAGCCGGGCGCCACCTTCAGGCCGTAGACGGCGTACTCCGCGCTGAACCCGATGGCTGCGGCCCAGAAGCCGATCGCGACCAGGAGCGCGCCGATCCGGTTGCCGGGGACGCGAAGAGCGATGAGCGCTCCCACGGCGCCGAATGCGACGGCCAGAACGGCGGCTCCGCCCCGGAAGCCCCAGGCGTCCTCGAGGGGCGCGTCCGGTGCGGCAAGGATCAGGACGCCCATGCCGACGACGAGGCAGAGCGTGGCAACGACGGCGATCGCGATGGCGAGCGTGACGCGCATGGGTCAGTGCTCGGTGGTGCCCGTGAACGTCCAGTTCTCGATGCGGACGGCCGGCACGACGACCCCACCCAGGAAACCCTTCAGCGTCCGCCGCTCCCGGCCGACCGCGATCGCGCCGCGCAGCGCGTCGAGGTAGCTCTGGGTGTAGCGCAGGTTGCGAACCGGCCCGACGATCCGCCCGCCCTCCACGAGGAACGTCCCGTCGCGGGTCATGCCGGTGACGATCGCCAGCTTCGGGTGGACCGGGTTCGTGTAGTGGAAGCGGGTGACGAGGAGTCCGCGGTCGAGCCCGCCGATCAGCTCGTCCCGCGTCGCGCTGCCGGGCTCCATGACCATGTTCAGCGGGAAGGGGCCGTACGGGTTCGGGGCCGGCAGGCCGTGCCCGGTCGACTCGACGCCGTCGCGCGCCGCGGTCTGGACGTCGTACACCACGCTGCGACAGGCGCCGCGCTCGACGAGCTCGACCCGCTGTTTGGGCACGCCCTCGTAATCGAACGACATCGGCAGGCCCGCCGGATCCATGCCGTCGTCGCGGATCGTCACGAGGTCGCTGCCGATCCGCTTGCCCGGCTCGAAGAACGAGCGCTCCTCCTGGACCGCGAGCGCGCTGAACCCGAGGTAGCCGAGCATGTCGAGCAGGTCGACGACCGCGTATTCCTCGAGGACCACCGGATAGTCGCCGTGCTCGATCGCCACCGCGTTCGCGCTGGCCCCGGCCTTCTCCGCGGCCTCGCGCCCGATCGCGGCCGGGTCGATCCTCGTCGCGTCCACCGCGGCCGCCTCGGCGTAGCCGCTGCCTCCCGCCTCGCCCATCGACACCGTGATCAGGTGCGCGGTCGTCCGCGAGCCGGCGACGCGGACCCCGTTGGAGTTGGCGACGGCCGTGGTGTCGATGCCGGTCGAGAACGAGCCGTAGGCCGTGACGCCCACCGCATCCGCGGCGGCGATGACCTGGCGGACCGCCTCGGCACGAAATTCCGGCGTGGCCGCGGCGGTGTCGGCGTCAAAGCCATCTGCCGCTGCCTCCAGCGGGCGCGGCATCGCCAGGCCGCCCCAGTCCGGGAGCTCCTCGACGACGCGCGCGATGGCAACGGCCTTGGCAGCCAGGGTCCGCAGGCCCTCGTCGTCGGACCGCCCGGAGGACGCCACGCCGACCCGCTTGCCGATCACCACCCGCAGGTTGACCGCCACCTCGCGCTGGGCGACGTTCTGGTGGATCTCGCTGTTGGCAAAGCGGGTGAGCGCGCCGTCCTCGCGCATGACCACGGCTTCGGCTTCGGAGGCTCCGGCGGCGAGCGCGAACCCGAGCGCGCGGTCGGCGAGCTCCAGCGATTCCGCATCCTCCGCACGGCTCACCACTTGCCGACTCCCACCTGGACATCGCGGAAGCGGGCGCCTGGGACCGCGTGCCCGACATGGCCGACCTGGCCGGGTTCGCCCTTTCCGCAGTTCGGCGTGCCGAGCATCACGTAGCTGCGCTCGTCGCCGACCGCGTCGCAGGAGCGCCAGAACTCATAGGTGATGCCGGTGTAGGTCGGGTTCTTGAACAGCCGGCCCTTCTTGCCGCCCTTGATCTCGTACGCCACCTCGGTCGCGAACTGGAAGTTCAGCCGTCGATCGTCGATCGACCAGCTCCGGTTCGACGCCAGGTACAGGCCGTCGTCGGTGTCCGCGACGATCTCGTCGAGGCTCATCCCCGGTTTCGGCAGCAGGTTGATGTTCGTCATCCGGATCAGCGGGATGCGGTTCCAGCCGTCCGCCCGCATCGCGCCGCCGCTCTGGCGCCCGATCCGTGGCGCGGTCTCGCGGCTCGACAGGTAGCCGACGAAGATGCCCTCCTTGACGATCGGCACGGCCTGGGCGACGACCCCCTCGTCGTCCCAGCCGAACGTGCCCAGGCCGCCGGGTGCCGTGGCGTCGGCGACGATGTCGATGAGGTCCGACCCGTAGCGGAACCCGTCCTCGAGCTTGTCGGGTGTCAGGAAGCTCGTTCCGGCGTAGCTCGCCTCGGTGCCGAACACGCGGTCGAGCTCGGACGGGTGGCCGCACGACTCGTGGAGCTGGAGGTACAGCTGCGACGGGTCGAGCACGATCGTGAAGCGTCCGGACGGGCACTGCGGCGCGCTGAGCAGCGCGACCGCCTCCTCGGCCAGGGGTTGGGCGCGCTCCTGCATGCGGAGACTCCGGATGTACTCGTAGCCGGCGGCCTGCCAGCCACCGCCCGCATCCGGGTAGCTCCGGCGCTGGTGTTCGTCACCGTCGATCGCGTTGGCTTCGACCGCGGAGCCGACGTGGGTGATCGTCTGCTCGGTAAAGCTCCCGTCGCTCGCAGCGAACGTCTTCCATTCGCGCTGTGCGCCGTAGATGGACTCGGTGAAGACGATGCCCGGCACGGCCGACGCGGCCTGATCGGCGGCGAGCAGGTCCGCGATCTTCGTATCGAGCGAGACCGCGAACGGGTCCTCCTCGACGGGGGTTTCGAACGTGCCGTGGGCGGGTCGCCGATCGTCGAGCACAACGGGGGTGCGCAGGGCGGTGGCCGAAGCCCGAGCGATCCGCACGGCTTCGCCGGCGACCCGATCAGCCTCCGCGGTCGTCAGGACGTGCGAACTCGCAAACCCCCACGCGCCATCGACGAGGACCCGGACGCCGAACCCTTCGTTCTCGCCGGAGGCGACGCCTTCGACGCGGCCGGTCTTGATCGAGATGGACTCGCTGAGGCGTCGGACGACGCGCGCGTCGGCGTACCCCGCACCGAGCGACACGGCCGTATCGAGGGCACGGTCGGTGATGTCGCGCATTGGGCCCGAGCCTAGCAGAGCGGGCCGTCCGCGACGCCTCAGAACGTTGCCGGTCCCACCGCCTGCACGGTCAGGTAGAGGCCGATCCCGAGGACGAGGCACGCCGCCGCGAGCGGCATCCACGTCCGAAGCCTGCCGAAGAGCGAGTCCGTGGCCAGGCCGTCGATGCGGCCGCGGGCGAAGATCAGTGCGAGCCCGACAGCGGTCATCACGGCCGCCATGCCGAGCCCGAATGCGACCACGAGCACGACGCCGAATGCCGACCGGCCGCCGGCGATCGCCCCGAGCAGGATCAGCAGCGCGCTCGTCGAGGGGATCAGCCCGCCGGCCAGCCCGAGCACGAACAGGCTCCGCCACGTGACCGTGGTCCCCGTGGCGGGCAGGTGGCTATGGGGGACGCCGCCGTGGCTGTGCGGTCGCGCTCTGGTCGTGGTCGTGACCGTCGTGCTCGTGATCGTCGTGCTCGTGCTCGTGTCGGACTCGTGAACGTGGCCGGCCGTTCGGGCGGCATGACGCCGCCGCAGCTCGCTGATCAGCATCCACCCGCCGATCGCCACGATGCCGGCCGCCGCAAGCACCGGCGCCGAGCGCACGACCAGGTCCGGATTGAGCACGCCCTGCGCCCCGACGATCACTGCCGCCAGGGCGAGGATGCCGAGCGTGTGCGAGGCGCTCACGGACAACCCGAGTCCGATCGCGTGGACGGGCGTCCCGCGGGTGCCCACCAGGTATGCGGCCATCAGCGACTTGCCGTGGCCCGGGGTCAGGGCGTGCGCCGCCCCGAGCGCCGCCGCCGTGGCCAGCGACAGCAACACCACGAAGGGTGTCAGGTCGGGTGTCTGGAAGAGGGCCGGAATCTCGCCACCGACGCCGCCCGGAACGGCGGCCGCGGGCCGCGTGTGCGCGACGGGGGCTGGATCGGCGGGGATCGCATCGACCGGCGTCGCGTCGGAGACGGCGACCGCTGGGAGAGCGCTCCGCCCGGAGACACGGCGACGACCACGCGCTCGTCGGCGAGGGCGTTGTCGAGCCGATCAGCCGGGTATGCCTGGAGCCGGTCCGAGATGCTGCTGTCGCGCAGCTCGCCCTCGACCGGCGTGACCGCCACGCCCGAACCTTCGACGACGATCTCGCGCCAGCCGAGTCGCCCCGCGTACGAGGTGTCGGCGAACTCGACGTGCGTGCCCGATGCAACCGGCTTCGCGAGGGCTGCCTCGAAGACGCACACCTGGCGGAGCGTCGACAGGCCGCCGACGCCGGGCCGGAGCTCGATGCCCGCGGCCGTCAGCGTCGGCTCCATGGGGGAGCCATCGATGGCGAGGTGCAGGTCGTCGGCCAGTGCATCGCAGGACGGAACGCGACCCGCGTCCAGTTCGGCATCCGAGACCTCGCCGTCCTCGTTCGTGTCGAGCGCCTGGCGCGCCTGGAACGCCGGGATCTCGGCCTGGTCGATGACGAGGTCGAGGGTGACCCGGTCGGGTTCGATCCGGAGCCCGGCGTAGTGGTTGATCGTGAAGTTGCCGAGCGGGTGGGCGAGCACGACCGCCGGCAGCACGAGGATGGCGAGGAATGCGAGCGGGAGGGCGCGGCCGGGGGCTCGCATCAGTGCAGCTCCGCCATCAGCGCTCGGGCCGGATTGGCGCGGTCGTTCGCGAGGAGCGCCCGGGCGAGGGCATCGTAGCCGGAGACGTCCTGGCGGTCGACGAGCTCGTCCATCGGTATGCGCTGTTCTCCGCGTGCACCCCGTGGGGACAGTCGGGGCGTCTGGCGGGGCATACGCGCTGCGCCGCCGGACGGATCAATGGCAGCGGCTACACTCGGGCTCGTGACGGGTAAACGAGGCCGGTTCATCACGATCGAAGGACCGGATGGGTCGGGCAAGACGACCCAGGTGGACCGCTTGGCGGAGCGCCTTCGGGCAGCCGGCCGACCCGTTGTCGTCACCCGCGAGCCTGGCGGCACGCGCCTTGGCGAGCAGCTTCGCGAAATCCTGCTCGCGCGCCACGGCGGCGTCGAGCCCACGGACGCGCTGACCGACGCCTTCCTGTTCGAGGCCGCCAGGCGTCACCTCGTCCGTCAGGTGATCCGGCCGGCGCTCGAAGACGAAGCGATCGTCGTGTGCGGCCGCTACTCCGACTCCACGTTCGCCTACCAGGGCTTCGGCGCAGGGGTGCCGCTCGCGACGCTCCAGGCGCTCGACGAGGCGGCAACCGAGGGCCTCCGCCCGGACCTGACGATCCTCCTCGACCTGCCCGCGGAAGCGGGCCTCGCCCGCGTGACGCCGGACGACGTGACGCGTTTCGAGGCCGAGCACGACCTCGCGTTCCACCGGCGGGTGCGCGACGGGTTCCTGCGGCTGGCGGCCGAGGCGCCGGAACGGTTCGTGATCGTCGACGCGACCCGCTCGGCAGACGAGGTGGCGACGGAGATCTGGCGCGCCGTCGGGGATCGGCTCGGCCCTCGGCGAGTGAACCGAACGCGCCATCCGTGCGCATGAACCGGTGAGTGCGGACGACGCCGTCGCTCCGGGCCGGCCTGTCTCGACCGTCGAGGACGACGATCGGCAGGTCCTCGCGCGCGTCGCGAACGGCGAGCTGAACGCACTCGAAGCGTTGTATGACAGGTACCGAGCAATGGCCTATTCGATCGCTCTCCGCGTCACCGGCGACGCGTCGCTTGCCGAGGATGTCCTTCAGGACGCCTTCCTCGGCGCGTGGCGTCATGCCGGCCGCTACGTGGAGGGACGAGGGAGCGTCAAGACCTGGCTCCTCGCGATCGTTCACCATCGGGCCGTCGATGCGGTGCGCCGTCGACGCCCGACGAACGCGTTGCCCGAGACCGAGGACGTGACGCCCGCGGCGCTCACGGCTCCCGACCTGTGGGGCGAGGTCGCGGCCGGCCTCGATGCGGACACCGTTCGCGCCGCGCTTGACGTGTTGCCCGATGTGCAGCGCGAGGCGATCGAGCTGGCCTATTTCGGCGGGCTCACGCAGCAGGAGATCGCGACCAGGACCGGAGCCCCGCTGGGGACCGTCAAGGGCCGGATGCGGCTCGGGCTGCTCGCGATGCGACGCCACCTTCTTGAACAGGGCGCCGCGCCGTGAACGACCGGACGCGACTGACCCACGAGGAAGCGGTCGAACTTGCCGCCCCGTTCGTGCTGAACGCGCTCGAGCCCGACGAGGAGGAGGCGGTTCGCGAGCACCTCCGCTCGTGTTCGCTGCCGCACGAGGAGTTCGCAGAGCTGGGCTCGGTGGTGCCCGCGCTGGCCGTGACGGTCGAGCCCGTGGAGCCGCCGGCTGCCCTGAAGGGGCGCATCCTCGCCGCCGCGGCCGACGATCTTGCCGCGCGCGATGCCGCCCCGGCGTCTGCCGCGGCGTCGCCCGCGCCCGAACCGATCCAGATCGACTCGCGGCGCCGCCCGAGCCCGGTCTCGTGGTTCCTGGTGGCGGCGGCCGGTATCGCGATCGTTGCGCTCATCGCCTCGAACCTGCTGGCGCTCGGACGGCTGGGCGCGAGCGAGCAGTTCGAGCGCGACGTTGCCGCGGTGCTCGAAGCCGGAGCGCAGCCAGGAGCGCTGACCGCGGTGCTCGCGCCGACCGAGCCAGACGGCCCGCGCGGACTCGCGGCGGTCAGCTCAACGGGAGAGCTCACGATGGCCGTGCAGGATCTCGATCCGACGGCCGGCAACGAGGTCTACGAGGGCTGGGTGATCGTCGGCGACGCAGCACCGGCGCCGCTCGGCGGCTTCACGGTCGGCGATCCGGGGACCGGCCGCCTCGACAGCTCCGGGCTACCCGTCGAACCCGGCATGACGCTCGCGCTCACGCGGGAGCCCGGTTCCGGCGCCACGACGCCCACGCTGCCGATCCTCGCGGCCGGCACGGCCGCGGCTCCGGCGGGTGCCGGCGGCCTGGTCGCCGCGCTGGCGCCCGGCCTCGAAACGCGCTAGCGTCGCCTCATGAAGGGCGATCGGGTCGAGGCCGTGGTCGATACGGGCCAGGGCGTGCAGACCTTCGAGATCGAGGCGACCCGTGCCGGCAGGCGGATCGAGGTCACGACCGCGCGTGGCGTGGTCGAGGTGACCGAGGTGACCCGTGGTGGCACGCCGGTCCGGACCGGGCGGTTCATGGCCAGCCGATTGATTGCGTTGGTGGAGCATCCGGCCCATGAGCTGGACGGCTCCCGGGTGGACGTCACGACCCGGCGCCGGATGCGCGGCCCGCGCACGGGCGGCGACGCCCAGGCGTAGCCCGCAGAACGTGATTTCTTGTCAGATACGACAGTGGCTCGTGGTGCGCGCGCTCTGGTAAGAGTCGAACTGTTAGATCGCGCGACCACAGGGACGATTTGGCGTCAGCTACGAGCGTCGTTCGTAGACGGCGAAGCCCGGTCCGGCCTGCGACTCCGCGACGCGCCGAACACGAAACAGGGTCGTATCTGGCGGAAACCACCCGCGCCCAGGTCCCGGATCAGCCGGGGTTGAGCACCGCGTGGCCGCGCCCGTCGGCGCGTGCCTGGGCGAGGGCCGTGGCCGCGGCCTCGAGCAGTGTCTCCGCATCGGTGCCGTCGGCCGGGAAGCGCGCGACGCCCGCCGACACCGTGATCGGCCGGCCTGCGACGGCGGGCAGCGACACGATCCCTTCGAGGACCCGGCGCGCAACGGTCAGCCCGGCCGAGCCAGGCGCGACCAGCACGAACTCGTCGCCACCGATCCGCCCGACCGTGTCGACGAGACGGACCGACTCGGCCAGGACCGCCGCCACGCGGCGCAGCACATCGTCGCCGGCCTGGTGGCCGCCTTCGCGGTTCGTTGCCTGGAAATCGTCGATGTCGAACAGGACGATCGACACCTCGCTCTCCTGACGGGCGGCCCGAGCCAGCTCGAGCTCGAGGATCCGCCCGACGGTCCGTTCGTTGGCCAGGCCGGTCAGCGGATCCGTGTGCGCCATCCGCTCGAACCAGTCGGAACGCTCCGTCGCGGTCGCCGCCAGCCGTGCCAGCTCCACGGCCACGGCGATGAGATCGGCGACTGCCCGGACGGTTGGGGACCCCACGTCGGCGGGTGAGCCGTCCCGGCTCAGCTTCAGGACGCCGAGGATCACCTCCACGCCGGACGTCTCGACGACGAGCGACAGCAGGCCAGCAGCCGGGTCGGCTGTTCCGCTGCCGGCCACGGCGTTGACCGGATGTCCCGCGTCACGGACCTCGATCGCGAGGCGCTCGGCGGCGTCGGCGGCGATCCCCGTGGACCCGCCGAGCTGCAGCTCAGGCCGGTCGGGGTCCTGCAGGAAGACGACCGCATCGGTTGCATTCGCGGCGTCGACCGCGAGTTGGAGCAGGCCCGCCAGGGCGGTGTCGAGGTCCGAGGTGCGCGCGGTGAGGGCGGCTGCCTCGGCGAGGATCGACTCGGGGTCGCGAGCGGGTTCGGTGACGTCGGACACGAGCGACTCCTGGAGGCATGGGACCGGAGCGCGCATCGTACACCGCGCCGAAGCGCCCTTCGAGACAGGTCGCGACGTGCATACTCCGCGCGATGAAGCTGATCGTCGCCGTCGTCCACAACGAGGACGCGGGCGCGCTGGTCGACGGGCTCCACGATCGCGAATTCCGGGCCACCCGGCTGCACAGTTCGGGCAGCTTCCTCAAGCAGTCGAACGCGACGATCATCGTCGGCGCCGAGGACGACCAGGTCGAGCCGATCCTCGAGATCGTTCGTGCGACGTGCATGCCACGGACCCAGATCGTCAACCCGATGCCGCCGATCATGGAACCCGGCGAGTTCTTCATGCCCTACCCGCTGGAGGTCGAGGTGGGCGGGGCGACGGTCTTCGTGCTGCCGGTGGAGCGCTTCGAGCGACTCTGACCTGGAGCTCGGTCAGTAGCGGTTCGGCACGTACGTCTGGTCGGAGCGAGGCGGCCGCACGTAGCCGCGGTCGGGCTGACGCGGCGGGAGCTCGATCTCCTCCGGCGTCAGGTCTCCGTACGGGACCAGGCTCAGGAGGTGGCTGATGACGTTCAGCCGAGCCCGCCGCTTGTCGTCCGCCTCCACCACAAACCACGGCGACTGCTTCGAGTCCGTGTGGGCGAACATCTCGTCCTTCGCGATCGAGTATTCCACCCAGCGTGAGCGCGACTCGAGGTCCATCGGGCTCAGCTTCCAACGCCGCGTTGGGTCGTTGAGGCGGTCATGGAACCGCCGCTCCTGCTCGGCGTCGCTCACCGAGAACCAGTACTTCACGAGCAGGATGCCGGAGTGGATGAGCATCTGCTCGAACGCCGGTGCCGAGCGGAAGAACTCCTCGACCTCGTCGGGCGTGGCGAAGCCCATGACCCGCTCAACGCCCGCGCGGTTGTACCAGCTCCGATCGAACAGGACGATCTCGCCGGCCGCCGGCAGGTGGGCGACGTAACGCTGGAAATACCACTGCGTCCGCTCCCGGTCGGACGGCGCGGGGAGTGCTGCCACGCGCGCGTGGCGGGGGTTGAGTGGCTCCATGATCCGCTTGATCGCGCCGCCCTTGCCGGCCGCGTCGCGGCCCTCGAAGAGCACGACGATCCGAAGGCCCCGCGAGCGCACCCACTCCTGGTACTTCACCAGCTCGATTGCGAGCCGGGCGAGTTCGGCCTCGTACGCCTTGCGCTTGATCTTTCCGTTCTTCGTCTTGTTCGTCGTCTTGTTCGTCGTCATGACCATCACCCAGCGTCGTATTCGTCACGAGGCATCATGCGCCGCCACGCGGCCCCGGAGCCAACCCCGCCCCTGCGCTAGACTCCTTCCACGCTCACCGAGTGAGGCGCGCACGAGGAGGGGCACGTTGCTGGACCGCACCGAAACCACCGGAATCCACGAGCCGTCGCCGGCCGCGAGTCGACGCATCTTCCGTTCGAAGGTCGACACGATCCGGCCGACGTACGGGTTCGAGGACGTCTCGCTGGCACCCGGGACGGAGACGGTCGAGCCCTCCGACGTCGATCTCGCGCAGACCTTCGCAGGTCTCGAGCTGCGCGTGCCGATCCTCGCGTCGGCGATGGACGCGGTGGTCGATGCGCGGTTCGCGGGCGTGCTGTCCGGCCTCGGCGGCCTTGCCGTCCTCAACCTCGAAGGCGTCCAGGCTCGCTATGACGACCCCGACGAGGTGCTCGAGCGGATCGCGACCGCTCCCGACGACGAGGTGCACGGTCTGCTCGCCGACGCCTATCAGGCGCCCATCCGCGAGGACCTGATCGCGCTGCGGATCGATGAGATCCACGCCGCGGGCTCGCCGGCGGCCGTGGCCGCGACACCGGGCGCCGCCCGCCGGTTCGGGCCGTTCTGCGCCGAGCATGGAGCCGACCTGTTCCTCGTCCAGAGCCAGGTGTCGTCGGCGCGCCACCTCGCGTCCGGGTACGACCCGCTGTCGCTGGCGGACTTCACGCGCTTCATGCCGATCCCCGTCGCGGTCGGCAACACGACCAGCGCCGAGGCCGCGTTCGAGCTCATGGCGCAGGGTGCAGCCGCTGTCTTCGTCGGCGTCGGGCCGGGCGCTGCGTGTACCACGCGCGAGGTGCTCGGGATCGGCGTCCCGCAGGTGACGGCGATCAGCGACGTCGCCGCCGCGCGCGATGCGTACTACGCGGAGACCGGACGCTACGTGCCGGTCGTTGCCGACGGCGGGATGCGCCGCGGCGGCGAGCTCGCCAAGGCGGTCGCCGCGGGCGCGGACGCGCTGATGCTCGGCTCTCCGCTGGCACGCGCCGAGGAGGCCCCCGGTCGCGGCACGAACTGGGGCATGGCCGCGCCGTCGCCGACGCTCCCGCGCGGGACGCGGATCAAGGTCGGCACTGCCGGCACGCTCGAACGGATCCTGTTCGGCCCGGCGCAGGTCACCGATGGGTCGGAGAACCTGGTCGGGGCGCTCCGCCAGTCGATGGCCGCGCTCGGTGCCCGGACGATCCGCGACATGCAGGCCGTCGAGCTGATCCACGCCCCGTCGGTGCAGACCGAGGGAAAGTCCTGGCAGCGCGGCCGCTGAACGAGGTCGTCGCCTCCGATGGCTCGATGGAGGACGAGCTCGTCGCCGCCGGCCGCTACGCCCGGCTCGAAACCCGCGGCCGGGTCAGCGGCCTGCCGCGCGTCGTGACGATCGGGTTCGTCGAGGAGGTCGACGGCGCGATCCTCCTCGCGGCGCGCCCCGGCGCGCACTGGGCCGACAACCTGCTCGCGGATCCGCGTTGCGTCGTCACGGTCGGGGAACGATCCTGGCCGGCGGTCGCCGAGGAGCTCGACGGGCCGGAGTTCGCTCACGCGATCCGGGAGCACATCCTGCGCTACGGCACGCCCGCCGAGATGCTCGGCCGCGGACCGGCGTTCCGCATCCGGCCGGTGGCGGCATGACGCTCAAAGCGGAGCTGGAGACGCGGATCAGCCGGTCGCCGGCGGCCGTGTTCGCCGAGCTGATCGCGCTCGACCGCTATCCGCAATGGCTCATCGCGACCGGCGTCACGCGTGTCGAGCAGCTCGACCCCGGTCCACTCGCGACGGGCACGCGGCTGCGCATTGATCAGCGCGTGGCCGGCAGGGCGACGACGCTCGAGGGGTCGGTGACGGCCCTGGAGCCCGACCGGCGGCTGGCGCTGCAGGCACGCGACCGCGAGGGCATCAAGATCGCCATCGACGCCTCGGTCGCCGCCGAGGGGACGTCGACGGTGTTGCGCTGGGCGCTGCGGGCGGACCTGCCGCTGCGCTACCGGATGTTCGAAGGGATGGTTGCGCCGCAGGCGCGTCGCGCCGCGGGTCTCGACCTCGAGGCGCTCAAGCGCCGCCTGGAGTCGGTCGCGCAGGACTGACCTGCGGCAGGTCCACGTCCGCCGCCAGGTGTGGCGAAGTAGTGGCCAAATATTCGTCCCCAGACTGAAAGGCCGGACCCGCGAGGTTCAACGAGCCGAGTTGGCGGCCAGATACTCGCCAGGGCGCGGAGTTGGCAGTTGTCTCAGGCCAAACGGGGGCCCGTGGGCGGCCACCTCGTGACGTTCAATCACCCCGGCTGGTATTTGGCCAATACCTCGTGACCGCCCGGCCTCGCCGCGAGGCATGGACATCCGTCCATGCCAATTCGGGTGCAGACGTCGATGGGTTCGGTCCCCGGGCCGGACTAGATTGCTGCCAACGGGACGACCTCCCGGACAACTGAAGAACAACTAAGAACAACTGAAGAACAACCGAATACCTGACCCGTCCTCCTGGCCGGACGCCGCTGCCCAACTGGCGTCCGGCCACTTCCTTTCCTGATTCGACCCAAGGAGTCTCGCGTCCGATGTCCGTCTCCCTTTCCTCGACCGATGCCGTGCCGGCGCATGCGCTCCGCCGGGGCACGCGCGGGTTCGCGGCCGTCGTCCTCTTCCTCACCGGCATGATCGTGTTCGCGGTCACCGCCTTCGTCATCCCCTCGATCGCCCTGTCGGGCACGCTGCTGACCGCGCTGGTCCTGCTGGGGATCGGCTACGGGATCGCGCACTTCGTGGCGATCTACGGCGTGCTCCGCCGCCGCCCGTGGGCCGTCAGCATCACCCTGTACCTGCTCGCGATCGGCCTCGGCCTCGTCGCGTTCGGCACCCTCATGCTGTGGGCCCGCGTCGATCCGCTCGCGGCGGCCGGCGCCGAGAGCACGGCCCCGGCGCGCATCCAGGTCCTCGGTCTGTTCGTCTGGCTGGCCGCCTCGTGGATCGTCGCCGCGCGGTTCGTCGTGCGCGGCATGGCCCCGCCCGAGCGGCGCGAGGACCGTGTTGAGATCACGGATCCCTCACCGGTGATGCGAAATCCCCCACGGGTGCTGGTGGCGCACCCGTTCGTCATCGCGGCGGACGCGTCCTGGCGCCGCTCCGAGGGCCTGCCCCACTCCGCCTAGACTCCGGGTCGTGGATACGACCCTCACGGTGTACGACCGTGTCGGCGGCATGCCGTTCTTCGAGCGTCTCGTCGGGCGCTTCTACGAAGGCATCGCAACCGACCCGGTCGTTCGGCCGCTCTATCCGGAAGAGGACCTGGCCGGTGCCCGCCACCGGCTGACGCTGTTCCTTGCCCAGTACTGGGGCGGCCCGCGCACCTACGACGACGAGCGCGGCCATCCGCGTCTCCGGATGCGCCATTTCCCGTTCGCGATCGGCCCGGCACAACGCGACCGGTGGCTGTTCCACATGCGCGAGGCGATCGCGGAGCCGTCCGATCCGACGGACGTCGCCGAGGCGCTCGAGCGCTACTTCGAGCAAGCCGCCGAAGCGATGCGGAACCGGGACTGAGGGCACGCCGCGCCGGGTAGACTGGCGGCAACCGCAGGAGGAGGGCGAGATCGAGCGTGGCGGACGCGATCGACGAGGGAACCGAGGCGACGGACGCGCCAGCCTCGCCTGAAGGGCGGGGCAAAACCGTCCACGGCGAAGCGGCCAACGCCGGCCATCGCGTGCTCGCCCCGGACGACGCGGAGGTCGAGGCCTACCTCGAGACCGCGCTCCATGCGCCCGCACCCGACCGTACCGCGGGTGAGGGCGACCCCATCGTCGAAGCCGGCCCGATCGTCGTCCTCGACTTCGGCAGCCAGCTCGCGCAGCTGATCGCGCGGCGCGTCCGCGAGCTGGACGTCTTCTCCGAGCTGCTCCCGTACGACACCCCCTACGCCGAGCTCGAGCGGCGCGGCACGCGCGGCATCATCCTGTCGGGCGGGCCGAACTCCGTCTATGACGACGGTGCGCCCAAACCTGACGCGGCGGTCTGGAGCGGGCGCATTCCGGTCCTCGGGATCTGCTACGGCGCGCAGCTCATGGCCCACGAGCTCGGCGGCGACGTCCTGCCGGCCGACCGCCGGGAGTACGGCCCGGCAAACGTCCGGATCACGCGCGACGACGACCTGTTCGGCGGCGTCGAACGCGACCAGCCCGTGTGGATGAGCCACGGCGATTCCATCACGCGGCTGCCCGAGGGGTTCCAGGCCACCGCGCAGACCGACTCCACCCCGTTCGCGGGCCTGGCCGATCCCGGCCGGGGGCTGTACGGCATCCAGTTCCATCCGGAGGTCGTCCACACCCCGCGCGGCCGCGACATCCTGCGCAACTTCGTGGTGGGCATCGCCGGCGTGCCCCAGACGTGGACCGCGGCAAACTTCATCGACACGACCGTCGCCGGGATCCGGGAGCGCGTCGACCGGCACGCGGTCGCGACCGGCTCCGATGGGAAGGTCATCTGCGCCCTGTCGGGTGGCGTTGATTCGGCGGTGGCCGCGGCGCTGGTCCACCGCGCGGTCGGGGACCGGCTGACGTGCATCTACGTCGACCACGGCCTGATGCGCAAGAAGGAGTCGGAGCTGCTCCGGGCGACCTTCGAGCGCGACCTCGGCATGAACCTCGTCATGGTTGACGCGCGACACCGGTTCCTCGCCCGGCTGGCCGGTGTCGAGGACCCCGAGCAGAAACGCAAGATCATCGGCGACGAGTTCATCCGGGTGTTCGAGGAGGAGGCGGCGAACCTCGGCCGGATCGACTTCCTGACCCAGGGCACGCTCTATCCCGACGTCATCGAATTGGCGACGTCGGAGACGAAGGCCGCCCAGAAGATCAAGACCCACCACAACGTCGGCGGACTGCCGGCCGACCTGCGGTTCAAGCTCATCGAGCCGCTGCGCTACCTGTTCAAGGACGAGGTCCGCAAGGTCGGGGTGCAACTCGGGCTTCCGGAGGCGATGGTGCTGCGGCAGCCGTTCCCCGGCCCCGGGCTGGCGATCCGCATCATCGGCGAGGTCACGGCCGAGCGCCTCGACACGCTGCGCGAAGCGGACTGGATCGTCATCGACGAGATCAAGGCCGCCGGGCTCTACCGCTCGCTCTGGCAGTCGTTCGCGATCCTCACGCCGGTCCGCAGCGTCGGCGTCATGGGCGACGGGCGCACCTACGCCAACGTCGTCGCGATCCGGGCGGTGACCTCCGAGGACGGCATGACGGCCGACTGGGCGAAGCTTCCCTACGACGTCCTTGGCAAGATCTCGTCGCGGATCGTCAACGAGGTCCCGGGCGTGAACCGTGTCGTCTACGACATCTCGTCAAAGCCCCCTGCCACGATCGAATGGGAGTAAGGGGGCCGGATGGGGTATTCCCAGCGGCGAATACCGCGTTAGCATTCGGTCCATGGCCGACGAACTGACGACCGGAGCAGCTTCGGCTGCCTTCCACTGCCCGTGGTGCTCTGCCGAACTGCCGTCGACGGATCTCGAGATCTGTCCGTCGTGCAAGGCAACCCTCTCATCTACCGGTCCCGGTGACGCGTCACTCCCCGGCGTGACCGCCATCGACCACGAGGCGCTGCTGCGGACCAGCCGCGAGCCCCGCCCGCAACGGAACCGCATCCTGTCGTGGCTCAGCGGGGAGTACGTCGAGGAAACGACCACGCCGGTGGAGCCGCAGGCGATCGCTCCGCCCGACCTCGAGGTCCGCCGCGAGATCCTGCGCCTCGAGCTCGAGGCCGAAATCGCCGACAAGCAGGCCGAGGCCGACTCGATCCTGGCCGACGCCGCCGTCGAAGGGCGGCCGTTGCCGGGCCTCGAACCGGTCGAGGCACTGGACGACGCCGACGACGAGGCAGCCGAGGATGTGCTCGCCGCCGCTGCGTCGACGGCCGAGCCTGTCGTCACCCCGATCGCGGCCGCCGACGACGAGTCCGCCGACGACGAGGGCCGCCGACAAGGCCTGACGCGAACCTGCGCGGGCGGCTTCGCCTATCCTGCCGGACGTGCCCGACCGCCTCCCGCTGCCTGGTCCCTCGTTCCTCAAGGAGCGCGAGCTGCGCATCGGCGAGCGGGCGTATCGCCTGGGCATGGCGCGGCCGACGGATGGCCCCGACGGTTGGTGGCTCGCGATCCTGTGGGTCGCCGACGACGAGGCGGTCATCCCGTTCCGTGACGTCGCGCCGGCTGCCGGCCCGCCGCCCGACCCGCCCCTGGCCCGGCTCGGCCCCGCCGTTTCCGGCGCCCTCTCCGGGCTGATCCTCGAGGACGCGGGCCGGCTGCAGATGCGGCTGGCGACGGTCGTTCCGGCCGACGACCCCGCCCGGCCGTGGCGCGTGCCGCTCGCCGTCCGCGCGGCGTTCCGCTTCGAACCGGCCCGCGCGGCGACGATGGGCGCCAACGAGCTGGCGGAGACGGTCCAGGCGGCCTTCGCCCGGGCGCTCGAGGGCCTGCACCGGCCCTGATCGGGGGAGCGGCTATGCTCCACCGTGCATGCGCGACCTCTTCGACGACTTCATGGACGAGCTGCGTCGCCGCGAGGCCGAAGCGCGAGGGGAAGATCCCGACGCCGTCGCCCCCCGACGGCGACGCCCGAGCGAGCCGGCTCCCGAGCCCGATGGTGACGGAGACGGTGACGGTGACGGCGCGGACGATCACGACCCCGAGGGCGACGGCCCCGACGAGGCGGATGCCTCGGGTTCGGGCGGTCAGCCGCCGCGCCCGATCCGCGGCCGGAAGCCGGGCGGTCCGAACGACGGCGGTGGCTTCGGTTCCCGCGTCCGCCGCGCTGGTCGCGCGCTCGGGATCGGGCTGGCGGCGCTCATCCTCCTGGCGCTGATTGCGCTCTTCGCGTTCGGCATCGAGATCTGGACCGACGCGCTGTGGTTCCAGAGCGTCGGGTACTCGGACGTGTACTGGACGCGAATCGCCGCCCAGGTCGGGCTGTTCGTGTTCGGGCTCGTGCTGGCGCTCATCGTCCTGCTCGGCAACCTGTGGCTTGCCGGCCGCCTGACGCCGCCGCCAATCCCCGGGGGCGGGACCGTGCGCAACCTGTTCGATCGGCTCAACGAGGCGGCCGAGGCCGCGGAGGTCCGGCGCACCGGTGGCGCCCGGCGCTGGAGCCCTCCCGACGACCGGCGCTCGGCGCGCGTCGCCTGGAACGCCGACGACATCCCCGACCTCAGCCCGATCGCGACGTGGGTGCTCGCCGGTCTGGTCGTCCTCTTCGCCCTCGGCGTGGCGGGCTCGCTGGCCACGGCCTGGGAGACCGTGCTGCTCTGGCAGAACCGCGTGCCGTTCTCGGAGACGGCCTCGGTGACCGACCCGATCTTCGGCCGCGACATCTCCTTCTTCCTGTTCGAGCTGCCGTTCCTCCGTCTCGTGCAGGCGCTGTTCAACGGCCTGGTCCTCACGGCGCTGCTCCTCGTGTCCGCGCGGTACCTGGTCGGGGCGATGCGCGGCGCGCCGATCTTCACGACACGGGTCCGGATGCACCTGGCGATCCTCGGTGGCCTCTTCCTGCTGTCCGTCGCGTTCGGCTACCAGCTCGACAAGTTCGAGCTGGTCTACAGCACGCGAGCCAGCGTCGAGACGAGCGCCATCGACATCGTCGGCGTCAGCTTCACCGACCAGAACGCCCAGTTCTTCGCATACGACCTGCTGACCGTGCTGTCCGGGCTGGCGGCGGCGTTCCTCGTGGGCGCGGCGTTCACCCGCATGCTCTGGCCGTTCGGGCTGACGCTCGGCGTGTGGTTCCTGGCGTCGATCCTCATCGGCCGCGCCTACCCCGAGGCCGTGCAGTACTTCACGGTGCGGCCCAACCAGTTCGCGCAGGAGGAGCCGTACATCTCGAACAACATCGCGATGACGCGGCTCGCATTCGGACTCGACACATGGGAGGACAACCGGCCGTTCGGCGGCGAGGCGAAGCTGACCGAGGAGGCGATCGTCAACGACGAGGACACGTTCCGCAACGCCCGGCTGTGGGACTACCGGCCGCTCGGCGATTCCTTCGACCAGCTCCAGGCGATCCGGCCGTACTACGACTTCACCGACGTCGACACCGACCGCTACACGATCGCTGATGTCCAGCGCCAGGTCATGCTCTCGGCGCGCGAGCTCGATCCGAGCGCCCTCGGCGGTGGCTGGGTCAACGAGCGCATCAACTTCACGCACGGGATCGGCATGGCGATGACGCCGGTCAACGAGGTGACGACCGAGGGCCAGCCGCGGCTGATCATCCGCAACCTCCCGCCGGTGTCGAGCGAGGGCGCGCCCGAGATCAAGCAGCCGCGGATCTACTTCGGCGAGCGGCCGAGCGGGTACGTCGTTGTCGGTGCGCGGGACGACGAGTTCGACTACCCGACCGGTTCGTCCGACGTGTCGGGCACCTCGACGCGCTGGACCGGCGACAGCGGCATCAACCTCGATACGACGTTGATGCGGGTGCTCTTCGCGCTGCGCTTCCGTGACCTCAACCTGCTCATCAGCGACCAGGTCACGAACGAGAGCCAGCTCCTGTTCGACCGGGCGATCGCGCAGCGGCTGCCGAAGATCGCCCCGTTCCTGCGCTACGACAAGGACCCGTACATCGTTGTCGACGAGGCGACCGGGGGTCTCGTGTACGTCCAGGACGCGTATACCGTGTCCGACCGCTTCCCGAACTCGAACTGGTTCGACCCGGGCGAGCTCGAGTCCACGAACCTCGGTGGCGGGGCGTTCAACTACATCCGCAACAGCGTCAAGGTCACGATCGACGCGTACACCGGGACGACGACGTTCTACGTCGCCGACCCGAACGATCCGATCGTGCGGACGTACGCGAAGGTCTTCCCGACCCTGTTCAAGCCGCTGTCGGACATGCCCGAGAGCCTGCACGTCACATCTCCGCTTCCCGGAGGAGCAGTTCAACGTCCAGACCCGGATGTTCGGGCGGTACCACGTCACGACACCGCAGCAGTTCTTCCGGAGCGACGACCTGTGGACGGTGCCCGAGGGCCAGACGACCGAGCAGACCCTCCCGTCCGAGGCGTACTACGTGATCATGCGCATGCCCGGCGAACCCAAGGCCGAGTTCCTGCTCCTGCAGCCGATGGTCCCGCGCAGCCGGCCAAACATGATCGCCTGGGTGGCGGCGCGCATGGACCCCGGTGTGTACGGCACGACACGCGTCTACCGTTTCCCGTCCGACACGACGGTCTTCGGTCCGGCGCAGATCGAGGCACGGATCGACGCCGACGGCGCGATCAGCGAACAGCTCACGCTGTGGAGCCAGGCCGGCAGCACGGTCATCCGGGGCAACCTCATCGTGATCCCGGTCGGCGATTCCGTGGTGTATCTCCAGCCGTTCTACCTGCAGTCGACGGGAACGGCGCTGCCCGAATTCCAGCGGATCGTGGTTGCCTCGCCGCGCGAGGTGGTCTGGTCGCGGACGCTCGGCGACGGCCTGCGTCTCCTGCTGGCGGCGGAGGGGGGTGGCGCCGAGACGCCGCCACCGGGCCCGGGTGAGTCGCCCGGTCCGACTCCCGAGCCGACCCCGGCACAGAGCGAGCCGCCGTCCGGGTCCCCGGGCCCCGCAGCGACGCCGCCGTCCGGCGACGTCCAGGCGCTGATCGAGTACGCGAACCTGCATTACGAGCTGGCGCAGGCGGCGTTGCGTGCCGGCGATCTGGCGACGTACGGCGAGGAGATCGAGCTCGTCGGCACGGCCCTGCAGCAGCTCGAGGCGCTCGGGGCGAGCCCGGCGCCATGAGCTGGGGAGCGGGGCTCGTAGCGTCGCTCCTCGTGGTCCTGCCCAGGCCAGCGACCTGGATCGTCGCGCTCGCCTCGTTCCTCGTCCGCGGCGGGATCCTGCTCTTCCTCGCGCCGATCGTGGTGACCCCGTCGCCCGTTGGACTCGCGAACATCCTGGGCCCGACGATCACGACGTTCTGGCTGGGCGGCATGTCGCTCGGCTTCGCGACGGCGGTGACGGCGATCTTCGCCGCGTTCTTCGGCTGGCTCGTGATCGGAGGCTGGGTGGCCGCGGTCACCGAACGGGACCTCATCGAGCTGGTGGCCGCCGACGACGAGCTTGGCGCCGGCGGCACGATCCCGAGCCCGTCCGGCGCCCGGCGCCGCGGGCGGATCTGGCGGATCGTCCTGCTCCGGCTGGCCGCCTACGTGCCGCTCGCGCTGGCCCTCGGCTACGGATCGCTGCGGCTCGTGCAGGCCACGTACCGCGAGCTGACACTCCCCAGCGATGTCGTGACACCGATCGCGTGGCGGGTCATCTCGACGGTTCCGGAGGCCGTCATCGCGATCATCGTCACGTGGGCGCTGGGCGAGACGCTCGGGTCGCTCGGTGCGCGCCGGCTCGTCGTGTGGGGCCAGTCCCTCGACCAGGCGTATTTCGGGGCGTGGGCGGACATGCTGCGCCGGCCGCTGTCAACCGTCGGGACGTTCGTGCTGCCAACGGTCGTGATGGCGCTGGTCGTTGCGCCGATCGTCCTCGCGTCCGGCATCGCCTGGGACTACCTGCGGACCGAGCTTGCCGCGGGAGCCGGGGCGAACCCGGCGCTCCTGCTCCTGTCGATGCTGACGTTCGTCGCCATCTGGTCCGCGGGCCTCCTTGTCGCCGGCCTCGCGGCCGCGTGGCGGAGCGCGTCGTGGACCGTGGAGCTGGTCCGCGCACGGGGGACGTTCGGGGCATTACGACATGGCCCGACGGGGGAGTGGAAGCGCTCGGAGACATCCGGCAGCCTTTGAACGCCCCGCCTGATCGGGGGCCGGCACGAGGTAGTCATGGTCACCGAGTCGCGCGCCTGTCCGTCCTGCGGCGATTCCGTCCCGCCCGGGCGCCTGTCCTGCCCGCACTGCGGGGCGGTCCTTGCCGCGGTCGCCCACCGCGTCGCGGTCGGCGTGACGATGGAGTCGCGTGCCCCGGCGAAGCGGCCGGCCGGGCAAAGCGCTCGCGCGGCGGCAGCGCGCAAGGCGGCCGTGACGGACGACGGGTGGGACGTCGACCCCGACAATGCCGTGCAGCCTGATCCGATCGAGCTTGACGCTCGAACCGGCCGCGCCCGTCCCCGCCGCGAGCTGCCCAGCGGGTGGCCGCCGGCCGTCGCAGCCGAGATGCCGCCGCCGCCCGCACCCGACCTGCACGAGCAACCGTTCCTGGCCCGCCGTGCAGTCGGACCCACCCGAGCCTGCTGCCGTAGAGCGCAGCCCGTGGGACGCCGACGCCGCAGCCGAGCCGCCGTCGGCCCAGCCGAGCTGCTGCGCCGACCCGCCCGTCGAGCTCGCGCCACCGCCGCGCCCGAACCTGCGCCGGCAGCCGAGTGGCCGCCGGCGCCGAGTGCCGCCGGTCCGCGCCGGCGGCTACGTCCCGCCGGCCGTCGAGCCCGAGCCACCGCCTGCGCCCGCTCGCGGCGGAACCGCTCGCCGCCTCCCGCGATGCCCGATCCCATCGAGCCACCGCCTGTCCCGATCCGGCCGCGTGCCTGGGATCCGGTCGCTGCGGCCGCCGGGGACGGGGCGGTCGCCGCCGTGCCTGCGACCCCTGGGCGCGTCGGCCGGATCGCGATGCCGCGGATCGATCGCGAGCGGGTCGAAGAAACGGCCGACGTCATCATGTTTGTCGGGTCATTCGGGCTCGTGCTGTCGTTCCTCGCACCATGGGCCGACGTCGTGATCGGCTCGCGCGGGCGCGGCTACATGGATACGTGGGGCCTCGCCGGCCCGGGCCACATCGCGCTGTTCCTGCTGGCGCTCGGTGTCCTGGCGCTGGCCGCGCTCCAGAACCCCATCGGGCGCTGGCTGCGGACCGGTGTCGCCGGCGTGGCGCTGGGCGCATTCGTCCTCGGGCTCGCCTGGCCGTATGTGGTCGGTCCGCTCGGCGCCGGGCCGGGAGCCCTGCTCGCCTGGGTGTCCGGGCTCGTGCTGTTCGTTGCGGGGATCGTGAGCCTCCTCGTCCTCCGTCACGCCGCGCTGCCGCCGGACGTCTGAGGGCTCGTTGACCGGGCAACCGGGACGGCCTGCATCCCCTGCTACACTGCCTCGAACGTTGAGGAAGGCGGGGACCGCCCCGACAGCCCCCACGAACCGGAGGCACCCACCCAGCGCCCATGGATCAGATCCTCGGAACGATCGGCGACACGATCGGCGATTTCTTCGCGAACCCGGTCGTGCAGCTCGGGATCCAGCTGCTGTTCGCCTACCTGGTCGTGGTCTGGCTGGCCGCGTCGTACTGGGCATTCCGGGACATGCAACAGCGGACCGCGAACCCTGTCGCGCCGTACCTCGCCGCGGCCGGGATCATCCTCTTCACCCCGTTCTTCTTCTTCCTGGCCGTGTGGGTCTACAAGATCATCCGGCCGCACGAGAAGATCGGCGAGGTCTGGGAGCGGAACCTGGCCGAGGAGGCGCTCCTCGCCGAGGTCGAGTCGATCCAGCACTGTCCGACCTGCGACCGGCGGGTCAACGAGGAATGGATCATCTGCCCGACCTGCCGCACGCGGCTGAACCGCGTGTGCCCGAACTGCAGCCGCCTCGTCGGCCTCGACTGGTCGCTGTGCGCGTGGTGCGGCAAGGACTTCGAGCGCCGCGAGCCGTCGACGGCCACGCTCGAGCCGCTCCCCGGCGGCCTCGACGCGACCAGCCGCATCGCCGCCCCGCAGGCCCGTTCGTCGCTCCGTGCGACGCGGCCGTCTCGCCCGGGTAACCCGCGCTCCGCCGCCCAGGACGCGCTGCCGGAGCGTTGATCCCGCCGGACGGCGAGTCTGCCCCCGCATCAGCGACCGCGCCACCCGATTCGCCTCCGGCCCCGGCCGGATCCGGCGGACCCCTCGGCACTGGTACGTTCACGATCGAAGGCCGCACCGCGCCGGCACTGTTCGTCCTCGGCTGGCTCGCGACGATCGTCGGCGGCGGCGTGCTGTTCGTCAGCCTCCAGACCGGGGCCGGCGCCGCCAAGTTCGTCCTGTTCGTCGTCGGGATGGCGCTGCTCTCGCTGGGGCTGGTCTCCGCAGCCGGCTCGCAGGCGATCGAACGGCGAGCCCGCGGCGTCCGGCCGTACTGGGGCCCGTCACCGATCCTCCTGTTCCTCGCCTGCATCCCGACCGCCGCCCTCCCGCTGATCCTCCTCGGTGTTCCGCTCCAGCTGGCCGGCGTCGACATCGACGGGCCGCCGGTGGCGGTCCTCGCGCTGCTCGTGCAGGCCGCCGTCTATGTCCTCCTGATCCGCCTGGTCGTCGTCGACACCGGGGCGCTCAGCTGGTCCGAGATGCGAATCCGGCGACCATCGGTGGCGTCATTCGGGGAGCTGGGCTACGGCGCGGTCTGGGCGCTGCCGATCATCTTCGTGACCGGCCTGATCTCCTTTGTGCTCGTGTCCGCGTTCGGGGTGACGCCGGACTCGCCGCTGCCGCCCGCGAGCGACCCGGCGGGCCTCGTGCTGAACCTGATCGCCGGTGCCATCCTGGCGCCGATCGGCGAGGAACTGTTCTTCCGCGGGTTCGCAACGACGGCCTGGGTCAAGGGACTCGGTGTGACCAGGGGGATCGTCCGCGGCGGTCTGTTCTTTGCGTTCATCCACGTCCTGCAGATCCAGGCGACCAGCGTGACCGAAGGGCTGGCGGTCGCGTTCATCGCGTTCGCGGTACGCGTTCCCATCGGTCTCATGCTCGGCTGGCTGTTCATCAGGCGCGACACGATCTGGGCGCCGATCGGCCTCCACGCGGCGTTCAACGGGATCCTCGTGCTCATCGCGGCAACGGTCTCGCAAGCGCCGGTGCCGTAGCCGGGCCAGTGCCCCGGCCCTCGCGCCGCGTTGACGGGCGGTGCAGCCGTTGATGAGCCCCGGGTGAGGGCCGGCCGGTAGGCTCCATCCCGTCCTCGAGGTCCGGATGGCGGGGGGAATTGGCGGGCTCCCGTTGTTCGGGCTTCGAGGGCGCCGACCGCCGCGCCGTGCCGAACCTCGGGAGGTATCGCCGTGGCCCAGGCCCAGCACCCCGTCCGAGGCCGCGCGATCCGCGAGCTCCCGCTCGCCGAGCGTCCCCGCGAGCGTCTCGCCCTGCGCGGGGCCGGCGGCCTGACCTCGGCCGAGCTCATCGGGCTCCTGTGGGGTTCCGGGTCGCGCGGCCGCTCGGCGGTCGACATCGCCACCGACGCGCTGGCCGGCTACGACGGGTTGACCGGCCTCGCTCGGGCGACCGAGCTGGAGCTCGCCGCGATCGCCGGCGTCGGACCCGCCAAGGCCGCCCAGCTCGTGGCCGCCTTCGAGCTCGGCCGCCGCCTCCTCGCCGACTGGCCGTCGGGCCGCTGGACCGTGCGCAGCCCACGTGACGTGGCGGATCGCCTGATCCTCCAGATGGGGCGTCTCGAGCGCGAGGAGCTGCGCGTGGTCGTCCTCGACTCGAAGAACCACGTGCTCCGCATCGCGACGATCTACCAGGGCAACGTCAGCAGCTCGCTCGTCCGCGTCGGCGAGCTGTTCCGGGACGCGGTCCGGCTCAACGCAGCCTCCTTGATCCTGGTCCACAACCACCCGTCGGGCGACCCGACGCCGAGCCCCGACGACCTGCATCTCACGGCGGAGGCCCTGGCCGCCGGCCGGCTGCTCGACATCGACCTGCTCGACCACCTCGTGATCGGCCACGACGCCTACGTCAGCCTGCGCGATCGCGGCGTCGCGTTCGAGCGGCCGGCTCGCGCCACAGGCCGGTGCTAGCGTTCGTCCTCGCCTGAGGAGCGGCCACCGGTTCGGCCGCAGGACAGCGGGGACAGCGGTGACAGACGGCCCGGCGGTCGAGACGGTCGACCTCGCCAAGCAGTACGGACGCGTGCGCGCGCTGGACGGCCTCACGATGACCGTCGAGCGCGGCGAGGTGTTCGGCCTGCTCGGCCCCAATGGCGCGGGCAAGACGACGGTCGTCAAGCTGCTGCTCGGCCTGGCCCGTTCGAGCGGCGGCGGCGGCCGCGTCCTCGGCGCGCCGCTCGGCGACCTGTCGACGCGGCGACGGATCGGCTACCTCCCCGAGCTGTTCCGCTATCAGCCGTGGATGCGCGCCCGGGAGGTGCTGGCGCTGCACTGCGACCTGGCCCACCTGCCACGCGCGGACTGGCCCGCAGCGATCGACACGGCCATCGAGCTCGTCGGCCTGGCCGACCGCGCCGAGGACCTCGTCGGAACCTTCTCGAAGGGCATGCAGCAGCGCCTCGGGCTGGGGGTCGCGCTCCTCGGCGCCCCTGACCTCGTGATCCTCGACGAGCCGACCTCGGCCCTCGATCCGGTCGGGCGGAACGACGTCCGGGCGATCATCCGCGACGCCCGCGAACGCGGCACGACGGTCTTCCTCAACTCGCACCTGCTGACGGAGGTCGAGCGCGTCTGCGACCGCGTGGCGATCGTCGACCACGGCAAGGTCGTCGAGGAGGGACGGCTCGTCGAGGTCCTCGGGGACCCGGGCGTCCGCGTGCTCGCGGCCGGCCTGGACCCGGCGGCCGTCGCCGCGCTCGAGCACCAGTTCGGACCGCTTCGTCGCGACGGCGACTGGCTGGCCGCCGAGCCGTTCGACCCGAGCCGCGTCCCGGACCTCGTTGCGGCGATCGTCGCGGCCGGCGGGCGGGTCCACGAGGTCGACGCCGGACGACGCTCGCTCGAGGAGCGCTTCCTGGCCCTGCTGGCCAGGAGCCGCGACGGCATCGGACCGCGCGCCGTGATCACGATCGCGCGGCTCACGATCCGCGAGGCGGCCCGCCGGCGGATCCTGTGGGTCCTGCTCGCGCTCACCGTCGTCACCGTCGGCGCTGACCAGCTGGGGCACCGGCGCGCTCGCCGGGCTGGCCCGCGACCGGGGCGCGAACGAGCTCGAGATCCGGATCGCGGTGTCGCAGATCCTGATCCTGGCCGCGTTCATGTTCAGCTTCGTCCTTGCGATGACCGCGGCGTTCCTCGGGGCGCCCGCGATCGCGAACGACCTCGAGTCGGGCATCGCCCTTGCGTTGCTCGCTCGGCCGATCCGCCGCAGCGCCTACCTGGTCGGCCGCTGGCTCGGCCTGGCCCTGGTCGTCGCCGCCTACGCGGCCGCCTCGGGGCTCCTGGAGGTCGCGGCCGTCGGCCTGCTCACCGGGCATACGCCGCCGGAACCGCTCCTCGCCGTGGTGTTCCTCGCGGCGCAGGCCGTCACCCTCCTGACGATCGCCATCCTGCTCAGCACGCGCATCCCGGCCATCGCGGCCGGCGCGGTGTGCGTCGTGCTGTTCGGGTTGGCCTGGATGGCCGGCGTCTTTGGGGGCGTTGCCCGCGTCTTCGACGCCGACGCCCTCGCCGCGCTGAGCGATGCCTCGCGCTGGCTGTTCCCGTCGGACGGCCTGTGGCGTGGCGTCGTCTACGGCCTCGAACCGCCGGCTGTGGTCATCGCCGCGCAGGGCATCGACATCGCCGAGGGAAACCCGTTCTACGCATTCGCTCCGCCCCCGCTCGGGTTCGTGATCTGGTCGATCGCGTGGATCGCCGGGACCCTCGCGCTCGCGGTCTGGTCGCTCGAGCGCCGCGAAGTCTGACGGCACCGGCCGAGGCAGGCGACCGGGTATACTGCCTCGGCTTCCCGCCCGACCCCGCGCGCCGACTCCGCACCGACGGCCGCGCGACGCGCCTCCCCTCAGGAAGGACCCGCACCAGATCATGTTCGACCGCCTGCTCGGCCTCTTCTCACGCGACATCGGCATCGATCTGGGGACGGCGAACACGCTGGTCCACGTGCGCGACCGCGGGATCGTCATGAGCGAGCCCTCGGTCGTCGCGATCGACGCCAAGTCGAAGCGCGTGCTGGCCATCGGCGCCGAGGCCAAGCGGATGGTCGGCCGGACGCCGGCAAACATCATCGCGGTCCGCCCGCTGCGCGATGGCGTCATCAGCGACTTCGACGTCACCGAGCAGATGATCAAGTACTTCGTGAACCGGGTGCACGACCGCGTCGGGCTGATCCCGCGTCCGAGGATGCTGCTCGGCATCCCGTCCGGCGTCACCGAGGTCGAGAAGCGGGCGGTCCGCGACGCGGCCCTCAACTCCGGGGCCCGCTGGGCGCGCCTCATCGAGGAGCCGATGGCCGCCGCGATCGGCGCGGGCCTGCCGGTCAGCGAGCCGTCGGGCAGCCTGATCGTCGACATCGGCGGCGGCACCACCGAGGTCGCGGTCATCTCGCTCGGCGGCATCGTCGTGTCGCGCTCGATCCGGATCGGCGGCGACGAGATGGACCAGGACATCGTCACGTTCGCCCGCCGCGAGTACAACCTGTTCCTCGGCGAACGAACGTCGGAGGACATCAAGATCGCGATCGGCTCGTCCTATCCCGGCGAATGGGACGCCCAGCGGGTCACCCTCCGCGGCCGCGACCTGCTCACCGGCCTCCCGCGCAGCGTCGAGGTCGGCGCCGACCAGATCCGCGAGGCCATCGAGCCGTCGGTCGTCCAGATCGTCGACACGATCAAGGACACCATCGAGGAGACGCCGCCCGAGCTGGTGGCCGACATCATGGACCAGGGCATCGTGCTCGCCGGTGGCGGGGCGCTGCTCGCCGGGCTCGACCGTCGCGTGGCCGAGGCGACCCAGATGCCGGTCCACGTCGCCGACGACCCGCTGACCTGCGTCGTCCGCGGCACCGGCGTCGTCCTCCAGGAACTCGACAAGATGGACCGCGTCCTGGTGTCGGACACATACTCTCGTCCGCCGCGCTAGCGTTTCTCGCGCAGAACTCGAATCCAGCCGGGCGTCCACGATGGCAGCAGCAGTCTTCAGCAACAAGGTCGTTCGCCGCAGGGCGATCATCTACACCGTCCTGCTGGCGGTGTCGTTCGTGCTCATGGCGATCTCGTCGAGCCCGATCATCATCGACCTGCAGAAGGGCGTTGCCTACGCCTTCAGCCCGGTCCAGGGCGTCCTCGACGACGCGGCCGGCAGCGTCTCCTCGATCTTCCGCACGATTGCCGAGATCGACACGCTCCGCCAGGAGAACGCCTCGCTCGGCGAGGAGAACGACCGGCTGCGGATCGAGAACGCGCGTCTCGAGGAGACGCAGCGCGAGAACGACCTCCTGACCGGTCTGCTCCAGCTGCAGGCCGGGCTCGACCACAAGACGGTCGCCGCGTCGGTCATCGCGCGTGAGCCCGCGGAGTTCCGGCGAGCCGTGACCATCGACCGCGGCAGCGACCAGGGCATCGAGCAGGGCGACACCGTGATCGGCGCGGGCGGCGCGCTCGTCGGCCGGGTGGTCGAAGTCGGGCCGAACTACAGCAACGTGACGCTGCTCACCGACGGTTCGTCGACCGTGATCGGACAGCTCGTGTCGAACGCCGCCACCGGTGAGGTGGTCGGCGATCTCGCGGGCGCCCTGAACATGACGAAGATCGACTCGGCGGTCCCGGTCCAGATCGGCGACGAGGTCGTGACCGCGGGCATCGAGCTGGCCGGCGGGATCCGCTCGCCGTACCCGAAGGGCCTCCTGATCGGCCAGGTCATCGACGTCCGGCGCGACGCCAATGACGTCGTGCAGACCGCGTTCCTCGAGCCGGCCGCCGGCCTGGACCGCCTGGAATACCTGCTCGTGATCACCGACTACCAGGGCGGCCTGCCCGACCCGGAAGATCAGCCGATCAACTGCGACCCGGAGGGCGATACGGGGACCCTGCCCGAGGGCGAGCAGCCGTGCATCCCGGCGCCATGAGCCGTGCATCGTTGGAGCCGCCGCCATCAGTTGGTGAGCGCCTGAAGTCCGGCCTTGGGCCGATGAGGCCATTGCTCCGCCGGTCGCGGCGCGCGGTTTCTCGCGGCTGGCCGCGCTGGAGTCGCTCCAGGTACCTTGGGCCTTTCCGTCGCCGGATCCACCCGCTCAACGCCTCCGAGATCGAGGTCCTTGTCGCGCGCGATCCGTACTACAAGGGTCGCGGTCCATATCTCAATGTGGCGGCCGGCGTCGCCGCCGACCTGATCGATCGAGGCCGTCTGCGAAGTGGTCTCGAGCTCGGGCCGAACCTCCGGCCACTCCTGTACGGTGCCGATGTCATCGACGTCCGCCATTGGCCGGGCCTCGAGGCGGAGGGACGGGTAATCATCCACGACGCTCGGGTAGCGCCCTGGCCGATCCGCGACCGTGCCTACGACCTGTTCGTCGCGCTGCAGGTCTTCGAGCACCTCGAGGGCGCGCAGCCAATCGCATTCCGCGAGGTGGCTCGGGTCGCTCGCAGCGCGATCATTTCGTTGCCGATCGACTGGAACGTGGACGACACGACGGACGCTCATCACGGGCTGACGAACGACCGAGCGCTCGCATGGTTCGCGCCATGGACGCCCACGCGAGTGGTCGAGGGCAATCCCGGCCCGCGGAAGCGGCTGATCTACGTCTTCGAGGACCTGCGGACGCCATGATCGCCTTCGTCAGGGATCGGCCCAGCGGATGCTACGCTCCCTCGCGATGAAGGGCATCGTCCTCGCCGGCGGGACCGCAACGCGGCTCTACCCGCTGACGATCGTCACCAACAAGCACCTGCTGCCGATCTACGACCGGCCGATGATCTACTACCCGATCGAGACACTCGCCTCCATGGGGGTCCGCGAGGTCCTCGTCGTGGTCGGAGGCAAGAGCGTCGGCGACGTTGTGGAACTGCTCGGGGACGGCTCCCACTTCGGGCTCGACCTGACGTATCGCTACCAGGGCGGCGCACTGGGGATTGCGCACGCGATCGGACTCGCACGCGGCTTCGTTGGCGACGATACGTTCTGCTGCGTGCTGGGTGACAACATCCTGCGCGGCCCGGCGCTGGCCGACATCGCCTACAGCGTTCGAGTCGGGAGCGTGGGGCGCAGGCACCCTGCTGTATCGCGTCCCGGACCCGGAGCGCTTCGGTGTCGCCGAGCTGGACGCCGATGGTCGCGTCATCGGCTTCGAGGAGAAGCCGGCCGACCCGAAGTCCGACCTGATCCCGATCGGCGTGTACTTCCTGCGTCCGGACGCGTTCGACGTCATCGACCGGCTCGCGCCGTCGGGTCGCGGCGAGTTCGAGATCACCGACGTCCTCAACCACTACATCCCGGACGGCCGCTTGTACGCCCCGCAGTACGAGGGCCATTGGACCGACGCGGGGACGGTGGCCAGCCTGCTTCGTGCCGCCGAGCTCGCCGCAGAGGACCATGCCAACGGCCTGCTGGTCGCGCCACGCGAGCGGCCGATCGTGTGACGCACCTGCTGGTCACCGGCGGGGCGGGCTTCATCGGCTCGGCGTACGTCCGGGACGTCCTGGCGCGCGGCGACGGGACGCGCGTCACGGTCCTCGACAAGCTCACCTATGCCGGCAACGAGGCGAACCTCGAGCCGGTGCTCGACGATCCCGAGCAGGCGGCGCGGCTGCGCTTCGTCCGCGGGGACATCGCCGACCCCGTCACGGTCGGCGAGCTCGTCGGCGAGGCCGACGCGGTGCTCAACTTCGCCGCCGAGACGCACGTGGACCGCTCGATCCTCGAGCCGCAGGCCTTCCTCGTCACGAACGTCATCGGGGTCCACACCCTGCTCGAGGCGATCCGGGCGCAGGACCGCCAGGACCGGAAGATCCGCTTCGTCCAGGTCTCGACGGACGAGGTGTACGGCTCGATCCCCGAGGGGCGCTCGGGCGAGGACGACCCGCTCCACCCGCGCTCGCCGTACGCCGCCTCGAAGGCGGCCGGGGAGCAGCTCGCGCGGAGCTATCACGTCACGTACGGCGTGGACGCGGTGGTCACCCGCGGCTCGAACACGTACGGCCCCTTTCACCACCCCGAGAAGCTCATCCCGCTGTTCATCACGAACGCGCTCGACGACCGGCCGCTGCCGCTCTACGGGGACGGCCTCCAGCGGCGGGACTGGCTGCACGTCACCGACCACGCCGCGGCGATCGATTTCGTGCTCCGCCATGGCGCTCCGGGCGAGACGTACAACGTCGCAGGTGGGACCGAGCTGACGAACCGCGACACGGTCGAGCGGTTGCTGGAGCAGCTGGGCAAACCGTGGAGCCTGGTCCGGCAGGTGGAGGACCGGCCCGGCCACGACCGGCGCTACGCGATGGACGGCACCAAGCTCGCCGGCCTCGGCTGGTCGCCGGTCATGTCGTTCGACGAGGGTCTTGCCGCGACCGTCGCCTGGTACCGCGACCACGAGGCGTGGTGGCGCGCGGCGCGTGACGACGACTGGGACGCCTACTACGAGCGCCAGTACGGCCACCGGCTGCGCGACAGCGTCGCGGCCGCCGGCTCCGACTGAGGATGCGCGTCGCAGTCACGGGTGCCGATGGCCGGCTCGGGCGAGCCCTCGTCACGGCACTCGGCGAGGCGCCCTACACCGGTCCGGGCGGCCCGCTCGCCTGGGGCCGTGCCGAGTTCGACCTGGATGCGCCCGACGCGGTCGGGGAGCGGCTCGACCGCGCCCGCGTCGAGGTCGTCGTCCATGCGGCGGCCTGGACCGACGTCGACGGTTGCGCCCGGGACCCGGCCACGGCCGACGCCCGGAACGGGGACGCCACCGCGGTCCTCGCTCGCGCGTGCGCGACGCGCGCCGTCGACCTGATCGTGATCTCGACCAACGAGGTCTTCGACGGAAAGCGCCGCGACGGCGTCGGCTACGGCCCGGCCGACGAGCCGGCGCCGGCGAACCCGTACGGCGCCTCGAAGCTCCGCGGGGAGCGCGCCGCACAGGACGCGTACGCGGCCGTCGCCCGTGGGCAGCTCGCGATCGTCCGCACCGCCTGGCTGTTCGGGCCCGGGAAGCCGGACTTCCCGGCGAAGATCCTCAGCGCGGCCCGCGAGGCGGCACGCACCGGCGAGCCGCTGCGCGTCACGGGCGACGAATGGGGCTCGCCGACGTACAGCGTGGATCTCGCCGAGGCCATCGTGGAGCTCCTCGCCGAAGGGACGTTCGGCGGCATCCACCACGTCGTCAACGGCCTGTTCGCGACCCGCGCCGATTGGGCCCGCTACGTCGTCGGCCGCGCCCTGCTCGAGGTCGAGGTCGTCAACGTCCCGATGTCGACCTGGCAGCGCGACTCCACGCCGCCGCGCTGGGGCGTGCTCGAGCCGACGCCACTGCCATCGGGGTGAGCCGCTCCGGCTGTGGCCCGACGCGATGGCCGACTACGCGCCGCTGTTGCTGCGCGAGACCGCGGCCGGTGGGGGCCGGCCCGCCCGGTGACCGGGTCGACGATCCCCGGCGTCGTCTACGGCTCGGTCGAGCGCCATGCCGACGAGCGAGGCAGCTTCCGCGAGCTGTGGCGACGCAGCCGGCTGCCCGAGCCGTTCGTCCAGGCCAACCTGTCGACGTCCGCCGCCGGCGTGCTGCGGGGCCTCCACCTCCACCGTCGCCAGGTCGACCACTGGGTCGTTGCCGGCGGGCACGCGTTCGTCGCGCTCGTCGACGTCCGGCCGCTGCTGGACGGCAGCGGGCCGCGGCCCGTCGTGGAGACCCGCGAGCTCGGGCCGGACGAGAGCGTCACGATCCCGGTCGGCGTCGCGCACGGCTTCCTGGCCATCGAACCGCTGGAGCTGCTGTACCTCGTGACGAACGAGTTCGACGGCAGCGACGAGCTCGGCTTCGCGTGGGACGACCCGGCGGTGGGCGTTCCGTGGCCGCCCGTCCCGGGCACGGCCGACGGGCGGCCGATCCTGTCGGGTCGCGACCGGTCGAACCCGCCGCTCGCCGAGCTGGTGGCTCGCCTCCGGGGCTGATCCGGGCGGCCGCGGGGCGGGGAGCCCTCCTCGAGCTGTGGCCTGGACGCACCACCCGCCACGACCCCGGACCGCACCGATCCGCACCGATCCGCACCGCGGTCCGGCGAAACGGGCTACGGAAGCCCGGACCATCCCGGGATTGAGCGCGCACCCGCGCGCGGGGAGGCTGACAGGGCATTTATCCAGCCCTCGTCCAGCCCTCCGGAGCTCATGTTGCGCAAGACCGTCGCCGCCCTGTTCGTCACGCTCGTCGCCATGCTCGGGATCTGGGTCCCGAGCGTCTCTGCGGCGTACGTCTCGAACGCCAAGGTGGTGATCATCGTCGGCGCCGTGCACGGCGCGACCGCCTCGTATCGCGACCGCGGTGACGCCGCGTACGCCGAAGCGAAGAAGTACACCCCGAACGTCACCAAGGTGTACAGCCCGAACGCGACCTGGTCGAAGGTCAAGGCTGCGACGACCAACGCGAACATCGTGATCTACATGGGCCACGGCAACGGCTGGCCGAGCCCGTATCCGTACGACCCGAAGTACACGACCAAGGACGGCTTCGGGCTGAACGCAACCGCCGGCAACGGCGACTACAACGTCAAGTACTACGGCGAGCCGTACGTCGACGACCTGGATCTCGCCCCGAACGCGATCGTCCTGCTCCACCACCTGTGCTACGCCTCCGGTAACAGCGAACCGGGCAAGGCCGAGCCGACCGTGTCGACCGCGAAGCAGCGGGCGACCAACTACGCCGCCGGCTTCCTCCGCTCGCCGGCCCGTGCCGTCATCGCCGACGGGCACATGGGCGCGGCGTACTACCTGCGGGGCCTGTTCACGACGAACCAGTCGATCCTCTCGCTCTGGCGGAACGCGCCGAACTACAACGGCAACGAGTTCAGCTTCGCGTCGACGCGCAACGCCGGGCGGACCGTGTACATGGACCCGGACTCGCCGACGAAGAGCTTCTATCGCTCGCTCGTCCTGAAGCCGACGCTGACCACGCGCGACGTCACCGGCGTCGTGGCCGACACGGGCGTCGACCCGGCCACGTTCGTCGTGCCGGGGCGCGCCTCGGTGCGCGAGTTCGGCGCCGAGCTGCTCGCCGACGAGACCGGCACGGTCGCCGGCACGCTCCCCGGCGGGACGCGCCTCAAGCTCGTCTCGCGGCCCAACTGGGTTGCCCCGGACGGCGTGGGCGTGTACGAGGTGGCGGGTCTCGATGACGAATCGATCGCCGGCTTCGTCCGCTCGACGCAGCTCCTCCCGCGCGACAGCGCGGCGCCGGTCGTCGTCAGCGTCGACGCGGCGCCGACCACCATCTCACCGAACGGCGACGACTCCTTCGACACCACCGATCTGTCCGCCCGCTTCTCCGAGACCGTGGACTGGACCCTGCGCGTCACCGACGGCGACGGCACGGTGGTTCGCTCGACGAGCGGCACGGGCCAGGAGCCGGTCGTCACGTGGGCCGGCCTGGTCGACGGGGCCGCCGTGGCCGACGGAACCTACACCTACACGTTCCGCGGCCAGGATGCATGGCAGAACGCGCCGGACCCGGTCGCCAAGTCCGGCACGGTCAAGGTCGACACGACACCGCCGGCCCTGTCCGACGTCGCCCAGGCGGCCGACGAGCTCCCGTGGTTCTCGCCGAACGGCGACGGAAGTCGCGACACGTTCGCGCTCAAGGCGAGCACCAACGAGAGCGGCAAAGTCGAGGTCGGTGTCCGGAACGACGGCGGCGATCTGATCCGCACCTTCTCGGCGACCGTCTCGGCAGGCGCCTTCTCGATCCCGTGGGACGGCCGTGACAACGACGGCGCCGTCGTCCCGGACGGCACGTACGACGTCCGCCTCGTGCCGGTCGACGGGGTCGCCAACCGCGGCACGTCGGAGACGATCTCGGTCCGCTCGATCGCGCTGCTCGGCGCGGTGAAGACCTCGCGGACCGTGTTCTACCCGCAGGACCGCGACGCCCTCGGCTCGACCTCCGTCCTGTCGTTCGCGATCAACCGCCAGGCGACCGTGACCTGGACGATCCGGAACGCGGCCGGCGACGTGGTCGAAACGCGCATCGCAGGACGGCGTCCGTGACGCGGGCACGCACTCGTTCACGTTCAACGGTCGGACGCTGGACGGCGTGCTGCTGCCGCAGCGGGAAGTACACCTCGCACGTGACCGCGACCGACGGTGACTTCACGGTCAGCCAGAGCGTCGGCTTCGAGATGAACGCGTTTGCGATCACGAGCTCGACGTCGACGCCGAAGCGCGGCCGGTCGATCACGATCACGGCCAAGCCGGGGAGGCGCCTTGGCGGCTCGGTTGCCATGTCGATCTTCCAGCCGGGCAAGTCGGCCTGGACCGTGAAAATGACGAAGCTGTCGTCGGGGTCCTATCGCGCGACGGTCACGCTCAAGTCCGGCGGCTCGGCGGGGACGCTGAAGATCAGCGTCCAGGCCAAGGATGCAAAGGGCAACCTGAACAAGACCTACCTGAAGCTGCCGCTCTCGTAGGCAACCGTCGAACGGAGGCCTCGCGCCGGTCCCGGGGGAACCGCACCGGACCGTACCGGACACACCGTGCTTCCCACCAGAGCCGCCCCCGCGGGCGCGCCCGGATACACTTGGCGGGATGCCGACCCGCCCGTCACCGCCACCGTCGAGCGGTGCGCCCGTCACCGACCCGAAGCTCGGGTTCGGCGCCTGGGTCGTCCTCCCCACCTATGACGAAGCCGAAAACATCGGCCCGGTCTCCGACGCGATCCTGGGCGCCCTGCCGGGCGCGACGCTGCTCGTCGTCGACGACAACTCGCCGGACGGCACCGGCCGCCTGGCCGACGAGCTGGCCGAGTCCGACCCCCGCGTCCGCGTTCTTCACCGGAAGGCCAAGCAGGGTCTCGGGCGGGCGTACCTCGACGGGTTCCGCACCACGCTCGATGGCGGTGCCGGTGTCGTCATCCAGATGGACGCGGACTTCAGCCACGACCCCGCGGTGCTCCCGTCGCTCATCGCGCCGATCGTCGACGGCCAGGCGGACCTGGTGATCGGCTCGCGCTACGTCGCGGGGGGCGGCACGGTCGACTGGGGCATCGTCCGCCGGGTCATCTCACGCGGCGGGAGCATGTTCGCGCGGACGCTGCTGCGGCTCGAGCCGCACGACCTGACCGGCGGCTTCAAGGCGTGGCGCGCCGAAACGCTCGCCGCGGTCCCGTTCGACGGCATCCATGCGGGCGGCTACGTGTTCCAGATCGAGACGACGTTCCGGGCCAGCCGCGCGGGAGCGCGGATCAGCGAGGTCCCGATCGTCTTCCACGACCGGCGGATCGGGCAGAGCAAGATGTCGCGCCGGATCGTCGTGGAGGCGCTGTTCATCGTCGTCGGCCTGTGGTGGGAGGAGCTGCGCGGCCGCTTCCGCCGCCGGCCGGCAGGCGAGCGATCGGGGGAATGAGCGGGCAGGGACGGCCGCTCGGGGCAGTCCGCCGAACCTGTCGAACCGATCAGCGGGATGCGCGTCGTGCTCGATGCACGACCCCTTCAGGAACCCGACCGGGCACCGGCGACGGCCGCGTACCTGGGCGGTCTGCTCGGCGCCTTCGACGCCGAACCGCTCGCCGGCGAGTCGTTCGCGTTCTTCCTGCAGTCCGACCTCGACGACCCGACGACGGGCTTCGACCGCCTGGCCGTCGTCGGTCGACGGCTCCTGCCGCCCACACGCCTGCTGCGCTCCGCGGCGATGACCGTCGACCCGTTCCTCCTGCGCGGAGCGGCGCTCGGGGCGGCGTGGCGCGCCGAGCGGGGAGGTGCCGGTGGGGCGGTCTACCACGCGGCCGGGGGCAGCACGCTGCCGCTCGCGTCGGGGCTGCCGGTCGTCGTGACGCTCCTCGACCTCGCGCCGTGGGAGCTCGCCGGCGCCTTCCAGCGCACGCCTGCGACACGCTTCGGCCAGCGGATCCGGGGGCGCCTCCTGCGTGACGCCGACGCGGTCATCGTCGGCAGCGATGCCGTCGGCGCGGCGGCCCGCCGCCTGCTGCGTCTCCGTCGCGAGCGGATCCGGGTCATTCCGTTCGCCCCGCGTGAGGCGTTCACGCTCGAGGGTCCCGACGGCTCCGCGGAGCGAGAGCGGCTCGGCCTGCCCGAGCGCTACCTCGTCTATGCCGGGCGGTACGACGCCCGCCAGGACCTTGCCACCCTCCTGCGCGCGCTGGCCGAGCTGGCCGCCGCGGGCCGGCCACCGTCACTCCCCGAGGAGGACCCGTGGCCACCGCGCATCCTGCTCGTCGGGGCGAGTCCCGACGACCGTGCGGCGCTCGCCCGGGCGGCGACGCGTGAGCACGTCGGCGATGCGCTGGCCTACGCGCCGAACCTCCCCGACGCCCGGCTCGCGGCCCTCGTACGGGGCGCGCGGGCCGCGATCCTCCCGGTGCTGTCGGAGGCGGCCGGTTTCGCCGCCATCGACGCGCTCGCCTGCGGGACCCCCATCGTGGCGTCGGCGGTCGGCGCGCTCCCGGAACTCGTCGGGGCGGCCGGCATCCTCGTCCCGCCGCGCGAGCCGGGACGGCTGGCAGCCGCGCTGCAGACGGTCTGGACCGACCGGCGGGTCCACGCGCGGATCGCCGCTGAGGCGCGCGCGAGGGCGGCCGGGCGGCGGACGTGGGCCGAGGTCGCCGCCGCGACCCGGCGGGTCTACGCGGAGGTCGGCGCCTACCCCTGACCCGGCGTCGGCGACGTGGACGGGCGCGGCGTGGGGCGACCGCCGGTGGCTCCTTGCCCTTCTTGATGGTGACCTTCGAGCCGACGTCGAGGACCTGGATGAAGGTCTGCCCGACGGTCAGCGTGACCTCCTTGCCGTCGGCGTCGAAGAACTTGGTCGGCCCGGTGATCTTGTTCTTCCGCCATGTGCCCTTGATCGTTCGGCCATTGGTGGCGATCCACGCCTTGCCTCTGCCGATGATGTCGGCTTCCTGGCGGTTCTTGTGCGAGCCGTCGTTGAGCGGGGAGAAGTTGACGAGCATGACGATCACGTTCTTCGGCGCCACGCGCTTGCCGCTCGACGCGTCGACCTGCGAGCCCTCGACACTGACCGAGCGACGGTACGTGTTCGCCTTACGGTTGTAGCGGTAGGTGATCTTGTTCGCTGGATAGGACACCGTGATCGAACCGCCTTCCGGCCGCTGTTCGAGGGCGATGTCCGGTGCGAACTTCCACTTGGCCTTGAGCGGGCCGTTCTTGGCCCCGGCAGCGGCCGACAGCTTCCGCAGGTTGCGCCAGGCTCGAATACAGGTTGTGCGGCGCGAAGCGGTCCCGGCTGCGCCGGAAGTAGGAGGAATAGCGGAACTCGTCGGCGTTGTAGACGAGCTGGCCGTGGCCCTTCGTCGCAAGTGTCCTCAGCGCCTGCGGGGAGCCGCCGGCGTGGACGTAGACCGCCTTCCACTCCGAAGCCCACTGGACGAAGTACAGCCGGGCGCTTCGAACCGGCCCAACCTCCTCGGGGAGCGTGTCCGCGAAGATCGCCATGTAGCGCGGGATGCCGCCTTCGGCGGGGGCGTGCCACACGATCGAGGCCGACTGCAGACCGGACTGCGGCCGGGCCGGCGACAGGTCGTCGATCATCACCGCGATCGGATGGCGCTGCGAGGCGCGCTCGCTGATCATCCGCCCGGTGAGCGCCGACGGGAACAGCTCCGGGGTCGGCGTCGGCGTCGGGGTGGGCGTCGGCGTCGGGGTCGGCGTCGGGGTGGGCGTCGGTGTCGGGGTGGGCGACGGTGTCGGCGTCGGCGCGACGGTTGGCGAAGCCGGCGGCTGGCTCGGTGACGGTCTGACCGACGACGCCGGCGGCCAGCGCGCCTGCAGCGAGTCCCGCCACGAGCAGGACGAGGACCCCGGCGACCACGGCCGGACGGCCCCTCATCGGCGCTTCACCATCATGGGACTCCTTGTTCGGCGTGCAGTGGTGGCCCCTCGCCCCCAGCCTCGAAGCCCGGAACGCCCCGCGCAGGATACTTCGAATGCGTCACCGCGCGCCTCGCGCGCGGTACCCTTCACCGGCGCGTCCAGCGAGCGCTGCAGGAACAACGAGGACTCCATGGCCGACGAGCGACCGATCGACGAGCAGAACGGCACACCCGCCTCTGACGCTTCAGCCGCGGTGCCTGTGCCGTCCAGGCCGCGTCGAAGCACGGTGAGCGATCACCCGTTGCCCGGCGAGCCTGCCCCAGCGGCAGCCCTGGAGGGGGAGATCGTGGCCGGCACCCCCACCGGCCACCTCGAGCTCGTCGACCAGGGTGCCCACGACGTGACCGTCGGGACGCTGTCGATCCGCCAGGGTGGCGTCAACATTGCCAACGCCGACTCGATCGACATCCGCCAGGGCGGCATCACACGCGCGGACGCACGAGACATCTCGGTCGTCCAGGGCGGGATCGCCATTGCGCGCGCCGACCGCATCTCGGTCGGGATGGGGGGCATCGGGCTTGCCCTGGGCGGCCAGGTGGACGTGACCCGCGGGTTCGCCCGGACGGTCGTCGCGCGGGACGTGCACATCGAGCAGGCCGGGGCGCGCACGGTCATCGCCAGCAAGGCCACGTTCGATCGCACGAGCGGCGCACTCATCGTGATTGCCGCGAAGGCCGAGGGAGACGTCAGGACGCTGCTCGACTGGCGTGGCGCCCTCGCCTTCGGGGCGGCGTTCGGGATCCTGGTCGGGCTGGTCCGTCGCACCCGCCGTTGAGCAGGCCCCCGACCGGCGAGCGGATCGTCCCGCAGCATCTCGTCCTCGTCCTTCCCTCCACCGGGGAGTTCGATTCGCGCTCCTGGCGGATCGCCCGGACCCTGATCGAGCGCGGCCACACGGTGACGATGCTCGCGCGGTGGAAAGACGGACTGCCGCTCGAGGAGCACAACCCGCTCGGCTTCCGGCTGATCCGGATCAAGGCGTCGGCCCAGGACGGGATCCCGTTCAAGGGCGTCGTGCGGGCCGCACGGGTCGTCGTTCGGCGGCTCCACGCGTGGCGGACCGGGACGCCATACCGGCCGCCGGAGGTGCCGCGCGCAGGACGACCTCCCGCCGCCGCCGCCGCCCGTCGCCGGGTCGTCTTCCGCGGTCCGCGCCGGTGCGGCCGATTCGCCGGCGGTCACCGCCCGCAAGGTCCCCCTCCACCGGCGGGCGTGGGGCGGTCTGCAGCGGCGGACCGCGATCCCGCTGACGATCCGGTCGCACCAGCGCAACGCCGTCCGTGAGGCGCCGGCCGGCGACCTGTACCACGGCATGGCGTTCATGGGCATCCCGGTGGCGCTCGATCTCGGCAAGCGCGATCGGAAGCCCGTCGTCTACGACGCGCGTGACATCTACCTCAATGCCCGCAACCTCGCCCGGATGGGACGACCCGCGCGCTGGTTCCTGGGCCGCCTCGAGCGCGGCTGGGCCAAACGGTCGTCGCGTGTCATCACGGTCAACGAGGCGTACGCCGACGTCATGGGCAGCCGCTGGCCGGTCCAGCGTCCGCTCGTGGTGATGAACTGCTCGTTCCGCTTCACGCCGCCCTCACCGCGGGAGCGCCGCTTCCACGAGCACCTCGGACTGGACCCGTCCGAGAAGGTCGTGCTGTACCACGGTGGGCTGTTCCCGTGGCGGGGCATCGAGCAGCTCATCGAGGCGATCCCGCTGGTGCCGGGTGCCACGCTCGTGCTGATGGGCTACGGGATCCTCGAGCCGACACTGAAGGCCTGGGAGGCGGACCCGGCGACCGGTGGCAAGGTGCGGGTCATGGGCGCCGTCCCGCCCGACCAGCTGCACGACTGGGTCGCGGCCGCGGACGTGGCGGCGATGCCGATCCAGGGCGATACGCTTAACCACCGCCTGACCACCCCCCAGAAGCTGTTCGAGGCCATGGCAGCCGGCGTGCCGGCCGTCGTGTCCGACCTGCCGGGGATGCGCGCGATCGTCAATGAGACGGGGTCGGGCATCCTCGTTGACCCGACAGACACCCGCGCGATCGCCGACGCGATCACGCGGATCGTCCAGCTCCCCGAGGACGAGTGGCTGGCCTGGCGGCAGCGCTGCCTCGACGCGGCGCACGAGCGCTACAACTGGGAGACCCAGGTCCAGGCGCTCCTCGACGAGTACGGCAGGCTCACGGGCAAGCCGTGGTGAGCGACGCCGCAGCGACCACGGCGAGCGGCGACGGGCGGTCATCCTCGTCGGCAACCCGGCCAACCCGTACTCGCGGGCGATCCGCATCGGGCGGACGCTGGCCGCGAACGGCTACGACGTCGAGATTGCGGCGCCGCTCGCCGAGGGCACGGCCGAACGCGAAGAGGACGGCCCGCTCGTCATCCGCCGCTACCGGCCAAGCGGCATGTTCGCGCGGCTCGCCGCCACGTATCGCGGCATGCCGGCCCCATCCGGGTCGCACAAGCCCGCCGCGAACACGCCTGCGACCGTCACAACAGCGAAGGCCTCCGCGCCACGGTCGGTACCGCAGAAAATCACGAGTCGCGTGCGGCAGATAGCACGTCGGCTTCGACGCACGCCGACCCGCATCCTCCGGAACGTTCCGCCGACGCTCGATCATGTGGTTCCTGTGGCCGCACACGGTCCGCGGCTGGTGGCACACCCTCGAGCGTGAGCTCGAGCCGGCCGATCTGTACCACGCCTGCGGTGTGCTGGCGATCCCAGCCGCGCTCGCCGCGCGAAAGCGGGATCGGCGAGCCGGCCGACGATCGCGTGTCATTCACGACGTGATCGACCTGCAGCTCGAGTCGAACAATGTCCTCGAGATGCCGCCGCTGATCCGCCGCCTCCTCACACGTCGCGAGCGTGGCTGGGCACGATCTGCGGACGCGCACACTGCCGTGAATGAGCCGTTCGCGGAACGCGCCGCGCAGCTCTGGGGCCTTTCACATGTGCCGGTCGTCGTTCCGAACTACCCCGAGCCCTGGACGCCGCTCGAGGGCAGCCCGCCGGATCGAATTCGGGAGAGGCTCGGCCTCTCGAGCGCAACGCGTATCTGCGTGTTCTGGGGCAGGCTGGGTCCGTACGTCGGGCTGGACGAGATGGCCGAGGCTGTACTGCTCGTCCCAGATGCGGTCCTCGTCGTCCTTGGTTTCGGGCGCGGCTGGGACGTCACCGTCGCTCGAGACGCCGACCCGCGCTTCACCGGACGCCATTTCACGCTCCCCGCGGTTCATCCCGATCAGCTCTTGTCGTGGGTCGCGTCGGCCGATGTGGCGATGATTACGCTGCCGCCGCTTTCCTATAACCAGCGCTACACCACACCGAACAAGTTCCTGGAGGCACTCGCGGCCGGCACGCCGATCGTGCTCGGTCCGGATCTGCCGACGATGGCCGGGATCCTCGAGCGTGAGGATGCCGGGCGCATCGCGGCCTCGATGGCGCCGGAGGCGATCGCCGAAGCCATCCGGTCGATCCTGGCGCTTTCAGAGGCCGAGCGTCGCGCATGGAGCGCTCGGCTTGCCGGCATCGCGCGCGAGCGCTACAGCTGGCCGATCGCGGCCGCCGCCTACGAGAACGTTCTGCACCGGGTCGAGGGACTCGACGGACGCACGGGGCCTGCGGCATGAACGCGGCGGTTGTCGCCCATGTTGTCGGCGCCCGGCCCAACTTCATGAAGGCCGCGCCGGTCATCCGGGCACTCGCTGCGCGTGGCGTCGACCAGCGCCTGATCCACACCGGCCAGCACTACGACGACGCGCTGTCGGCGGTCTTCTTCCGCGAACTCGACCTGCCCCGGCCGGACCTCGACCTCGGCGTCGGGTCCGGGTCGCACGCCACCCAGACGGCCGCGATCATGATCGCCCTGGAGCGGGCATTCGCCGAGATCCGGCCGGCGCTCGCGGTGGTGTACGGCGACGTCAACTCGACCGTTGCCGCGGCGCTCGTGGCGGCGAAGGTCGGCCTGCCGATGGCCCACGTCGAGGCCGGCCTCCGCTCCTTCGACGACACGATGCCCGAGGAGATCAACCGGCGGGTCACGGACCTTCTCTCGGAGCTCCTGTTCGTGACGAGCCCCGAGGGCGTCGACAACCTCGTGGCCAGCGGGACGCCGGCCCGGCGGATCCACTTTGTCGGCAACCCGATGATCGATACGCTGCTCACGCATCTAGAGAGGTTCGACGTCGAGCGGATGCGGACGGCGCTGGACCTGCCCGAGCGCTACGCGGTGGCCACCATGCACCGCCCGTCCAACGTTGACGATCCGGTACAGGCTGCCCGGATCGTCGCGATGCTGAATGGCGTCGCCGGCCTCCTGCCGCTGATCGTGCCGCTCCACCCACGTGGGCGGCCGACGCTCGAGGCGGCCGGGCTGCGCGCGGACGACCGCCTGCGAGTGGTCGATCCGCTGGGGTACGTCGACTTCCTGTCGCTGGTGCGTGGCGCCGTCCTCGTCGTCACCGACTCGGGTGGCATCCAGGAGGAGACGACCATCCTCCGTGTGCCCTGCCTGACGGTGCGGCCGAACACGGAACGACCGATCACGATCAGCCACGGAACGAACCGGCTGGTCGAGGCCGATGGCGTGGTGCCGATCGCCCGCGCGATCCTCGATGGCGACCTGGCCCTGCCCGACGAGGCGCCGCCGCTGTGGGACGGCCATGCCGGGGAACGGATCGCGGACGTCGTCGTTACGTGGCTCGCGCGCGCCGGGAACGACATCCCCGCGGAGGTGGGCCGGTCGGACTCGTGACCGGGACCGGCGTCGCGGCTATCCTTCCGGAAACAGCACACCGTCCGTGGTGCCCGTCAGGCGAGCGTCCCCGACGTGCCGCGTCCCGCGCCCCGGACGACGACCCGTTCCTGGAGGATCCGTGACTCAAGACCGTCGCGTGGCCGTGATCGGCCTCGGCTACGTCGGCTTGCCGCTGGCCATCGCCTACTCGGAAGCCGGACTCGAGGTCGAAGGCGTCGATGCGTCGCCCGACCGCATCGCCGAGCTCCAGGCCCGGACCTCCCCGATCGACGACATCTCCGACGAGCGGCTCGGCGCGGCACTGGATCGCGGGATGCGCGTTGGGTCGCCGGTCGATTCGACGATCTCCGAGGCGGACGCGATCTTCGTCTGCGTGCCCACCCCGATCACCGCGACGAAGGACCCCGACCTGGCCCCGGTCCTGTCGGCCGCCGAGACGATCTGCGGCCACATCCGCGCGGGCCAGCTGATCGTGCTCCAGTCCACGACGTTCCCCGGGACGACGACCGGTCCCTTCGCCGAGGTCGTCGAGCGGAGCGGGCTGAAGGCCGGCGTCGATTTCGACCTCGCGTTCGCTCCCGAGCGGGTGAACCCCGGCGATCCTGCCAGCGCCTCGAAGGGCGTCCCGCGCCTCGTCGGGGCGACCACGCCGCAGGCCACGAAGCGGGCCGCCGCGCTGCTGCGCAACATCAACGACCAGGTCGTCGAGCTGTCGTCGCCGGACGCGGCGGAGCTGGCGAAGCTCCTCGAGAACGTCTTCCGCAACATCAACATCGCGTTCGTGAACCAGCTCGCGTTGCTGTGCGAGCGGATGGGCCTCGACGTCTGGGAGGTCATCAACGCCGCGGCCACGAAGCCGTTCGGGTTCATGAAGTTCACGCCGGGTCCGGGGGTCGGCGGGCATTGCATCCCGGTCGATCCGTACTACCTGTCGTGGCGCGCCCGCGAGTTCGACTTCATCGACCGCTTCATCGAGGCAGCCGGCGACATCAACTTCGCGATGCCCCGCCACGTTGTCGACCTCGTCGCCGAGGCGCTCAACGACCGCGAGCGCGCGCTCAAGGGCGCAAAGGTGGGCGTGCTCGGCGTGGCCTTCAAGCCGAACGTGCAGGACGCCCGGAACTCACCGGCCGCGGACGTGCTGGCGGGCATCGCCGAGCGCGGCGCCGAGGTGCGCTACCACGACCCGCACGTGCCGTCGTTCCGCGACTCCGACGGTGCGGAACGCGAGGACACGCCGCTGGACGAGCTCCTGGACTGGGCCGACGCGATCGTCGTCGTGACTGCCCATCGTGCGATCGACTGGCCCCGTGTCTATGAGCGCGCCGACCTCGTCGTCGACACCGTCGACAGCTCGGCCGGGCACGCGACCCGCCCTCGCCAGGTGCTCCGCCTGGGCGCCGGCTGGTCGGCGCGACCCTGACCGCCGTCGCGGACCGGCCACTGCGGCCGGTCCTGATGATCGTCCACGCCTACTACGAGGAGGACCCGCGCGTCCGGCGCGAGGCCGAATCGCTCGCCGCGAGCGGACGCCCGGTCATGGTCCTCGGGCTGCGCCGCCCCGAACTGCCTGCAGAGGAGCTCCTGGACGGCGTGCATATCCGGCGGCTGGCGGTCCAGCGCCATCAGGGAGCCGGGCTTGGGACGTACCTGCGCGAGTACCTCTCGTTCCTGGTCCGATCCGGGTGGGAAGCGGTGAAGCTCCAGCGGCGCCACCGGTTCGGTCTCGTGCAGATCCACTCATTGCCGGACTTCCTCGTGTTCGCCGCTCTGCCGCTGCGCCTCGTCGGTGTCCCGGTGCTGCTCGACCTTCACGAGGCCATGCCCGAGTTCTTCGTCACCCGCTTTCCGCGCTCGGCGAACCCGCTGAGCCACCGGCTGCTGCTCCTCCAGGAGCGCCTGTCGATCGCGTTCGCGACGCATGTGCTCACGGTCAACGAGGCGTTCGGGGATCGGCTGCTGGGTCTCGGGCTCTCACCCGACAAGTTGTCGATCGTCATCAACAGTCCGTCACTCGAACGGTTCGACGAGGCCGCCCAACCGCGCCGCGCCTTCCGCGAGGACGGCGCGCTGCGGCTGATCTACACCGGTGCCCTGACTCCGACGTACGAGCTGGACATCACGCTTCGTGCCGTGGCCCGCGTTGCCGCACTGCGGCCCGACCTCGACGTACGCTTCGACCTGTATGGCCGCGGCGATTCCGAGGACGAGCTGCGGGCGCTGGCCGCCGAGCTCGGCATCGCTGAGCGCGTAACGTTCCACGGGCGAATCCCCATCGAGGACGTGCCGGCCGCGGTCGCCGCCGCGGACCTCGGGCTGGCGCCGACGCGGCTTGACCGGTTTACCGCGATGACCCTCTCGACGAAGGTCTACGAGTACGCGGCGATGGGCAAGCCCGTCGTTGCCTCGCGGTTGCCGCTGGTTGAGCGCACGTTCCCGGAGGGCACGGTCGCGGCCTATGAGCCGGGCGATGCCGAGGGGATGGCCGCGGCGATCCTCGCGCTCGCCGACGATCCGCTCGACCGGGAGGCGGCCGTGGCGCTGATGCGGGACGTGGTCCGTGATGCGGCCTGGGAGCGCGAGGCGGAGCGCTACGTGGCGATCGTCGAGCGTCTCGCCTCCAGCTAGCGCGCGAGCGGTCCCGCCGCGGCCGCCACGGACCCCAGCTGCGCCAGTTGCTCCGCCTTGCGCCGCGCCGAGTGCTCTTCGTGGGCGCGGACGACCTCGGAGGGCTCGCCCTCGACGACGACCTTGCCTCGCTCGAGCAACAGCGCCCGGTTGCAGTACTCGGTCACCCAGTTCATGTCGTGGGTGACGAGCACGATGCCCTTGGCCGCCTTGACGAGCTCGATGACACGCTGCTTCGACTTCGCCCGGAAGTCGGCGTCGCCGGTTGCGAGCACCTCGTCGAGCAGCAGGATGTCCGGATCGACGGACGTCGCGATCGCAAACCCGAGCCGGGCACGCATGCCCGACGAGTAGGTCTTGATCGGCGCGTCGATGAACTGGCCGAGGTCGGCGTAGGTGACGATGTCGGGGAGGAGCTCGCGGACGACCTTGTCGTCGAGGCCGAGGAACGCTCCCGCGAGCAGGATGTTCTCGCTGCCGGTGAGGTCCTGGTCGAAATCCGGCCCCAAGCGTCAGCAGGCTGGACACGTGTCCGCGCACGTCGACCGCGCCCTCCGAGGGAGTGATGATCCCGGCGAGGACCTGGAGGAGGGTGCTCTTGCCGGCGCCGTTCGGCCCGATGACACCGAGCGACTCCCCTTGTACCAGCGTGAATGAGACGTTGCGCAGCGCCCAGAACTCCTCGATCTGGCGGCGCGAGACGACCTGGGCGATCGACTCGCGCAGGGTCGTTTTGCGGCTGAAGCGGAGGCTGTAGCGCACTCCGAGGTCGGCGACCTCGATCGCGTGGTCGGTGCCCGGACGGACCCGCGGCGGCATGACGGACATCACAGCACCTTGGCGAAAGACGGCTCCAGGCGCTTGAACAGCACGGTCGTCAAGCCGACGAGCACGAAGCTCGCGACGAGTAGCGCGGCGAGCGACGCCCAGTTGGGCTGGAGCGGTCCGCCGTCAGGCGTGCCATAGATCACCGCCCGGTACGCCTCGAACAGAATCGCGAACGGGTTGGCGCGCGCGATGTCCAGCAGGATCGGGTTGTCCTTGAAGAACTGAAGGTCTTCGAGCCGCGCCAGGCTGTACAGGGCGGGCGACAGGTAGAACCACAGCCGCAGCAGGTGGCGCAACACATTGCCAAGGTCCCGAAAGAAGACGTTGATCGACGCGACGGCGAGGGCCATCCCGAGGGTGAAGACATACTGGACCGCAGCGATGACAGGGATGAACACGAGGTTGATCGACACCCGGTCGAGGTAGAACAGCATGATCGCGCCGAGCGCGATGAGCCCAAACCCGAAGCCGACGACCCCCGCCGTCGTGGCCGCGACCGGCAGGACGATCTTCGGGAACTGGATCTGCTTGATCAGCCGCTCCTGCGAGACGACCGATGTTGTCGCGTCGTTGATGCTCGCGGTGAACCACTTCCACGGCAAGATCGCGGAGAGAATGAACAGCGGGTAGTCCGGCCGGCTCGCCTGCAGGATGACCGCCACGAAGACCACGTAAACGGCCATCTGGAGCAGCGGATCCATGACCCACCAGATGTTCCCGAGGAGGGTGTCGGCGCCCTTCTTCCTGAGATCGGCCTGGACGAGATAGCGGACGAGCCGTCGGCGCGACAGGATCTCGTCGATGCCCTCGCGAATCAAGGCAAAGGGTCCCGGCCTGGCCGCAGAGTGACGGAATGCGGCGGGCGCCTCGCTGGTTGCGGACATCGCGGCGAAGGGTAACACCGCGTTCGTGGAGGCCGTTCGCGCCCGCTCCGCGATCCGCGCTAGGATCGAGTCGTGACCGCGCGTCCCCGGATCGCCTACCTCTCGTACTCGACCGGCCAGTTCGACGCGCGGACCCATCGGATGGCCCGATCGGCCGAAGCGGCTGGTTACAGCGTGACGGTCTACGCGCGCTGGGAGCCGGGGCTCCCACTGCGCGAGGAGATTGGCGGGTACTCCTTGATCCGCGTCCCCTCGGACTGGCGCCTCGGGGTCCCGGGCTTCCGCGCGCGTGGACGGCGGCGAGTCGCGCGAGCCGTACGGCGCACCGAGGTTGGAGCCGCAGAGGGTCGCCGATCAGCCTCGGAACCACATCGCACGAGCGTCCAGCACACGTCGGCCCTCCCGCCGGTCGAGCCCGTACCGAGCACGCGGCCCCGCTGGATTCCGGCCCGTCTGCGCGGCACCCTCCTTTCGCCGTACCTTCGCGCCGCCAAGGCCCGATTACGCGATCTGCCTGGGCCTGAAGCCTTGCTATCGTTCCCGCTTCGCCCACTCGGTTGGGCTGCTGCAGTCGAAGCGGTCGCGGAGCCTGCCGACATCTGGCACGGGATGTGGGCGGGTTCACTCCCGGCGCTCGCGCGACTTCGGCGGAAGTTCGGTGGGCGGACGATCTACGACAGTCGCGACGTGTTCATGCACTCGCGCGAGTTTGCGCGGATGCGTCCCTGGACCCGGAGCGCACTCCTCGCGATGGAGCGACGCTGGGCGCAGCAGGCGGACGCGGTCCTCACGGTCAACGCGGCCTACGCCGAGATCCTGGCCCCGCTGCTGCACATCTCGACACCGCAGATCGTCATGAACTGTCCGGAGCGCTGGATACCGCCAATGCCGCGACCGGACCGCATCCGGGACACCCTTGGGATCCACGCGGACGTATCGATCGTGCTTTACCAGGGCAACCTGACGACTGATCGCGGGATCGAGCAGTCGATGGAGGCGATCCTCCAGGTGCCCGACGCGACGCTCGTCCTGATGGGCTACGGCAAGACCCGCGAGCAGCTCGAGCGACAGGCGCTCGAGCCACCGTACGTTGGGCGGGTGTTCCTCCTCCCGGCCGTGCCTCCGGACGACCTCCTGGAATGGACGGCCAGCGCCGACATCCTCGTCGTCGCGATCCAGCCGACGAGCCTGAACCATCGATTCACGACGCCCCAGAAGCTCTTTGAGGCGCTCGCCGTGGGCGTGCCGGTCGTTGCGGCCGACCTGCCCGGGATCGCCGAGGTGGTTGCTGCTGTCGATGCCGGCGTGCTCTGCGATCCGACCTCGCCTGACGCGATCGCCAAGGCCATTCGGCGCGTCCTTGATGCGCCGGCGGATGACATCGAGGCCCTGCGCGCCCGCTCTCTGGCCGCTGCGCATGACCGGTACAACTGGGAATTGCAGGTCGCGACGCTGCTGGCCGTGTACGACAGGCTGGCCCCCGATCGCCGTCCGACCGCCGGCCGGCCGGCCACCTGACCGCCTCGCGGGACGGTGCCGAGCGGGACCTGGCTCGGCTATCCTGCCGTTACTGATCCCCGGTCGCCCAGTGGCTTCCTTCCGCTGTCCGGCGACGCCACGGGCGGAGGCTTCGTTGCACACACAGACCCGGTCGCGGAGTGCCTGACCGTTGACTGACCGCCACGGAGCGCCCGACGGTGAGCCGGGGATCGAACGTGCCGGACGACCATCCGAGGTCGAGGAGCTCCGCCGCGAGGTCGAACGCCAGCGCGAGATGGCACGACGATCCGGGCGTCTCGCGCAGGAGCGCGAGGAATTCCTCCGGGACGAGCTGGCGCGGACCCGGGCGAGCCTGACGAAGGCCCAGGCGAGCCTGGCGAAGACGCGCCAGCGCCTCGAGGGAATCCGAGCGACGATGGGCGTACAGGACGGCCGCAAGGGCGACGCGTATCCCGGGATCCGTCCGGACCCGGATCGTTCGTGCCGGCCACGCCCTGGCCGCGCTCGGACCGTCGTCGAGCGCGCCGCGCCCGGTTGGCCCGGACGACGAGCGCGTGTTCGTCCAACGGCTCGTCGCGGGGTTGACGTCGACTGTCGAGCACGGTCCGCTCGTCTCGATCGTGATGCTCAACCGCGACGGTGCGGCGCTGCTGCGACGGTGCCTGCCCACGCTCCTTGCCACGTCCTATCGACCGATCGAGCTGATCGTCGTCGACAACGGGTCGACCGACGACTCGGTCGCCTACATCGAGGGGTTGACCGCGCCGTTTCCCATCCGGGTCATCCGGAACGAATCCAACCACTCGTTTTCAGATGGCAATAACCAGGGCGCCGCCGCCGCCACCGGCGACTGGCTTCTCCTGCTCAACAACGATGTCGAACCGATCGATCCGCGGTGGCTCGGTTACCTCATCGAAACGGGGGACGCACGGGGCGCGGCCGCGGTGGGTGCGCGGTTGGTGTATCCGCGTCGCGAGCCGGGTGATCCTGGCGTCAACGCGTTCCCCGAACTGACGCTCCAACACGGTGGAATCGGCTTCCGGATGGACGACGGGATGCCGATTGCGGTCCCACTCGACGCCGGCGGCGACGCCCTTGCCGCCGACGCGGGGGTGGTCCGCGACGCCGTCGCGCTTACCGCGGCATGTCTTCTCGTTCGCCGATCGGCTTTCGAGGCGGCCGGCGGCTTCACCCCGGGCTACGACTACGGGCAGGAGGACGTCGACTTGTGCCTGAAGCTCCGCGAGGCCGGCGGTCTGCTTGTGTACGACGGACGTGCCGCGCTGTGGCACCGCGAATTGTCCACGCGCGACGAATTGCAGGTGGAGCAACGGCGAGCGCGGAACCGCGCGAACCGCGATCGCTTCGTCGGACGATGGGGTCCGCGGCTCCATCGGACCGTGATGCGCGAGGCACTCGACGGGGGCACGACCTGGCGGCGCCACCCGTTCCAGCTCGCGGTGACGGCCGGTGACGGCCGACTTGAACCCCTCGTTGCCGCCGCCGACGCGCGCGGCTGGAAGGCCGTCGCCGTCCCGTCCGATGCGATCACCGACGTGATCGCTTCGTTCGATGCCGTCATCTCCAACGATCCGGGTCTCGACCTCCACGGGCTGCCGCTCGGGCTGATCTGCGTGGCGGTCGTCGACCGGGCTACCGATGACTGGATGCATCGTCCCTGGTTCGACGACTACGACGTTGTCCTCGTTCCCGACGACGCGACCGCGAGCGCGATCGATGCCGGCAGCGCACAACGCGCGATCGTCGTCGCCGGCAACGGCACCGGCGCACTCGACAAGGCGGTCGCGGGTGCGCTCCGGAGCTGGGTCGATCGGCGACGGATCAGCATCCTGCTCGAGATCCCGTCGCGGCCGCTCGCCGAGGCATGGGGCGACCTTCATTTCGCGCGGAGCGTTCAGAAGGCCCTGCGACGGCACGACCGGCCGACCCGCGTGCACCTGAAACCGGCCTGGAGCAGCTGGGCAGTCGCACGCGATGACGTGCGGTTGCAGATCCTCGGGCGGACCGTTGCGCAGGCGCGCCCGGCCCAGGTCAACGCGCTGTGGCAGATCAGCCACCCCGACCATGCGCGGGTCGAGGCATACGATCGCGAGGACGTCTGCTTCGTGGCGTCCGACCGGTTCGCCGCGTTGATGGGCGACCAGTCGACCGCGCCGGTCGTGGCGCTCCACCAGGCGACAGATCCGGACCGGTTCAGCCCGCGGGCGGGCGGCCCGCACCACGAGATCCTGTTCGTCGCAAACTCGCGCAACGCCCGCCGACACGTCCTCGACGACCTGCTGCCAACGGAGCACGAGCTGGCGGTCTACGGCCGGGGCTGGACAGCCCGATCGAATTGACCCGCGGTATGTGGCAGGCGAGGGGATCCCGAACCGCGAGCTCGCCGCGTACTACGCCGCAGCATCGATCGTACTCAACGATCATTGGCCGGACATGGAACGCGAGGGGTTCCTTTCGAACCGGCTCTACGACGCTGCGGCCGCCGGCGGCTTCGTCATCAGCGACGAGGTCGAGGGACTCGATGGAGAGTTCGACGGCGGGATCGTCATGTACCGCGACGCACGGCAACTCCGCGCGGACGTCGACCACTTCCTTGCGAACCCGGCAGAACGGCGAGCGCGCGCCGAGCGGGCGCGTCAGGCGGTGCTGGCGCGCCACACATTCGAGCAGCGGGCACGCACGATCGTTGACACCATCGACCCCCTGCTGTCGGAGCGACCGGAGGCGATCTGAGATGGCCGGCCGGGTGCCCTCCCTATGCGACAGCGGAGATCGGCCGTCCCGCGGGGATGCCAGGCGACCTTAGGGTACGATACCGAACCCGTCCACCTCCGGCGCAGGCCGGACCATGCCAACAGGAATCACTGTCCACCCATGACCTTCCGAGCAAAGCCGGTCGTCAAACGCTCCCGCAATCCCTGGGACTCGGGAGACCGGCGCACCTTCCTCACCACCCTCGCCTTCGTGCTCGTCATCGTGTCCGCGCTGCTGATCCTCGTCGTCGCGGTCGGCTACACGTGGTACGACGCGCACCTCGCACCGATCGCCAGCGTCGCCGGCCAGTCGATCACCAAGGATCAGCTCACCGATCGCCTGAAGATCGAGGGCTGGAGGCTCCAGGAGCAGGAGCGGCGCATCGCCAACCAGGTGGCGAGCGGCCGGCTCACGGACGCCCAGGCGGAGCAGGCTCGACAGATCCTCTCCAGCCAGGCCCAGCAGATCCAGAGCCTGGCGCTCGAGCGCATCATCGACAATCGCATCCAGGCGAACCTCGCGACCGCGGAGGGTGTCTCGGTCAGCGACGCCGACATCGACGCCAAGCTGGTCGAGGAGGCGACGACCCCGGCGGCGCGCCACCTGTGGGCCATCGAGGTCGCGCCGGCAGTGAGCGACGGCGCGCTCGAGCCGACGCCGGCCCAGGTCGCCGAGGCACGGACGAAGGCGAATGACGCCCGCGCGGACATCGAGGGCGGAGCCAAGTGGGAGGACGTGGCCAAGAGCGTCTCGACCGATGTCGCGACCCGCGACCAGGGCGGCGATCTCGGGTGGGTCCTGGCCGAGGACCGCTCGCTCGACGAAGGCCTGCTCAAGGCCGCCTTCGAGGTGGAGCCGAACGCCTTGACCGAGGTGATCGAAGGCGAGGACGGCGTCTTCCGGATCGGGCGCGTAACCGAGGCGCAGGACGACAAGGTCGATGCGCTCTACCAGACCAAGATGCAGAACGAAGGCGTCGACCTCGCCAAGTACCGCGAGGTGGTCCGTGGCGACGTGATCCGGACCAAGCTCGAGGACAAGATCGTCGCCGACGTGACGAAGCCCGGGCCGCAGCGCCAGGTCTCCGAGATCTACATCCCGTCCGGCGACGTCGAGGTCCCGGAGTCGGCCGTCAAGGTCCGGCACATCCTGTTCTCGCCGAACAACACGGTGCCGGACAGCGCGGCCTCACCGCTGCCCTCCGACGATCCGGCCTGGGAGAAGGCCAAGGCGGACGCCGACGCAGCCTACGCAAAGCTCAAGGTGAACCCCGAGCTGTTCGACGAGATGGCGCGAACCGAAAGTGACGAGACCGGCGCGCTCGGTACGACGGGCAGCGGTGGCAAGCTGCCCGGCTACATCGCCCCGGACGACACCCAGTACGTGCCCGAGTTCGTCCAGGCGATCCACGCCGACAACCCCACCGACGGGGAGGTGCTCGCGCCGTTCAAGTCGAGCTTCGGCTGGCATGTCGTGCAGGTCATGTACCACCCGCCCGACCAGGCCCAGATGGAGAAGATCAAGACCGAGGCCGACGGAGGCGGAGACTTCGCGCAGCTTGCGCGGGACTTCTCGGAGAGCGCCACCAGCGGCGCCGGCGGCGATCTAGGCTGGATCGCACGCGGCCAGCTCGACCAGCAGCAGGTCGACGCGATCTTCGCGGCACCGATCGGCAAGACGAGCGAGATCGTCAACGTGACCGACGACGGGCTGTACCTCTACAAGGTGTTCGAGGAGCAGGAGCGGACCCCCGAGGGACGCCAGCTCGACGACCTCCGCCAGAACGCGTTCAGCGACTGGTATGCCGCCAAGAAGGAGCAGGTCGTCATCGATCGGGGCGAGGGGAGCGTCTAGGGCGGTGCTCGACGCGCTGGTCGCCGAGGCACGGTTGCGCTGGAGGCTCGACCTTGCCGCCGGCCTCCAGGTCGTCGCGGCCGAGCGCCTCATCGCGACGCCCATTGAGGCATCCCGGCCACTTCTCGTCGTGCCGCTGGCGACGCTCCGCACGGCGGATGACGGAAGCGCTGTCGAGCCGCTCCCCGGCAGGCACGGACCCGCCGGACGTGACCCGCTCGCGGTGCTCGGCCGGCTCTATCCGGCCGACCACCCGGTCGGCCGCTTCGGCCTTGCCGACAGGACGACGATCGGCGAGCTGACGCCGGACAGCCTCGCGGCGCCGCTGTACGTAGGCCCGGTCGCGGCGGAGCTCGCCCTCGGCGGCCCGTGGGCGATGCCCTGGATCTCGGACCGCCTGCGCCGCCCCGACGGATGTCCGTGGGACCGCGAGCAGACCCACGCATCGCTCCGCAAGCACCTGCTCGAGGAGACCTACGAGGTCTACGACGCGCTCGACGCCGGCGCAACGCCCAGCCTCGCCGAGGAGCTCGGCGACCTGCTCCTGCAGGTCGTGCTCCACGCGCAGCTCGCTGCGGAGGCCGGCGTCTTCGATCTTGCCGACGTGCACGCGGCGATCGCGGCCAAGATCGTGCGCCGTCATCCGCACGTGTTCGGCGACGCGGAGGCACGGACGGCGACGGACGTGAACCGCCAGTGGGAACGGATCAAGGCCGACGAGCGCGCCGCCGCAGCCGAGCAGGGCGATGGCACGGACGGGGCGACCAAGAGTGCGCTGGACGGGATCAGCCCGTCGCTGCCTGCACTGGCGTCGAGCCAGGAGATGCAGGAACGCGCTGCGAACATCGGGTACGACTGGCCGTCGATCGTGGGCGTGCTCGACAAGGTGACCGAGGAGCTCGAGGAGCTCCGGGCAGCCGGCACCGACGGCGAGTGGGCCGAGGAATTCGGCGACCTCCTGTTCGTGCTCGTCAACGTCGCCCGACGCCACGGCATCGAATCCGAAGCCGCGCTCCGCGCGGCCAATGACAAGTTCCGGCGCCGGTTCCGCAGCGTCGAGCGCCAGGCCGCCGAGCAGGGCGTCGCGCTGCGCGACCTCGACTTCGCCGCGCTCGATGAACTGTGGCACGCTGCCAAGGCCGAGGAGATTTCGAGATGACGATCGGAAACCGCCCAGCGACGGTCCGTGCCGACGGCCGCGCCCCACGCGACCTGCGTCCCATCACGTTCACGCTCGGCGTCCAGAAGTGGGCCGAGGGATCGTGCGTGATCAAGGTCGGCGACACCCAGGTGCTGTGCGCGGCCACGATCGCGGACCGCGTGCCGCCGCACCTCCGCGGCAAGGGCACCGGCTGGGTGACCGCCGAGTACTCGATGCTGCCGCGGGCCACCGCCGAACGGACCGACCGCGAATCGGCGAAGGGCCGGATCGGCGGCCGAACCCATGAGATCCAGCGGCTGATCGGTCGTTCGCTGCGCGGCGTGGTCGACCTCGCGCGGCTCGGCGAACGCACGATCACCGTCGACTGTGACGTCCTCCAGGCCGACGGCGGGACGCGGACGGCGTCGATCACCGGCGGCTACGTCGCGCTTGCGGCGGCACTCACGACGTACGGCATGGAGCGCCTGCTTGTCGGCAAGGTGGCGGCGGTCTCGGTCGGCATCGTCGAAGGCGCCCCGTACCTCGACCTCGACTACTCCGAGGACTCGCGGGCGGAGGTCGATTTCAACGTCGTCGGCACCGATGCCGGGACGTACGTCGAGCTGCAGGGCACCGCCGAGGGCAAGCCCTTCGATCGGGCGAGCGCGAACGAGCTGTTCGACCTGGCCGACAGCGGTCTGGCCCGGCTGTTCGAGGCGCAGGCCGCGGTGCTCTCGACCGTCCGGCGGTGAGCGGCGCTGCTCCCGGCGGCCGCCCCCGCGTCGTGATCGCGACCCACTCGGCGCACAAGCTGCGTGAGCTCCGCGAGCTGCTGTCCCTCCGGCGCACGGACGTCGTGTCGCTCGACGAGCTCGGCGTCTCCGGCGAGCCAGTCGAGGACGGGCTGACGTTCGAGACGAATGCCCGCATCAAGGCGCGCTTCGCCGCGGGGGCGACGGGCCTGCCGGCGCTGGCCGACGACTCCGGGATCGAGGTCGACGCGCTCGATGGAGGTCCCGGCGTGCGCACCCGTCGCTACGCCGGGGAGCAGGCGACGGACCTGGAGAACAACGCGAAGCTGCTCGCGGCGCTGGACGGACTGGCCCCGGCCGAGCGTGGGGCTCGGTACGTGTGCGTCCTCGCGTTCGCCACCCCTTTGCCGGGCGGTCGGAGCGCCCGGGATCGTCACCGCCCGGGGAACGTGCCGTGGGCGCATCGCGGCCGCCCCAAAGGGCAGCGGCGGCTTCGGGTACGACCCGATCTTCGAGCCCGCTTCGGAGCCGCCGGGCGGCCGCACGCTCGGGGAATGGAGCGCGGCCGAGAAGAACGAGATCTCGCACCGGGCTCGCGCGGCTCGCCGGATGAGCCGAAAGCTCGCGACGCTCGGGTACTGATGCGCCGCGTCTGCGTCTTCTGCGGCGCCTCGGCCGGCAACGACCCGGCGTACGCGGCGCTCGCCCGGTCCGTCGGCGAGGGTCTTGCGCGGCGCGGGATCGGCATCGTCTACGGCGGCGGCCGCGTCGGGCTCATGGGTGTCGTCGCGGACGCGGCCCTGGCAACGGGCGGCGAGGTGATCGGTGTCATTCCCCGGTCGCTGGTCGATCGCGAGCTGGCCCATCCCGGTGCGACCGAGATGCGCATCGTCGGCACCCTGCACGAGCGCAAGGCGTTGATGGCCGAGCTCTCGGACGCGTTCGTCGCGCTGCCCGGAGGGCTCGGCACGCTCGAGGAGCTGGCCGAGGTCGTGTCGTGGGCCCAGCTCGGCCTGCACACGAAACCCATCGGGCTGCTCGGCGTGCGCGGCTACTGGGACGACCTGTTGCGCTGGCTTGACGGCGCGGTGGCGGCCGGGTTCGTCCCGCCCGCGAACCGCGACCTCATGGTCGAAGCCGCTGACCTGGACGAGCTTCTCACCCGGTTCGACGCTGCCTGAGGCGGCCGGGCCTATTCGGCCGGAGCCGCCGACGGTTCGGGCGATTCCAGGCCGGCCGGCAACGTACCCGGCTCCGGGAACAGCTCGGCGGCCATCGCCCGGATCTTGTCGAGCTTGGGAACCAGCGCGTCGCCGTAGCGCGTGCTCTCGGAGCGCACGAGCGGGTGCCGGATCACGGCGCGCGCGATCCGGTCGCTGTCCACGGATTCGAACGTCACGATCAGGTCGGGTAGTGCGGCAATCGGGATGTCGGTCCGGAGCGTGTCGCCCACGGCGGTCAGCAGGTCCGGGAGGTCGAACAGGAGTGTCGTCCCACTCGAGACCCTGCTCCGCATCGCGACAAGGATCTCCTGCTGGCGAGCGGCCCGCGTGAAGTCGCTCTCGCCGGCGGGCTTCCGGATCCGGGCGTAGGCGAGGGCGTTGACCCCGTCGAGGCGGTGGCGGCCCTTCGTGATCGACCAGCCACGCTTGTTGATCCCGTAGCCGTCGTACGACGGGTCCTCGATGTCCTTCTTGACCTTGATGTCGACGCCGCCGACGGAGTCGACCATGTTGATGAAGCCCTTGAAGTCGATCCGCGCGTAGTAGTGGATCGGGATCCCGAGCATCGCACCGATCGCATCCTGCAGGGTGCGCATCGGCCCCTTGGGGAACTGCTCCGGGTTCCGCTGCACGTAGCCCAGCAGCGAGTTGATCTTCGGACCGTAGTCGTCGCCGGTGCCGAGCGGGACGGACACCATGTCCCGCGGGATCGACACCATCGACGCGGTCTTGCCGACCGGGTCGAGTGAGATGACCATCATCGTGTCAGTAAGGGTTGCAGAGCGCTTGTCCGTCGTGTCGACGCCGACGAGCAGGATGTTGATTCGCTCCCCCGACTGGGGCACCGGGCCGCTGGCCTCCCCGCCGTCGCCGAGCGTGCCCCCCTCGAACACGCGGGCGAACGTCTTGTCCGCCGCCGAACCCACCTGCCACGCGTATGCGTGGGGCGCCATCACCAGGAGCGTCACGACCACGAGCCCCGCGAACCCGAGCCGGCCCGGGACGGCCGGGTAGCGCCCGTCGAAGAAGGCCTGCGCCACGGCAATCAACCGCCAGACGAGCACGATCACGTTCAGCACGAGCAGCGTCTGCAGCACGGCCGGGTTGATCGACCAGGCCGCGAGGCGGACCGGCGAGAACAGCTGGGTGGCGATGATCACCAGCGGGACGAGGACCACTGCCGGGATGAGCAGCCAGCGCGCGAGCCGGAACCGGCCGTTGACCGCCTGGCCGAGACCCGGGATCACCGCCGACAGCAGGGCCGCCACCAGCCGGCGGATGTCGGTCGGGCGCGAATTCAGGGGTGATGCGACGGGCGACCGGTTCACGAGCTTCCGGTCGCGCCGCGGGTTGGATGCGTCGGGCGTGCGGGGTCATCGTCTCCTGATCGTTGGAGTCTCGCGGCAGTCTGCCACGAACATGGGGACGCCGGACGATCGATCAGCCTGCCAGAGATCGCCCGGCGTCTGCTGCGTGTGACGGGCAGGCCCCGGGGACCGTGACGCGCGGCGCGAGACGTTGCGCAAACGCAACCAAGCGAGAATCCTGCAAGGCTCACGCTGGCAGAGGCGCGGTATGCTCCGCCGGTCACCGCGCGAGGGGAGAAACTGTCGATGTCACTGCTGAAACGGGTCGAACGGGCACAACGTGGGCCCGGCGATCCGTCCGACAGCGCCCTGGTCCCCGTTGCGCCGGCCGCGCCCGCACCCCCCCGCGGCCCCGGGCGTGGCGAGCAGATCGGGGACATCCGGCTGCAGCCTGCAACGCGAGGTCATCGCCGCGTTCAGCGACCTCGTGGATGCGAAGCCCGAGGACATCGCCGCCAAGATGGAGGGGATCGTCGATCGGGTGATCACCGAGGGTGACCTTGCGGTCACCCGCGAGGAGCGCCAGAAGCTCGTGGACCAGATGATCCACGACGTCACCGGCTTCGGCCCGATCGAGCCGTTCCTCAAGGACGAGACCATCACCGAGGTCATGGTCAACGGCCCGAACCAGATCTACATCGAACGGGCCGGCAAGCTCGAGCGCGTCGACACCAGCTTCCTCAACGACGAGCACGTGCTGCAGGTGATCGACCGGATCATCACCCCGATGGGCCGTCGCATCGATGAGATGAGCCCGCGGGTCGACGCCCGCCTCCCCGACGGGTCCCGCGTCAACGCGATCATCGCTCCGCTCTCGCTGGTTGGACCGGTCATCACGGTCCGCAAGTTCTCGCACACCCCGTACACGGTGAAGGACCTGATCCGCTTCGGGACTGCGACACCGCAGATGTTCCAGTTCCTCAAGGCGTGCATCGAGGCGCGCCTGAACATCTTCGTCTCGGGTGGCACGGGCTCGGGCAAGACCACCGCGCTGAATGTCCTCTCCTCGTTCATCCCGAACGACGAGCGGATCGTCACGATCGAGGACGCCGCCGAGCTGCAGATGCGCCAGGAGCACGTGCTGACGCTCGAGTCACGCCCGGCCAACCTCGAGGGCGAAGGCGAGATCACGATCCAGGGCCTGCTGCGGAACGCGATGCACATGCGGCCCGACCGGATCATCGTCGGCGAGTGTCGAGCCGGTGAGGCGCTGGACATGCTCCAGGCCATGACGTCCGGGCATGACGGCTCGCTGTCGACCGGCCACGCGAACACCCCGAAGGACATGCTCCGCCGCCTCGAGACGATGGTCCTGATGACGGGCTACGAGCTCCCGCTGCGGGCGATCCGCGAGCAGATCGCATCGGCCGTCGACTTGATCGTGCACACCGCGCGCCTGAAGGACGGGACCCGCAAGATCGTCAACATCACCGAGGTCTATGGGATCGAGGACGACGAGATCCTGACCCAGGACATCTTCGTATTCGAGCAGACCGGGGTGAAGGACGGCAAGATCGAGGGCCAGCTCGCACCGACCGGTATCCGCCCGACATTCATGGAGCAGTTCAAGAAGTCCGGCGTCGAGCTTCCCAAGGGCGAGTTCGGCATCCCGCCCGCGGATCCGAAGAAGCCCGTTCGACCGCGCAAGGGCCGCTGGCTGAGCGGTGACGCCGAAGCGGTCGCCGACGAACAGGTCATCGCCATCGGCAAGGGCCGCTCGGTCAAGGCCGGCGGGATGGTCTACGTCACGTCGGTCGGGCCCGTCGATCCCGACACCGGCCTGATCGTCGGCACGGGTGTCAAGGACCAGGCGCGTCAGTGCCTGAAGAACCTCCAGCAGAAGCTCGAGGACGCGGGCAGCTCGCTCGAGAAGGTCGTGTGGGCGAACTGGGCGCTCAAGGAACCGACCGACTTCGACCTGTTCAACGAGGAGTGGTCGCGCTGGTTCCCGATCGAGCAGCCGGTCGGCCAGGGGACGCTCATGCCCCCGGCGCAACGTCGCGCGGGGTTCCGCGTCTCGCTCGGGGTGATCGCCGAGGCCTGAGGGCTCTCGGCCGGCGGCACGCGCTGGCCGCGCGTCGGCCGCGCCCGTTCTGGCCAAATTCCCATGCAGGGAAACTTGGGCCGGATCGTCGCCCTCGCGCCTTGGCCAAATTCCCATGCAGGGAAACTCTGGTCAGGTAGACGGCTTGTTTTGGTCGATCCCGCGGCCATCTTCCCGCCGGGCGGGAATCTGACCGCGTTTCGCCCCTCGAAGTTGGCCCAAGTGCCCACGGGTGGGAATTTGGCCAGGTCCGGCCGTGCCGCGGCCATCTTCCATTAGCCTGACTGGCCGGGTTCGAGTGTGAGCTCGTCGCGCTCGACCCACGCCGCTCGCCACTCCGGGGCGGAGAAGCTCGGTCCGAAGTAGTCGGTCATCCGCGCGATCTGCGGTCCGTCGAACACGATGACGCTGACCGTGTACCAGCGCCCATCGCTGTAGTCGGCCACCAACTCCGCGACCCACACGTCTCCGCCGCCCGAGATCTGATGCACGGCGTATGACGGTGGTCCTCCGGGGTAGTTTTCATACACCTGAACACAACTCATCGCACCGGTAATGCGTTCCCCGGACTGCGGCCAGCGGGTGATCGCGTCGGGTGTCAGAACCTCCTGGAGGACGGCGTAATCGCCCGCCTGGATCGCCGCGAAGAAGCGGCTGATCGTCTCGCGGCGCTGAGGGTCAAGCTCGGGGTCGGTCATTGGAAGCTCCTGCGTCTGCTCGTGAAGGTGACGCCAGATGCCCGGAACTGTTACTTCGACGTCAGTGCCGAGCGCCCCGAGCTCGGCTGCGTGACGAGGCCACGTTCGAGGGCCATCGTGGCGATCTCGACCCGCGAGGCCGCCCCGAACTTCCCCTTGATGTTCGCGACGTGGACACTCGCGGTCTTTCGGCTGATGAACAGCTCGTCCGCGATCTCGGCATTCGATCGCCCGGCGACGATCAGGGCGAGGACCTCCAGTTCGCGAGGCGTCAGGGCATAGCGCGATGGGTCAGGTCCGCGGCCGAGGCGACTCGAGAGGATCGTCGCCGACTGCAGGTCGCGTAGCGCGTCGTTGAGCGCATCCTCCGGAGACGGGTGGTTCAGGGTGGCGCTCCGCAGGCGCGCCATATCCCCCGTGGACATCCCCACGTCGTCAAGGACGACTGCCATCGGAAAGACCCGGTCGAGCGCGAGCCCGTGGTCCGAGCGGACCTGGTCCGCCGCGACGAGATGCGCGACGGCTCGATCGCGGTGCCCGACCCGGGCGAGCCAGTCCGCCGCATGGGCCATCGCGGTGATGACATCGGGGATCGCGCCGACCTGGCCGGTCAGCTCCGCGCCCTCGATCACGTCACCTCGTGCCGTATCCGGATAGCCGGCACGGATCCGGGCGAACCCGCGGATCAGCAGGTAGGAACCGAGGAACGCGCGTTCCCCGAGCTCACGCAGCAGTCCGACACATTCATCCCAGCGCCCGAGCGCCACCGCGGTCTCGCCGGCGTCCCACGCTCCCCACGCGTATTCGTTCAGGCAGAGGGCGACGCGTTGCCTGTCTCCGGCGAGCAGCGACGCTTCCATCGCCTGTCGGGCGATCTCCGCGCGGTCCGCGGGGCGGTTCTCGATCCCGGCGATCCACGCCAGGGACTGCAGGAGTCGACCTTCCGTGGCCGGGTCGCCGACCTTCCGGGCGAGGTCGACCCCACGCTCGAACCGCTCGCGTGCAGCGACGATCTGACCGCTGTCCCGCAGGGTCGAACCGAGGTGGTACAGCGTGATGGCGATCTCACGAGGCTCCTCGAGCCGCTCGAACAGCTCCAACGACTGCTCGAGCATGGCTTGCGCACCATCGAGCTCGCCGGCGACCGTCTCCAGCCACCCGCCGCTCCGCAAGACCCTCGCGCGCACGATCGGGGATGTCCAGCCCGTGGCCGCGACCGCCTGCTGGAGCCACCGCCGACCCTCCCGGATATCGCCGTAATACCTCCAGTACGGCGCCAGGGCGGTGACGAGCCGGAGGAACAGGTCGACGTCTCCGCCCTCTGCCGACCGGATCAAGGACGCCCGCAGGTCGTCGAGATCCTCGATCAGGCGGTCGAGCCGGGCCCGGTGGTCCGGACCCCGGAGCTCCGCCGCCGCGACCTCGGCGACGCCGACCGCGTAGGTCGCGTGCCTCGACCTCACATCGTCGATATCGGAACGACCGAGCTCCTCCTGCGCGAACTCGCGGATCGTCTCGAGCATCCTGAATCGCGGCTCGCCCCCGGCACCCGGAGCGACGGTCAGCAGGTTGTGGTCGACGAGCAGACCGAGCTCATCGAGCAGGCTCTCGGAGGATTCGCCGTTCGTCGCAACCGCGCGAGCACCGTCAACACGGAAGCCGCCGACGAAGACCGAACAGCGCACGAACACGAGGCGCTCGCGCTCCGGCAGCAGTTCGTAGCTCCAGTCGATCGTGTCCCGCAGCGTGCGCTGCCTGGCGGGCGCATCCGTTGCGCCGCCGGTCAGGATCCCGAGCCGGTCGTCGAGTCGATCCAGCAGGGATCCCGGTGACAGGAGCTTCAGGCGGGGCGCGGCAAGCTCGATCGCCAGCGGAAGCCCCTCGAGGCGCCGACAGATCGCCGCGATGGTGTCCGCGTTCTCGTCCGTCAGCTCGAAGTCGGGATCCACGGCGCGCGCCCGCTGCACGAAGAGCTCGACTGCCTCGATCGCCGCAACCTGCTCGGAGGAAACCTGGCCCGTGTGAGGCAGCTCCAGCGGCGGGACGGGATATTCCTGCTCGCCTGACAGATGCAGCGGCACCCGACTGGTGACGATGACCCTGAGCGAGGGACTGGCGTCGAGCAGCTCGCCGATCCCGGGCGCGGCCGCGACGACGTGCTCGAAGTTGTCGACGACGAGCAGCGGCCGAGCACGCTCCAGTTGCTCGCTGAGCAACGGCACCAGCTCCGTGTCACCCCAGTCGCGCAGACCGAGCGCGGTACCGATCGCCGGCAGGACCTGGCGCTCGTCGCGGATCGATGCGAGCTCGACGAGGATCGCGCCGCCCGGGTTCGTGTCCGTCTCGCGCCGGGCGACTTCCAGCGCAAGTCGCGTCTTCCCGATCCCGCCTGGACCCGTGAGCGTGAGGAGCCGGGTTCCCGTCAAGAGGCGCTGGACACGGGCGATCTGCGACTCCCGCCCGACGAGATTCGTCCTCGGATCCATTCAGTGGGCCAGTCTACGCGGGGGACTGCGGCGGTCCGAGGGTCGATGGCCGCGTTTTGAGTCGCCATCTAAGGCCTTTCCCGATGTCATTGGCTCGGCTTAGCCCGACCTTCGACCAGAGCGAGGCACGGAGACCTCGTACACGGACGGAGGGCCGGGAGATGAGCGCACAGGGTCTGGTCGCAAGCCAAGCGGGTCTGCGAAACGTCGGGTACGCGGCCGTGCTTGGCGCCGGGTTTCTCGCCGGCGTCCTCGCCGGCGTTCTGGTTTCCGGATCAATCGCGCCTGGCTCGGCGCGCCCGGTCGATACAGATGCGGCGCAGATCGCGCCGGTTCCGGCGATCCAACCGGATGCTGGCGCCTACCGTCGCTACCGAACGGCGCTCGCCGAGCTCGCCGCGGCACGGGTGCTGCACGACTCGGCGGCCGTCGCCCGATATCGCGCAAATGTCGATCGCATGCTCAGCGAGCCCAGCGTCGTCGGGGCAATCTACGCAGATCGAGCACGACTCGCGGCGAACATGGCGGCCGCTGAACAGCACCATGACGGGCGGATGCTGGCGGCATTCCGCGTTCAATTGACCGCGCTGTGCCCACCTGATGGATCGGCTGTCCTGGACTTCTGCACGGGACCGGGGTGACCCGCGCGGCCGGGTAGTGTGCGATATTCACCATCGGTAGCCCGGGGAGTGGCGTAGTTGGCAACGCACGTGCTTTGGGAGCCCTGAGGGCCTAAGCGGCGTAGGGGTCGTGCCCTCTGAGCACGGGACGTCGAGCGGCGAAGGCACCGATTATTGTGCGGTTCGTGCGCTCGCCCGACATCGATGAGCGCCAGGCTCCTCATGCCGGCGCTGCAACGGCAGGCCGGGTTCCGCGTCTCGATTGGGGTAATCGCCGAGGCCTAGCGACTCGCGGTCCGGGCGCGAGCCCAGTCGCCGCCACCGGCGCCGCGCCTGCCCGGCAGCTCATCCTACGTTCTGCGGAGGCGCGCCGATCCAGGGGCGACCGCCACGCCCTCGCGCGATCAGCGCAGGCGGACGCTGATGGTCGAGATGTCGTTGGCCGCGCTCGCGTCTGGCGTGGTCGATGTCACGCGAACAGTGTTCTCGACCTGGCCCTTGCCCTTACCGTTGGTCGCGACGATCGTCGTCGTCACGAGCCCACCCGGCGCGAGCGAGCCGATCGAGCAGGTGACCTGGCGGCTGACCGCCGCGAACGCGCAGCCCGGCGAGGAGCCACTGGCCGAGAACGCGAGTTTCGACGAAAGCGTGTCGACGACGGCGACGTTCGAAGCCGCGATGGCCCCGAGGTTCCGCGTCGTGATCGTGAACGTCACCCGGCCGGGGGCGACGACGGCCGTCTGCGATACCGCCAGATCCGTCGTCTGGACGAAGGAGGCGGTGTAAGTGTCTGTCCCCGCCGGCGCCGTGATGTCGTGGTTCTGCGCCCCGCCATCCGACCAGCCGGTCCACCGGTAGGCGATCCCCCCGAGCGTCTGTGGCGAGTCCGCGGAGAGCGAGTTGGTGGAGCCGACGATGACCCGTCTGACGAACGGGGTCACCTGGTCCGCACCGCCGACCGTGAGCGTCAGACCGCTCGGGCTGGTGGCGAACGCGAGGTCGACTGTCGTCGGGTCCAGCTGCCGCGTCGTCGTATGGGTCAAGCCCTGGGCATCCGTCGCGGTGAGACGGAGCTCGAGATGCGACGGATATTCGTGATCGGGTGCCGCGAACGAACCCGACGCAACGCCGGCGAAGGTCTGGATCGGATGCTCATGGCACTCTTGCGGGCAGTGCATGAGCACAACCTGCCACGAAAGGCGAGACGGGGAGAGTGCGCCCTCCTCGGCATCGGTGGCATGCCCGCTGAAGTCGATGGTTTGTCCGACCGACCAAGGGGATGTCGCGGCGTCGATGACGGCGACCGGCGGGTCGTTGCCGACCGTGATCGTCGTCGCCGGACTGGTGTGACTCACGCCCGATGGGTCCGTCACCTGAAGACGGACAGGGTAGCTGCCGTCGCTCGTGTAGGTCCGGCTCGCCGTGGCCGTCGTCGCGTCAGTGAATGAACCGTCGCCATCGAGATCCCACGCGTATGTCAGCGTATCGCCGTCGGGGTCGCTCGAGCCTGAGCCATCGAATGACACGGTCAACGGGGCGGGCCCTGAGGCCGGACCGGCGGTGAACGAAGCGGTCGGCGGCTGGTTGGTCGCGAAGTACTGGATGCGCCGGATCGTCCCACCGCTGAAGTCGACGTAGAACAGGTCACCGGCCGGCCCGATCTCGAGATGGACGGGGTTCGCCGCCGGGGTGACGAAGTTGGCGCGCGCCGCCGGGTCGGGCAGGCCGTTGGCACCGGGCATCATCACCCAGAGGCAGTCGCGACTGTAATCGGCAAAGAAGAGCGCCCCGTCAAACGTGTCGGGGTAGGCGCCCCCGTCGTAGAACGCCATGCCCACGGTCGAGGAACCCTGGCCGTTGTTGCACGCTTCGCCGCTGACGATCGAGTCCGAGTGGCGATAGGTGTAGTACGGAGCCACGATCGCGCCGCTTCCGGCGGCGTACAGGTTCTCGCACAGGTTCACGTTGAGCGCGTCGTATGAGCCCTGCCGGCCGACGCCCTCGTAGCATGGCCATCCGAAGTTGTCCGCCGTGCTGTCGGCGGGGGTCACGAGGCGGTTGAGCTCCTCCCAGGACGACCATCCGACATCGCCCAGCCAGATCTCGTTGGTCCGAGGGCGGATGGCGATCCGGAACGGGTTGCGCAATCCATAGCCGACGATGCGACGGGCGTTCTGACTCGGGCTGGTAGCGAACGGATTGCCGGGCATCCCGAGGCCCGTATCCGGGTCGACGCGCAGGATCGCACCGTCGAGGCCGGTCGGGTCGCCGGTCGTCCGGATGTCCTGGCTGCGCAGCGCTCCACCCTCGGCGGTCGGGGTCGACTGGGCGCCACCGATCGGGACCGGCGGATCGCCACACGGGTTGGTCGGCGCACCGTCCTGTCCGTAGTCGGCGAAGTTGAAGCTCGCCCCGTCGCCTCCGCTCACGTAGAGCGCCCCGTCGGCCCCGAACGCGAGTGATCCGGTCGAGTGGCTCGGATACTGCTGACACCAGTCCTCGATGAGGACCTGCTCGCTCCCCGTCATCGCGTTGCCGCTCGCCTGGAGCCGCGAGAGCCGGCCGCTGACTACGCAGCCGTCGGCGGTCGCGCCGGGCGGGGAGGGACACCCGTCACCCCAGCGCGGTGCGCCTCCGCCCTCGCCGAGGATGTGGTCGTAGGCGTAGAGGACGTAGACGAACGGGTCGGTCGGGAAGTTCGGGGCGAGAGCCATCCCCAGCAGCCCGCGATCCCAGAAGTCGTGGACGTTCGTGCGTAGGTCGGCAAAAACCGTCGGCGACGTGTCGGACAGCGAGTCGAAGACCTTGATAATGCCGCTCTTCTCGCCGACGAAGACGCGGCCGTCGGTCGCGAAGCGGACGACCGTCGGTGCGGTGAGGCCGCTGATCACGACGCTCTCTTGGAACCCCGACGGCAGGGTGGCGGCGACGACGGGCGCCGGTCGACCGACGATCGAAAGGACGAGACCAAGGGACAGCAAGACGGCGGCGACGCGGCGGCCACCGCCCGAAGGGATTCTCACGCGCGCTCCTAGTCCTCGCGTCCGTCACCGACCAAGCTTCCTCGCGGATCTCCCCCGGCTCCCCACCGCCTCGCCGCGTGATTCCGAACGTGGCGCGAGTATCGGACGGGGTCCCACCCGATACCAGTACCTTTGGGCCGTCGTGGCGCGTCGTCGCACCGCTTCCCTTGCTGTGGTCCACGCTGGCTTGGCGCGCTCGACCAAGCCGTCGGTCTGCTGGTCCTTTTCGACCCTCTCGCGTTGATCGCGCCAGGGGAATGGCGGGAGGGAGCCGCCTTCGGTCTCGTCGCCGCTGACGGTGCCCGCTCCGGCGGCGCGGCCCGAACGGCCGACGGGCGCGTATCCTGCGAACTAGCGCGTTCGACCGGGGAGTGGCGTAGTTGGCAACGCACGTGCTTTGGGACTTTCGGGTTGTTTCCTGCGGCGAGCTCGTGCAGTCAGCGTGGCGATCAGCGGACTGGCGTCGCGTGACAGGCTCGCGCTTCGCTAACCGTCGCGACGGCAACCGACGCTCCTCGCTGTTCGAACGGAACCGGATGAGGTCCCGTGTTGACCCGTCCGCGCATCGGCGGTCCTCCAGGCCGAGCACGAGCGGCCTGCGCGGCAGCCGCCGAGGAGGTCGAGCTCGCTGCAGAGCGCTGCGAGCTGCGCGGGCGGATCTACGTCGGCCGCCGGGAGCAGCTGGCCTCGCCAGGGTAAGTCCGGCAGTCCGGACGACAGCCTGGAGTCCGTCGCGCCGTCGCCCTCCTCCGGTGGACTAGGGCCCGGAGCGCCTCGACGAACAGGCCGTACGGCAGGCCGCCTCCCGGGTCTGGCAACCTCGACGCGAATCTGCCCGCCTGCAGCCTCTGCGGCGCGCAGGTTCGGCGACCAGGCGGGTCGTCGACGCCGGCCCACCGCGATGAGGACGAGCCTTCACCGACTTCCGACCGCTCGGTCGCTCGACGCAGGCTGGTCGCACGCTCGCGCTAGCGGGTCACCATCTCGCGGGTCCGCCAGCCGGCGAGGGCCATCAGGTCGCCCTCCTGCATCCCCGCGGCGAGCGCGTGGTGGGCGAAGGCGTGGCGGAACATGTGCGGATGGACGCGACCCGGGATGCCGGCCTCGTGCCCGCGGTCGCGGACGAGCTCGGCCAGCCCGGACTCGCGCAGCGGGCCCTTCTTGCCGAGCCACAGGTCGGGCAGTCGTCGCGTCGCGCTGCTTCGCTCGCGCGCGGAGGTAGCGGTCGAGCGTCCGCACCGTGCTCGGCCCGATGGCGACGAGCCGGGTCCGGTCGCCCTTGCCGGTCACGCGCAGCGTCCCGCCGTCCAGGTCGACCGCGTCGAGGGTCAGCCCGAGCAGCTCGCCGCGGCGGCAGCCGGTGTCCATGAACACGCGTGAGGATCGCCTCGTCGCGTCGCCCGGCGAACGTCTTGTCGGCCGCGCAGGCGTCGAGCAGCCGGCGCAGGTCGGCCTCGCGCAGGACCGGCGGCGGCGTCTCGGGCAGCCGCGGCGGCTTCATCCGGTCCATCGGGCTCGACCGTGATCTCGCCCTCGTCGACGAGCCAGCGGAAGAACGAGCCGAGCGCGCGATAGCGGTTGTGCGCGGTCGCCGGCTTCCAGCGCTCCAGCAGGTCGGTGATGAACGCCTCGACGTGCTCGCGGGTGATGGCCGCGGCGACGGTCGGCATCCCGCGCTCGGCCAGGAAGCGCGCAAGCTGGCGGACGGACGTCGTGTAGGTCGAGAGCGTCGCCGGGCTCATCCGCTGCGCGACCAGGTGCCGTCGCCACGAGGCGAGCAGGTCGTCGAGCTCGGCGGTGGCCGTATGATGGGCCGCGTCGGTGGTGATCGGTGCCATCGCTTCCTCGCTGCTGAGCGGCTTCGCAACGGCGCCCAGCATATGCGATTAGAGCGGTGAAGGCCAGTCACGACCGGCCGATTCGGGAGCACGTGCGGTATCCTGAGCACGAAATCGCCGGGGAGTGGCGTAGTTGGCAACGCACGTGCTTTGGGAGCACGAGATCGCGGGTTCGAGTCCCGCCTCCCCGACCAGCCCCGGACCCGTGCGCGCGACGCTCGTGGCGGGTCAGCCCGCGCTCGTACCCGACGGCCCGCTCAGGTGAGCCCGAGAACCTCGAGCCCCTGTTCGTAGATCACGTCGATCGGGATCCCCTCTGCCTGAATTCGATCGAGGTCCGGCCGGACGTTGCTGGCAGTCGTGGCCGACCGGTACCAGCTCACGACGCCGGCGTAGTCGCCATCTCCCTGGAGCGTCAGGATCCTCGCCGCCATCTTCTCAACGGCGGAGTGGACCCGTTCAATATCGACCCGGTAGGTCCCGGAGACCGCGTCGCGCAGCACCGCCCCGTGCTTGACCAGGAAATCCAGTTGCGATCCGGCGCTGAGCGCATATGGGCTGGCGCCGCCGTATCGCTGCAGCCTGAACAAGTCGGCCAGATGGGCGACGTGGTGCCCGATGAGCGGAGCGATGCCGCTCTCGCCCGAGTCCTCGAGGCACGACAGCATGAACAGGCCGACGACGTCGGCCTTCTGTTCCTCGAGAGCTGTTGACTGCTCGCGAAGGGCACGCTTGACGGTGCCGGCGCCGTCGATGGTTCGATGGATGCCGAGCCCGTGTGCGACCTCATGGAACATCACCATTTCGAACCAAGCGTCGAACGTCAGGAATGGCCGCTGATCGTCGGCCAGCAAGAGGTCGGCGATTGGCGTGACGATCGTGTCGAACTTCGCCCGCATGACGTTCCTGAGCTGCAGCCGTCGCGTTCCCTTCTCGAGCGCGACCGCCTCGTCATTCGGCAGGTTGATGGCCGAGGAGGTCGGCCGCGCGTTGGCAAGGCCCGCGTGGTAGATGGCGTCGTACACGTTCAGATCGGCGTCGAGACCCGGCTGCTCGGCGCGATACGCCTCGGGAACGGGCAGCCGAGCCTGGAGCGAGGGCAGAAGGTCTGCATATCGAGCGAGCCGATTACTCCATGCCCGATCCTTGATCAAGACGATCCCTAGGTGGCTTGTCTTGCAGGCGAAGAGCTTGTCGTCGTAGTTCTCGATCGGGCCGACGACGAAGTCGACGGTGTTCGTCTTCATGTCCATCCACGCGTCGTCGCTCGCTCGATACTCGTCGGTCTCGAGGGCGGTCGCGCGAAGCTCGAGGTAGCGGCGCAGGCCGGCGTCCTCCGCCAGGGTCGCAGCCTCACGCAGCGACGTCGCGGCGGCAAGCACGTCGTCCTCGAATGCGACGCGATAGGGGACAGCCTCCAGCCCTCCGCCGCCATCGCGCCGTACCACCGTGTACTGGCTCCGCAGGGCCTCGCCGTTGACGCTGTCCGCGGCGGCGTCGAACTCATCGACGGTCATGTCGCTCGGATAGAACGATGCGCCCTTCGGGCGTTCGCCGGCACCCGGGACGAACGGCGCGTCCGCGTCCATCCGATCCCAGGGGCCGAAGTTGATCTCGACCCGTCGCCGCAATGAAGGGTCCGAGATCGCATCGAGCGGTTCGCTGACGCGGGCCGACCATCTCGTGCCAGTAGATCGTGTTCATGTGCTCGGCGGCGCGGATCAGGATCGGGATCATCGCCCGCTCGTTGACGGTCAATCCGCTCAGGTCCGCGGTCAGGCGAACGGTCGCGTAGCGCTCGAGCGCCTGCTCATCGAGGATGCTCATCGGATCGGATTGTGCGGCATTGCACGCTCGATCATGGATCGGCAAAGGAGTAGGCTTCGGCGCGACATGACCACGCCGCTCACCAGGCGTCCCGAGGACGCCTGGTTCTCCCGGATCTCCGCCCAGAACGGCTGATCCGCCCCTTCCGACCCACCGGCGTCGAAGGAAGGGGCGGGACGGACGCCACGCGTTGCTGCGAGCCGTCCCGCGGTCGAAGGAGAACTGTCATGCCGATGCCGCACCGCACGTTCGCCCAGGTGGCGAAGCGGCGGCTCGTTGGAACCGAAGGTCGCGAGCGCATCCGCGTCGTGCGCGAGCTGCTCGCCGAACTGCCCGACTACAAGAACGGTCCGTACGCGGACCTGCGCAAGTCGCTCCTCGCGGAGATCGAGGACACGCGCGTCCGCGCGAGCGCCGTCCACCGCGATTCGATCGCGGTCCGACGTGAAGGAGCCGCCCAGATCTGCCTCGTGGGGCCGCCGAACGTCGGGAAGTCGTCGCTTCTCCAGGCGCTGTCCGAGATCCAGATCAAGACCGGCGACTACGCGTTCACGACGCTCCGCCCGGTGCCGGCGCTGACCAGGATCGGGGGCGTCCTCGTCCAGCTCGTGGAGATCCCGGGGCTCATCGAGGGTGCGTCGGACGACCGTGGTGGTGGCCGGGCGCTGCTCGGTGTGCTCCGTGGCGCCGACGCGATCGTGTACTGCATTCGCGCGAAGGGCGATGTCGCGGAACTCGAGGCGGTACGAGCCGAGGTCGCGGCCGCGGGGATCGACAAGCCGGCGTTCCTCGCCGCGACGCAGGCCGACGAGGCACCTCCCGGCGCAATCGACCGGTCTGGCCGCCGCCTTCCCCGATCTCCCCGTCGTCCCTGTTTCGGTGCTGGACGAAGCGTCCCTCGTCGCGTTCTGCGACGCGGTCTGGGCGCTGACCGGCCTGATCCGCGTGTGGCTGCGCAAGGACGGCGCGACGGACGACGAACCGCTCGCACTCGACCCCGATTCGACGGTGGCCGACGTGGCCGATTCCATCCATCACGAGCTCGCTTCGAGCTTCAGCGGGGCGCGTGTGTGGGGTCCGTCCGCACGCTTCGAGGGCCAGCGAGTGGGACGCGACCACCAGGTCAGCGATGGCGACGTCGTCGAGATCGTCGTCTGAGCTCGGGGTTACGGAGATTGCCCGAATCGGCGACACTTGCGGACCGATGGACACCACGACCGATCGCGACTTCGAGCCGTTCCTTGCCGACGTGCGGGCCGCCCCGCGTGATGGCGGGCGACTCGAGCTGATCGCCCGTCGGCCGGCCGTCGACCAGCGCGAGCTCGTCGATTCGGCTGAGCTCGACACCACGTTTGGCGTGATCGGCGACAGCTGGTTCGAGCGCGGCAGCAGCCGCACCCAGGACGGCCACGCCAATCCGGAGAGCCAGGTCACGCTGATCAGCACGCGGGTCCTGCGCGCCATCGAGCAGGACACGGACCGCTGGCCGCTCGCGGGCGACCAGCTCTACGTAGACTTCGACTTGAGCATCGAGGCACTGCCACCGGGCAGTCGTCTTGCGATCGGTTCGGCGCTGCTCGAGGTCAGCGAGCAGCCTCACACTGGATGTGCCAAGTTCAGCGCGCGCTTCGGGAGCGACGCGCTGCGCTGGATCAACTCGCCCGTGGGCCGGGATCTGCGGATGCGAGGCGTGAACGCACGGGTCGTGCGGGGTGGAACGGTCCGGGCCGGCGACGTTGTGCGTCGCGTCTGATCGAGGAGCAATTCGAAACCTGTACCTCAACCCCGGCGGCCTAGGGCCGAGCAGGCGCTGCCCAACGAGGGACCCAGCGAAGAAACCGTGAACGCCACGCCGAAGGCGGCGTCTCCGGGTGCTTCGAAGCCCCGGGCTGCCTCGACCTCGGCGACGCCCAGGCCCAGGGCGGCATCCGCGAAACCGGCTGCCACGAAACCGGCTGCCGCGAAACCCGCGGCCGCGAAACCGGCTGCCAGCGAAACCGGCTGCCGAAGCGAAACCGGCGGCCGCGAAACCGGCTGCCGCGAGGCGCGTAGCGCCAAAGGCCGCAGCGAAGCCGGCCGCCCAGCCGAAGCCGAAGGCCGCGACCGCCAAGCCGGCAGCCTTGCCGAAGCCGAAGGCCTCGGCTGGCACGCCGCCACCATCGAAGCCAAAAGCCGCGGCGGCGAAGCCGGCTGCCGCGAAGCCCGTCGCGCCAAAGGCTGCAGCCAAACCGGTCGCTCAGCGGAAGCCGAGGGCCGCGGCTGCCGAAGCCGGCCGCCCCGCCAAAGCCGAAGGCCGCGGCCACGCCCGCAGATGCGCGCGCCGAGGGCAGCCGCCAAACCGGCTCCTCCGAAGCGAATTCGGCTCGCTGAGCAGCCCTCGTCAGCGGCCCGAGCCGACGTCCGTCGGACGGCTTCCGCCCCGACCTCGAGGGCCTGCGTGGCATCGCCGTCCTGCTCGTGCTGCTGTTCCATGCCGGCGTGCCCGGGAATCTCAGGCGGGTACATCGGCGTCGACGTCTTCTTCGTCCTGTCCGGGTTCCTGATCACGGGCCTGCTGGTCCGTGAGCTCGAGCGAACCGGCACCGTCTCGCTCGACCGGGTTCTACGCGCGTCGGTTGCGGCGCCTGCTGCCGGCCGCGGCGCTCTGCCTCTTCGTGACGGTCGCGGTCTCCGCGCTCGTGCTCCCGCCCCTCCGCGTTCCCGACGTCAGCGCCGACGGGGTCGCCGCCGCGCTCTACGTGTCGAACCTGCGCTTCGCCTTCGAGGCAACCGACTACCTGCGCGCCGAGGTCGCGCCGTCGCCGCTGCTGCACTACTGGTCGCTCGGTGTCGAGGAGCAGTTCTACCTGATCTGGCCGGCGCTCCTGCTGCTCGTCACCCGCGGCGGCGGGGCGGTCGTACGCCGCGTGGGCATCGCCGCAGCCGTGGTCGGGCGCCGTCTCCCTGGTGCTCTCGCTGTGGCTCACGACCGCCAACGCGCCGTGGGCGTTCTACTCGCTGCCGACGCGAGCATGGGAGCTCGGGATCGGGGCGCTCCTTGCGGTCGGCGCGGCCCGCCTCGCTCGCATTCCGCCGCGCGCCTCGAGGATCGCGCTGTGGGCCGGCCTCGGCCTCATCGTGCTGTCCGGAGTCGCCATCGGGACGTCGACCCCATTCCCGGGCGTCGCCGCCCTGCTGCCGACGCTCGGCGCCGGCCTGGTGATCCTCGCCGGCTCGGGCGCACACCTCGGCACGACCAGGTCGCCGCTCGACCTGCGCCCGCTGCGGTTCCTCGGCCGGATCTCGTACTCGCTGTATCTCTGGCACTGGCCGCTGCTCGTGCTGCCGGCGGCCGCGCTCGGGATGGCGCTCCCGCTTCCGGCGACGCTCGCACTCGCCGCGCTCGCGATTCCGATCGCGGCTGCGAGCCAGCGCTGGGTCGAGGAGCCGATCCGTCGCGGGCGGGTTGTGGGACTCGTTCCGCGCCGGAGCCTGGCCGCCGCCGGGGCACTCACGTTGGTGCTCGTCGTGACGTCGACCTCGTTCGGCGGCGCGGCGGAGGAGCGCCTCGTCGCCGCCGCGTCGACCGGGATCGTCGCGTCGTCAGAGGTCGACGACTTCATCGAATCCCGGCAGGCCCCGCCCGCCGCGCCGATCTGGGACGACATGCCGACACCACGCCCGACCGCGCAGGCCACGCCGAGCCCGGAGCGCTTCGACGGCCCCGTGCCGGCCAACCTCGCGCCGTCGCTGGTCGACGCGAAGCAGGACCGGCCACTGATCTACGACGACGGCTGCCACGTCGATCCCTCCGCTCAGACGCCGGGCGAGTGCGTCTTCGGCGACCACGACGCGTCCACGACCGTCGTGCTCATGGGCGATTCCCACGCCGCGCAGTGGTTCCCGGCGTTCGACGCGCTCGGTCGCGAGCGCCACTGGCGGCTGGTCTCGCTGACGAAGAGCGGCTGCCCGCCCGCGGAGGTGACGATCTGGGTGGGCACGTTCGAGCGCGCCTACACCGAGTGCGACGAGTGGCGGGACGCCGTCTTCGCCCGGATCGCCGACCTGCAACCCGAACTCGTCGTGGTGTCCATGACCTACGGCCAGACCCCGATCGTGGATGGCAAGACCCTCGACGGCGAGCCGGCACGCGAGGTCATGATCGCTGCCTACAAGCGGACGCTCGACCGCCTGGACTCGATCGCGGGGCGCGTCGCCCTGCTGGCCGACACGCCGAGGGCACCCGACGATCCGCCGATCTGCCTGTCGAGCCATCTCGACGATGCGCTGTCATGCGCCACGGCGCGCCAGGACGCCGTCGAAGGCGAGTGGCTGGAGGAGCAGGCAGGGAGTTGCCGAAGCCGAAGGGGCCGCATTCGTCGACCCGACCCCGTGGGTCTGCCCCGTCGACCCGTGCCCGGCGGTGATCGGGCGCTACCTCGTGTACCGCGACACGCACCACCTCACGACGACGTACGCGATGGCGCTGCGCAACCGGCTCGCCGCGGCCCTGCCGGTGCCGGCCGCGCAGCATCCTTCGGCGGCGGGTAGCCGCGGTCGAGCCGCCTGCGACTGCTAGGCTCGGCGCCATGCGTCCCCTGAAGGTCGGCGTCCAGCTTCCCGAGGTCGAGCGGGAGGTGCGCTGGCCGGAGCTGCTCGACATGATCCGGGCGATCGAGGACCTCGGGTTCGACTCGATCTGGCTCGGCGAGCACCTGCTCTATCGCTGGGCGGACCGCGAGCCGCGCGGCCCGTGGGAGGCGTGGTCGACGCTCGCGGCGATCGCCGCGGTCACGAGCCGGGTGGAGTTCGGCCCGCTCGTGGCGTGCACGAGCTTCCACAACCCGGCGTTGCTCGCCAAGCAGGCGGTGACGATCGACGAGATCAGCGGAGGCCGGTTCGTGCTCGGCCTCGGGGCCGGCTGGAACGAGACCGAATTCCGCGCGTTCGGCTACCCGTACGACCACCGGGTCGACCGCTTCGAGGAGGCGTTCACGATCATCCGCGGCCTGCTCCGCGATGGAACGGTGGATTTCGAGGGCCGGTTCTACGCCGCACGCGACTGCGAGCTGCTGCCCCGCGGGCCGCGGCCGGGGCGGCTGCCGTTGCTGATCGGGTCGAACGGGCCGCGGATGCTGCGGCTCACGATGGCCGATGCGGACGCGTGGAACAGCTGGTTCGCCGACTTCGGCAACCGGCCCGAGGGGATCGGGCGCCTCCGGGAGATCGTCGATGCGGCGTGCCGGGACGTCGGACGGGACCCGGCCGAGGTTGCCCGCACCGTGGCGGTGATGATCCACCTGCCGGGCGGCACGGGCCGGATCCAGGGGGACTACGCCAAGGACGGGCCGGTCCCGCTCGAAGGCTCGCCGGCAGCCATGGCCGACGTCCTGCGCGAGTTCGCCGGCGAGGGCATCGAACACGTCCAGCTCGTCCTCGACCCGATCACGACAGACTCGATCCGGGCGGTCGGGGCCGTCCTGACCGAGCTCGATCGCGCATGATCGGCGCGTAGCGCGGGACGCCCGTCCGACCACGGGACCAGCGGTTGCCCGGTACCGGAGTGGTTGCTAGGATGCCGCCGACGAACGGAGTGTCGTGCATGACCCTGAACGGACGGAACGGGCGCCGCGCCTCGTCGGGACGGGGCGCCGACGAGGTCTCGCCACTCGACAAGCGGATCATCGAGCACCTCCAGCAGGACGGCCGCCGCCCCTTCACCCAGATCGCATCGGACCTCGGCGTGTCCGAGGCGGCCGTGCGCGCGCGCACGAACCGGCTCGTCGAGCGCGGCGTGCTGCAGGTCGTCGGCGTGACCGACCCGCTCCGGCTCGGCTTCCAGCAGATGGCGATGATCGGGATCCGCTGCGAGAGCGACTTGCTCGTCGAGGTCTCCGAGAAGATCGCCGAGATGCCCGAGGTCGACTACGTCGTGATCACCGCGGGCAGCTACGACCTGCTGATCGAAACGGTCTGCGAGGACAACGAGGCCCTCCTGCGGTTCCTCACCGAGAAGCTGCGTCGGATCGAGGGGGTGCGCGACACCGAGACGTTCGTGTACCTGCGGATGGTCAAGCAGACCTACCAGTGGGGGACCCGCTAGGCCCAGCGAGCGCCGCGAGCGCCCGGCACCGGTGCCGCCCGGCACCGCCTGAACTCGGCGGGGAGGCCGACCCACGTTACCGACCGGGTAACATGACCCGTGGACCTGGACGGCTCGGGGGCCTCCGCTCCTGCAGCGAGCCCGGTCCCGCTGGGAGCAAACGTGCCGGCTGATCCGGTCCTCGTCATCGCCCTCGCGGCTGTCGTTGCGAACCTCGTCGTGATGGCCGCGCTCATCGTGCCGCGGCTGCTCGGCCGGTCGAGCCCGCTCGGCGGCGAGCGGCGACCGCGTGACCGCGAGCGCGAGCGTCGCGCGGCGGAGAACGCGGCGGTGGTCGGCGGGCCCGGGGAATTCTCCGCTGACGGTGTGCCGCCACAGGCCTACGACCGGATCGTGCGGATCGTGGCGTGGAGCTTCCTGCTCGCGGTGACCGTGATGGTCGCGGTGACCGGGCTGTGGCCGGAAACGCAGACGTCCATCTTCGCGCTCGTCGCCCTCGCCGGGCTGTTCGTGCTCGTCGTCCACGACCTGCTCCCGAGCGACGCGCTCGGAAACGCCAAGTACGTCCTCGAAGGCTCGGTCGCGGTGACGTTCGCGACGCTGCTCGTGCTGCTGACCGGCGGGATCGACAGCCCGTTCTTCTTCAGCTTCCCGCTGATCGTCGGCGGGGCCGCGCTCGTCATCCCGCCGACCGCGACCGGGCTGCTGACCGTGGTGGCGGGGATCGGCTACTCGCTGGCCGTCGTCGCGGCGGCGCCGCCGGGGCCGCTCAGCCTGACGACGGTCACCACGCTCGCCGTCAACATCACCGCGATGGTGCTGCTCGCCTTCGTCGGCATGATCATCGCCCGCGAACAGCGCCGCGCCCGGAATGCCGCAATCAAGATCTCGACGGTCGACCCGCTCACGGGCCTGTTCAACCGGTCGTTCTTCTTCGCGGCGGTGGAGCGCGAGATCGCCCGCTGCGCGCGGTCCGGCCGCGGCTTCTGCCTGCTGATGATGGATCTCGACGAGCTCAAGCTGATCAACGACCGCTACGGGCACTTCGAGGGCGACCGCGTGCTGCGTGGTGTCGGCCAGGTCATCCGCGCCGGCGTCCGGCGCATCGACACGGCGGCCCGCTACGGCGGCGACGAGTTCGTGGTCGTCCTGCCCGAAACCGACCCGACCGGCGCCTACGTGCTCGCCGAGAAGATCCGGCTCGGCGTGGCCGACCTCAACCCGGTGGTCCCCGAATCCGACCTCCGTCCCTCACTGTCGATCGGGGTGGTGTCGTATCCGGGCGACGGGCACACGTCCGACGAGCTGTTGATCGCCGCCGACGCGGCCATGTACCACTCGAAGCGCTCGGGCAAGAACCGGGTCACGGGCGTCGACGCGCCTGCCCCGGTCGTCGCAGGGAGTCCCACCCGGGGTCGGGTGTAGCATCCGGTCCGTGACCGGCTTCTCCACCCGTGCGATCCGTGCCTCCGCGCGCGCGCCGCGCGTCGACCAGCACCCGACGAGCGTCCCGATCTACCAGACCGCGACGTTCGCCTCGGGCGACGCGGACGAGCTCGACGCCGTCCTGCTGGGGACCCAGCCCGGCTACGCCTACAGCCGCGTCGACAACCCGACGACGGCCGCCCTCGCCGAGGCGATCGCCGAGCTGGAGGGGGCCGAGGCGGGCTACGTCCTGAGCTCCGGGATGGCGGCGATCCACGCCTCACTCGTGTCACTCGTGCAGGCCGGCGACCGCATCGTCGCCACGAACGCGGTGTACGGATCGACCCGCTCGCTGCTGGTCAACGTGCTCGGCCCGCTCGGCGTCCGGACCGACTTCGTCGACGCCACCGACCATGACGCGGTCGCCGCCGCGCTCGCTGCGGGCCCCGTTCGCGTGCTCTACACGGAGACGATGTCGAACCCGACGATGGTCGTCGCCGACCACGCGACGCTCGCGAACCTCGCGCATCGCCACGGGGCGGCCTACGTCGTCGACAACACGTTCGCCTCGCCGTACGTGTGCCGGCCGCTGGAGATCGGGGCGGACCTCGTCGTCGAATCCGCGACGAAATACATCAGCGGCCACTCCGACGTCCTCGCCGGCACCGTCGCCGGGCGTGGCGACCTCATCGCGGCCGTGGCCAGGGTCCAGATCGACACCGGCGCGACGCTCGCCCCGCTCTCCGCGTTCCTCGTGATGCGTGGACTCGCGACGCTCGGCGTCCGCCTCGACCGGCACGCGGCAACGTCAACGGCACTTGCGCGCTGGCTCGAGCGTCAGGATGGTGTGCGCCAGGTCCGCCACCCGCTGCTCCCGAGCCATCCCGCCGCCGACATCGTCGCCCGCCAGTTCCACGGCGGGAGCGGGATGTTCGCCTTTGAGCTGGAAGGGGGACGGCCGGCGGCCCGGGCGTTCCTCGACGCCCTCACGGTGCCGGCGCTGACGGCGTCGCTCGGCAGCGTCCACACGATGATCGTCCACCCGCCATCGACGACGCACCGCCAGCTGAACGATGCCGAGCTCGCCGCGGCGGGCATCGGACCGGGCCTGCTGCGCTGCTCGATCGGGCTCGAGGACGCCGACGACCTGCTGGCCGATTTCACGACGGGCCTCGAAGCCGCCCGCGGGGCCACGCCCGCGCCGGCGACCGCCTAGGAGCCTCCGATCACGACGACCGCGGTCGATCGGGTCGCGCCCCGATCGATCGGCCCGAACCCGCTCGCCCGCGCCGGATACGCGCTGTGGCGTCTGCTGACGTCCGTCGACTTCGCCGTCGCCCAGATCATCTTCCTCGGGCTGGGTGCGGCGATCGGCATGACGATCCGCCAGCTGCCCGACTTCGCGTTCCGCTCCGCGACCGACTACGCGGACCAGATGGACCTGGTCCACGCGCGGTACGACCCGCTGTTCGGGACCGCCGGCGTCGGTGCCCTCGAGCGCCTCGGGGTCTTCCAGGTGTTCCGCTCGCCGTGGTTCAGCGCCGCGCTCGTTGTCCTCGTGCTTTCGATCGTGTGCTGCACGATCAACCGGATCCCCCGCCTGTGGCGAGGCGTGTCGGACGTGCGCGTGGATCAGCCGGACCCGTTCTTCGACCCGAAACTGCCGGACCGCGCACAGATGAGCGACGTGTCGCCGGACGCCGTCCGGCGCGTCTTTCGCAAGCGTGGCTTCCGGCGGATTCGTGAGGTCGTGGCCGATGACGGGACGCGGTTCGTCTACGGCGACCGGAACCAGTACACGAAGCTCGCGACGCTGTTCACGCACCTCGGCCTGATCACCTTCCTGCTCGCGGCCGCGGTCAGCTCCCGGCTGGGCGACGAGCAGGGCCTGGTGGTCGCCGAGGGCGAGTCGCTGACGGTCCAGCCCATCGGCACGCCCGGCCTGCTGCTCGTCAAGAACCTGGGCTTCGATGCTCCGGGCATGGCCACCGGCAATCCCACCGACTTCACGACCGACGTGGCGGTCTATCGCGACGGGCAGGAGGTCGCCCGAAAGACGATCCGCGTGAACGACCCGCTGTCGGTGGATGGCTACACGTTCCACCAGAACGGCTTCGGGGCCGCGCCGCACCTCGTCATCAATGACGCCGATGGCCGGCCCTTGTGGGATGCCCCGGTTCCGTTGACCGGCGGTGTCGCCGGCCGGCCGTTCGAGACGCTGACCGTGCCCGGGCGCGACGTCGCCCTCCAGCTCCTGCTCGAGCGACGCGCCGACGGCGTGGGCGAGCTGGTCGTGCTGCCCTACCGCATCACCGGTACGGCCGCCGATGGCTCGCCGATGGTCCAGAACTTCGAGCCGTTCCTGCTCGCCCGCGGCGACGCACGCCAGCCGGCCGGGCTCGACTTCACGGTCGGCCTCAGCGACTTCTCGGAGTACACGCTGCTGATCGCCAAGCACGATCCCGGCCAGGGCCTGATCTGGCTCGCCTTCCTCCTGCTGATCGCCGGGATCACGATCACCTTCTACCTGCCCCGCCGTCGGATCTGGGCGCGCATCGCCCCGGACGGGGGCCTGGGCCTGGTGTGGCGGTCGGACCGCTACGTCAATGTCGAACGGGAATTCGGGCGGCTGCTCGACGATCTGGTCGCGGCCCGCGCGCCCGCCTGACGGAACGGCCTGCGGCCCGGCGACCTGGTCGGCGGCAGTGCATGCGAGCAGCAACGCGGTCCGGTACTGAACCGCAACCATGCCCACTGGTACCGTAGCCAAAAGGCTGTGCGCCCCCAGTCGTGCGGGGGCCGACACCAGTCGCCATGGAGGTATCGCATCGCATGACCCCCCTCGAGCGAGGACGCGCATGACCGCGCGCCAGACCGCGATCACCGGGATCGCCACGCATCGCCCCGCCAAGACGCAGGACTACCTCGAGAGTGCCGGCGCCGACATCTACGGCCAGTACGTCTTCAACGACGTCGCCCAGCGCAAGTACCTCGCCAAGGAGACCTACCAGCAGCTGCGCCGCACCATCGACGGGCACGAGCCGTTCGAGACTGCCATCGCCGACTCGGTCGCGCACGCGGTGAAGGAGTGGGCGCTGTCGCACGGCGCCACCCACTACACGCACTGGTTCGTGCCGATGACCGGCTCGACCGCCGAGAAGCACGACTCGTTCCTGTCGCCGACCGGCGAGGGCCGCACGATCGCGGAGTTCTCGGGTCGCAACCTGGTCCAGGGCGAGCCGGATGCCAGCTCGTTCCCGTCGGGCGGGATCCGCGCAACCTTCGAGGCACGCGGCTACACCGCCTGGGACGTCACGTCGCCGATCTTCCTGCAGGTCGAGCCGAACGGCGTGACCCTCACGATCCCGACCGCCTACGTGTCGTTCACCGGCGAGGCGCTCGACCACAAGATCCCCCTCCTGCGATCCCAGGAGGCGCTCGGCAAGCAGGCCCTGCGCGTCCTGCGCTGGTTCGGCAAGACGTCCGCTTCGCGGGTGTTCACCACGATCGGTCCCGAGCAGGAGTACTTCCTCGTGGACCGGCGGCTCGCCGAGCAGCGGCCCGACCTGCTGCTGACCGGGCGGACGCTGTTCGGTGCGGCGCCGCCGAAGGGCCAGGAGCTCGAGGATCAGTACTTCGGCCCGATCCGGGAGCGGATCCTCGCCTTCATGATGGATCTCGATCGTGAGCTGTGGCGGCTCGGCATCCCGGCCAAGACTCGCCACAACGAGGTCGCCCCGGCCCAGTTCGAGATGGCGCCCGTGTTCGAGCCCACGTCGGTCGGCTCCGACCACAACATGCTCGTGATGTCGCTGATGCGTCGGATCGCCCCGCAGCACGGCCTCGCGTTCCTGAGCCACGAAAAGCCGTTTGCCGGCATCAACGGGTCGGGCAAGCACAACAACTGGTCGATGAGCACCGACGAGAATGAGAACCTCCTCGATCCCGGCACCGATCCTCACGCGAACGCCCAGTTCCTCGCGTTCCTGGTGGCGGTCATCCGGGCGGTGAACGTCCATGCCGACATCCTCCGCGCGTCGATCGCCGACGCCGGCCAGGACCACCGCCTCGGCGCGAACGAAGCGCCGCCCGCGATCATGTCGATCTTCCTCGGGTCGCAGCTGGAGGACGTGATCTCCCAGCTCGAGCAGGGTGCAGCGTCGGCTTCGAAGCACGGTGGCTCGGTCGCGCTCGGCGTGACGTCGCTGCCGGTGCTGCCGAAGGACGCCACGGACCGCAACCGCACGTCGCCGTTCGCCTTCACCGGCAACAAGTTCGAGTTCCGCGCGGTCGGCTCCTCGGCGCCGATCTACTGGCCGCAGACCGTGCTCAACACGGCGGTGGCCGACTCGCTCAAGGTGCTCGCCGACCAGCTCGATGGCCTCAAGCCGGGCGATTTCGACGGGCTCACCAAGGTCCTCTCCGAGCTGGTCAACGCGAACAAGCAGGTGCTCTTCGAGGGCAACAACTACTCCGAGGAGTGGCACGCCGAGGCCGCCCGGCGCGGTCTCCCGAACAACCGCACGACCGTCGACGCCCTGCCGGCGCTGACGACCGACAAGGCGAAGCAGCTGTTCTCGTCGTTCGGGGTGCTGTCCGAGCGCGAGCTGTCCTCGCGGGTCGGCATCTACTGGGAGCGCTACGTCAAGGTCCAGGACATCGAGGCGAGCACCTCGGTCGACCTGGCCTCGACGATGATCCTGCCCGCAGTCGCCCGCTATCTCGCGATCCTCAACGAAGTGCCGTCGTCGGGTGGCATCAACCGGGTCTGCGAGCAGGTGTCCGGCCTCGCCGACCGGCTGGTGGACAACATCGAGCGTCTCCAGCACGCACAGCACGAGGCCCACGAGGCAGGCTCGGTCGAGGAGGAGGCGAAGGTCTTCGTCTCGACGGTCATCCCGGCCCAGAACGAGCTGCGTGAGGTCGCCGACGAGCTCGAAACGCTCGTAGCCGACGATCTCTGGCCGCTGCCGAAGTACCGCGAGCTGCTGTTCCAGTACTGAGGTTCGCCGCCCCGATCCACGGACACCCGACGCCCGGCTGCGGCTTCCGCAGCCGGGCGCATTTCGTGCGTCGTCCGGCGCACGGCCGGCCAGCTCAGGCCGCAGCGCCAAGTTAGTGGCCAGATATTTACCCCCGTACTGAAAGTCCGAACCCGGACGCTCCGAACCCCCGACTTATCGGCCAGATATCCGTGACGGCAGGGTTTTGGCCACCAAGTCGAGCACTCTGGGCCTCATCCAGGCTCGGGTTTCTGACCTTCAATCACCGGGGCTGATGTTTGGCCACTACCTGCCTTTGTCAGCGGGACGACCGAAGACGTACCCCGCGGAGCCCGCCCCGACCAGCGGCAGGACGGCCCGGAAGCGTGCCCCGCCCGACGGGCCGTTCGAGATCGTGGACTTGATCGCGGACGCCGGTGCCACCTTCCGCGGCCATGCTGACAAGGTCAGCGCGCTGCGGCGCCGACGCGACTCCGGTAACTGGTTATCTGATACGGTTCCGGATCATGGCGAGGACGAGGACCAGTTCGGATGCGGAGCTGCTCGTCGAGCTGCGCCGGGACGACGACGTGCCGCTCCACCGGCAGCTCGAGCAGGAGCTCCGCGCAGCGATCCGATCCGGCCGCCTCGCCTCGGGCAGCGTGGTGCCGTCGACGCGCGGCCTCGCGACCCAGCTCGGCCTGTCGCGGGGCGTGGTCGTCGAGGCCTACGAGCAGCTCGTCGCCGAGGGCTACCTGACGAGCCAGCCCGGCGGCACGACCCGCATCGCCGAGGGCGTCGCCGACTCGACCCCGACGACCGCCCCACCTCGTCCGACGGCCCCGGAGATCCGCTTCGACTTCGGCTACGGCCGCCCCGACGTATCGCAATTCCCGCGAGCCGCATGGCTGCGGTCGATGCGGCGGGTCCTGACCGAGGCGCCGAACGAGCGGCTCGTCTATCTCGACCCGCGCGGCGCCGCCGAGCTCCGAGAGGCACTCGCCGACTACCTCAACCGCGTGCGCGGCACGTGCGCCGATGCGCAGCGGATCGTCATCAGCAGCGGCTTCGCGCAGGCGGTCGTGCTGGTCATGTCCGCGCTTCGCGCGCGGGGCGCGAGGCGAATCGCGGTGGAGGATCCCAGCCTGCACGACGACTTCCGGCGGGTCGCCGACCTGCTCGGGATGATCATCGTCGCGGTTCCCGTGGACGACGACGGGATCCGGGTCGACGCGCTCGCGCGCACCGATGCCGACCTCGTCCTCGTGACGCCTGCCCACCAGTTCCCCACGGGCACCGTTCTGTCCGCGGAACGTCGAGCCGCACTCGTCCGATGGGCGATGGACGGCTCGCGCCGGATCATGGAGGACGACTACGACGCCGAGTACCGCTACGACCGCGAACCGATCGGGGCGATCCAGGGCCTGGCTCCCGAGCACGTGATCTACGGAGGGTCCGCCAGCAAGACGCTCGCGCCCGGCATGCGCCTCGGCTGGCTCGTCGCCCCGGCCGATCTCGTCGACGACCTGGCCTCGTTCAAGCTGTCGCTCGACCGGGGTTCGCCGAGTCTCGACCAGCTGGCCTTCGCCGACTTCCTCGTGCGCGGCGAGTTCGACCACCATCTGCGGCGGATGCGGCCGATCTACCGGGCCCGCCGCGACACGCTGCTTGAAGGCGATCGGGAAGCACCTGCCAGGGTTCGATCCGTGCGGCGCATCGGCCGGCCTGCACGTGGTCGCCTGGCTGCCGCCGGGCCTCCAGGAGGCCCCGCTGATCGAGCGAGCGGCGGCCGGAGGTGTGGCAATCAGCGGGCTGGCCGGCTACCACGCCGAACCGGCCGCGGCGCGACAGGGGCTCCTGTTCGGCTACGGCCGGGTTGACGAATCGGACATCGAGGAGGGGATCCGCATCGTCGCCGCGGCCCTGGACTGAGTCGAGCCCGGGGGCGGGTCCGTTAGACGCAGTCCGGGCAGTCGGCCTGGGCGGGCCGGCCCAGGTCAGCGAGGGCGCTCCGCATGCGACCGAACGTGCTCGTCCCGGCGCCGCCACTCGAGGTCGGACGTGTGGACGCTGCCCGAGCGAGGCGGTTGTTGGCCGCCTCCGCGAGGAGGTCCGAGCGGTGGAGCTCGGCCCGGAGGGCCTCGCCGGAGACGCTTCGGATGAACAGGTTGTCCATCAGCTGCTCTCCCGCCCGTCGAACGGGAAGTTCGAGGTGTCGATCCAGATCAGCGCCGCCAGGGCGGCGAACAGGACGATCAGGGCGTCCATTGGTGATGCTCCTTCTGCCATGGCGTGTCGTGTGGTTCCAATGGCAGCAGGATGCGCCGAAGCTGGTCCCCCGTTGAGAGCCAGTAGCCGATGCAACTCGAGGACCAGTTCGGTCAGATGCGGGCGGCCGCTCCCGTAAGGCGGCGGACACGACGGAGCAGCTCGTCGGTGTCGAACGGCTTGCGCAGGTAGGCCTCCACGCCGAGCCGCGCAGCGCGCTCCGGCTCGTCGACGATCGTCAGCATGACGACCGGCGGACCGCCGCCCGGCAGCTCCGCCTTCATGCGTTCGACGACCGAGAAGCCATCGAGGCCGGGCAGCATGACGTCGAGGATGACGGCCGCCGGCGGATCGGCCGCCAGGAGCTCGAGCGCGCGCCGTCCGTCGGGGGCAACGTCGACCGCGAAGCCGTTCGCTTCGAGGGCCTGGCGGACGAGCTCGCGGGTGCCCGGGTCATCCTCGACCACGAGGACGCGTTGCGGTCGCTCGCCGTTCCGATCCCCGGCGATCCCGGTGGCGATCGGTTCGCCGTCCTCGGTGCGGCCCACCTCGACCGCCGGAACGGGCAGCGTGAACGCGAACGTGGACCCGACGCCGAGCGCCGACTCGACCCAGATCCGGCCGCCGTGGTGCTCCACGATCTCGCGACAGATCGGCAGTCCCAGCCCGGTCCCGCGCGGCTTGTCGGTGAGGGTGTCGCCGGCCTGACGGAACTGCTCGAACACCGTGTCGTGGTCCTCCGGCGCGATGCCGACGCCCGTGTCGGCGACCGCCAGCACGACCGACTCGCCCTCGTGCCGGGCGCTGCAGGTGATCGTCCCGGACGGCGTGAACTTGACGGCATTCGAGATCAGGTTGATGACGACCTGGATGAGCCGGTCGCGGTCGCCGACGATCGTCGGCAGGTCGGGTTCGATGTCGGTCACGAGGCTCAGGCCGGCGTGCGAGATGAGCGACGAGGTGGCCGCGCTGGCGCGCAGGATCAGCTCCTCGACCTGGATCGGGACGCGCCGCCATTCCATCCGTCCCGACTCGATCTTCGCCAGGTCGAGGACGTCGTTGATCATCGTGGTCAGGCGCTCGCCCTCGGTCGAGATGATGTCGAGGTTCTCGCCGATCTGGCGCATCGCGCGGTGGATCTTCGGGTCGGTCGTTTCCACTGCCGGGAAGACCAGGTCGTCGAGACGGCGGGAGATGATCTTCGAGAAGCCGACGACCGACGTGAGCGGCGTCCGCAGCTCGTGGCTCACGTTGGTCAGGAACGCGCTCTTGGTCTGGCTGGCGGTCTCCGCCACGGCCCGCGCGGCCTGTGCCTCGGCGGTCGCCCGCGCGAGCTCCTCGGTCCGCTCCTCGACCCGTCGCTCGAGCTCGCGGTTGTGGGCCTCGATCTCCGCATAGAGCCGGGCGTTCTCGACCGCGCTGGCGATCAGGTTGCCGACCGTGAACAACAGCGGCCCGTCACCCGGCTCCACCTGGCGGCCCGACAGCCGGTTGTCGACGGCGAGGACGCCGACCGTTCGACCTTTGGCAACGAGCGGCGTCCCGAGGAACGAGGTCACACCGAGCGCGGCAGCGAACGCGCGGTTGCTCTCGTCCGAATCCTGGTCGGCGTCGCGGAAGAGCATCGGTCCGTCGGCGCGGTAGAGCACCGCCAGCTGCGACCGCGGATGGTCGAGCTCCAGCTCGAGCTCCGCCACCATCTGCGTCATCTCGGGCGTGGCGCCGACGCTGCGGCCGCCGCTCAGCACGCCGCGTCGCTCGTCCGCGAGCAGCACCATCGCGCGGTCGAAGCGCAGGTGCGACACGACCGCCTGCAGGCTGCGATCGAGGAGCTCGTCCACCTCCATCGTCGTCGACGACAGCGCGACCCCGAGCTCGTTGAGCGTCATGAGCTCGGCCAACCGCTGCTCGAGATCGAGGTTCGCGTGCTGCAGCGCGAGGTTGGACTCCTCGCTGCGGTCGTGTTCGCGCTCCGAGACCTCGCGCTGTTCGAGCAGCAACGTCTGCTGGCGGCGCAGCTCGCGCGCCCTCCGGCTCGCCGAGCCGCCGTACAGGATGAGCCCGGCCGGCAGGAGCGTGGCCGCGACGATCGCGACACCGACCCACGCCGGGCCCTGGAGCAGGAAGTAGAGCAGCAGCGCGAACGACAGGGCCACCGCGATGACCACGTCCCGACCGGAGCTGCCGCCGGCGACCGGCTCCCAGGTGAACTCCCATTCGCAGTACTCGTCACCGTGGAGCTGGCATGCCGACTGGCGCACGGTGGCGGCGGGTTGTCCGAAGCCGACCAGCGGGATCGACGCGAACGTGCCGCGGTACGCCTGGCACGCGTAGTCGACGTAGCGGTGGTGCAGCTCGGGCGGCACGAGCGCGAGCTGCGAGCCCGCGAACCAGCGCACGATCGCCGAGCGTTCGTCCGTGCGAACCACCCGCAGCTCGGTCTTCACGTACTTGGCGGCGAAGCGCGGCAGGATGGCGTACGTCTGGCGGATGCCGATCGGGCGGCTCAGCTGGATGATCGCGTTCGGGATGCTGCGGCGACCCTCGTTGAGGAAGAAGTCGGGATCGCCCGACAGGATCCGGCAGTACTCGGCGACGAACAGGCGGAACTCATACGAGTAGCTGTTGCTCTCGTTGAGCAGGTACGCCGGGGTGAGGTGGTAGCGCTCGTCCTCGATGGCGGCGTTGAGCATCGCGACGAGCCGGTCGAGGACGTCGGTCCGCGCCCGCTCGACGAGCGCCGCGACCTCGTCCGGGTCCAGCGCCTCGGGGGCCTCGCGCTCGGCCTTCCGCGCGACGACCGACTGCAGGTAGCGGACGGCTCCGACCACGATCCGCCCGCTGCCGTGGGCGATCGGCTCGCCATGCTCGTCCCGTCCGAACGGGCGGCCGCGCATCCGGCGGAGGTCGACAGGGACCTCCGCGAGGAGTGCGGGCTCTTCGGCGAGTGCGGTCATTCGTCCCCGCGGACGACCGATTCGTAGCGCTGCGCCTGGCTGACCGCCGGCGCGGTAAGGGCGGCGATCGCGGTGAGGATCTTGAGGTCGCCGGCCTGGAACTCGAGCGGCTCCTTCGACGCCGTGCCGATGACGCCGAGCCGGACGCCCTCGACCTTGAGCGGGGCGGCGATGAGCGACGCGATCCCGCGTTCCGCGGCCCCGGCCCGGGGATCCGCGGCGACCTCGTTGACGATCTCGGGATCGCCGACGAACACCGCGCCGAGCAGGCCCTCCGTGGTGGGCTGCTCGGGGAAGAGCGCGCCGGCCTCGCCGATCGGATGCGGCGTCAGCTGCCCCGGCGTGGGCAATTCGAGCAGGAGGAAGCCGACACCCCCGGATGGCAGCCGGCCGGTCTCCGCGACGGCCACCGCGGTGACGTCCGCGACGTGCGGGGACGCGGCGATCCGCTCGGCCAGGTCGTAGATCAGGTTCAGTTCGCGATAGCGGTCGAGTGCCTCGGAGGCGAGCGAGCGCTTGTCGGTCTCGCGCGAGCAGGCGTAGGAGAGCACCGAGGCGATCGCGCCCGCGGGCCGCGGTCCCTCCACCCAGCCGACCGTCTCGCCCTCGACGACGATCGGGTGGCGCTCGACCGGGGCGTCCTCCGGCGTCGACCGCGATTCGCGATCGAGGACCGTCTCGCCGTCCTCATCGGTGATCAGCACCCGCGCGTCGGTCGCCGCAAGCAGCACGCTCAGCATCGGCGCCACGTGGCGGTGGCGGACGATCAGGCGGCGCAACTCCGCCGACTGCATCAGGCCGCCTCCAGCCCGAGGACGGACCGGGCGTGCTGGAGCAGCTCGTCGGGGTCGAATGGCTTGGTCATGTACAGGTCGGCGCCGGCATCCTCGCCCTGCTGCCGGTCATAGGCCTGGCCCTTCGCGGTGAGCAGAACGACGTGGGTGCGCATCGAGCCCGAGCTCCTGCTTGATCGTGCGGCAGACGTCGAAGCCGTTCCGCTTCGGCATCATCACGTCGAGGAAGACCAGTGCCGGTCGGTGCAGCTCGACGGCGGCGAGCGCCTCGTCGCCGTCGCCCGCGGTGAGCAGTTCGATGCCGTCGTCCTCGAGCTCCTCGAGCGTCTGCTCGATGAGCAGCCGGATGTGCTGCTCGTCGTCGACGATGAGGACGGTCGGCATGGTTCCTCCTGGGAGCGGCGATGGGGCCCGGATGCGGCGAGACGGTGGGAGACGGGACGCCGACCGATCATCCACGATGCCGGAAAGCAGCGCAGGATGCAATCGCGCACCATTGAATATGATGGCCGTCGCGACCAGCACCCCCATCCCCGACGTGCGACCGATGCGCTCGCTCGTGCTGCTCTCGGCGTCCCACGCGATCAACCACGCGCACGCGATCGTGCTGCCACTGATCTTCCTGCAGCTGATCGACGAGTACGGGGTGGGCATCGACGCGATCGCGTTCCTTGCGGCGATCGGCAACCTGTCGGCGGGACTCGTCCAGCTGAGCTACACGCAGCTGACCAGGGTCGTCTCGCGCCGCAGCCTCCTGGGTGGCGGCGGCCTGCTGCTCGGTGGCGGGTTCATCGCCCAGGCATTCGCCACCAGCTTTCCGACGTTCGCCGTGCCCAATGTCCTGTCGCGGATCGGCGGCTCGCCGCAGCACCCGGTCGGGAACGGCCTCCTCGCCGAGCAGTTCCCGACGCACCGCCGGGGGTTCGCGATCTCCGCCCACATCGCCGGCGGCAACATCGGCTCGGTCACCATTGCCCTCCTGGGCGTGCCGCTCATCGCGGCGCTGGGCTGGCGCGGGACGTCCGTCCTGCTCGGGCTGATCGCAGCCCTCATGGCAATCGCGATCCTCGCCTTCATCCGCGAACGCGGCACGGATCGTGCCGCGGCAATCGCCGGCGGCAACGTCCGTCACGCGATCGGGCGGGTGCTCGGCGATCGCGACCTGCGCTGGCTGTACCTCACGTCGGCGCTCGGTGGCGGCGGCCGAGGCCTCGGCGTCGTCAACCTCTTCGTCCTGGTCTACCTCAGCGAGGTGCTGGCTCTCCCCGCGTCGGTGTACGGGCCGATGTACGCGGCGCTGATCCTGTTCTCCGTCCCGATGCCGTTGATCGCGGGCTGGCTGTCCGATCGGCTCGGTCGCAAACCGCTGATCGTGGGCGCGTACCTCGGCGGCGCCGTCGGCTTCGTGGTCTTCCTGCTGGCCGGCTCGAACATCGCTGGCCTGTGGCTCGGCATCGTGCTCATGGGCCTGTTCACCTTCGCCGAGAGCCCGCAGCTCCAGGCGCTGCTGTCGGACATCGCGCCGCCGGCCATCCGCGACGCGTCCTACTCGCTGTACTTCACGCTCGCGTTCGGGGTCGGGTCGCTGTGGGTCGCGGCCTACGGGTTCGTGATCGAGCGGCTCGGCGCGCCGACCGGCGTTCCGGTTGTGTTCATGCTGATGGCCGGCGCATTCGTGCTCGCCGCCCTTGGCACCCTGCCGATCCGGGCCGACGAGCGCGCGGCGGCCAACGCCGCCTTCGAGGCCGGCCTGCCCGAGGCGTAACGCCCGACAGGGGCCGGTCGATGGTCGCCCGGGACCATGCCTGCTATCATCCGCAGGCTCTGTTCAACGAGCACCTCAGTCGGGGCGTGGCGCAGCCTGGTAGCGCGCATCGTTCGGGACGATGAAGTCGGAGGTTCAAATCCTCTCGCCCCGACCATACCTACCTCATCGTCGAGTGCCGGCTCCGACAGCGGTCCGCGCGAAGCTCCATCGACGCCGACCGATAGTCGCTCTCCCAGCTCGCTTGCGGCCATGCCGAGCACGGATCTTGCGGCGGACGACGTTCCGACGAAGTTGACGCGTGACTGATCCCCTCGCCACCGACGAGACGCGTATCGATCGCTGGCTGTGCGCGGTGCGCCTCGTCAAGACCCGTCCGCTAGCAACCCGGTTGTGCGAGGGCGGCCACGTCCTCGTGAATGGATCGACGGCCAAGCCGTCGACGAAGGTTCGCGCGGGCGATCGGGTCGAGGCGCTCATCGCCGATCGCAAGCGCATCGTCGAGGTCACCCTGCCGATCGAGTCGCGCGTCGGGGCCGCCGTTGCCGCGACCTGCTACGTCGACCACAGCCCGCCTGTCGTGCCGGTGGCCGGGCCAGCGATGACGCCGGTACGTTGGGACCGCCGCACGAGCAAGCGCCTGCGGCGCGAGTTCGAGCGCCTGCGCAGGGCCGCCGACGCCTGAGCCCGCGCTGGTCGATGAGATAGGCTCCGTCGGGCCAACGCCTCTCGCCCCGACCAATCCCGGCCCTTCGGTTGAGCGTTTGCTCCTGAGGTACTCGGGCCCCATCCGAGCGATGGGATGAGCCGGTCGTGGATATCGGTCGGTTCCCATCACGACGCCGCCTGTCGGACCGGCCCCGCCGGGCTGGGCCACGCCTCGCCGTCCATCCCCGTGTGGACGTAGCCGACCAATCAGGTCTCCGCTCGGCCCGACCGGTACTCGAGGCGAAGTCCCAGATCCTGGGGGTAGTTGCCGAACCCACGTCCGAACAGGTTCAACCCTCCGACGTTCTCGGCGTCGGGTCGAACGCCGATGCGCACGACGATCGGGTCGCCGTGAGCAAGCCCAAGCGATTCGAGGTCGACGCTCGACAGGCTGATCCCGTCGATCGTTGTTCCCATGGCCGTCACGAGCCAGCGCTTGAGCACGCCGAACTGCGAGTCCTTCTCCTCCCACCACGACGGTGTCAGTCGGCCGCGCTGGCCGCCGAAGTCGGACGGGCACGTCCAGTCGCCGAGCGGCGTTCCATTGATCCAGACCGTAATGTCGCTCGGCCAATCAAGGTCGTGCAGCGGCGCTTCGCTACAGATCTCCGCGGTCAACTGCAGCGACTCGACTCGGGCACCGGGTGGCACGCGATTCGGGAACCGATATTCGACGTACCCCGCCCGGAACCAGAGCAGTTGCGCCGTGAGTCGATCGGGCTCGTAGAACGCCGATGGATCGTCCATGAACCCGATCAGGCCGGTCGCGCTGACAAGGCCGCAGGTCGGTTCCACCACGAAATCGGAATAGCCACCGACGGGCATCTGGAGATCGACGGCGTCATGCGCGCTCTGCAGGCCCCGCGGCAGGTCGAACACGAGCTCGTCATACGTTCTTGCGCAGACCTTCTGCAGGCCGCGACTCGCCGGACGCAACTCCGTATGGATCAGACCCGCTCGCTCCAGCACGGTCACGTGCATCGTTGCCGTCGACGACGGCAATCCCATGTCCTTGGCGATCTGGTTCATGGCCACGACACGATCGCCCAGATAGCGAAGGATCGCGACACGGGTGTCATTTGCAAGCGCGCGGAAGATCACGGCTGCGTGCCCTTCGCCAGTCGTGCCGTCCACGTGGATGCTCTTTCGAGCCACGACCCTGTGCTTGGCGTCCATCTGTGAGGCAGCCTAATATGAAGGACTCTTGGTGACAAGCGCCATTTCGGGCACGCTCACGACCGCTTCGTTACAGGTCTTGCTGGCCGATTGACATTGATGCTACCGTAACCGGGCTTGATGCGGTAAAACATGCGTGGATTGATGCATCGAGCGACGACTCCGGTCAGGAACGCCCATCCGGGGCATCGGTGGAGGAGGAAGGCTCATGCGCATTCCCGTCGCCAATCTGCCGAAGGTGGCAGGCCTGATGGCGATCCTTGTTGTCGCTGCTGCGTGCGCGAGTCCAGGTGCCTCCGCGCCGGCGGCGAGCGGTGGCCAGCAGGTCGTCCAGACGGCTGCCGCCGGTGAGGCGTGCACCTTCGACAAGTACAACGGCAGCGGCGTGCCGAAGCTCGATCTGAAGACCGCGACCATCGGGTTCGCCCAATCGGAGAAGGAAGCCAACCCGTTCCGGATCGCCGAGACGCAGTCGATCAAGGACGAGGCCGAGAAGCTCGGGATCAAGCTGATCACGACGAACGCCGAGTCCGACCTGAACAAGGAGATCTCGGACATCAAGGGGATGATCGACCAGGGCGCCCAGGCGCTGATCATTTCGCCGCTCAACTCGGAGGGCCTCGATCCCGCCCTCGAGTACGCCCAGCAGAAGAACGTGCCGATCATGACCATCGACCGCTTCCTCACCACCAAGACAGCCTGCAAGGATTTCATCGGTTGGGTGGGCTCTGACTTCGTCGAGCAGGGGAAGCGCGCGTTCGATGCGCTCAGTGCGGCGACCGGTGACTCGTGCAACCTGGCCGTGCTTCTCGGAGCCGCCGGAGTCAACGTCACGAACGACCGTCAGCAGGGCTTCGAGGACCAGATGGCCGCGAAGGCCTCCAAGATGAAGGTCGTCGCGAAGCAGGCGGCCGACTATGAGCGGGCGAAGGGCCAGACTGTCACCGCCCAGCTCATCCAGGCGAACCCCGAGATCAACTGCATCTACGCGCACAACGACGAGATGGCGCTCGGCGCGGTCGCCGCGCTGAAGGATGCGGGCAAGCAGCCCGGTGACGTGAAGATCCTGACGATCGACGGTACGAAGGGTGCCGTTCAGGGGATCGTCGATGGCTGGATCAGCGGCGTCATCGAGTCGAACCCGCGCTTCGGGCCGCTCGCTTTCAAGGCACTGTCCGACTTCTATGGCGGATCCGGGGTCCCGGTGAAGACCATCATCTCGGACAAGGAGTACACGAAGGACAACGCCGAGAGCGAACTGCCCAACGCGTATTGATCCTCAGCTAAACGGTACCGGCCCGCCTGACAAGGCCTCCTCCTGAGTCGTGCGGGTCGGTACTGATTCCTGCCACTATCGGCTGGTGAGGGTCGCATGACGACGATCGCCGAGCCTGCCGTCCTTGAGGTTCAGGACGTCTCGAAGCGGTTTGCTGGCGTCCTGGCGCTCGCGGATGTGTCGGTCGAGCTGCACGCAGGGCAGGTTCACGCCCTGGTCGGGGAAAACGGCGCGGGAAAGTCCACCCTGATCAAGGTCCTCACCGGTGTGCATCAGCCTGACCAGGGCTCGATCGTATACCGCGGCCAACCGGTGACCTTCGCCAGGCCGCTGGACGCGCAAGCAGCCGGAATTAGCACGATCTACCAGGAGGTGAACCTCGTCCCGCTGATGAGTGTGGCGCGGAACCTGTTCCTCGGCCGCGAGCCGACCACGCGCCTCAGGCTCATCGACTTCGGGCGGATGCATCGCGAAGCCAGCGCGAGCCTCGCGCGGTACGGCATCCATGTCGACGTCAGGCGTCCGCTCAGGGAGCTGGGACTGGGCGTGCAGCAGATGGTCGCCATTGCACGCGCGATCGACGCTGATCACCGGGTCGTCATCATGGACGAGCCCACCTCCTCGCTCGAGCCACGCGAAGTCGAGCGCCTGATGGAGGTCGTCGATCTCCTGCGCCGGGACGGCGTGGCGGTCGTCTATGTCTCTCACCGGCTCGACGAGGTCTTCCGGCTGTGCGACGTGGTGACCGTGCTTCGTGACGGGCGGCGGGTGCACACCGGACCCATCGCCGAGATCACTCGACTCGAGCTCGTCTCCAGGATGCTCGGCCGTGAGTTGTCCGAGGTTGCTCGAGCCAGGACGCGCTTTGGAACCCACGACACGTCGCAGGAGACGCGCGCGATGCTGCGAGCGACCGGCCTGACGCGCCGTCACGTGCTCGATGACGTGACGGTCGAGGTGCGCGCCGGTGAGGTCGTTGGACTGGCCGGCCTGCTCGGATCCGGCCGGACCGAGACCGCGAAGTCGATCTACGGTGCGCACCCACTGGACAGCGGCGCGGTGGAGGTGGCGGGCGAACCGGTAAAGCGGGAATCGCCTCGGGCGGCGATCTCGGCCGGCATTGCCCTGATCCCGGAGGACCGCAAGGCCGACGGCATCATCCCGACGTTGTCGGTGCGCGAGAACATCGTGCTCGCGGCGCTGCCCACGATCTCCCGCGCGGGGTTCGTCTCGCGGCGCCAGCAGGACATTCTCGTCGAGGCGCTGATGCGCCGCCTGCGGATCAAGGCCTCAAGCCCTGAGCAGCGCGTGAGCGAGCTCTCCGGCGGCAATCAGCAGAAGGTGCTGCTGGCCCGGGTCCTGTGTCTCGAGCCACGAGTGCTGCTGCTCGACGATCCGACCCGCGGCATCGACATCGGTGCGAAGGCCGAGATCCAGGGATTGATCAGCGATCTCGCAGAGGCAGGGCTGGCGGTCGTGCTGATCTCCTCCGAGCTGGAGGAGGTCATCGAGGGCTCTGACAGGATCCTCGTCCTGCGAGATGGAGCAGTCGTCGGCACCCTGTCCGGCGCAGAGGTCACCCAGGACGGCGTGCTCGGGCTGATCGCTGCAGCAGCACAGCGGGCGGAAGAGCAGGAGTCGGCCCCGGAGGAGGGGTTGTCGATCGATCCGGTGGCCGACGAGCTTCCAGCGGATCCCCAGCATGCTGGGTCGTCCGCACGTCCTGAGGGCGACGACGATGTCGTCAGCTGAGCTGACCGCGGGTCGACCGTCAGTCAGCCGCGAGGAAGTCCTCGACTGGATCGCCGAGCGAGGCGTCTACGCGGGACTCCTGCTCCTGATCGCCTTCAATCTGGTGTTCACGCCGCGCTTCGCCGAGATGGACAACATCCGCCTGCAGTTCGTGCAGGTTGTCCCCGTCGCCATCATCGCGCTCGGGATGGCGCTGGTCATCGGGACGCGAGGCATCGACCTGTCTGTCGGCTCGGTCATGGCGATCGCCTCCGCGCTGCTGGCGCTGTACCTGGGCTACGGACCGGCCGTGGCGATCACGATCGCACTGCTCGGCGGCGCGTCCGTCGGCGTGGTGAACGGCGTGCTGATCTCGCGTTTCGGGATCCAGCCGATCGTCGCGACCCTCGCACTGCTCGTCGGCGGTCGAGGTCTCGCGCTCGTGATCGCGCAAGGCCGGCTGACCGAGGTCTTCGACCCGCTGCTGAGCTCCATCGGATCGGGCCGCATTCTGGGCGTGCCATACGTCGTCCTCATCGCCCTGGGTGTCGCACTGCTGGTCGGAGTGCTCGTCGCGCGGACGACATTCGGGCGGTATGTCGTAGCCATCGGCGGCAATCCCGAGGCGAGCGGCCTCGCGGGCGTTCCCGTCCGCCGGACCCTGCTCTCGGTGTACGTCCTGAGCGCTGCCCTGGCCGCCTTGGCCGGGATCATTCAGACCGCTCGTCTCAGCGCGTCCGATCCCTCCTTCGTCGGCAACCTGATCGAGTTGAGCGCGATCACCGCCGTTGTCGTTGGTGGAACACCGTTGTCAGGGGGCAAGGTGCGAATCCTCGGTACGTTGGCTGGCGCGATGCTGATGCAGCTGATCTCGGCAACGCTGATCACGCACAACCTGCCCGATTCATCGACGCGGATGGTCCAGGCGGCCATCATCCTCGGCGCGGTCTTCATTCAGCGCCAGCGGAGCGGACTGTGACGGCGGCGCGGACCAGGGGCCGTCGACGACGCCACGCGCATCGCGACCCGGCGCGAGCGCATCGCCGCCATGCTCCAACGGAGCGGCGCGTTCCTGATCCTCGGGGCGGTCACCGTGATTGCGTCGCTCGTGTTCGGGACCCGGTTCGCCAGCGTGGACAACTTCCTGAACATCCTCGAGGCCAGCTCATTCCTCGGCCTCATTGCGGTCGGCATGACGTTCGTCATCATCGGCGGTGGCATCGATCTCTCGGTCGGCTCGCTGCTGGCGCTGTCCGCGGTACTCGCGGCATACGGCTCACAGTCCGGGAGCGTCGTGGCCGTCGCGTTGCCCCTGATCGTCTGTGGGGCCATTGGGCTGTTCAACGGGCTGCTCATCGCCCGAGCCCGGATGGCCGCGTTCATCGTGACGCTTGCCGCCCTGTTGTTCGCGCGAGGCCTCGCGTTCGCCGTGTCCGACGAGGGCAACACGATCTTTCACCTCGACAGCCAGCTCGCCATCATCTGGCTGGGCCAGGGCTCGATCGTCGGAGATCCGGGTCCCGATCATCATCGCCGCGATCGCGTTCGTCGTCGGCTGGGTGATCCTCACGCGATCGCGCTACGGCATGGCCGTGACCGCGATCGGCGGAAGCGAGGACGCGGCCCGGCTCATGGGGCTGCCCATCGCCCGGGTCAAGATCGCGATGTACCTCACGAGCGGCCTCCTGGCGGGCCTTGCCGGAGTGCTGGTGGCGGCTCGGTCGTCGTCGGGCCAGTCGACGATCGGGGTCGGGCTCGAACTGCAGGCGATCGCGGCCGTCGTCATCGGTGGGACCCTGCTGACCGGGGGCTCTGGGTCCATGACGGGCACGCTCGCAGGGGTGCTCCTGCTCAACGTCATCAACAACGTGATCAACCAGGTCGGAACGCTCAGCTCGTACTACCAGCAGGTAGTGAGCGGGCTGTTCCTGATCATCGTCGTGCTGATCCAGCGGTATCTCAGTCGGGAGCAACGGCTATGACCACGCCCACCAACCTGCGTTTCGGACTCTTCCTCAGCCAGGCGCGCAAGGACTGGGATCGTGTGCTCGACGAGTTCCTCGAGGCCGAGGATCTGGGATTCGACCATGCCTGGCTCGTGGACCACCTGGTCGACACGGACGGCGGCCCCGAGGACGGCTGTCTCGAAGCGTGGACGCTGCTCGCGGCGATCGCCGCGAAAACGAAGCGCATCCGCCTGGGCGTGCTCGTGTCGAGCAACACGTTCCGTCATCCCGCGATCCTGCTCAAGGAGGCGGTCACCGTTGACCACATCAGCGGCGGGCGACTCATCCTTGGGATCGGGACGGGTTGGCACGAGGACGAGCACCGCCGCTACGGCATCGACCTGCCGCCGGCCCCGGAGCGGGTCGACCGGTTCGAGGAGGCCGTCGAGGTCATCAGCCTGCTGATGCAGCAGGAGCGGACGACGTTCCGGGGCCAGTACTACCAGCTAGACGATGCTCACCTCGTGCCGCGCCCGGTCCAACGGCCGCGGATCCCGATCCTCATCGCGGCGCATCGACCGAGGATGTTGCGGATCGCGGCTCGCTACGCCGACCAGTGGGACACGTTCGGGGTAATCCCCGGAGCCGCGACGGAGGGCGTCGAAACCGGCCTCGCCGATCGCATCGCCGCCCTTGACGACGCCTGCCGAGCGATCGGTCGGGACCCGGCCGACATCCGTCGGTCGACCTGGGCGACGAGCGAAGCGTTGCGCTCGACCGAGGCCTATCTCGACTTCGTCCGACAGCCACCACCGGCTCGGCTTCACGGACTTCTCGACCGTGCGGCCCGAGGCATCCGACATCGGCGTCCTCCGGCGCGTTGCTGCCGAGATCATCCCCGAGCTACGGGCCGGACGGCTGCTCCAGTAGAGTGTCGCCGCCCAGCTGATCTGGCGCGAGCCCGGTCGCTCGCGGCGACTGAGCGATGAGGTAGGTTCCGTCGGGTCAAGTCCTCTCGCCCCGACCAAACTCACATTCTTCCCCGATCTCGAACACGGCTGGCAACACGGCGCCGAGGCCAAGTTCGATCGTGTCGGGCCTTAGACGCGAGTCAGGCGGCTGGCGGCTCCGTCCCGTTTCGTCCCCGACCCGCCGGTTGCCGTCCACGTCCCGGTCTTGAACAACCGGACAACGGCGAACAGCCAGACCGTCGCGAGGATGGCCGCCAGGAGCAGTGCGAGGAGCCAGGCGGCCGGCTGCAGCCAGCCGACGAGCAGGGCCACACCCGCCGCCCCGGCCATCACGAAGGCGAGCGGTCGATAGATGACGGCGTGGCGCGGATAGTCGGCGAGCGTGCGGGTCATGGCGCCGAGGGCGACGAGCAGGAGCGCGACCGAGCCGGCGAGCAGCCACGCCGTAGCTGCCGGGGTCTGCGGTTCGTGCGCATGCTCGATGAGGCCGATCATCGCGGCTCCGGCCCCCACGATCGCGATGGCGATGGGCAGGTGCGTTTCCATCCAGAGGTTGACGGTGAGCCCGTCGAAGCGCGGCTGCCGGCGCCCGCCCACGTCGAAGAAGATCCACCACAGCCCGAAACCGACCACGAGCGCCGCGAAGCCGGTCGCCAGCGTGACGACATCGTTCTCGGCTCCGGCCAGGCCGTTCACAACGCCCGTCACGACCTCGCCCAGCACGATGATGATCAGCAGGTCGAAGCGCTCGACCATCGCGTCAGTGGGGACGATGCCCGTGACCGATCCGCGCCGCGACACCCAGCCGAAGACGAGCATCAGGACGAGCCACCCAGCTGAGAACGCGGCCCACACGATGAGCCGCCCGTCTGTCGGCAGGACGGCGCTGATCGCGATGACCACGATCGACACGAGCATCGCGGCGAGGTAGCGCGCCGTGCTCGCCCTGTACTCGGGCCGATCCTGCTGGCGGACCGTGTACCAGAGCCACGTCATCAGGACGAGGAAGGCGACGAGGACGACCGCGAACGCCGTGCCCGTGTCGCTCGCTGCCTTGCCCGTGAACACGGCGAGGAGCGCCAGGATCGCCATCTGGATGAAGACGTACGTTCGGGTCCGGCCGTCCTCGCGCCCGTGGAGCTCGTAGTAGAGCGTCCCGTTCGCCCACGCGACCCAGATGACGGCGAAGACGATGAGGAACTCGAGGTAGCCACGCAGCGACACGGATCCCGCGAGCTCGTGCGCCGCCTGCGCGATGACCACGACGTAAACGAGGTCGGAGAAGAGCTCAAGGAAGCTCACCCGCCGTTCGGCCTCGATCTCGCCGTGCGCCCGGGGCGGCTGCCAGAACCACCCGCGGAAGCGGCCGATGCGCTCGGCATGCCCTGCGGTGGCCCCCGGGTCGACCAGGGTGTCGGTGCGGCTCATGCTGGCGACGTGACGCGGTCCATTGTTCGACCTCGGCTTTGGCGACGCTGCACGATGGCCGGGGGCCACGCGCTGCGACCGATCCTCCGCGATCCGCGGGTTCGGATCTCGATTGTCCCGCGCGGCACACGCGATCGCGTCATGCCGGGTGGGCCCCGCCGGGGCCTCTGGCGGTGATGCTCGCCGACCCACGCCCGCGTCGAACAGGCCATACCCGAGCGATGATGGCCGCCGTCCACGTCTGGCGAAGCCGCACCGTCAGCGCGTCGATCGAGGTCCGGCACGTCCTTCCGGTAGGCGCCACTCACGAGGAGCATGAATGTGACAGACGAATCGCTTCTCGATCGGATCAATCGGCTGGCGCACGAGGAAGAGAACCTCTGGCAGCAGGCTGGTGACACCGGAGGCATCGGCACCGCCGAGCAGGAGCGGCTCGATGCGATCGGGCTCGAGCTTGACCAGTGCTACGACCTGTTGCGCCAACGGCAGGCGCGGCGCGAGTTCGGGCAGGACCCGGACGATGCGCAGGTTCGCCCGTCGGAGGTGGTCGAGCGCTACCAGCAGTGAGGGCGCGTCGATATGATGTCTCGTGACGCGGACCACGCATGCTCAGCGGGTCGCGTCAGTTGGGGGGAGCCTTTCTGTGACGTCGAACGCGATTCCGGCAACGGACAGTCTTCTGGCACGACTCGAGACCGAGGCGCGCGCCGTGCTCGACGCGAGCTGGCTCGGGGCCTCGACGCTGCCGTCGCGCACGCTGTACCCGCACCAGTGGAACTGGGATTCGGCGTTCATCGCCATCGGCCGCTCGTGGTACGACCAGGCCCGGGCCGAGCAGGAGCTGCGCTCGCTCTTCGCCGCCCAGTGGGCGAACGGCAAGGTGCCGAGCATCGTGTTCAACCCGTCGGTCGGCGAGGACGCCTACTTCCCGGGCCCGGCCTTCTGGCAGACGTCGAAACGCAGCCCGGACGCGCCGCGCGACGTCGAGACGTCCGGCATCACCCAGCCCGCCATCCACGCCCGCGCCGCGCTCGAGATGCATCGACACGCGCACGACGTCGAGGCGTCCCGGGCGTTCCTGCGCTGGATGTATCCGCGGCTCGTCGCCGAGCACGCCTACATGACCGGTCCGCGGGACCCGGCCGGCATCGGTCTGCCGGTCGTCGTGCATCCCTGGGAATCCGGCCTCGACAACTCACCGGTCTGGGACCGCGACCTCAGCGAGATGGAGATCCCTGCCCGGTGCCGTGCCGCCGTACGTCCGGCACGACCTCGCCCACGGCGACCCGAAGGATCGGCCGACGAACGCCGCCTACGACCAGTTCGTCTACCTCGCCGCCAGCTACCGGGACTCCGGGTATGACGACGCACGGATCGCGGAGACCGTGCCCTTCGTCATGGCCAGTCCGCTGTTCACGTCGATCCTCCTGTGGTCGACCCACGCGCTGGCCGAGATCGCCACCATCGTCGGCGAGGACCCCACTCCGCATCGGGAGGCAGCGGCGCGCCTCCACGCGGCGATGCTTTCAGAGCTGTGGGACCCGGAAGAGCGGCAGTTCAGCGCACTCGACGTGATCCGCCGCGAGCGGAGCGCGGAGGACACCGTCGTGTCGCTCGCCCCACTGCTCGACCCGGAGCTCCCGCGGGAACAGGTCGAGGCGATCGTCGCGGACCTGCACTCCGCGAGCTTCCATCCCGACGCGCGGATCAACTTCGTCGTCCCCAGCTACGACCTCCTCGCCGAGAGCTTCGACGCGCGGCGCTACTGGCGCGGCCCCGTCTGGATCAACACGAACTGGCTGCTGGCGGCCGGCCTCCGCCAGCACGGCTATCACTCGCTGGTCGAGCAGATCGCGAGCAGCAGTGTCCGCCTCATCGCGGGTGCCGGGTTCCGCGAGTACTTCAATCCGTTCGACGGCACGGGGTATGGGACGGACGGCTTCGGCTGGAGCGCGGCGTTGACGATCGACTTCATCGAGCGCCTGCCGCCATCGGAGCGCGATCGACTCGAAGAACGGCTACGCGCTTCGGCGGCTGGACCAGGCTGAGTCTCCCCCACATCGGCCGATGCCGGTTCGAGCCGGCGCTGGTCCACTTCGGGCCTAGGGAGGAGCCGAATGCGAAACCTGTTCTTGACGATCCTTGCCGCGAGTGCCCTGATGCTCGGCGGGTGTGCGAGCACGGCAGGCGGCGACATCACCGTGGGGACCTGGCACCTCACGTCGATCACGTCAATCCATCGCCAGGCAATCGTGCCGGCCGGAGGCCATGGCGAACTACACACTCACGTTCAACGATGATGAGACGTTTGACGCCCAGGCCGACTGCAACCAGGTGAGCGGCACGTACACCATCGTGGACGAGTCGGTCCTCACGATGACACTGGGGCCATCGACCCTTGCCGCCTGCGGCGAGGGGTCCCTCGGCGAGGAATACGTGCAGCTCCTGAGCGATGTGAAGACCTATTCGATCGCGGAGGACCAGATGACGCTCACCCTCGAGGACAGCAGCGAGCTGTTGTTCCAGACGAGGACGTAACGGGGACGATCCTTCGCCGCTCAGTCGGCGCCCAGCGCCTCGCGGATCGACGCGATCATCGCCGTCTCGACCGGCGTCTCGCCACCCTTCGCGTCGGCGACGGCCTGGGCCAGGCCGAGGACGAGTTCCCGGTACGGCCCGACGTCCTCTGGCGCCTTGGCGCCAAGCGTTCCGACCGCGGAGGAGAGCGCGGCCAGGGTCTCGGTACGCATCCGATCGGGGCTCGTTGTCAGGCCGAAACCCGTTCCACGCGTCTTCGCCAGCTCGCGCATGAGCTCGCTGGTCGCGGCGACCTGCTGGCCGGCAAGGTACTTGGCCAGGGCACTTGCCTCGCCGAAGGTGTCGGTAAAGTCGCGATCGCTCACGGACACCAGGGCGCCGCTGCCCCCGAGCCCTTTCTGCAAGGTCGCCCACTCTTCGTCGGTAAAGTCCTGTCGGCTCGCCACGTGTCCACCGTCCTCCGTGCCGTCGTGATCGCTGGAGGCGGTCCAGCCTAGCGGCTCTGCCTCGCAACCGGCTACTGTGGGCGGTGCCCGGGCCTTTCAATCATGTCGGCGAGGGGTTGATGGCAGCGACAACGGGGGAGAGTTCGATCGAAGGCGTGCCGGCGGTCCCGACCACGGGGCCTGCCCAGGCCGTCCCGAGCCGACGGACCGCGATCCTCCGCTCGGCGATCGTGATCGGCATCCTGGTCGTCGTCTTCGGCCTCATCCTGCCCAGGTTCGTCGACTACGAAGAGGTGCTCGACGCCTTCCGTGCGCTGACCTTCCTGCAGGTGGTCCAGATGACCGCGCTTGTCTCCGTCGCGTGGGTCATCGCCGGCGTCCCGTTCGTCGTCCTCATCGAGGGCCTGTCCGTCGCCCGTGGCGCGGCCTCGTACCTGATCCTGTCCGGCATCGGTGCAAGCATTCCGCTCGGACCATGGAACATGGGGATCCTGTGGGTGGTCGTCCGTGGCTGGGGGATCAGGGTGCAGCCGGCGACCTCGGGCATCGCCCTGTACGGCGTCACCAACCAGCTGGCACGCCTGGCGACTGCCGGTCCTCGCCGTCATCGTCCTCGGCGTCGCCGGCGCTCGTCCCGTCGGGGGCGGCACCGTCGTCCTGATCACCGCCATCAGCACGGTCGTGTTCGTCGTCGCCGTCGCCCTCATGATCGCGATCCTGCGCAGCGACCGTGCCGCCGACTGGCTGGGCCGTACCGGACAGCGAGCCGCGGCGTGGGTGTTCGGCCGCCTGAACCGCACCGAGCGCCCGGACGTCGACGGCGCGATCCACCGGTTTCGCGATCAGCTGGGCGGGCTGCTCCGGCGGCGCGGGCTCGCGGCCTTGCTCGCGGCGATCGTCACGCAGGTCACGTGGAGCGTCGTCCTGATCGTTGCCCTGCGGATCGTGGGCGTGTCCGACGACGTCCTCACGGCAGCCGAGATCTTCGCGGTCTACGCCCTCGTCAACGTGATCACGATCATCCCGATGTCACCGGGCGGCGCGGGCATCCCGGAGCTGCTGTACATCGCCGGCATGTCGGCGATCGCGGGACCGAGTTCCGAAGCGCTCATCACGGCCGGCGTCTTCCTGTTCCGCCTCTACCAGTGGTTCCTGCCGATCCCGATCGCCTGGATCCTCCTCAAGCTCGCACGGCGCGGCCGCCCGATGCTCCCGGGCACGGCCGAGTTGCGCTCGTACGCCGTCGACGACGCGCCCGTCCACCAACCGGCCCAGGCGACCACGTGATGGATCCCGTCAAGCCTGCTTCGAGCCGCGTCGCCGGCGTCGTGCCGCCGTGGATCCGCGGCTCGACCAACCTGCTCGCGATGGTCGTCACCGCGGTGCTCGTCGGCCTCCTCGTCGTCCTCATCGGCTGGTTGTCGCCGGTGCTCGCGCCGCTCGGTCTGGGGATGTTCCTGGCGGCGCTCGCGGCACCGTTGTTCTCGCGGCTCGCCGAGCGGGGCTACTCGCCGCCGGTGGCCCTCACCGTCACGATCGGGGTGCTCGTGCTGGTGATCGGCGGGATCGTGCTGCTGGCGATCACGTCCGCGCGGACACTTGCGGCGGACCTGGCCGGCTACTCGGACGCGCTCGAGGCTCGCCTCGCTGCTCCCGACGGCGGGCTCGCGATCCGCGACGTCGTACCGCCCGGGCTGCTGGTCGACGTGCTGCGCGTGGCGATCGACGTGGTCACGCAGGTCGGCGGGACGTTGCTGTTCGCGATGGTCGTCGCGGCGCTGCTGCTGCTCGACGCGCCGCGGCTGACGCGCCTGGTGTCCGGTGGGCTCGGCAGCGCGAACCCGGTCTTCCGCCAGGCCCCGGTGATCGCCAGCGCGGCGGTGACGTACTTCGTGGTGCGCATCCGGGTCAACGCCCTGACCGCAATCTCCCTGTTCCTCCTCATGGTCGTCGTGGGCGTGGACCATGCGCCGCTGTGGGCGGTCGGGGCATTCTTCCTCAGCTTCGTGCCGTACCTGGGCCTCATCATCGCCCTCATCCCCCCGACCATCCTTGCCTTCGCCGAATCGGGCCCGGGCGCGGCTGCCGTCATCGTCATCGGCGGAACCGTCCTGAACCTGGTCGCCGAGAACGTCCTCGAGCCGACCCTCACGGGCCGGGCGTTGTCGCTCGCGACGTGGCTCGTGTTCGTGATGTTCTTCTTCTGGGTCTGGCTGATGGGGCCCATCGGTGCGCTCCTGTCGATGCCGATCTCGGTCCTGATCGTGCTGGTCCTCCGCCACAACACGCGGACCCGATGGATCGCCGAGCTGCTCGCCCGCGAGGGTGAGCAGACCGCCGGGCCGGAGCGCCCCCTCGGGCGCCCGGGGAAGGAATCAACCACCACCGCCGACGAATCCCAGGCGTGACGAGGGGAGCCGGACCATGGTCGTGATCTTCGGCTGGGGCGCGGGCGAGGCCAAGGACCTCGGCGAGATCGCGCCGACAACCTGCCCGAACTGCCGGAACCAGGTCTTCCTGCACCACATCCGGACCAACAAGCAGGTGAGCCTGTACTTCATCCCGATGGCGTCGTACGGCGGCACGGAGTACCTGTCCTGCCCGATCTGCCGCCACGGGATACAGCTCCGGCCGGAGCATCAGTCGGCGCTCAAGAGCATGCGCTATGCCACCACCGCGTACCGCAGAGGCGGCCTGGCGGAGGCCGCCTATCGGGCCAGCGTGGAGCAGTTCTGGGCAGCGCTGGGCATCGCCCCCTCCGGACAGCAGGTGCTCAAGCCGGCCACGACGATCCCGCCCGCGACCCCCGAGTCGACCCCGTCGCTTGCCACCCAGCTCGACGATCTGGGCAGGCTGCATGCCGACGGCGTGCTCACCGATGAGGAGTTCGCGGCTGCGAAGCGGCGCCTGCTCGAGGGTTGATCGTCCGCGTTGATCGTCCGATGTGGATGACGACACTCCCGGCGAGCGGCGGTGTGATGGGCCGTGCCGGTCCGAAGGGGCCTCGCGGGCGGCGCTCCCGATGCGCAGCCCTGGGCGGCGACCGGCCCACGAGAGGTGCGTAACTGATGACCGAGCAGGCTTCGACGGCACCCGCGCAGGCTCAGCAGGCCTGGCATGCGCTGGCGCCCGAGGCGGTGCTCGAGGCGCTGTCGGTGGATGCAGCTGCCGGACTCGCGAGCGCCGAGGTGGACCGTCGACGCGCGACCTACGGGGCCAACAAGTTTGCCGATGCACCGAAGGAGCCCCGCTGGCGGGCGTTCCTCCGGCAATACAGCGACCCGATGCAGCTCGTGCTGTTGGTCGCCGGTATCGCGTGCCTGTTCCTGCCCGGCCAGGTCCCGACCGGGATCGTGCTCATCCTCCTGACGGTCTTCAACGCGTTCATGGGCGTGAACCAGGAGGGCAAGGCCGAAGCGAGCGTCGCGGCGCTCCAGAAGATGATGGTCGTGCAGGCCAAGGTGCGGCGCGGCGGCGAGGTCGTGCAGGTCCCGATGGAGGACCTCGTTCCCGGCGACATCGTGAATATCGAGGCGGGCGACCTCGTGCCCGCGGACGGCCGGATCATCCGGGCGGCGACCCTCGAGATCGACGAATCCGCGCTGACCGGCGAGAGCGCGCCCGTGCCAAAGCAGGTCGAGGTCGTCGGGGAGGGCGCGGGCCTTGGCGACCGCGTCGACATGGCGTTCATGAACACCCAGGTGACGCGTGGTGCGGCGAGCTTCGTCGTCACGTCCACGGGCATGGCGACCGAGGTCGGCCACATCTCGCAGATGCTCTCGGGGCAGGTCTCCGAGGAGACGCCCCTCACCAAGCAGCTCAACAGCCTGACCAACCAGATCCTCGTGATCGCGGGCGTTGCGCTGGCGATCTCTGTCGGGCTCGGCCTGTGGCGCGACCAGCCGTTCGACGTCGTGTTCCTGACCGCGGTGGCGTTCGCGGTTTCCGCGATCCCGACCGGCCTGCCCGCCGTCGTGACGACCGTCCTTGCCGCCGGCACGTCGACGCTGGCCAAGGCCGGCGCCATCGTGAAGCGGCTCCGCTCGGTCGAGACGCTCGGCTCCACCTCCGCGATCAACTCCGACAAGACCGGCACGCTCACGCTGAACCAGATGACCGCCGTCGAGATGGCGATCGTGGGCCACCGCTTCACGATCAGCGGCGAGGGGTACTCGACGGAGGGCCACATCTCCGGCGAGGCGGGCATCGGCGAGGTGCCGCTGGATCGCTTCCTGCTGCCGATGGCGCTGTGCGCCGACGCCGTTGCCAGGGACGGTGCCCTGGTCGGCGATCCGACCGAGGGAGCGCTCGTGGTCCTTGCCGCAAAAGGCGGCGTGGACCCCGAGCTGACCCGCGAGCGCTACCCGCGCATCGCCGAGGTCCCATTCGACGCGGCCTACAAGTTCATGGCCACCTTCCATGAAATGACGGACGAAAAGGGGCGCGCCGTCGTGCGCGCCTACGTCAAGGGCGCGCCCGATCAGCTGCTGGCACGGGCCTCGAACGCTGTCTCACCGGACGGCGGCACCGTGCCGGTCGCGCAGGTCCGCGACCCGTACATGGCGGAGAACGAGCGCCTCGGCGCCCAGGGCCTGCGGGTCATGGCAACCGCCCAGCGCGACTTCGACCCGAAGAAATTCGACGCCTCGGCGGACCTCCTGCCGCTCGTCAGCGACCTCACGCTCCTGGCCCTCGTGGGCATCGTCGACCCGCCGCGCCCCGAGGCGAAGCTCGCGATCGAGAAGGCGCACGCCGCGGGGATCCAGGTGCGCATGATCACGGGCGACCATGCCGTCACGGCCGAGGCGATCGCCCGCCAGCTTGGCATCACCGGCCGCGCCATCACCGGCAAGGAATTCGCGGCGATGGACGATGCGACCGTCGACCGCGAGATCGACACGATCGGCGTCATCGCCCGCGTGGCCCCGGAGGACAAGGTCCACCTCGTGGACATCCTCAAGCGCAAGGGCCACGTCGTCGCGATGACCGGCGACGGCGTGAACGACGCGCCCGCGCTCAAGAAGGCCGATATCGGCGTGGCGATGGGCATCACCGGCACCGAGGTCTCGAAGGAGGCCGCGGTGATGATCCTCACCGACGACAACTTCGCGACGATCGTCCGGGCGGTGGAGCTCGGGCGGGCGCTGTACGACAACCTCGTCCGCTACATCCGCTACCAGATGGGCCAGCTGTTCGGGTTCATCGCGACGTTCCTCGGTGCGAGCCTGTTCTTCATCGCTGAGGGCATCCCGTTCCTTCCGCTCCAGACCCTCTGGGTCAACTTCACGGTCACGGTCTTCCTTGCGGTCGGGCTCGGTTATGGCAAGGCGCGCGACGACCTGATGCTCGACGCACCGCGGCCGCCAAGCGTGCCGATCCTCGGCCGGCGGATGCTCATCTGGCTCGTGATCGCAGGTCTCACGATGGCCGTCGTCACCCTCGGCGTCATCGCGTGGGCAACGCCGCTCTACGGCGCGCCCGTGGCCCGCACGATGGGCCTGACGGTGTTCTCACTGGCCAACATCTGGTTCGCGTTCGAGACCGCACACGAGGAAAAGTCCATCGTGAGCGCCGAAACGCTGGCCAACCCGACGCTGCTCAAGACCGGCGCCCTGGCGATCATCGCCACCGTTGCGGCCTCGGAGCTCGGGCTCCTCAACCGCGTCCTCGACACCGTCAACCTCTCGACCCAGCAGTGGGCTATCTGCCTGGTCCTGTCGTTGGCGGTCATCGCGGTGGCGGAAATCAAGAAGCTGCTGCGCATCCAGACGACCGAGACGCCCCCGCTGGCACAGGCCAGCGCGGCGCCCGCCGTCGCGAGCGCAGGGTGAGCAGACAACGCCGGCGCGAACGCGTTGGCGCCAGCAAGTTGCGCGGGCCCGATGTACGTGCCGGCGCGGAAGGTGGAGGACGAGCATGACACTCGGACCGTTGGAGTACACCGTCATCGGGTTCCGGAAGGGGAACTTCGACGGCAGCATCGCGCGCGAGATCGGCAAGGTCGTCGACTCGGGCATCATCCGGATCGTCGACATCGTGATGATCGACGTCGACGCGTCGGGTAACACCGCCGTCCTCGAGATCGACGCCAAGGATGACCCTGCCTTCGCGTCGTTCGCGCCGCTGATCAGGGACCGGATGGGCCTGTTCACGGCCGAGGATATCCAGACGCTCGCGGAGACCTTGCCGCCCGAGACCTCGGCGCTCGCGCTGCTCTTCGAGCACCATTGGGCCGTCGAGATCAAGGAAGCGATCCAGGAAAAGGGCGGCTTCCTTGTCGCCCGTGCAACGATCCCGCCCGAGGTCCTCGAGGACCTCAGCGAAGAGCTCGCGGCGGCCGAAGCCGCCGTCGCACTGGCGTGACCCGGACCACAGTCGAGAAGGAGAACACACGATGATGCGACGACGCGGCAGGCCACTCATGCGTGCGGCAGCGACCACGGCAGTGGTCGCCGGCACCGCAGGCGCGGTCCGTCACCACCAGGAGCAGAAGTACGCCAACCAGGCGGCTGAGCAGCAGGGTGCCGACCAATCTGCGTACGAGCAGGGAGTTGCCGCCGGGCAGGCAGCGGCCGCTCCCGCGCCGGCACCGAGCGGTGGCACGATCGACATGGAGCAGCTGAAGCAGCTCGGCGAGCTCCACGATTCGGGCGTGCTCAGCGACGAGGAGTTCGCGGCCGCCAAGGCGAAGGTGCTCGCCGGAGGCTGACCGGCCACCGGCGGGCTAGTAAGACCCGGGCAAGCCCCGAGGTCGCAGGAGGTATTCGTTGAATTCTTTGGGTGACTGGTTCATCGCCATCACGTTCTTCTTCTTCTGGCTGATGGCGCTGTGGATCTTCGTCTCGTGCTTCCTGGACGTGTTCCGGCGCGACGACCTGGGCGGCGGCATCAAGGCCGTGTGGATCCTCTTCATGCTGATCCTGCCGTTCATCGGGTGCATCACGTACATCATCACCCGCCCGAAGGTCACCGCGACCGACGTGCGCGGGCTGGCGATGGCGCAGGCTGCGTCGACGGTCTCGACCGCCGATGAGCTGCAGAAGCTGGCCGACCTCAAGGCGGCCGGCGTCGTCAACCAGGAGGAGTACGAGAACCTGAAGGCGAAGATCGTGGCCTCGGCCTGATCCAGCCCCTCGAATCGAAGCCGGCCCCGTTCAGGCGGGGCCGGCTTCTTCGTGTGGCGGAGGGTCAGGACGCGAGGGCCGAGCCGTCGGTGTCGGCGTCCTCCGCGTGCGCGGGCGCCTCGACGGGTTCGAGGCCCGGGTACGGCTCGAGCAGGCCAAGTGCGACCGCGCGTTCGACCGCCTCGCCGCGGGAGGACGCCCAGACCTTGCCGTAGATCGACATCGCGTGCGTCTTGACCGTGTTGCGTGACACGCCCAGGCGGTCGGCGATGTCCTGGAACGACAGGTACGTCGGCAGCAGCGGCAGGATCCGCAGTTCCGCGTTCGTCAGGGCGGACGAACCGACCAGCGTCGAGGTCGAGCCGGCGAGCTGTGCCCGGATCTCGATGAGCTCCGTGGTGAGGATCCCGAGCGCCGGACGACGCCGCACGATCTGCTCCGCTTCGCGCAGCGCGATCTGGGCGCCGGCCGGGTCCGAGATCGCCAGGTAGGCACGCGCGATCTCGAGCAGCGCATCGACCGAGATCCACGGCGCCGCATGGCTCGCCAGCGGTCGGACCAGCTGGGCGCGGACGAGACAGTCCCGGGCGAGGTCGAAGTCGCCGCGGCGGATCGCCACCCGTGCGGCAACCGCGAACACCGCGAGCGCGGACAGCAGGTCGTCGGACTGCAGGGCGTCGAGTCGACGGCGTGCCTCGTCGGCCGCGACGCCGGCGCCGTCCCAGTCGCCGCGCCGGATGCGGATCGCCGGCCTGGAGCGCCCAGGCGCCGACCGTCAACGTCGCGCCGTACTCGCCGTCGGCGACGGCCTCGCCGAGGATCTCGTCCGCCGTCTCGAGGTTCCCGAGCAGGAGGTGGGCGGCGCTCTGCAGCCAGAGCGCGTTGGCGTGCCACTGGCTGTCGGGACGAGCCTCGTCGACGGCCAGCGAGGCGTCCGCGAGCATGCGCCGCGGTCCGTCGGGACACATGACGGCGCGGAGGAGCGCCCGTTGCGACTCGAACGAGCCTGACCCGTGGGAGAGGACACCCGGGTCCACCGCTCCATCGGCGATGGCGGCCATCCGGAGCGCATCCGCAGGCCTGCCCGACTGCAGGTGGACCCATCCGGCGAGGATGGCGACGGACGGGTGCCGCTCGAAATCGGCCGGATTGAGGCGACCCAGGCGGCGCTCGACGGTCGCGAAGTGCCCCCGGTCGTAGAGCGGGGGCCCGGAGGTCGCGACGATCGTCGCCGCCTCGTCGAGCGCGCCGGCGGCGAGCGCATGCTCGATCGCGAGGTCCAGGTTGCCCGAATCGCGGTACCACGCGGCGGCCGTCCGGTGAAGCGCCGTCGACCGGCCCGGCTCTCTCCGCTCGAGCTCGGCAAGGAGGAACTCGCGGAGCAGGTTGTGGTAGCGGTAGGCGAGCGGACGGCGGCCGACCTCCTGGATGAGCAGGTGGCGCCCGACGAGGCTTTCGAGGCGAGCGCCGGCGTCGGGCATCCCGGCGACGACTTCCGCAACACCGGGCGTCACCACCTCCACGATCGCGGTCCTCGTGAGGAACCGCAGGTCGTCCTCCCCAAGGCTCTGGGTCAGCTCGGACGCGAGGTAGGACGCGATGTAGCGGTCGCCGCCGGAGACGGCGATCGACACGCCGCGCTGACTCCCGGCGCGCCGGCAGGCGATCGATGCGAGATACGTCCCGACCGGCCAGCCCTCGGTTCGCCGATGCAGCTCCAGCACGCCATCGGCGTCGAGCTGGCACCCGGACGCCCTGGCGAGCGCGGCGGTCTCCTCGACGTCGAGCGCAAGCGACGCCGGGCCGATCTCGAGCAGCTGCCCGCCGGCGCGGTAGCGCCCGAACGGCACCGCCGGCTCGGTGCGGCCGGCCAGCGCAACGCTGAGGTTGGGGGGCAGGTGGTCGAGCAGGGCGGTGAGCGCGTCGAGACACGTCCGGTCCTCGAGGCGGTGCGCGTCGTCGAGGATCAGCAGCGCCGGTTCGCGCCAGCGATACACCTCGGACACGAGGCGCGGCATCGCCGCGCCGAGGATGCGGTCACGCGATGCGGCGTGGCCGGTTGCGATCGACGGATCCATGGGTCCGATGCGCCCCAGGGCGGCGACGAGGTAGCGGACCAGGATGACCGGGTCGTTGTCCAGCGCATCGAGCGTCAGCCACGCGACCGGGCGCGGCTCGCGCGCGGCCCACTGCGCCAGGACGGTTGTCTTGCCGTAGCCCGGCGGGGCGACCAGCGACACGATCGACGAACCGGGGGGTGCGAGAAGGGTCGAAACGACGCGTTCCCGATCGACGGCTCCGACGCGTTCGCCGGGGGACTCGAGCTTGGCCTCGAGCAGCGGCCAGGCCGGCGGAAGATGCTCGACGCGAGCGGTTGTCGTTCGGCGCCCGCGTTCGGGCCCAGTCGCGATGGATCGCTCGGGTCGATCGATGGGACTCACCCCGCCTCGTCTACCGGAATGGGAACGCTCGCGGAAACCGGGAGAAGGCGTTCCCGCGGAACGATCGGACAGGAGCGCGATCGTGTCGGCTGCCCCTCACCGATGTCGGATCGATCGCGCATCGTCCCTCCTTCCCCATGCAATGGACCAGGGGGACGAACCCGGTCAGCACGATCCAGTGTCAAGGTGGCCACCGGACCCGTCAACCCCCGGTTCCGGGCGGATCACGGTAGCGCCGCCAGCTGAGCCCGGTCGAGGGCGCGCACACCCCTCTCATCCAATCCGGAGGATGCGGCGCGAAGCGGCCGTGCCACCCTCTCCCCACCACGTTTCACGGAGAGGGAGAGCGCATGCGTAACCCGCCCATCCTGGTTTCGGTCATCGGCTTCTTCGCGGCCATCGCCGGCTTCTACTGGATCTACCTGGGCCTGCGGATCATCGGCTTCGACTGGTTCGGCATCCTCGGTGACCTGCCGAAGTACGAGCAGTCGGGTCTGTGGGGCTGGCTGGCCCTGGCCGCCGGCGTCGCCTGGATCATCGCGGCCTTCGGCCTGTGGTCGCTGCAGCGCTGGGCCTGGTTGTTCGCCATGATCGTCGCGGGCTTCGCGCTGTTCGAGGCGTTCCTGTGGTTCCTCGAGTATCCGGGAACCGGTGTCGGCTTCGCGTCCGCGATCATGCCGGCGCTGATCATCCTGTACCTGAACTCGAAGGACATCAAAAGCCAGTTCATCGACAGCTACGACGACCAGGCCTGACACCGACCGAGCGGGCGGCATCGGCGCCTCTGCGACAAGGCAGGGGCGCCGCGAAAGGGGCGCACGTGACAGGGAGCGCGGGCCGCTGGGAGTGGCGGACGTTCGGTCCGGGCGCGCGCGTTGCCGAGCACGGCTGGCGGCACTTGGCCCCCGTCGGCACCCAGGAGAGCGACGAGGTCTACCTCCTGTCGGGCGCCGGCGAGACCGTCAAGGTCCGTGCCGAGCTCATGGACATCAAGCAGCTGCTGGCGACCGACGCGTTCGGCCTCCAGCAATGGACCCCGGTCCTCAAGGCGTCGTTCCCGCTCGATCGCTCGAACGTCGAGCGCGTGTTCGACGCACTCCACGTGCCGGTCCCCGAGCTTGATCGGGATGCCTGGACGCTCGACGAGTTCCTGAGCGAGCTCACCGGGCCATCCCGAGGGATCCGGGCCGTGTCCGTGCACAAGCGGCGTGTCCGCTATGCCCCGAACGGCTGCTCGGCGGAGATCACGGACGTCCGGGCCGACGGCGTCTCCGCCGAGACGTTCGCCGTCGAGGCTGAAGATGCGGATGCCGTTGTCGGCGTCGTCCGCTCGCTCCGGCTGGCGAATTACGTGAACACCGCCTATCCGGTGGGCCTGGCGCGCATGATCGACGGCGTACCCGAGCGCTACGCCGTCATCGACTGCGGTACGAACTCCATCAAGTTTCACATCGCCGAGCGAACGGCGGCAGGCGGCTGGCGGATGCTGGTCGACCGGGCCGAGCTCACGCGCCTCGGCGAGGGGCTGATCGAGGGCGGCCCGATCGGCCGTGCGCCGCTGGAGCGGACCGTGACCGCGATCGCCGGCATGGCTGAAGAGGCGCGAGCGCACGACGTGATCGCCCTCGCCGCGGTCGGGACCGCCGGTCTCCGGATGGCCAGCAACGGCAACGACGTTCGCGCGGAGGTCGCCCGCCGGACGGGCGTCGAGGTCGAGGTGATCCCGGGCGACGAGGAGAGCCGACTGGCGTTCCTTGCTGTCCGTGCTGGACTGCCGATCCCGGTCGGGACCGCGGCGGTCCTCGACACCGGGGGCGGGAGCACGCAGCTGACGTTCGGCCACGAGGGCTTGGTGGACGAGCAGTGGAGTGTGAACGTGGGCGCGGTGCGCTACACGGAGGCGTTCGGGCTCGACGACGCGGTCTCGCCGGAGGTGCTCGGGAAGGCGCGAGCCGCCATCTCGACTGACCTCGCCCGGCTCGACGGCCGTCCCCCGGTTGATGCGCTGGTTGGAATGGGCGGGGCCGTCACCAACCTGACCGCGGTCTCGCTTCGACTCGACCCGTACGACCCCGATCGCGTCCAGGGCGCGGTGCTGGAGCGAGCGGAGATCGACCGCCAGATCGAACAGTACCGGTCAACGGGCACGGAGGAGCGGCGAGCCATCGTCGGACTCCAGCCCAAGCGGGCAGAAGTGATCCTGGCCGGCGCATGCATCGTGCGCACCGTGATGGACAAGCTCGGCGCCGAACGCCTGATCGTCAGCGATCGCGGGCTGCGCCACGGCGTCCTCGAGGAACGGTTCAGCGCACACGACACGAGCGAAGCGAGGGCAGCATCATGACGACCGCCTCGGCCACGAAGCCGCGCGCGACACGAGCGGGGCGTGTGCCTCGCCGCCTGACCGACGAGGAGCTGACGTCGCTCATGGGCCTCCTGCGGGGCGCGGACAGCACGGAGCTCAAGCTCACGGTCCCGCCGGCATCCCACCGCGATACGGTCCAGGGCCTGCCGCTCGACCCTGTCGAAACCCAGCCGCGGCAGGTCTACTTCTTCGACACGCCCGACCTGGCGTTGAACCGAGCCGGGCTTGTCGTGCGCGCCCGCCGGATCCAGGGCGGCAAGGGCGACACCGTGATCAAGCTGCGCCCCGTGGATCCGGCCGACCTGTCGCCGGAGATGCGCGCCGACGCCAGCTTCAACGTCGAGGTGGACGTCCTGCCGGGCGGGTACGTCTGCTCGGCTTCATTCAAGGGCAGGTCGGATGGCGCCCAGATCTGGGATGCCGTGCGCGGAGGACGACCACTTCGCAAGCTCTTCTCGAAGCCGCAGCGCGCGTTCTATCAGCAGCACGCCCCTGAGGGCATCGATCTCGACGCGCTCATCCCGCTCGGGCCGACGTTCAGCCTGAAGGGCAGGTTCGACGCCGACCTTGGAGGGGCCAGGGGGACTCCCGCCCGCTCGATCGTCGTCGAGCTGTGGCTCTATCCGGACGGCTCGCGGATCCTCGAGCTGTCGACGAAATGTCCACCGGCCGAGGCCTTCAACGTCGCGGCCGAAACGCGCGCCTACCTTGCCGGGCGCGGGGTCGTGCTCACCGGGGTCCAGCAGACCAAGACGCGAACGGCGCTCGAGTACTACGTGAAGCAGTTGGCGAAGGCGGCGGAGCCGAAGGCGACCTGACCGGGCCGCCCACTCGGCACGGAGCAGAGGGGTTGGATGCGGCGATTCGTAGCTGAGGCGTTGGTCGACGCGGCAAGCCTGGTCGCGATCTTCTTCCTCCTGAGCCTGATCTCCGTTCCCCAGCCGTTCCCGTTCGGCGCCGGCCGCGCGCCGATCATCGAGCTCACGTCCGGTCTCGCAGGGGTCCTGGTCGCTGCCGCGATCCTGGTCCTCGCCGAGCGGTTCGTCCGCCCGGTGATCATCGCGTTCACCGGGCGCCTGCTCCTGTCGACGTTCGGCCTGTTCATGGTCGTCGTGAACGCGATCATGATCTGGGTCGCGTCGCTCATCGCACCGGACATCGCGAAGGCGGCCCAGCCGCAGCTGCTGTGGTTCCTCGCGGTCGCCGCTCTCTACACGCTCTTCACCACGCTGGCGAGCGCTGTGCTCGGCCTGCACCGTCCGCAGGTGCTGGCCACCGGGGGAACCCCGGCGATCTGGCGACTGCTCGATTCGCTGCCGACGCCGCGCCGCAACCTGATCCTCGAGAACCTGCGCCTCCAGCAGATCTACGAGGTCGTCTACTCCGTCACGCTCGACGCGGCCCTCGACCCGACGCCGGTCGGGCGCCTGCGACGGTGGTTTACCCGGGTCGTCCTCGGCGAGCCCGAACCGGTCCTCGTATCGGGTCCCACCCGCTTCCGCGAGCTGCTGCAGCAGCTCGGGCCGACCTACGTGAAGATCGGCCAGATGATCGCCAGCCGCAGCGACGCGCTGCCGCCCGAGGTGATCGAGGAACTCTCGAAGCTCCAGAGCGACGCCGCGCCGTTCCCGTGGGACGACGCGCAGAAGGTGATCCAGAACGAGCTCGGGCGTCCGCCCGAGGAGCTGTTCGCCACGATCGAGCACGAGCCGTTCGCGGCTGCGTCGACGGCACAGGTCCATCGCGCCACGCTCCATGACGGCACCGTGGTCGCGGTCAAGGTCCAGCGGCCGCGGATCGTCGCGAAGACCAAGGCCGACCTCGGCGTCATCACCGAGCTCGCCACGATCGCCGAGCGACGCCTGCGCATTGCCCGGAAGGTCGGCCTGCGCAGCCTCGTCAACGAGTTCGCCGGTGGCGTCCTCAAGGAGCTCGACTACCGCAACGAGGCGTACCACGCGAAGCGCCTGGCGGACAACCTCGCCCGCTTCGACGACATCGCGGTCCCGAAGATCTACGACGAACTGTCGGGATCGCGCGTGCTGACGATGGAGTTCGTTCGCGGGATCAAGGTCTCCAACGTGGCGGCGCTGCGCGAGGCCGGCTTCGACACGGACCAGCTCGGGAGCACCTTCATCCGGGCGGTGATCAAGCAGATCCTCATCGACGGCTTCTTCCACGGCGACCCGCATCCCGGCAACCTCCTCGCGGACACCGAGAAGCGGCAGCTCGTCTTCCTCGACCTCGGGCTCATCGGGCAGCTCAGCGGGCCGCAGCGCGTCGATCTCCTCGGGCTCATCTACGCCGTCAAGGAGGTCGACATCCAGGGCATCGCCGACGGGCTCATCGCGCTCGGCAAGCCCACCCCCGAGTTCGACGAGACCCGGTTCCGGGCCGACGTCGATCGCCTCGCCCGGCAGTACCTCGTCTACGGCAAGGCCGACTCGATCGGCGGCGCGCTCACCTCGCTCATGAGCGCCGTGTTCGACAACGGCCTGCGGCTCGACAGCAGCCTCACCCTCGCGATCAAGGCGACGATCCAGGCCGAGGAGACGGCCCGCGCCCTGTCGCCGACGGTGGACCTCGCCAGCGCAGCGATCGAGGAGGCGCGCATGGCGCTGCTCGAGTCGCTCGACCCGGACAAGGTCGCCAAGCACCTGCAGGGCACGGCCGTCCGTGTTGCCAAGGAGCTCGGGCGGCGCGCGCCGACGCTCGAATCGTCGCTGCTCAAGTGGCTCGACATCCTCCAGCAGGGCAAGATCGTCGTCGAGGTCGACACGTCACAACTGTCGTCGTCGATCGACAAGGTCAGCGGCCTCGGCCAACAGGCGACCGTCGGGCTCATCGTGGTCGGCCAGCTCATCGGCACCGCGATCGCGATGAGCATCCTGCTCCAGCCGGCGCTCTCCGCGTACACCGGCCTGGCATACGTCGCCATGATCGCCTTCGGGGTGACCCTGCTCGTCAGTTTCTGGGTGCTCTTCCGCGTGCTGCTCCGGGGCGGCCCCGATGCGTAGCCCGACGCCCAACGATCCAGGCATCCGGCCGCTCGAGTTTCGAAGGGAGCCAACCATGGGAACGACGGCCGAGGAGGTCTTCCGGCGCCTGACGATCGGCGATGCCAGCCTGCTCGCGGGGCTGGACGTCGACATGCCGCGTCGCGGGGTCGGCCGCCTCGACCCGCGGACCGAGGCGCTCGTCCACCTGGCCGCACTGATCGCCCTCGACGCGCCGCCGGCGTCGTTCCGCTCGGCGGTGGAGGAGGCCCAGCGGCTCGGCGCCCGGCAGGAGGACCTCCTCGCGACGTTGCTGGCCGTGGCCGGGATCGTCGGGTCGGCACGGGTCGTGTCGGTGGCGCCGCGCATCGCGCTCGCGGCAGGCTACGACGTGGAGGCCGCGCTCGAGTAAGGCAGCGGCACCGCTAGCGCCGCGGGTCCACCTGGATCTTCGGGCCCGGTCCCCAGCCCGGGTCGCGCCGCCCGGCGAGCACGCCGGCGACCTCGTCGAGGCCGACGGTCGCGGCAACGAGCGGGCGCGGGTCCTGCGTTCCTGACGCGAGGCGTTCGATCGCCTCTTCCAGGCCGCCGGATGCGCTGAGAACACCCATCACGGTCAACTCGCGAAAGATGATCGCGCGGGTGTCGGCGGGGCTCGGCTGTCCAGCGATGCCGATGAGGGCGACGCGCCGGCCGGGGTCCACGAGCTCGATCGCACGGGCCGGAAGCTGTGGCGCGCTGGAGGCGTCCACGGCCGCGTCGTAACGGAGGTCGGGGATCGTGTCGTCGGTCCACACATGCTCGAACCCGAGCGATCGGGCGAACGCCTGCGACCGCTCGCTCCGGCCGACCAGGTGGACCTCGACGCCGTCCGCCCGGGCGAACAGGGCGACGAGGCAACCGATCGCACCGGGGCCGAACACCAGGAGCCGCTCCCCCGATCGCACGCCGGCGGCCCGCAGGGCCCGGACGGCGTTTCCGCTGGGTTCGACCAGGGCGCCCGAGCTGCGGGTCCACTGCGTCGGGCAGGCGGAGGAGTGCACGCTTCGGGACGGGCAGCCGCTCGGCGAGCGCGCCCGGCCAGCCGCGCCGGATCCCGATCTCGTAACGCTCCGGGCAGAGATGCTGACGCCCGCTGCGACAGAGGTGGCACGTGCCATCGCCGAGCATCGTGTCGGCGGTGACCCGCGCGCCCATCCACGACGCATCGACGCCCTCGCCGACCTCGACCACCCGGCCCGTCCATTCGTGGCCCGGGCGGATCGGGTAGGCGGCATCGCCCATGTGGAGATACGACATCTCGCCGCTGAAGAGCTCCTCGTCGGTCCCGCACAGGCCGACGCGATCCACCTCCACGACGACCAGTCCCGGCTCGGCGCGCGGTGGCTCGACCTCGCGCACCTCACCCTGGCCGGGCCCGCTGATGACGAAGGCTCGCATCGCGGCGATCAGGTCAGGCTTTGCGGTGCCAGGTCGAGGCCCGCTTGCTCGGCGTCCGCTCGAAGCGCTTCGAGGGCCTCGTCACTCGTCGTCGATGCCTCGACGAGCGCCATCACGCGCGAGACACCCTGCTCCCGGTAGCCCGCGAGGAGGTCCACGCGTCGAGCACCGGCCGTCGCGGCGTCCGATTTCCAGATGTGGACCGACACGCTGAGCGTCGCCGGATCCCGGTCGATCTCCTCGCACCGTGCCCGGATGACGGGGAGTGCCTCGGCGACCTCACTCGGCGACATCCCGTCGACGTTGAGCTCGTCGGCGTAGCGCGCCGCCAGGCGCCAGGTGACGTTGGGCCCGTTGCCGCCGACCATGATCGGCACGCGTGGCTGCTGCAGCGGCTTCGGGACGTTGATCGCGTTCCGAACGCTCGCGTGCGTGCCCTCGGCGGTCGCGTGGGTGTGCTTGTCGCCGCGCAGCATCGCGTCGATCACCGCGAGGTGGTCGGCGAAGATCGCGAGCCGCTCCTTCGTCTCCGGGAAGCCGTAGCCGTAGGCGAGCCACTCGTCGCGCTTCCAGCCGGCGCCGATCCCGAGCTCCATCCGGCCGCCGCTGAGGGCGTCCATCGTCGAGATCATCTTGGCCGTGAGGGCCGGGTTGCGGAACGAGGTGCAGATGACGATGTGGCCGAGCCGGACCCGCTCGGTCAGCGCCGCCAGCGCCGAGAGCGTCGTGAACGACTCGAACGTGATCTCGTCGGTCGGGCGGGGGACCGTGTGGAAATGGTCGTACAGCCAGATCGACTCGAAGCCGAGACGGTCGGCCTGTTGGGCGACCTCGACGGTCCGCCGCCACGCGTCGCGCGTGTCCCAACCGTCGTACTCGCCCGTCCAGCCCTGGGGAACGATGGCACCGATCTTCATCACGGCATTCTGGCATCGGCGCGGGCATCCGTGGTCGGGCCCGATCTTGACGGTCGGCGTATTATTAGACCGACAGTCGGTCTATTAATCGGAGCCGCATGGCACGCACGCTCAATCCCGAGGTCCACGCCGTCCGGCGCGACACGTTCCTGGACGCTGCGCAGGGCCTGATCCAGGCGAAGGGCTACGAGCAGATGAGCATCCAGGACGTCCTCGACGCGGTCGGGACGTCGAAGGGTGCGTTCTACCACTACTTCGACTCGAAGGCCGCGCTGCTCGAGGCGGTCATCGCCCGCATGGTCACGATGGCCACGGCCGAGCTCGAACCGCTGCTCGCGGACCCGAACCGCACGGCGCTCGAGAAGTACAACGGCATGTTCCAGGGCATCGCGAGCTGGAAGACCCAGCGCCGCGACCTGCTCCTGGCGGTGCTCGAGATCTGGCTGTCCGACGACAACGCGATCGTCCGCGAGAAGTTCCGGCGCGGCGTGGTCGGCGCGATGATGCCGATCCTCACCTCGATCATCCGCCAGGGCGTCACCGAAGGGACCTTCACGGTCACCTCCCCGGAGCACTCGGCGCGGGTCATCGTCGCGCTCCTGCTGGGCGCCAACGAGCATGCGAGCGCGCTGTTCATCGGCAACCACGCGGGCGAGATCCCGTTCGAGGTCGTCGAGGGGGCACTCAACGCCTATCCCGAGGCGATGGAACGGATCCTCGGCGCGCCGCCGGGTTCGCTCCGCTGGTGGCCCGACGACCGCCTCCTCCTCGATTGGTTCAACTGACATCCATGCACGCACGAAGGAGCGTCCCCGCATGACCGCCATCATCCAGGCCGAGAAGCTGACCAAGTTCTACGGTCAGCACCGAGGCATCGTCGAGGTCGATCTCGAGGTCCGCGAAGGGGAGGCGTTCGGCTTCCTCGGCCCGAACGGGGCCGGCAAGACGACGATGATCCGGACGCTCCTCAACCACATCCGCCCGACGAGCGGCAAGGCGTCGATCTTCGGCATCGACGTGACCGTCGACCCCGTCGCGATCCATCGCCGTCTCGGCTACCTGCCGGGCGAGTTCGTGCTGTACGACAAGCTGACCGGCGGGCAGACGATCGAGTACTTCGCGAACCTGCGCGGCGGGGTCGACCCGGTGTACCAGGCCGAGCTGATCAGCCGCCTCGAGATCGATCCGACCCGCAAGTTCAAGGAATACTCGAAGGGCAACAAGCAGAAGATCGGGCTCGTCGTCGCGCTCCAGCACCGGCCTGACCTGCTGCTGCTCGACGAGCCGACGTCCGGCCTCGACCCGCTCGTGCAGCAGACGTTCTTCGACGTCATCCGCGAGGCGAAGGCCGAGGGCCGCACGGTCTTCATGTCGAGCCACATCCTGAGCGAGGTCGAGAAGACCTGCGACCGGGTGGCGATCATCCGCGACGGGCAGCTGGCGCGGGTCGATCGCGTCGAAGCGCTGCGCGACATGGCCCACCACCAGGTGGAGCTGCGCTTCGCCGCCGCTCCGCCGGTGGGCGAGTTCGAGGCGATCCCCGGTGTGTCCGAGGTGGTCGCGACCGACCACACCATCACGATGCGCGTGTCCGGACCGATCACCCCGGTCGTGCACGCCGCCGCACGCCACGAGGTGATCGACTTCGTGTCGCGCGAGCCGTCCCTCGAGGAGACGTTCCTCGCCGAGTACGGCCGGTCGAGCACGCCGGCCGAGGTGGCATGACCCGATGACTGCTACGACCCAACCGCGTCCCGCGGCACCCCTCGTCGTTCCCTCGCTGCGGAGCCGGATCTTCGGCTTCGGCAGCGTCTTCGGCAAGACCATCCGCGATTCGCGCCGCGCGACGATCGCGGTCGCGCTGTTCATCGGCCTCCTGCTGGTGATCGTCGCGCAGGCGATCGCGTCCGAATTCTCGACCCCCGAGTCGCGCCAGGAGATCGGCAACCTGGTGACCGCCGTTCCGCCGATCCTGGCGGGCCTCGCCGGCCGGGCGGTCAACGTCGAAGCGCTGGGTGGCTACATCCAGTACAAGTACGGCGGGTTCTTCCCCCTGGTCACGGCGCTGTGGTCGATCCTCGCCCTGTCCGGAACGCTCGCCAACGAAGTCCGGCGCGGCAGCATGGAGATCCTCGCCGCCTCGCCGGTGACCCGCCGGCGGATCGCGATCGAGAAGCTCGCCGGCCACGTCGTGATGCTCACGCTGGCGATGGCGTTCGTGTTCGTCGCCACGGCCGCGGCGGGCACGTTCGGGACGCTGCCCGGCGACGAGATCCCGGTCCAGGCCGCATTCGGGTTTGCCGCGTGGCTGTGGCTCACCGCGCTGGTCGCCGGGTCGCTCGCGTTCGCACTGGCGCCCTTCGTCGGCCGGGGTTCGGCCGCGGGCATCGCCGGTGCCGTGATGTTCGCGGGCTTCCTGCTCAACGGCTACCAGACGGCGATCCCCGAGCTGGCGCCGTTCGCGAACCTCACCTGGTTCGGCTGGACGACCAACCATCTCCCGCTCGCCGGCTCGTACGACTGGGCCTCATTGCTGCTCGTCGCGGCCGTGACCGTCGTGTTCCTCGCCATCGGCGTGGAGGCGTTCGTCCGCCGTGACATCGGCCAGACCAGCACGATCCCGACCCCGAGCCTCCCACGCGCGCTGAAGGGCCTGCGCGGCCCGACCGGCCGCACCTTTGCCGAGCTGCTGCCGACGGCGCTCGCGTGGGGCATCGGCCTGGGCATCTTCGGGCTCGTGATGGGCGCGTCGGCCAAGTCGTTCGTCGAGCAGATCGGCGATTCGCCCGCGTTCACCCAGCTCATCAACCAGGTGTTCCCCAACATCGACCTGAACAGTCCCGGTGCATTCCTGCAGCTGGTGTTCATCGAGTTCGGCCTGATCCTGTCCGGGCTCGCGGCGGCGACGCTGGTGGGTACCTGGGCGTCGGACGAGACGTCCGGCCGAACGGAGATGCTGCTGGCCACGCCACTGTCGCGTCGGCGCTGGCTGGCGTCCGGCGGCAGCGCGACGCTGCTGGGCATTGCAACGTTCGTCGGGCTCACGATGCTCGGCATCGGCCTCGGCGGGGCGACGGTCGGCGGCGACGTGCTGACGCCGATTCTCGGGACGCTCTCGCTTGCGCTGTACGCGGCCGCCTTGGCCGGCATCGGCATCGCCGTCGCCGGTGTGGTGCGCGCCAGCCTTGCGGGACCGGTCGTCGCGCTCGTGACGATCCTCACCTGGCTGTTCGACTTCCTCGGGCCCGCCCTGTCGCTGCCGGATCCGATCCAGCAACTCGCGCTCAGCTCGCACCTGGGCCAGCCGATGATCGGGATCTGGGATCCGGGCGGCATCGTCGCGTGCCTCGTCCTGGCGTTCGGCGGCATCGGTCTCGGTGTGTGGGGTATCCGGCGGCGCGACATCGGTCGCTAGGTCAAGCCAAGCCTCAGGCCGCCCCGTACGACGCGCCGAGCGGCTCGAGCGCCAGCGTCCCGTCGCCGACGACGAAGGCCGCGGGCGCGAGGCAGTTCGGGTCCTGTGAGGCGAACTCGTCGAACAGCCACGCGGCGAAGTCGCGGTCGGCCGTGACCGGCAGCGAGAGGAGCAGGTTGCGCATCGGCGCCAGCAGCAGCTGGCGGTGCGGACCGAGGATCCGCCCGAGCGCGCCCGGCGCCAGGACGTAGGTCGAGGCCGATCCGGTCGGCGATTGCAGGATGCGGACCGGCACGTCGCCAATCATGCCGTCGTGGACGTCGCGCGGTCGGACTGCGGCCATGCGCTGCTCGAGGTTGGCGACCGCGCGGCCGAGGATCTCGTCCGGTGGCACGCCCCAATCGGCGGCCATCTCCGGGCTGATCGTGATGAATGCAGGCCCGATGTCCACGCCGAACCCGACGCTGAGCCCGGGCGGCACGACGACCCGGAGCTGCTCGGGCATCGAGTCGTGGTACGGCCGGACGCGCTGGAAGAGTGGGACCACCTCCGCGGCGATCGACTCCCAGGTGAGCTCCTGGGGCATCGTCTCGAGTGCGGCGAGGACCTCCTCGAAGCTCGCCGTCACGACGTCCGGCCCGGTCGGCGGCCCCTCGAAGACCTGCGCCGTCCAGCGCCCGCCGTCCTTGCGGCGGTCGCGTCGCTGCTTGCGTTCCCGCTGGTTCCTGCCCACCCGGGAAGGATGCCAAGGCGCCCTTATCCCCCGGTCAACCGGAGCTTCGCTGCGGCTCACCAGCCTCGATGGGCGGCCTCGATCGGAACCGCCGCCAGAGGGTCAGGTCGTAGGCGATCTTGAGCGATCCCCCGATGACGAACGGCAGCCCGCCACCAAGGATCGACGCCGCGACGAGCGGCGCCGCAAGCAGTGCCCCTGCGGCTGCCCCCGCCGTTCGCGCGATCCCCGAGATGCCGGCCGCCGCGGAGCGCTCATCCGGCTCAACGACGGCCATCGTGTACGACTGGCGGGTGGGGACGTCCATCTGGCTGATCGCGAAGCGGGCCACGAACAGCCCGATCGCCAGCTCGAGCGTTGGCATGAACGGCACCAGGATCAGCATCACGTTCGAGGGGAGGTGCGTCCCGACCATCGTCTCGATCAGCCCGAAACGTGCCGCAAGACGCGCGGCGACGAGGCCGGACAGGCCGGCGAGCGCATTCGCCCCGAAGAAGATCGCGCCGAGCACCGCCGGCTCCACCTCCCAGCGCAGCCCGAACCACAGGGCCACCACGCTCTGGACGACGAACCCGCCGCCGAACGCGTCGAGCGCGAACAATGCCGAGAGCTCACCGACGACGCGTCGCGAGCGGTGGAGCCCGAGCCGCCGCCGCACGGACGTGTCGGCCGGGGGCGCGTCCGGCTCAACGGCACGCGTGAGCAACAGCGCGAGCACGCCGATCGCGATCCCGATCAGGGCGTAGGCCACGATCACGGAGCGGTATGCCTCGGCTTCGCACTGCGCCGCGGTCGAGCAGCGCCTGGACCACGACGCCCGCCGCGAGCGCACCGAAAGCTGCTGACATCGCCCCGACCAGCTGGTACCAGGCGAATGCGTTCGTGCGCCGGCTCCCGGACACGACCTGACTGAGCGCCGCCTGCTCCACCGCGAGGAACGGGCCGACCTCGTTGCCGGTCGGGCTGAGCACCGCGACGATCGAGGCAGCCAACAGCACGGCGAACTGCCCCGTCACCGCGAAGACGAGGCCGCCCAGCGTCATCAGGGCGGCACCGATGACGAGCGTCCTCCCTCGCCCGATCCGGTCGGCATGCGTCGTCAACAGCAGCGAGACCAGCGTGTCGCCGGCCAGGGTCAGGGCCAGCAGCAGCCCGACTTCGCCCGGGGTCAGCCCGATCTCGACCAGGTACAGCGCGATGACCACGGCCAGGCCGCCGTACGCGCCCAGCCGCAGGGCCCGCATCGCGAGCAGGATCGCGATGTCGCGCCGCGGGTCCATCGCCGCGGCGGTCGTCGTCAGGCTGCGATACCGGCCACGCCGAGCAGCTGCGGCAGGATCGTCCCGAACGCGTAGCCGACGACCCCGGCCAGGGCCGCCAGCGCGAGGACCTCCGCCCCGGAGGCGATCGGCGAGCGCTTCGTCAGGCGGCTCTTCACCACGCCGATCCCGAACAGCACGAGCCCGGCGAGCACGATGGCGGCCGGCAGCCCGTATCCGACCGGGAGCACGAGGAACGGGATGATCGGGACTGCCGCGCCCAGCCCGAACGCAGTCCCCATGAACACCGCGCCCTGCACGGGACCGCCGTGGCTCTCGTCGACCTGGATCCCGAGCTCGCGGCTCACCATCGTGCGCAGGAGCACCTCGGGGTGCCGGGCCATGATCGCGGCGACCCGTGCGGCGTCCTCGTCACCGAGCCCCTCCTCGGCGAGCATGTACGCCACCTCGGCCTCCGATTCGCCGGGCCGCTCCTCGACCTCCGTCCGCTCGCCCGCGACCTGGGCGTCGAAGATCTCGCGCTGGCTCTTCGAGCCGATGTACTCGCCGGCGGCCATCGAGAAGACGCCGGCCAGCGCCGCTGCGATGCCGGCCACGATGACCGCGAACGGCTCGCCGGTCGCGCCGGCAACGGTCGCCACGACGGCGAGCGTCGAGACGATGCCGTCCTGCGCCCCGAACACGACCTCCCGCGCCTCACCGAGCAGGGCGCTGCTGCGGCGCTCCTCGGCCAGGTGCGCCGCGATCCAATCGCGTGGGTACGCCGAGGCCGGCGCGGACGGCGCCGGGCGTTCGATCGTCTGCTGTGTCTCAGCCATGTCCGTGGTCTAGCACAGTTCCTGTGGTCGCTGCTGCACCGACGCGTCCGTCGAGGGCCTCCTCGAGCCGCTCGAGCAGGGGGATCTGGGTCGGCTTGATCATCCGCCGCGCCTCATCGGGGTCGAACCATGCCACGCGGTCGATCTCGGGGAACTGCGCCCGGCGCCCGGAGCGCGGCGGCCATTCGGTCTCGAACAGGTTCGAATGCGCGAGCGCCGGGTCCAGGTCGCCCTCGACCGCCCACGCGTGCACCCGCTTGCCGCCCTTCTGCACGATCGACCCGAGTTCGATCGGCGGCGCACCCGGTACCTCGTGCCCGGTCTCCTCGTCGAACTCACGGCGCGCGACGTCGAGCAGGGCCTCGTCCTCGTGGGCCTCGCCCTTCGGGATCGACCAGTGTCCGGCGTCCTTGGTGGCGAACCACGGACCGCCGGGATGGGCCAGCAGCACCTCGAGCGATCCTGTGTCCGTGCGCCGGTAGAGCAGGATTCCGGCGCTCGTCGGTCGCGTCATGCCGCAGATCGTACGAGACCGGTGGTGCGACGGTGCACCAGAAGTCTTCCGCGCGGGTCGCGGGAGGCGTACGCTGCGCCGAAATGTCGAACGCGGACGGAACCAGGATGCGCACGCGGATCGGCCGTCGCGCACGGCCGATGGCCGCGATCGCGACGCTGATCGTCATGCTCGCCGTCGTCGCGCTGCCGACGCTGGCCGCCGACCCGAGCGCCTCGCCCGACACGCCGTCCTCGGCGGAGCCCGCAGGCTTCCGCCGCGGTCGCGCCGTCGGCCGAGCCCGTGGGGTCCGCGGAACCCGAGGAGTCGGCCGAGCCGGAGGAGTCCGCTGCGCCGGACGAGTCCGCTGCGCCCGCGGATCAGGCCGCACCGGCCGCCGAGCCGGAGGAGAACGGCAAGCCGGACAAGGGCGACAAGGAAGACAAGGACAAGACCCCGGAGCACCCCGTCACGCTGCAGGGCACCGTCACCACTGGCACCGACGATGACGGCGACGCGAACTACGAGCTCACGAGCGGTGGCAAGACCTACCAGCTCGAGGCCGGACCGCCGTGGTTCTACGGCGACAACCACCCGCTCAAGCCCTTCGTCGGCAAGAGCGTGACGGTCACGGGCGAAGCCGCCGAAGGCTCGACGGAGGTCGACGTCCTCACGGTCAACGGCACGGTGATCCGCGAGCCCGGCAAGCCGCCGTGGGCCGGTGGCTGGAAGGTGGTCGGGGAGAACCATCCGGGCTGGTCGGCGGAGAAAGCCGCACGCTGGGCCGAGAAGGCCGCGAAGCAGGGCCAGAAGTTCGGTGACTGCTGGCCGCCCGGCCACTGCAAGCAGGACGACGAAGCCGAGTCCGGGACCTCGCCGACCCACTAGGCCGGCTCGAAGGAAGTTCTCAGGCGTCTCTCAGACGGGCTTGCTGCAATGATGGCGTACGAAACCGCCATCCGGAGTCCGTTCCGTGTCCTCCCCGCGTCCTGCCTCCGCCGACCGACCCTCCTGGCTGCGACTGCTCCTGATCGTCGTGGCCGTGGCAGTCCTCGCCGCCGCGGCGGCCGGGGCCTGGTATCTGTTCCTGCGGCCGCCCGCGCCGGCCGAGGTCGCGCTCGCGGCCGTTCCGACCGCGGCCCCCACCGACGACCCGACCGAGGCACCGGCGAGCGACGCACCCGCGGCCGCTGCCGCCGAGTCCGCCGCTCCTGCCGCGTCCGCCGCGGTGGCCGCCGGCCTCGACGGCACGTGGACCGTCGACCCGTCGATCGGCTCGTTCGACGACTTCTCCGGGTCGTTCGTCGGCTACCGCGTGACCGAGGAGCTGGTCGGGATCGGCACGTCGACGGCGGTCGGGCGCACGCCCGACGTGACCGGCTCGCTCACGCTCGCCGGGACGACGATCACCGACGCGACCTTCGAGGCGGACCTCACCACGCTCCAGAGCGACAGCGGGATGCGCGACGGCCAGCTCGGGCGGCAGGGCCTCGAGACCGACACCTACCCCACGGCGACGTTCGTCCTCGCCGAGCCCATCGAGCTCGACGCGGCGCCGGCCGAGGGGGCGACCATCGAGGCGACGGCCGTCGGCGACCTCACCCTGCACGGCGTCACGAAGCGGGTCGAGATCCCGCTCGAGGCGCGCCTGGCGAACGGGGTCGTGACCGTCGTCGGATCGCTGCCGGTCGCCTTCGGTGACTACGGCATGACGGCACCGGAGTCGATGCGCGTCCTGTCGATCGACGAGAACGGCACGATGGAATTCCAGCTTCAGTTCACACAGGGCTAGGGGACGAGATGCATCTGCTGGTCGTCGAAGACGACGAACGACTCCGCCGGGCCTTGCGCCGGCTGCTCGAGGCCGACCGCCACGTCGTGGAGATGGCGCCGGACGGCGGGACTGCGCTCGAGCTGGCCGACGCGACGGACGGGATCGATGCGGTCATCCTCGACATCGGGCTGCCGGACATCAACGGTTTCGAGGTGGCCCGCCGGCTGCGCACCGCCGACGAGGACCTCGCGATCATCATGCTCACCGCCCGCGACACGGTCGGCGATCGCGTCGCCGGCCTCGATGCGGGGGCCGACGACTACCTCGTGAAGCCGTTCGCGTACGAGGAGCTGGCGGCCCGCCTCCGCGCCCTCGGCCGGCGTTCGGGCAACGGTCGACGTCGTTCCAGCCCACGCCTCGTGGCGGGGCCGATCGCGCTCGACGAGGCGGCGCGCTCGGTGACGGTTGACGGGCGGACGGTCGATCTCAGCCCGCGCGAGTTCTCGCTGCTCGAATGCCTGCTCCGCCATGCCGGGCAGACCCTCAGCCGCGATCAGCTGCTCGACCAGGCGTGGCCGTTCAGCGTCGCGGTCACGCCCAACGCCGTCGACGCCTACGTCCACTACCTCCGGACCAAGCTCGGTCCGGCCGGTGCATGGATCGAGACGGTCCGCGGCGTCGGGTACCGTCTGCGCGGTGCCTGACCCTTCCGCTCCCGCCGCCCGCGACGAGGCCGCTGATCCGAGCCTCGCCGCCGACGCCCGCCTGATCCGCCGCGTCCGCCTCCGCCTCATCGCGTGGAGCGGGCTGTCGACGCTGGTCGTCCTGCTCGTGCTCGGCATCGCGATGTACGCCATCGTGGCGCGCCAGCTCGACGCTGCCGGGACGGCGCAGCTCGAGGCCCGCCATGCCGAGATCGAGCACGACCTCCAGTCGGGGAGGCCCGGACCGTCGTTGGGGCAGATCTTCGGCGGCCGCGCGTCCGGAACCATCGCCCTGCTCGTCGACGAGCAGGGTCAGCCGATTCTGCCAACCGCACCCGCGACCCCCGAAGGGCTGCCGGTGCTCGCGTCGATCGACGCGGCCGCAATCACCGGCGAGGACGTCAGGACCGGAACCGTGGAGACCGCCAACGGGACGGTGCCCGTGCGCGTCCTCACCGACCGGCTCGAGACGCGGACCGGCGAGCTGGCCTTCCTGCAGATCGCCCAGGACCGCATCACCGAGCAGCAGACGCTCGATGCGATGCTCCGCGTGCTCCTCGTCGGTGGCGCGATCGTTGTGCTCGTCGCAATTGCGTTCGGTGCTGTCTACGCGGAGCGCGCGCTCGTCCCGATCCGCGATTCGCTCGCCTCGCAGCGCGGGGCCCTGCGCCGCCAGCGCGAGTTCGCCGCCGACGCGAGCCACGAATTGCGGACACCGCTGACCGTCGTGCGCAGCTCGGTCGAGCACCTGCGCCGCCAGCCCGAGGTGCCCCTGCGCGAGCAGGCCGAGGCGCTCGACGACATCGATGCCGAGGTGACCCACCTCACCGGCCTCGTCGACGACCTGTTGCTCCTCGCCCGGTCCGATTCTGGGGCGCTCTCTCTCACGCCCATGCCGACCGACCTCGGCGACGTCGTGGCGGAGGCCGCGTCGTCGCTGACGAAGGCGGCCGATGACCGCGGCGTGCGGATCAGCGTGGACCCGGCCCCGGCCGTGGTGCGCGCAGATGCCGCCCGCGTCCGGCAGGTCGTGACGATCCTCGTCGACAACGCGCTCCGCCACACGCCCCGCGGCGGCGAGGTCCGGGTCGTCGTGCGGGCCGATGGCTCCGCGGCCACGCTCGACGTCGAAGATGACGGCCCGGGCATCCGCGACGCCGACATGCCCCACGTGTTCGACCGGTTCTGGCGCGCCCAGGGCGCGCCGTCGGGCGGCACGGGCCTCGGCCTGGCCATCGCCCGCACGATCGTCGAGCAGCACGGCGGCCAGATCATGGTTTCGAACGGGCCGTCGGGCGGGGCACGCTTCCGGGCCGTGCTGCCGCTGGTCGGGGCCGGGGTCGGCGGGCTAGCGACCCCGGTCGTCGCGCCGCTGCCACACGGCAGGTATCGGCCAAACATCAGCCACGGTGATTGAAGTCAGAGACCGAGCCCGGATCGACCGCCAGGCCTGACTTGGTGGCCAAACCACGTCGCCGGTGATATCTGGCCGCTAACTCGGCGGTCCGGAGCGCCGGGTTCGGACTTTCAGTACGGGGGCGAATATCTGGCCACTACCTGGGCTGCCGCGGCCCGGCAGCGGCGTCGGGCCATTGAGGTAGTGGCCAAAACCTGGCCACCGGTGATTGAAAGTCAGAAACCCGAGCCTGGATCGAGGCCCAAAGTGTTCGACCTGGTGGCCAAAACCGTGCCGTTCTGGATATCTGGCCGATAACTCGGCGGTTCGGAGCACCCGGGTCCGGACTTTCAGTCGTGGGGTGAATATCTGGCCACTACCTGGGCGCTGGGGCCCGGCTGCCGCGGCCCGGCGCCGCGCGAACCCCGGGACACCGAAACGCCCGGACCCTTGAGGGCCCGGGCGTTGGTGCGCCCCCCAGAGCGCATGACGTCGAGGGGAGGAGATCTCGACGCCGGGAGTGTTCGGTGATAGGCGGGATCAGCCCGCGTTCGTGGAGGAGTTCTCGGGCGCCCCGGACGGGGCCGCGTCGTCGGGGTTGCCCCACTTCCCCGGTCCGTGGCCGCGCCCCAGCCCTCGACCCAGGCCGTCCCAGATCGTGCCGGCGCGGACCTTCGATGCGTTCAGCGACCCGTCGGCATTCTGCTCGCCGCTCGCCGCCGACGATCATGCCGACCTCGACGTCGGCCACGGACTTGCCGGTTTCACCGCCGACCGTGAACTTGGTCGAACCGTTGACATGGACCGTGACGCTCGTCCCGTCGGGCTGCGACAGCGTGATGCTGTCGCTGTCGACGGCCGTGGCCTGGCCGAGGACCGACGGCAGCACGACGGCGATCGCCGTGACCGTGTAGTTCCCGGCGTCGTCGACGGTCTGCCGGAAGCGGATCTTGTCGCCGACCTGGAGATCGGTCAGGGCGATCGCCTCGCCGTCCTTGGTGATCGTCGTCTGGTCGGTGACGGTGATCGTGCGCGACCAGCCATCGACGGTCTCGAGCGAGACCGACGAGCCGTTGATCGCGGTGATCGTGATGTTGCCCGCAGCGAACCCGCCGCGGCGTCCGGCAACGCCGGCGAACCCGTCGCCCAGACCGAGCCCGCGCAACAGCGGCCGGAACAGCCGTCCGCCGTCCTTGGTGCCGTTCGGCTGGGTCGTGGCGTCGGGATTCGGTGCCGTGGAGGGTTCCGGCGAGGCGGCCATCGCGATGGCGGCTCCGCCGACGAGGACGAGCGCAGCGCCCGCCATCGTTGCAACCCGCCAGCGCGGTGCTCGCGGTGCGCGGGGGCGGCGCGGTGACCCGGCTGCCGGGACCCCTTCGAGTGTGGTCAAGGCGTGGACCTCCGTGCTCGCTGCGCCGGTCGGTGGCGGTCGTTCGACCGCGAGTGCCCCGATCGTCTCGCCGGTTTCTGAGGGAGTCCTGAGAACCAGGGCGCTGGACGGATGTCCATGCCGCCCGCGACGGACATCGGCGACACGGATCGGCCTGACGCCGACTGTCGAAGCAGCGGCCGCGACGTAGGTTCGATCAAACACAAGCCCCCCAGCCTCGCCAACCCCACGAGGAGCACAACCCTTGGAAGCCACGATCCTCCGCCGCCCCCTCCTTGTCGAGCCGCTCGATCTCGAAGCGCTCGGCGGCAGCCTCAACGGTCGACTGATCCTGCCGGGCGACGACGAATACGAGGCCGCCCGCCAGGTGCACCAGGCCGCGGTCGACGTCCGGCCGCTCGCCATCGTCCGGGCCGCCGATGCGCGCGACGTCTCCAACACGATCTGCTTCGCCCGCGACAACGAGCTCGAGCTCGCGGTCCGCGGCGGCGGCCACAGCCTCGCCGGCCACGGCACCGTCGACGGCGGCATCGTCCTCGACCTCGCCGACATGCGCGGCCTGCACATCGACCCCGATGCGCGGGTTGCCTGGGCGCAGCCCGGCCTCACCGCGATCGAGTTCACCGAAGCGGCCGCCGCGCATGGCCTGGCCACGCCGTTCGGCGACACCGGCTCCGTCGGCATCGCCGGGCTGACCCTCGGCGGCGGCGTCGGCTGGCTCGTCCGCAAGCACGGCCTCACGATCGATGCGCTCATCGCGGTCGAGATCGTGACCGCCGACGGGCGACAGCTGATCGCCAGCGAGACCGAGCACCCCGACCTGTTCTGGGCCGTTCGAGGCGGCGGCGGAAACTTCGGCGTCGTCACCCGCTTCCAGTACCGGCTCTATCCGGTCGGCATGATCCTCGGCGGGGCGGTCCTGCTGCCGCCGACGGCCGACGTCCTGCGCGGACTTGTCCCCGTCGCAGCGGCGGCCCCCCGCGAGCTGTCGACGATCACGTTCGTGCTCAACGCGGCACCGCCGCTGCCGTTCCTCGCTCCCGAGCACCACTTCAAGCCGGCGGTCATCGTGATGTTCGTCTTCGACGGCGATCCCGAAGCCGGCCAGGCGGCGCTCGAGCCGTTCCGCCGTCTGGCGACGCCGCTCGGCGAGCTCGCCGCGCCGATGCCGTACCCCGGCATCTACCAGTTCACCGCCGAGGGTTCGAAGCCCGGCGCGGGGACCATGCGCTCGGCGTTCCTCGACACGCTCGACGACGAGGCGGTCGACACCATCCTGCGCGAGATGGCCGCGGCCCCGGGCCACGGCATGGACTTCACGCAGATCCGCGTCCTCGGCGGCGCCATGGCCGACGTCCCGGCCGATGCCACCGCGTTCGCCCACCGCGGCGCGACCGTGATGCTGTCGATGCACGCGGCCCATGGCGAGGACCGCGCCGAGGCCGACGCCTGGGCCAATCGCTACTTCGCTGCCATCGCCCCGAAGGCGAGCGGCGTCTACTCGAACTTCCTCGAGGACGAGGGCGATGCCCGCGTCCGCGATGCGTATCCCGGCGGCACGTACGAGCGCCTGGTCGACGTCAAGCGTCGCTACGACCCGTCGAACCTGTTCCGCCGCAACCAGAACATTCGCCCGCGCTGACGGTTGACCCCCCGCCGCCAGCGCCGCCCGGCCGGCCGGTCCGCATGGATCGGCCGGCTTCGCGGCTTCGTCAGGTCCTGGCGCGGCGAGCGCCCCGGCCATCGCCTCGAGATGGGCCGGCGTGCTGCCGCAGCACGCGCCGATCACCGTTGCGCCGCGCGCTCGCAACGAGATCGCCTCGGTCGCCATCGTCTCGGGCGGCGTGCGGTACTCGGCACGCGCCCCGACGAACACCGGGATCCCGATGTTCGGCTTGGCGACGAGCGGCAGGTCGGGTGCGACCGCACGCATCCGTTCGATGACCGGCAGCAGCTCGTCGGGGCCGTTCCCGCAGTTGCCGCCGATCGCGTCGACACCGAGCGCGCTGAGGGCGCGAGCCGCGTCCTCCGGCGAGACACCCATCATCGTGTGACCACGCGTGTCGAACGTCATCGTCGCCACGACCGGGGTCGCAGGCGAGGCGCGCCGCGCACCGGCAATCGCTGCCGCCATCTCCGACAGGTCGGACATCGTCTCGATCCAGAACAGGTCGGCGCCACCCGCCGCGAGGGCCCCCGCCTGTTCCGCGAACACGTCGATCGCGGCCTCGCGTTCGAGCGTCCCGAGCGGCGCCATGATCTCCCCGCTCGGCCCGATGTCGCCGGCCACCAGCGCCTCCACGCCCGCGGCCGTCACCTCGGCGCGAAGCAGGATCGCGGCGGTCCGATTGAGCTGCTCGACGCGGTCGTCGAGGCGATGCAGGGCCAGCCGGAGGCGGTTGGCCCCGAACGTGTTCGTAAGGAGGATCCGCGAACCGGCGTCGAGGTAGCCGCGGTGCACGCCGCGAACGACGTCCGGGTGGGCGAGGTTCCAGACCTCCGGCGGGTCGCCCGACGACAGCCCGGCGGCGAACAGCATCGTGCCCATCGCCCCGTCCGCGAGGATCGGCTCGCCGGAAGCGAACATCGAGCGCAGGCGGTCGAGCCCGGGGACCCGGTTCGGTCGGCGGTCCCGACCAGCTGACCGCGTCGGCGGCGGCCGCGCGCTCGGCTGCCCGGGCGCTCCGGTCGCGCCGCGCCGGCCGGCTCATATCGACTCGATCCGGCGCGTGGCCATGCGTGGCGCGCGCCGCGCGCCCCACAACGCGCTGCCGGCCGACTCGATCAGGCGGATCACCCGCGCGCGGTGCGGACGGTAGGGCTCGAGCAGCTCGAGCATCCGGGCGTCATCGCCGCCGCGTTCCCCCGCGAGCACCGAGCCGACCAGGTTCGGGAGGTGGTAATCGCCGACGCTCACGGCGTCGGCATCGCCCAGGGCACGGACCGCGACTTCGGCCGCGGTCCACGGTCCGAGGCCCGGCAGCGCCGTCAGTCGGGCGTACGCCTCGTCGAGTGGCAGGTCGACGGTCGCCTCGAACCAGGCGGCCCGGGCCGCGACCCGTCGGATGACCTCGGCCCGCCTGCGTTCCACGCCGAACGCGTGGTAGCCGTAGTAGGGGAGCGCGGCCAGCCGTTCGGGCGCCGGCGGCAGCCGCAGGTTGAACGTCTCCGGGCCCGGTGCCGGTTCGCCGAAGGCGCGGACCAGGCCACGGAACGCTCGTCGTGCCTCCTCGCCGGTCACCTTCTGCTCGAGGATCCCCGGGACGAGCGACTCGAAGACCGCGCCGCTCCGCCCGATGCGCACGCCCCGGAAGCGGCGATCGAGCTCGGCGATCACGGGATGCAGCGGCCGGAACCCGGTGCGGTCGTCGTGGAGTCCGACCAGCCCGGGGACGGCGGCGAGGGCACGGTCGGCGCCGGGGCCCCAGGCCTCGGCGGACACGGTGTCGCCCTGGACGTCGATCACGACGGTGGCGGGACCGTCCGCGGTGCGCGTCGCGCGCCAGCAGCGGCGGTCCGCGAGACGCATCGTCGGGTCGCCGTAGCCGCGCCGCAGCGGAGCCAGCGTGCGGGCCAGATCGAGCGGTCCGTCGAGCGCGATTCGGAGCGTCGGCACGGCCCGAGTCTGGCACGACCGGCGCCGTCCGGCAGGACGCCCCCGGGCGCTTCCCGTCGAAGTCCCGTATCATCCGCCCCGACGTGCGACATCCCAGAGTCGTCGCGCTCGTGGCGCTCACCGCCACGATCGCCGCGGTCGCCGTCCCCGGACCGGTCGGGTCGCGAAACCCAAGCCTCGCGCTCGAGACCGATCCCGACCTCTTCGCGCAAGTCGAGGTCGCGGCAGCAGTCCAGGGACCGGTAACGACGATTCAGCCCCTCGATCCGGGGAGCCGCTCCGCGGGAGCCCTGGACGAACGCTCGAAGCTCATCGAGCCGGCCAAGCGAACCGAAGCCCCCACCGGGCGGATTCGATGCTGCCCAGCCCAAGGCCAAGGCCGGCTCGATCGTGAAGATCGTGAAGAACTCGTGGAAGCGCGACCCCGAGATCAGCTGGTACGGCGCCGGCCTCTACGGCAACGGCACCGCCTGCGGCCAAACCCTGACGAAGACCCTCGTCGGCGTCGCCCACCGCACGCTGCCGTGCGGCACGAAGGTCCAGTTCCGCTACAACGGCAAGGTCGTGACGGTCCCCGTCATCGATCGCGGCCCGTACGTCGGCTCGCGCCAGTTCGACCTGTCCTACGGGGCGTGCAGTGCGCTCGGCCACTGCTTCACGGGACCGATCGAATGGCGCTTCCCGCCGGGCTGACCGCGCGTTGAGCGCGATGCGCATCCTCGTCGTCGGCGCCGGAGGCGTCGGCAGCGCCGTCGTCCCGATCGCCGCGCGCCGCTCCTTCTTCGAGCAGGTCGTCGTGGCCGACTACGACCCGGCGCGCGCGGAGCGTGCCATCGCCCGGCTCGAGCGGCGATCCCCGCTTCGTGGCCGCCCGGGTGGACGCTTCCGATGCGGCGGCCGTCGCGGCGCTGGCCCGCGAGCACGGCAGCACCCACGTCCTGAACGCCGTCGATCCGCGCTTCGTCATGCCGATCTTCGAAGGCGCCTTCGCCGCCGGGGCGAACTACCTCGACATGGCGATGTCGCTCTCCACGGCCCGATCCCGCCGCCCCGTACGAGCGGACCGGCGTCAAGCTCGGCGACGACCAGTTCGCCGGGCGACCGACTGGGAGGCGGCGGGTCGACTGGCCCTCGTCGGGATCGGCGTCGAGCCCGGGCTGTCCGACGTCTTCGCGCGCTATGCCGCCGACCACCTGTTCGACGAGATCGACGAGATCGGCGTGCGTGACGGCGCCAACCTCGTGGTCGACGGCTACGACTTCGCGCCGTCGTTCTCGATCTGGACGACGATCGAGGAATGCCTCAACCCGCCCGTCGTCTGGGAGCGCGACCGGGGCTGGTACACCACGCCGCCGTTCTCGGAGCCCGAGACGTTCGTCTTCCCGGAGGGCATCGGGCCCGTCGAGTGCGTGAACGTCGAGCACGAAGAGGTGCTGCTGATCCCGCGCTGGGTGAACGCCCGGCGGGTGACCTTCAAGTACGGCCTCGGCGACGAGTTCATCGAGCGTGCTGCAGGTCGCTCAACAAGATCGGTCTCGACCGCACCGCCACGGTCCGGGTGCGGGGGATGGAGGTGGCGCCACGCGACGTCGTGGCCGCCGCGCTCCCCGACCCGCCGCGCTCGGCGACCGCATGCGGGGCCAAGACCTGTGCCGGCACGTGGGTGACGGCACCGGCAAGGACGGCAACCGCCGCGAGGTGTACCTCTACCACCTGGCCGACAACGAGGCGACGATGCGCCGTCGACGGCTCGCAGGCGGTCGTGTGGCAGACGGCGATCAACCCGGTCGTGGCGCTCGAACTGCTGGCGTCAGGCACGTGGACCGGGGCCGGCGTCCTCGGCCCGGAGGCGTTCGACTCGGTGCCCTTTCTCGACCTGCTCGTCGAGCACGGCTCGCCGTGGGGCATGCGCGAAGGCGAGGTCTAAGGGCAGGGAAAATGCGGAGCCGGCCCGCAGGCCGGCTCCGCTCGAATGCCCTATCGATCACGACGGCGCCGGGCTCGCCGCTTCTTCCGGGCGCAGATCGATCGTGGACGCGTAGGCGTCGAAGAGAGCCCTGCTGACACCGTCGCCGACAAGGGTGAAGAGATACAGTCGTCCGTCGACGACGACGGTCGCCTCGATCTCGCCGGGGCAATCCAACGTGATCCGCCCCGGTTGTCCATCGATCGTGACCTCGGGTAGCTCGCTGCGCGGCGCACCGCAGACGCTGCCGGGTTCGTAATGGACAACGGACTGGTCGACCCAATCATCGATCGTCACCCCATCCGGGACCTCCGTGGATGAGCCCCGCAAGGTACCGACGATAAAATCAAACTGCTTGTCCTCCTGGTCTACGCGAGGATCCCAGACCTCCGTCGCCGGCTGGATCTCGAAGCCGTCTGGATAGCCGATCGAGAAGCCGTTGAGCGACGAGACGTAGGTCTGCGTCAGCTCGGGAAGGACCGCTGCCGACTGGGCCGGAGAAGGCGGCGCCGAAGCGCTCGGAGACGGGCTTGCGGTTGGTACGCCGCCGACGCCCGATCCGTCCGGCTGGCGAAGGACGTTGACGGCAACGAAGCCGACGCCGACCACGAGGACCGCGGCAATTGCCGCTCGTACAAAGATGTTCACAGGGGTTGCCCTCCGCGCCGGCCACCAGGCACGGCGCTGTCGAGTCCGTCTGAATTCCTCGAGGGCTGACAGCACGGCACGGTCGGACATCCGGGTCGGGCCGTCCTCGAGCCACGCTCGGGCGGTTCGATCGAATTCGTTCTCGTTCATGCCATCCGCTCCCGGGACTCGGTGCTGGTCGTCCGGGCATCGGCTTCGAGGGCCGCCCGGAGGGTGGAAGTTGCGTAGCGAAGCCTCGACCTGATCGTCTCGGTCGGGACGCCGAGGTTCTCGGCGATCTCCCTGACCGACCAGCCAAGGTAGTGATGGAGCACGAATACCGCGCGTTGTTCCGTCGGAAGCCGGCGGAACCCGCGATCCAACGAGTCGCGTGTCTCGATGCTCAGGGTGGTATCCGGCGTCGCGGGTCCGTCCAGGGGCAGGGCCACGACGTTGGCGGACCACTTCGATGCGCGTTTCGCCTCGGCGTAGCAGGTGTGAACCAGGATCGATGAATCCATGCCTCAAAGCGCTCGATGTCGCGGAGCGCAGGAAGCTCCCGCCACGCCGTGACGAGCGTTTGCTGGACGGCGTCCTCGGCGCGCCCGACGTCACGCAGGATCCGATGCGCGACGGCGAACAGCCGGTCAGCCGAGCCGCGGGCGATCGAGGCGAACGCCTCCTCATCCCCGGACCGCGCTGCTTCGACAAGCGCCAGGTCCATCCGTCCGGCTCCCTCTGCGCGCCCCTGGGCGGGACGCTTCACCCACTATGAGTAGCGCGCCGGGGAATCGGGTCTAAATGGTCGACCTGGCCCTCAACCGGGCGGTTCCCAGCCCTCCGGCGCGAGCTCGAAGCCATCGAACGTGAAGGCGGGCGCCACGACGCAGCCCACGAGGGTCCATGCCCCGAGTGGACGCGCCGCCTGCCAGGCCCCCGCCGGTACCACGACCTGGACCGCGTCACCAGTGGTGACGTCCGGGCCGAGCCGGTGCACCGCCACCGGTCCGCCTTCCGCTGGCGCGATGCGCAGCTCCAGCGGATCACCCGCCGAGTACTGCCACAGTTCGGCGGCGTCGACCCGGTGCCAGTGCGATGCCTCGCCGGCCGGCAGCAGGAACAGGATCGCGCTCGCGACCGGGCGCCGGCCGTCCGGGCCGCCCGCCGCCCGCCATGTCTCGACGAACCAGCCGCCCTCGGGGTGAGCCGCCATCCCAAATCGCTCGACCACGTCGCGCCAGCCGACCGTCATGTCTGGAACGAGAGTGCGGCCGCGATCGCAAAACCGAACGTCGTCGCGAGCCCGACTGCCCGGCCGCCCTGCTCGTAGGCCTCGGGGATCATCAATTCGGCGAGCATCGCGAGGATGGCACCGGCGGCGAACGAGTCGAGGAGCACGACCACGTGCGGCCCCATCTTGCCCAGCACGCCGAAACCGAACGCGGCAGCAAGCGCGCTCACCACGACGACCAGGACCCACAGCCCGAGGATGCGCGGCCGTTTGAGGCCCGCAGCGGCGAGGTCCGCGCTCGCGGACAGGCCTTCGGGGATGTTCGAGATGAAGACGGCCGCAAGGACGGCAATGCCGACCCCCTGGCCGCCCAGCAGTGACAGCCCGAGTACGACCGACTCGGGGACCCCGTCGAGCACCGCGCCGAGCACGAGCGCGAGGCCGCTCGTGCGCGGATCACGCTTCGAGACCATGCCCATGGGCACCTCGGGCGACAGGCGGTCGATGCCGAGGCTGCCGAGGTAGAAGACCGTCGCCCCGAGCCCGAACCCGATCGCGACGTCGATGCCTCCGACCGAGATCCGGACCGCTTCCTCGAACAGCTCGTATGCCACCGCGCCAAAGAGCGTTCCGGCCCCGAAGGCGAGGATGAGCCCCTGGATGCGCTTCGGGACGTCGGCGAGGAACGCCACGACTGCGCCGACGAGGAGCGCGGACGCGCCCAGCCCACCCAGAACAGGGCCTCGATCACCGAATGCCCAGGTCCCGCAGGAACTGCCAGGTCGTGTCCCGACCGCCGTCGATCTTGAGCCGGCGTTGCGGGAGCTCTGGGGACAACGTGTCCGGCAGCCACTCCGCCCAGCCGTCGATCGCGGGGCGCATCTTCTCGAAGTCCTCACTCACGAAATGCCACGTCCGGCTACCCGGCACCGTCACGCGGGCCGCCAGGACGGCGCGATCCCCCATGCGCTCGAGGAAGTTGTCTTCCTCGGCATTCAGCCGTTCTGCCTCCTCGTCGGTTGGATAGCGGTTCGCACCCCAATCCATCCGGACCCAGACCCACCAGTCATGGAAGGGATGGTCGATCCGCTTCAGCGCGGCATCGGTGATGACCAGTTCCACGTTTCCGTCGGGCCGCGTGATCTCACCGTTAACCCAGGTGTCGTCGCCCTTGGGCTCGGCCGCGTGGCGCTCGACCTCGGCTTTGAGCTCGGCCGGGGTCCGCCCGCCGGTCGGCCCCTCGAACAGCTCGATCGCCCCGATCCAGCGCTCGACGCCGTCCTCGCCCAGCAGGTGGTCCAGGAACAGGAGTGCCACCTGTTGCCGGACGGGCTCGGGCACTTCGGGGAAGCGCGGATGCCACAGCCGGACGTCGACCAGCCGCCGGATTTCGTCCACGCTGCGCTCGCGCGCATCTCCTCGAGGTCGAACGGGCCGCCGGCGACCATGAGCGTCATCAGCGTCCTGGCCGGTTGCTTCGAAGCGTGGAACTCCCACGTCGAAATCCGGGTTGGGTGCGCGTTCGAGCCAGCGCAGTGCCACCTCGCGCGCGTTCCGGGTTGCCCTCGGACGACAGGCAGAATGCATGCGCCGACCGCGACCCTGGCTGCAGCTCCCACGCCATCTGCGGGTGCACTCGCTGGACCTGCTTGTTGATGTCCTTGACGATCCGGTCGTCGAACGCCCCGGTGACGATCGCCTTCGCGATGCCATCGCGGGCGCCCGGCCACCAATTCCAGAACTCGGCGCCGGGCTCGTCGAACCGGTTGCGACCGATACGGAACATCCTGCCCCCTTAGCTGATGGGCTCGAACCGCGCCGTGAAGTGGCGCAGGGCTGCTGGCTCGGCGGCAATCCGATAGCCGCGCAGCTCTGCTGCGCGTGCAGCGACCGCGCGCACGACTTCGATGACGTAGTCGATGTGGCTCTGGGTGTAGACGCGGCGCGGGATGGCCAGCCGGACGAGCTCCATCGCGGCCGGCGTCTCGCTGCCGTCCGGGTCGACGCCCGAACATGACGCTGCCGATCTCGACGGCGCGGATGCCGCCCTCGCGATACAGAGCGACAGACGAGCGCCTGGCCGGGGTACTCGACGGGCGGGATGTGCGGAAGGAACGCGGCGGCGTCGATGTAGATGGCATGGCCGCCGGGCGGCTCGACGATCGGGACGCCGGCCGCGAGCAGGTGCCTCGCCAGGTAGGCGGTCCGAGCCGGATTGCGGTAGCGCAGGTAGTCCTCGTCGAGCACCTCGACGAAGGCCCTGCGCGATCGCCTCGAGGTCGCGACCGGCGAGGCCGCCGTAGGTCACGAAACCCTCGGTCAGGATCGAGCATGTTGCGGCACTGCTCGGCCAGCGCGGCGTCGCGCATCGGGAGACAGCCGCCGATGTTGGCCAGCCCGTCCTTCTTGGCGCTCATCGTCGGCCGTCGGCCAGGTCGACAGGTCGCGCACGATGTCGCGTGACCGAACGGCCGGCCTGGGCCGGGCTCGCGGATCTTGATGAACCAGGCGTTCTCGGCGAACCGGCAGGCGTCGAGGAACAGGCGGGATGCCGTGGCGGTCGCACACCGCGCGGACCTCGCGCAGGTTCTCCAGGCGAACCGGCTGGCCGCCGCCGCTGTTGTTCGTCACGGTCACCATGAAGACCGAGACCGCTCGCCGCCGACGTCGAGCGATCAGCGCCTCGAGCTTGGCGGCGTCGAGGTTCCCCTTGAACGGGTGGATCGCCTGTGGGTCGCCCCCTCGTCGATCACGAGGTCGACGGCCTCGCGCGCCGGTGCTCGATGTTGGCGCGCGTCGTGTCGAAGTGCTTGTTGCTGGGGATGACCTTGCCCGGCCCGCCCACCAGCTGAACAGGATCCTCGGCTGCCCGCCCCTGGTGGGTGGGCATGACGTGCGGGAGCCGGTAACAGCGCCTAGACCGCCTCGAGAACGCGTACCAGCGCCGGCGCCCCGGCGTACGACTCGTCGCCGCGGATCATCCCCGCCCACTGCTCGCTGCTCATCGCGCGACGTGCCGCTGTCGGTCAGCAGGTCGATGATCACGTCCTCCGGCGTGGATCTGGAACAGGTTGAAGTCGGCCGCCTCAAGATCCGCCTCGCGCTCGTCGCGCGTGGTGAGCTTGATCGGCTCGACCATCTTGATCTTGAACGGCTCGATGATCGTCCGCGGGAGGTCCATGGGAACGGAGGATAGCCCGGCGGTCAGCGGTCGCGAGCGCCGTCGACGAGGCGACGCACGGCATCGGGGCATCACTGACCGTACCGCGCACCCGGTGTAGGCTGAGTCCATGTGCCGAAGCATCAAAATTCTCCGCCGTCCCGAGGCGACCGCGACGACCGGAGAGATCGACGCCGCCGCTCGCCAATTCGTCCGCAAGCTGAGCGGGTACCGCGAACCATCCGCCCGCAACAGCGAGGCGTTTGAGGCCGCGATCGTCGAGGTCGCGCTCGCCTCCCGCCGAATGCTCTCGAGTCCATTGGCGTCCCCGTCGAAGAGGGTCCCGACCGCTGGACGCCTCGAGGCCACGCCCACCCGCACACCGCGTGACCGGGGCGCTCCCGGCGGCACCCGCGTCGCAGGCCGCACCCGCGTGGTGGCGGCGGCCCGGCCTCGAGTCCCGTCACGGGCGTCTGACGATCTGTGGCGAGGACGCCGAGGGCCTGGCGCGGAGGCACGGCACGCCGCTGTTCTTGTACGACCGCCCCAGGTACGCCGAAAACGCGCGCCGCCTGCAGGAGGCAGCGGCTCGTGCCGGCATTCCGTTCCGCCTCCGGTTCGCGCTGAAGGCCAACCCACTCCCCGAGGTCCTCGAGGTGTTCCGGGGTCTCGGCTCTCCCGGTTCGCCGGACGCCGTCGAGATCGATGCCTGCTCGCCGGGCGAGGTCCTCCGCGCGCTCGAATGCGGCTGGCGCGCCGACGAGATCAGCTACACCGGCACGAACGTCTCCGAGCGGGATCTCGACGTGCTGCTCGCTCACGACATCCACGTCAACCTCGACGCGATCAGCCAGATCCGCCGCTACGGCCGTCGCGCGCCAGGACGCACCATCGGCCTGCGGATCGATCCCGGGGCCGGTGCCGGCTATCGGGCGCACCTCGAATACAGCGGCCGGCCGACGAAGTTCGGGATCGGACTCGACCGGCTCGAGGAGGCGCTGGCGGTCGCCCGCGAGTTCGACTTGACGATCGACACCGTCCATTTCCACGCCGGTTCGGGCTGGCTCGGGGACGGCCTCGCCGCCTTCGAGGCCGCGCTGGTCCGCGCCGTCGAGGCGACCGATTGGCTGATCGCCGCCGGCTGCCCCATTACCGAGGTGAACGTCGGCGGCGGGATCGGCGTGCCGGCCCGCGACGACCGAGCCGGCCGTGGACATCGATGCCTACGCAGAGGTCCTTGCGCGGCACCTTGGCCCGCTGGGGGTGGCGGTCGGGGCGGAACCGGGCGACTACCTGTCGAAGGACGCCGCGATCCTGCTCGGCGAGGTCGTCACGATCGAGGAGCGGGGCGGCGTGACGTTCGTCGGGCTCGATCTCGGCTGGAACCTCAACTGCGCGTACTTCATCTACGGCTACCTCCAGGAAATTCTGCCGGTGGCGGCGGTCGACTCGCCGAGGACCGAGGTCGTCAACGTCGCCGGGCACATCAACGAGGCCAGCGACGTGTTCGCCGAGGACTACCCGATGGCGCTGGTCGCCGAGGGCGACATCGTGGCCCTGTTCAACGCGGGCGGTTATCTCCAGGCGATGAGCTCGACCCACTACCTTCGCCCGACGGGGAACGCGATCTTCCTGGATCGCTGAGGTCGCCCAGCTTCCGCAGCACGCTCGATCGCGATCCGGATCAGCGGTCGCGACTCGAGGTCATGGCCGGCGTACTGCGGATACTTCGCGCGGAGCGCCGCGATGGCCGGGTCCCGTTCGGCGTGGTCATCCGTAGCCTTGCCCGGCCCTCGATTCGAAGCCATGCCAGGTGGTCCCAGTCCTCGTCCCAGCGATCGATGAGCAGCGTCACGTCGGCTCGCCGCTCGATGTCGCGGATGCGAGCGAGCGAGCGCGGGTCAGTGGCCTGCTTGGGCTTCTCGTCGATCGGTGTGTAGAGCACCTCGCCTTCGAGGACGAAGCAGATCGGGACGAGGCGCGGGCGCCCGTTCTCGGCGATCGTCCCGAGCGTGGCAGTCCTCGCCTCGGAGACGAAGCTGGCCTGATCGTCGGTCAACGTCATTCGTGCATGCCGCCGCAACTGACGTCTGTTTCAGGGCACCTGTCAGATGCTTCCACTCATGCGGAAGCATCGCACCGACGCAGGGAGGTAATCGCGTCGAGCGGTCCTGGAAATCGGCCGGTCAACGGCTCAGGCCGGCCACGCATCGCCCGGCTGAACTCGCCGGCGCCTATGGAGCTTCGGCGATTGTTCCGCTTCGTTGGAAGCATCTGCGGAGGTGCCTGGGACGGACGCCCTTCCGCCTCCTTCGCGTCAGGCGTTCGAGCGCGTGGCCCGCTCGCATCGGGATGACGAACGCCTCC